>VBBN01000023.1 GCA_005888735.1 Candidatus Bathyarchaeota archaeon
CTCAAGAACACTTTGGGCTTCAAAGAGGCTGTCGGAGTTGACATTGACGAGGAAAGATTGGCGAAGTCAAGTGAACGGGGAATCAAAACTGTTTCACTGGACCTGGACCAGGCCTCGACCCATCTGCCATTTCCGGACGAGTCAGTAGACCTTCAGTCAGATCTCCCGAGCATAGAACGCCACCATGGTCCATTGGACAACTTAGGTGATCCCTTCTGTGACGTAACCAAGATTCAAGAGGTTCGATTTGACTGGCTGCTCATCGGAGAAATCGGTGGGGAATATGCCGGCTTCCTTTATTGGCATCTTGGCGAGAAGCCGTTTTTCGCTCCACATGTTGAAAACTTTGCCCACATCAGGGAGGTTCAGGTCCTAGAAAAGTTCCAAGGGCAAGGGGTAGGCAGACAACTCATACTCTATGCTTTAGAAAGTCTGAAAGCACTCGGAACGAAGAACGTGTTTCTAGCAACAGCGGAGACTAACGACGTGGCTCGACATCTGTATGAAAGCCTAGGGTTCAAGCAATTCCGGAAACAGATCCACTACACGCTAAGAATCAACAGCTCGACCAAAGAAGATCTGCAACCGCGATGAACAGACTAGCATAGGTTGAGTGAGTTCAGTTCCCTGCTTGGAACCCATGAATCCAATTTGAGGATCCTCAAGCTGTTGTGGGAACCGCATCTCAAATTCGGTTCCCTTGGAGCCGGGGGTGGGCGGGCCGACCACATGCGGAGCCTTCAGACTGAAGGGATTCGAGAGCTTCTAAGGGCCAGGCTTAAATAGTTATTACGTTATAACCAGATAATAGGGAATTCCATGGCGGTAATAATACCGAAGGAGCTGCTGGAGGAATCAGGTGCGAGCGAAGGAGACATGATTAAGCTCTCACTAGCGATTCCGAAGGCCGCGCGCGAAACCAGGTTGGAAAGTATCGCGGGCATAGACCGGAAAGCCCGACCGTTTGTAAGAGAGAAACAGGACAGATTCTAGTTGCTTCTGGACACTAGTGTTGTCATCGAGGTCCTACGGCATATTAAGACTTCAAAGGAGTTCAAATTGATCCAGAGACGGATTGGGGAAGAAGAGCTCTACGTGTTTGTAGTCCAGCTCGCTGAACTATCGGACTGGTGTTTTGCAAACGATGTTCCGGTAAGGGAGAGGGTCGAAGAAGTAAAGAAGCTTGCGAATATTATCCCGCTCGACGAAGACATCTGTTTAGAAGGGTCACGGATCAAGAATGAGCGACGGAAGAAGGGTTTCAGAAGCTTCGGTCTTGTAGACGGATTTTTGCTTGCCGCCGCTAGGTCAGTAGGTGAACGACTGCTGACCTTCGACCGGGATTTTGCGGAAGAACAAGACTGCCTAGTCCTTCCGTGAGAGCCCGAGGTAGTACCTCCATACACCCGAGGGAATCGAGACATTGATTCCGAGAGCATGAACCGAAATTCCAGGCCAACGACTCACATCCCTGGGCTTTCCCTAATTCAAGATTCGTGTTTGGGATTGCAAGTGTCCGTCCCGCTCGCGTTCTTCAGAGGGGGTTGCGACCTGAACGTTCATTATAGTGCTCACTCTGACGTTATTTCTCTATGATGAAGGCATACACGAGGCCCATGGACTAGCAGATTTATCCGAGACATTTCCGGCCTCTTCGGCTGTCCTGGTCTGGCATTCTGTGTTACTTCCCGATGCTTCATCGTGGCGGCTATTGTTTTGGCGTCTACCTATAAAATCCGGAAGTGTATGGGCTCAAACCATAAGGAAAAAGAGCAGGCGGCCCACTTAGCGAGGGCCTGTTAGAGATGTGCCCTTAGGTCCTGATGAAGACTGTGAAGCCGCTTACCTTCTTGTTGAAATTGATGGCGCCCTGAACGTTTAGAGTGAATCCCTCAGATTGGCCGTGTGGCGCGCTTCCGAGTTCACAGTCCACATTGAGGATTCCTGTGAACACAGGGGTTCCGTTGACTTGAAGCTGAACCCGCAGCACTAGCTGGCCTCCCTCTAGATTAGAGGGCAATCCCTGAGGCGTGGCGTCTCCGAACGAGTGGAACGCGAGCAGCCTGAGTACTATCCATGTTCCAGCTCCTCTGACTTCGCCTGAAGCTGACTTGTGGACGAAGCTGCCGCTACCGGCAGCGGTGAAAGGTCGGAGGCTGAAAGTACCACCGCCACTGAGCGCAACTGTGTCCCCGTTGGCGGCCATCGTGATGTCGGGGCAGGCATTTGGGGCAAGCTCGCAGAGCAGGCCGCTTCCGACTAGGAACTGGTAGCTTCGGGATCCAGAGTCGGCCCGTACGATCGACGCGGGCGCTAGCATTGACCAAGCAGCGATGAGAGCAAGAGCGATTCCGAGACTAGCGATTCTCATCTTTCCTCGGCCGCTCTTGGATCGGGGATTCAATTTAAGGTATTTCCCAATTCAATCTATCTATTTCATTCCGCGTCTTTCTCAAGCAACCTCAAAGATGCGATCCTATGAATTGGCCGCGGCCGCGGACTCCATTCCTCGACCAAGAAAAGGCTGAGGCGGGTTTTATCGTCTGTTTCTGACAGGTCCTGTTCCTATTGTGACTCGATGGGGATAGGAAGCTAGCAATAATGCTCTTCACTCTACTAGACTAGCAAAGTTAGGGCTGTGAGGACTGCGGGTGGCCGGAACCGCCATTTTTTGTCCCTTTTAGAGGTGGGCAGTTCCGTCCTTTGGGAAGGTTGCGGATGGGATGATGGTGCGAACTACTTCTCCGGTGCAGTTGAGATTTCCAAAACCGGGCCGGGCTGTGACGAAGACGGGTCACGACGGTGATATGGAGCGAGTCTCTAAGAAAGGGAGGGTGGACGTGAGTCCATTCTACTATTTGGCATAAACTTTTGCTGTGAAGTGGCGTTCGGCTTGGTTGGTTGTTCCTTCACACCAGCCTTTGGTGTTGTTGAGCAGGCTAGTTTTGGAGTGCGAGGGAGAGCAGCACCATAGTATTTGTTCAAATTGCAAACCAAACTCTAGCCGGTAGATTAGTCCTTGTTCTCTTTACTTAGGTAAGTAATCTTTCGTCTCAAGAATTAGAGGGTAATGCGCAAATCCTTCATCTAAGGTACTAACATTCCGGATGGGGATGGATGGGGATGCTTCCCGATGAGACCGCTCAACATTCAGTAGGCAGTTCCGTAGTTCTGCACTTGCTACCGGGATTCTTGGCAGTTCTGTTCTATGTAGTTATCGCACCGGTCGTTGTTGTGAATGGATTCCCATCGTTGTTCGCCCTGCTTCTAGCTGGATTGTTTGTCCTTGTTCCGTTCGAGTTTGGGCACATGTTTCGCGAGGCCAAAAGGAGGACCGGACGTTTTTCACTGTGGGGGATCGTTCCTTATCGCGAGAAACTTCGATTCCGCTTGTATCTACTGACTATTCCGGTATTAGTTTTCTTTGGAATCTTGATCGCGGTCGTGTTGTCCACCGTTGACCAGTCGTTGCCCGGGACACTTCTCTCTTGGCTGCCTAACTGGTATTACTTCGATGTAGTTTTCACAAAATATTCCAAGTCTGCACTGATTGTCACAGGGGTGCACGGCTCGTTCTAGACGGAGTTGTGGCCCCGTTCATGGAGGAACTGTACTTCAAGGGCCATCTTCTTCCCTCCATCTCCAAACTGGTACGCGCGGCACCTCTCTTGAACGGGTTCCTCTTCATGGCATACCACTTCTGGCAGCCTTGGAACTATCCTTCCATTCTGTGTCTATCCTTGCTGCTGGTCTACCCGGTGTGGTGGAAGCGGAACGTCTACTTGAGCTTGCTTGCTCACACCATCCCGAACTTCATCGGCGCACTCCCGTTCCTCGCCCTCGTCCTAAGATGACCAACAGAACTATGCGATCTATCCTAAGATGATTATCATTCCTTGGCCCAATCTTTCGTGGTCAGAGAGGCGGGATGCGAGACCACATCAGCCTGGAGAGCATAGGACTCTTGGAGGGATAGGTGTGATTTTGAATCAAAGAAACCAGCACATAGGGGAAAGGCCGGAAAACCCCCCCGGACGATTGCGCTAAGACGGCAACCGCTGCTCCGACCATTGTGAAAGGGGTGAGGACGCCCAGGGCGAAAATGTTCGACCTTAGAAACAATTGCCTCCGCTTGGACACTTGGTCATCCCTTATGTCCTGTTGGACGAATCACTTCTTTAACCTCAAACATTTCGCGGAGGGGTGAGAGAGCATGAAATTCGTCAAGGTCCTGTTTCTTGCCCTCGCGCTTCCATGGCTCGTGCATTCAGCTCAAGGAACGCCGCCGACAACAGCCAGCGGGTTCATAGCAGGAACCTCATTTACGTTCACGAGCATCTCCTTCGCTGACAACAACACCATCTACACGGTGACCGTTACGACCTTGCTCACAGGAACGCTTGCCGGAACCGGTGTCGACTATGCCACACTAGTAGTGCATCGTGATGGCTCATTCAACGCTCAGCACTTGTCAACATGCAGCTGCACCTTTGCGGGCCAATCGGGGACCCTGAACTCTATCTTGAACCTGAAAGGCAGCATGACCACTAAGGTAGCGAGTGGACAATGGACAATCCTGAGCGGGACTGGAGCCTTGGCTCGACTTCACGGACAAGGGACACTAAACGGCGCACCTTTCGTGGGGGCGAATTATTCGCTGGAAGTCCACTTCGACCCATAACATGCGCGGAAAGAAGCCTAACACCGTGGTTTGTTTTCCCAGACTTCTATAATGCTCTTTCATCTGAATGCCTGGGCGCTGCTCTCAGGAGCAAGAATCGGGGGAAAATTTAGAGTCCGCCTAGAGGGCCTTCTTCACGTTCGACAGGGCTTGACTTGCAGTCTCCGGCTTTCGAACGATGTAGCGGTCAAGAGGGCAGATTGGGGCCCGTTTTTCACTGCCCCTACAGCTTCGGCTAGCCGTTTGAAGCCGGGTGAGTTTACTACCTCGAGCGGCTAGTCACCGTGAGCCCATGACTCGAATGCAACTCTTCACCGTTCAACGTTTGAGCGGAGAAATACGCCAGCTAACTGAAAATCAGGGAACCTGCTTCATCCCCAGGTTTCACCTGATGGCCAATGGATCGCCTGTACGAGAGCGCAGGTAACGAAAGAGTTGTGGAAACAGAAGCTCTAATCGGAGAGCAATCGTCGTTGGTGAGCTTTCCGTGGAGAACAGAACAGCCAACTCGATAATTGTCCAATACGACAAGGAGCGCAAGTGCCTCCTGGTCGTGGATTGTTGCTTGGAAGAACAGGGGAAGCAGAGACTGGTTCTCCGTACCTTGTGCTGATTTCTGCAGTGTAGAGAAGCTTTTTTTTTCGCAGAATTCCACGTGTCTTTGAACCTAACCCGCACCGTCGAAAGTGCTTCCAACATGTCTAGAAGTGAGACAGGCTTGTCTTGTTTCGCCTAGGGACCGCCGCTCCTCATAGGTTGGGCAAGGTTTTCATCTTGGAAGATGGTCATCCTTAGTCACCTTGAATACAGAAAAGTGTCCCTTCTGCGGAGCATCTGTCAAGAAGGAGAATCTCAAGGGACATTACGAGCGGGTCCATCCTAAGGGGCAGAGATCGCTAGGTCAACCGCAAGCCGTGATTCGGTCAGGTTCCGTTTTCAAAAGTCATCGGGGAAGAAACGTCCTCGTGCTGTCTCTGGTTGTGCTTGCTGTCCTCGGCGGGGCCTTCCTGTTCAATTCGTTCGTCGCTAACGCAACTATGAAGTTGCACTGGCATCCGCACCTTTCCGCTACTATCAATGGGAACGCCGCTACTATCCCAGGGCAGATAGGAATAGATCCACAGCTTTGGCACGACCATTCGCTGGACCAGTATGGAATAGGCATGGCGCCCCTTCACACTCATGATCCCGATGGCAAGATTCACGAGGAGTCTAATACTGTTCGAGACTTTACTCTCCAAGAGTTTCTGGCAATCTGGGGCCAGTCGGTCGATGGAAGCCAAGTTCTAGGCCACCCAGTGGACCCTGGGCACAGGGCCTATATCGTAGTGGATGGAGTTCAACAGTCGCCTACCCAAACCGTAATTCTCCATGAGGGGGAGCAAATCCAAATAATTTGCGGGCCTTGAGCGAGTTGAAAAGTGTGAACGTAGCGCAGAAGCCTGCCGCTGCCTTCATATTAGGCCTCGCTGGAGGAGGTTTCATCCTTCTGGGCTCCGTGGTCATGTCCATGTTCGCGTTCGGACAGCCGATAATGATGATGGGTAAGATGGAAGGCACGCAAGGAGTGATGGGTATGATGGGCAGCGTGAGTATGGATTGGATGATGGGTTACGTCCCGGTTCTGGCAGCCTTCGGAATCGCCTCGGGGACAATGGTGACCTTAGGCTCGGTCATGCTCTACAGGCGGCCCGCTGAGAATCAGCTCTGGGGGGCCATCGTTCTCGCCTTCTCGCTCGCGAGCATAGTGGGAAGTATGGGCGGCCTAATAGTAGGGCTAATACTGGGAGTGCTTGGTGGAATTCTCGCGATAACTTCGAATAATGGCGGTAATTCAAGTGGGCAGACCGTCGCTCTCTCGGCCGGAGCCTGAGTCCCATCTAGCTGCAAATCCATCCCGCGTTCCTTGTGGTCGGCTCTCTGCTTCCTACCGAATTAGCGTGACGGTATCTAGAGTTGGGATGCAACGTTAGGGGCCGGATGCTTATTAGCGTCTTTCCCTTATCTGGCCCGAAAGCCCATTTGCTGGCTGAACTCTAATGATAGATCGTCTGAAGAGGAGGCCACTCTTCATTGTCTCAATAATCATTGTAGCCTTCGTGACAATAAGCGCTTTCCTGGTGATGGGGCTTCCAGCATTATCCCCTTGCTCCTACACTCGGGGGACCGCGCGCCTCATTACAATTGTCGCTGATCTTGACGGTTACAATGATAGCAAGAGCATGCCAGGCCAATGGCCTTTAGCAAGCGTGAACAGATGCGACCCAGTAACCATACGGTTCACTAATCAGGATATTCAATCTCACGGGCTCGCAGTGGACTCCTATGATGTCAAAGGCCTGTCTCTAACAGAAGGGACGACACAATTCCTCAACTTTACAGCAACCAGGACGGGACAGTTCAGAGTCTACTGTAACATCTTCTGCACTGTCCACACATACATGCAGAACAGCCTTCTCATCGTAACTTGAGGACGAATAGTGCAGTTCCTCCTGCGAGCGTCGCGAGCCCTGACAATCGTTCTGGTGCTACTCGCAACACAACTTACACCCACCCTACCTTCCTTCACGGTGGACGGTGCGCAATCGATCGTTTACCAGCAACCAGCATCGACGACCCCATACGTGAGCGCTTTTCAGGTTCAAGCCAACCTAACCGACCCTGCACCATTCGTTATCTACCCGCTCAACAGTAAAACAGCATGGGTCCTCACTACAAATCGTGGACCCTTCTTGTCTCAAATCATCAATTTCACCGTAGGCGCTCCGCCAAGAATGGTGCTCAACACTACGGCTGACATTGGCAGCATCGCCGTCGACAGGCAAGGAAGAGTATGGTTTGCGAGCAATCAGGGTCTCGGGTACGACGATCCCGCTACGGCGAAGGCGCAGAATGTTACTTTTCCGGGGGAGTATTCATGGTTCGTCACAACAGACGGTCTCGACCGTGTCTGGATTACACTGGGCTCTAACAAGATCGCCATGTATGACCCTTCGACTGGGCGAAGCGCGACCTTCGCCGTTCCCACCCCGAACGCCATCCTACAGGGTATCACCATCGCCCCCGACGGAACAGTATGGTTTGCTGAAACAGGGGCAAGGAAGCTCGGTCGTCTGGACCTATCAGAATTGACCATCGCTGAATATACTTCGCCAGAGCTTGTCGCCCCGATCCAAGTCGCGGTTGATAACACGGGCACGGTCTGGTTTACGGATCATGGGAACAATGAGTTCGGCAGCCTTAATCCCAAGACGGGAGTGTGGAGAGAGTATCCAATCGGCTATTGCCCTGGAACAACATGTTCAATCGGGCTGCCTAATGCCATATCGCTGGATGGAAATGGCAAAGTTTGGTTCTCCGAACATCTTCCCGGGAGAATCGCAAGGCTCGACCCAGAGTCCGACGTCCTGACAGAATACACCATTCCACCTCCACGCGGAAACAACGGACTCGAGTATGCTTATGCCTGGTGCGCTCGGGTTGGCCAGTACGATAGCGTTTGGTTCACGGCCTTCGGTTATGGGGAAATTGGGTATGTCAATTCAAGCGTACCGGTGCCCTTCACGATATCCGCCCCGACGGAGCTGACCGTTCCAAAAGGACTGGCCGCAGAATTCCCCCTGGTCATATCCAATCAGGGTCAGAGAACAGCGTCCGTTGGAGTCTCGACTACAAGGAAGGATGCAAATCTTGGAAAGACCCCTTTCCTATCGGGATCTTACCTTCCAAGCGTGCAGTTGGGCATCGGCACTGCTACGGTCGGTATGCGCGTGAGGGCTTCGTCAGATGCTCCGTTGGGGTCGCGACTTGTCATGGTGACCGTTTCAGACGGTCAAGTCTCTGTCAGCGTCCCCGTGAAGCTAAAAGTGGTCGAGACCTACCTGCCATATTTCACTATAGGCACAATCCTCGCCATCCTACTAGCAGGCGTAATCCTGCTAATCCGTCGACAACCTCGCAAAGTGCCCCCAATTTCAACCTCGGAAGACAAGAGTGATCTCGACCTAGAGGGTGAAAATCGAGTGAAGGCGGCTTTGACGGAGCAAAGCCGCGCACGTGAGAAATTGTAGAAACTTGTTCCCGGACTTGCCCATAGGCATGTAAGAGTCGAACAACTCTCTGGAACTAAGCCTCTCGGATTTAGGCAGGATTGTTGCAGAGAATCCCGACCCGACTCTCAAAGTGAGCCGTGTGGGCTACCAAAGAGACGGTCTCGCTAGGACCCCTGAGAACAACGAGACATACTTGAGCCCACACGTATTAAATGCGAACAAATCACTCGTCTCAGTATGAGCATTCCTCCAGCTTGGGGAAAAACGTAGGGGCCGGGCCTCATGGTTTCAGTTAGGGCCCAGTCCCGAAATTTCACATCCGAGGGGTACGATCGGATATCTGGATTATGGGACCGATTCTTTGTCCCCGGAACAACCCAAGCGCGCGAACACATGATTCGCCTCGCCCGATTGAAACCCCGCGAAAGAGTACTCGACGTAGGAACCGGGACAGGCGCATCTGCAATCCTAGCAGCACGCAAGGTCGGGAAAAGCGGAAAGGTCCTCGGAATCGACGTGTCCACAGGAATGCTCGCCAAGGCCCGGGAAAGGGCTGCACGACTTGGTCTCGTAAATGTCGAGTTTCGTCTAATGGATTCCACATCTCTGAGACTACCCGAGGGATCTTTCGACGCCATTATCACTAGCTTTGGTGCGCCTGAAGGACTCTATACTGGACGTGCCGCCCTCAGGGGATGGCTCAGGGTTCTCGCCCCTGGAGGCCGGCTTTGCTTCTGCGAAGGGGCCGATGACGACAAGGTAAGTCGAACAATCGAACGAGTCTTCACCAAATACAAGGTGGCCCGGCCGACTCCGAGACTTGCCAGGAGAAGAAACCTCCAGGCGCTGATTTCAAAGGAGAGAAAGCGCCGGCACCGGGTCGACTTTTCCAACGCTCGCCGAGTGACGCGTGAGTTGCGAGATGCTGGCTTCAGCAGAGCGAAGGCATCAACGAGAAGGTTCGCGACATTCTTTCCAAGTGCCAAGGTCCTCTTCGATCTTCTCATTGGCTCAGATTTCTCCGATGAGCACACAGCGATGTCTCCAGAAAATCAGAGAGGATTCAAGCAAGAGCTCATCAAGGCTCTAAGGCCATTCGAATCCTCGAGAGGTTTCCTCTGGGGAGACAAGGTTGTATTCGCTCAAGCTAGAAAGGGCACGGCCTAGCCTATGGATGGTTTTCAATCTGAGGGTCCAGAGCAGCTGACACTCTTCGAGAGGCTTGTCAGGCGTCTTCGTATCCCCTACTGGCTCGCTTGTCTGCTGCTAGCAATCGTTCCAGGATACGCCAGCTCGAATTTCGGAGAGAGCGTCCTCAGCTGGCTACTCTGGACACTCCTAGCCTTCTACATGTTCTACATCATTCGCTACATGCGGACCAAGGTGGTCGAGGCTGAGTCTGAGATTATCCCGCTTTGCCCTCGGGGTGAAGAAACATTTCACAAAGCCTTCAGCCATCTACCAAAGTCGAGTCCCCAACTTGTCCTCTGGCTTACGATCGGCCTCATCAGCATCTTCTACTTCTCCAGACTATTTCGATTCTCATCATATCTCTACACAATTCTTACAGTTGCGAGTATCTCA
>VBBN01000045.1:0-493 GCA_005888735.1 Candidatus Bathyarchaeota archaeon
GAAGAGACTCGTAAGGAAGTGGAACTTCTTGGGAAACGTCTGACGAATCTGAAGGCCATGCTGGATGTTTTAACGTTGGCTCCGGAATGGCCTTGGGACATCAACATGTTGCGGACTTTCATTGTCTCATTGGCGCTGCCAGTTATACTGTTCTTGGCCCAGAGACTTCTGGGTTGACACGGGCGTCAGAAGCTGGGTTACGTTTCATCTTCGCCTGACAATCTGATTCACCGAGCCGTGAATCAGGATCGTTGCTATAGGTGTGAACCAAATGAATCTTGTGTCGGGCCCAGGGTCACTGCGAAGTTGCATGAACCGATTCAGATACCGCGGTAGTACGGGCGACTCAACGAACCGTTTGATTACCACTGAAAGTCTCGGGCTATCGCGCCATGCGAGAAACGATGTCGAGTATAGACTCCACTTTGTGGCCTCCAATGAGAAGGTGACGGCGTGAGAAGTGACCAAAGAGAAAAATGCAGCTCCGACGGAC
>VBBN01000045.1:535-1414 GCA_005888735.1 Candidatus Bathyarchaeota archaeon
GAGATTGTCACCATGGAGAGTTCGTGCATGCGAGAAGATTGAACCTAACACGATTGAGCTGGGGGATAGCAACTTGGTCAGCAGTCGATTTGTGTGAAAGATTCTGTGAACCCTCAGATTCATGAAATCTGACCTTTCGCAGACAAAGCGAGGCACAAACATGCCGGTCTGGCGAGCCAGAACGAAAAGCATTCTTGTTGCTATACCTTCTGGTCGGGACGGCTGATGTTTGAATTCTAGTGCATTCAGTTTTTCGTCCAGAAGCCTCACTTCCTGCTTCGGGGCTGAGTCTTCCACAACTATGATGAGGTCAGTGTCGCTAATGTTCGACACATCGCCTCTCACATAACTTCCAAAACCAACAACAGAAACTATTAGGCCTCGAGCATCAGCGACCACACGAAGGACGGAATTTTCGTAGACACCCATTTTCGGCTTCACTTCTTGTCGAACGCTTCCAGTGTCCGATTCCGAGATACCTGCCTGGGTAAGTGACTATCGGTGAGAACGCATCTCTCGTTACGGGGATAATTGGTCATCATCCTGGCAACGACTTTGATACTGTGGTGTCAACCAGGACAGCCGCATTCGAAGCTTGGTCGCTGGGCGAACAGTGACGGATAGGCAGATGTCGAACACATTTTCAAGTCTGCCCTAGACCCGAAAAATCGTCAATTTCGACCCGTTGCGGAGAGTAACTCAAGCCACATTCACTCAAATGAACGGAATAGCTGAAACGATTTTCTACCAACAAGCGGTGGAGAGGTCTACTTCTATCAATGTCGTTTGGAAGCCCTCGGTCCTAGCACTCTCTGCAAGCTGTCTGGACGGTTGGAATTCAGAGAATGGTTGAGCTGTCGAACTTTTGTGGGTTCGAAT
>VBBN01000045.1:1456-8841 GCA_005888735.1 Candidatus Bathyarchaeota archaeon
GTGCAGTGTGAGTCTACCATCTCCGTGAGAACGGCAGATTTTGACTTACTCCACCTTTTGGCGAGGTCGCTGATTGTGCATAGGTCTTCTCGGGAATAATGACGGCCGCGTATCCGGGTTTGGTCATCGTTCTTACTCTCCCTTATCTCATAGGCAGGCCAAAAGGGTTTGGGTCGGATGAGCGTTCGATGGAGGTTGCCCCTTGAGTGACCTAGAACCTTGGGAGGGATTGGATTGTCTATTTACCAATCATTCAGTCAGAGTTCCTTCGGTTTCCTGGATTTTACTTACATGTAAGTAATTCCACCCACTGTTGGCTTTTTCCGAGCACTTTGCCGAGTTTTGGCTTGGGTCTCAAACCGTCCGGACTCCCAAAGCAGACTTACCGCTCCTTGCCTTTCGTCCCTAGACAAGTCCTCGCGGTCAATGTTCTCTATGAGAGACCCATCCTCTGAAAACAGACATTTTGCTCAGCTTATTGTGTCGAAGAAGAGGGGTGGGGCAAACCCCTGGAATCCAGTTTTCTCTGCTTCCGTGTTCCCCTGCAGCCGAACAGACTTCTACCTTCTTGGAAGGGCATCATGAAGAGGCATTTTCGGCAGACCATTAGCACTATCCTATGACGTGAGAATCCCCCCGAGAGCCTTCAATAGTTCCGCTCTCTCTGTCGAACTTGGTGCCGTTACACAACGGACATTTTAGCGGCGGTTGTTCTGTCAGCCTGGCCAATGAGTTTGTCCAATCGGGGTGAAGAGAAGGAATCTCAAATTCGTACATGGAGAACGCGTACACGGGGATCTAATCCGACCTCTGCCAGTCTGGTTGAACAAGGTTTCGAAACGGTGACCTGAATGACCTGTCGAATTATTTTCCCAAAAACAATGATTTTCTCGCTCATTAGGCCTGAAACGGGCCGCCTAGTATGTCCCATATACCAGAACCAGGCATTTGTGATATACTCTACCAGGAAACTCGACTCGAGGGGTTTCTCACGAGGGAGACAAATGCTTCAGAGCTGAGATGAGCCTATCCAAGAAGTTCAAAGGAACCAGCCAAAACTGTCCTACCTAGCATCCAGCTCGGAAAACTACTAGAAAACCCTTCACACCTAAAGCAATCCTGGTATACTAGCCTGAAGGCCTAGTAATCGGGCGGGACTACCAGGTCGAGACTCGAGTATGGTAGTCTCCCTGTTATACTGGACGGGAAAATCCCAATGCCCGGTAAGTGACAATTGATAGGTCGAGTGGCTGCGACTAGGGCTGAACAAGACTCGGCCAATCACCATTTTCGAGACTTTCTCGGACGTTTAGGCTTAGAACGTCTTGCGAGACCGGATTGGAAGAGCGTGAGCGCAGGAGGTATTGTCGGCACGCCCTGGCATGGTATACTCTCAGTAAGACCATAAACAACTCCGAAAAACCGAAGTATTCTTACTGTATGGATGAGCCTCCGCGCTCAAGAATTGATGAAGACGTGGAAAAGAAGCTGCCCGCCTGGGCAAGAATTCTGCTAAGGCTCATGCGAGAAGCCAGGGAGAACAAAGCGGAAGAGTCAGACTCC
Source organism: Candidatus Bathyarchaeota archaeon (assembly GCA_005888735.1). Classification (GTDB taxonomy): domain Archaea; phylum Thermoproteota; class Bathyarchaeia; order 40CM-2-53-6; family 40CM-2-53-6; genus BA-19. The sequence continues at coordinate 3,020 of VBBN01000045.1, forward strand.
AATTCTCAGGATTGACGAACGCCGGTGTTCCTAAAAGGGGAACGGCTCGAGGGTCGCATTTAGAGGAGGTCGACCTATCTCTCATGAACCTAGGTTTGTTCATGGAATCCAGCCGATACTCGCTGATATGTGGTGACTCTTGCCGATTTTTACGGCTGTATTTTCGTTCTGCCTGGCAATTGCCTATTTTCCTTGAAATTAACGGTTTACACCTATCTCTGACAATCGGGCTCGCCAGTTGATGAGTCAGAACATCGCCCAAGAGGTAGGCGCCGGTCAATCCGACTGAGATATCCGAGTCTGAAGTCTTGTTTGCCGTGCTACGATGGGGATGGGTTCAACCATCTGAAGGTGTAGAGGTTGCCTCCTGCGGTCGTTACGACTATTTCGTTAACGCCATCATTGTTGATGTCTCCTATGGCCATTTCGGTAATGGGTCCTGCTAGCTCTTGGCTGACCCATCTCTCCGAGTAGGTGAAGCTCTCTCCAGCCTGGACCCGTTCAAGTACGTGTATTCGATTGTCGCTGCCGGCAATAATCTCACTGACGCCGTCTCCGTCAGTGTCTCCTAATGCAAGAGACTGTACGGGTCCAGTGCTATATCTCCACCATTCAAGATTGTTCCAGCCGTAGTAGATAGCCGGAGATGTTGGGAGCGTCTGAGCTGCATGAAAAGTGATGTAGAATCCACCCCCCTTGGGCCCGAGGCCCGTAGGTGTATCACGGGTTGGTCCGTACAGGGAAGGAGTGTAGGCATCTTCTGAGGGAGAGTCGAACCGAAGTTCCTGCGGACTGGTCCAGGTCACGCCGTTGTTGGCGCTCGCAGTTATGAAGATCTCGAGTCTGGTCATGTTTGTTCCTCCAGGTGCTACGTACGCGACCGCGAGCACATTACCCTTCAAAACCGCTATCGTCGGCGCCGCTTCGAAGACTCCTGTAGAGAGAAGTCTGGGATCAGTCCAACTTGAGGAGTTCGTGGGAGCAGTGGTCATGAACATGATTCTAGTTGGTGGGACTATAATTTGTGGCGGTGGGTGCATGATTACGGCTGCTAATTGATCAAGGTTCCGATTTGCGGGACGAGAGGTCCCGTCAAAGACGACAGCGAGGGACCCATCACTCAGGAAGACTGCTTTCTGAGAGAACGCGATGATGGAATCTCCGACCTTCGAGATCTGGAGTACTGGCCTCTCCCAGCGAGGGAATTTGTAAGTTCCTGAGAGTTGCCAATTTGACTTGACGAGGAATAGTTTTCCAATATCGGTCCCGTTGCCATAGTTGAGATATGTCAGGCCCAGGGCTCCCTGTCCTGTCGAGTTCCAGAACAAGCTCGGCGAAATCGCTCCGTAGGCGATCTTGTAAAGGTCGAGGACCGCTCTCTCTGTTCCAAGCTTGGTTGTGCAGATCGATGGCCGCGCGTCCACCGAAATTATGTATTGGTGGCCAGATGCAAATTTGCATTCGTATGAGATCCAAACTCCTTCGTCTGGCGCTACTAGGATCGACGGGTTGCGTTCATAATAGAGCCAGTAACAGAGGTCGCTTGGATTGGGACAGACGGTCTGTGTCCCGTTGTACTGGGAATCTTTCGTAACTCTCCTCCCCAGAGACCAGGTATACCCATCCTGGCTAGTCCGATAGAATATTCTGCTTTGGTTCCATCCAACACAACAAACGGAAGGGACAATGGTGGTGTCTCGCTCCGTGTACATGTTCACGTATGTTCCGTTTGACAACTGAAGGACTGGTGCGGAGCTTCTGAACCAGCCCTCGACGAAGTTGTTCGGACCCGGGATAGGACCGCGGGCGTAACCGAACGATAGTCGGTCGTTCCAAGTTGGCGAATAACCTGGATAAGAAGCTGAACTGGTGATGAAGCGCTTGACAAAGTAGCGATTGGTTCCGCTCGTCCTCCCAGGACTTGAACCATAAATGTTGATGCCGAAGGTGTGGCTGACAATGATGTCACTTGCGTTAAGTGTAATTGATAGAATTCTGAGACTCGGATAGTTTAGGGCAGAGTCGGGACTTCCTTGGTAACGATAGCCGCTATCGGTTCCATTGGTCTCGAAGACGTCCACGAACTCGAACCCTCGTGCCTCAGTACCGCCGAGGATAATCTCCCCGTGGCCGTCTCCGTCAGGATCGCCCACGGCCAAAGCAGTCACGTTTCCGTTTAGCAGGACATATCCATAGGGGAGAGAAGGATGAAACGATGTCGTCAGACCATTCTCGAGTATGTGAATCGTGGGTCCTGGGCTAATGACGAGCACTTCTTTCATACCATCGCCGCGCAGATTATCTCCGACGGCGATCGCCTGCACAGGCCCCATCGTCCCAGGATCGAATCCTGAAAGAACTGTTGGAGTGAACTGGTTGTTGCCCGTGTCTTCAAAGGTTAGCAGACGACCTGTGTCTGTGAGCGTGAGGAGTTCTATCTTTCCGTCATTGTCATAGTCGTCTACAACAATGTCTTTGGCGTGGTCCCAGAAGGTCTGTCCAGAGGCGGCATACGTTAGGTCGGGAGAGCGCCAAGCTCTCCTGTACGTGTTCCCGTAGACGTGATCGAAGATGTAGAGGTTGCTGTCGAAGGAGCCTACAATTACCTCCTTCACTCCATCGTTGTCCGCATCCTTCAGTGTCAGGCTCATAGTCCATTTGTCAAAGACGTTGGTCGTCTCCCAGACAATCGATGCTTCAAGAGATGTTTGATTTACGTCTATGAAGGCAACGTCTGGATACGTACCGGCTACGATGAAACTTCTCCCGAGAGACGAGGATTCAACACTGGATATCGACCAGATATCGTTGTTCATGGAAAAGCGCCTCTTATCTTTGGGAATAGGCCTGAAGCTGTCCCAAGATTGCGTGTAAGGCAAGGGCTTGAAAATTGTACTGCTAAGCTTCGAAGGCGCGAAGACTTTGATGGCGCCCGTGGCTGTGCCTAATAGGACTGTTCCGGTTGGTGTGATCGTGACTGATGTCACGTCTGTGGCTGGACGAAATAGATACCCTCCTGTAATCGCGTCTACGTAGACCTCGGTGCTTGTCTCCAGCTTGATGTAGCGGAACCAATCCCATCTCGCCAGTGTCAGAGCCGGGTCTATGTCAACTCTTATTCTCATGATTATGAGGTCGCCTTGTCCGAAGCCAAACCGGTCCAATTCGTGAACCTGTACATCTCCGGTAACGTTGACAAACCTAGACCCGTCCTGCGATAGTGAAATTACGAAATTCTGGGATGTAGGTGGGTTGTAGATGCTGAGTCGAATCCCGGCGATTTCGAGGTCTTGACTGGAGTCCCCTGACCCTGTCAACTCTGCGTCTTTTCCGAAGTCCAGGACAATACGAGCGGTGCCTGAGGACGCGGCTGTACCGTTCAGTAGCGTAAGCCTGCTCAGTGGGGTTAGTCTTCGCCAATCAGGCCTGCCTACAATAGCAGAGTTGTAGGGCTCAGGAATACATATGGTGCTGTTGTTTTGTGTGAAACATCGCGGCGCGTAGTCACCTTGCGGTGATAGGGATGGTTCGAAGATGCCTGTTGTCGAGTCTCCCGATACTCTGACGCTGACGTAATTGTCTATCGGGTAGGGCTGGTCTTCTTCCCAAGATTCCAAGGCCCGCATGAGGGGGCTTATTGTATAGTTGTTTTGGGAGGCTGTCGCATTGTCATAGGTGAGGGAGTAGGCTCCGTGGCCGCGACTCGTTGCAATAATCTTCCCAAATCCAGATGAGGAATTGCTTACCGCGACATTTTGAACAGGGCCGGAAATCCTATCTGTACTGTTCCAGACTAGCTCGTATGAATTGTCTGCATGCGGGTACGCGACGCTGGGACCCGCAGCTCTCTTGTTTTCGAAGACATACACACGGTTGTCTGAAGCCCCAGCTACGATCTCCCTAAACTTGTCACCATCAGTGTCGCCAGTAGCAATAGAGTTGACTTGCCCTGCAATCGTCCCCGTACTATTCCAGACTAGAGCATATTCGTGGCTATGGACGGATGTGCTCGTGAAACGCTCTGTGTATTCGTAGACGTAGATTCTTTTGTTCCAGGAGCCCGCGATGATTTCCTGGAGTCCATCGCTGTCCAAGTCGTCGATGCTGACTGATGTGACTCTGTGTCCGATTTCGCCTGCCGGACTGACCCATACCGGCTCACTCTGAAATTGGTAATAAAGAGGGCTTGCCGGATCACTCGCCATCTGTTCAAAAACGTAGATGCGTCCATCAGCGGACGCGGCCACGACCTCGATAAGCTGGTCTCTGTCTGTGTCTCCAAACACTACTGAGAGAATGTCGCTCTTGAAAATTCCATTACCTATGTCCCAGACGTGAGTCAAACCTGTTTCTCTTGGGGCTGAAGAGTTCCAACGGTAAACGTGTATTTCATTGTCATAGAGGTAGCCTGAGCCGACGGCCACGATGGTTCCATAGACCGCTACGGAGTGGACCGAGCCATGAATTTTGTCGGGCTCCCATAGGAGCTGGTATGTTCCGTTTAACCGTACGGTCGCGTCCTGAGCCTGGATGTTTTGCTGGAGTTGTAGCTGGCGTTCGACGTCAGTAGGGCCAGAAGATTGCGATGCAACAATCGAGCCGTTTGTCGAGTCGGGGATCGCGCCTGCAGAAGAGAAACGGTTATCTTCCTGAAAAGATCGATTAGAGTTGTGGTCTGCAACCAAGCTGAGCGTTGAGACCAACAATAGAAAAATGAAGAAAAGCGAGAATGAAGGCCCTGAGAAATCCTTCAAATGTCCTCTATTCTCTTCGGACTATTATTGCCTGACTGTGATCTAGCGGAATTTTCGTTTGAGGAAGTAGTTCTCTGGCGTCTTTCGGAGCGTGATCGAAGTCGCATGCTAACAATTGTCGCAACTGCACCGGCGGCGATGCCAATGAGAAGATAGACGGGCCAATTGAGAGAATATTGTACGGGAGTTTTGGATTCGACTGTTACGGTAAAGGACGCTGTGGCCGAGTTTCCTGCACCGTCGGTCGCAGTACATGTGACGACAGTTGTTCCTACTTGGAATATTGAACCTGAAGGTGGAGAACATACGACGGGGACTCCTCCGTCAACATTGTCCATGGCTGAAACATCGTAGTAGACGGTGGCGCCACCAACTCCTGACAGAGTTGTTGCTAGGAAAGGTGGTGTCGTGATTTGAGGGGGCGTGTTGTCCGCTGATCCTGGATTGTTCAAGGGGTTTAGGGGATCCGTGCCTGAGTTGACTTCGTCGCCGTCTGAGAAACCGTCGCTGTCAGAGTCGCTTGTTATCGGGCTCGTTCCGTACTGGTGGACCTCTACTCCGTCATTGAGCCCATCGAGGTCTGAGTCAGGGTTGTCAAACCCGCCCACAAAAATGTACGCGGGGTATTCAACTATGTCAGTGATATTTATTCCGCTGTGTGCGGTGGGTTTTATGGTGACCGCTCGGTTTGTGTTGTAGACGTAGAATTCTTCCCCGTCGGTTAGGCCGTCATTGTCGTAGTCGAATTCTGCGCCATCTTTCAGCCCGTCCCCATCAGTGTCTGGGTTGAGGGGGTCAGTGTTGTAGAGCAGGACCTCTGCGCCGTCGGGTAGTCTGTCGCCGTCGGTGTCAGTGTTTGTAGCATTAGTTTGCGTGCCGACCGGTAGAGGGCTCAGACCTTTAACTTCGACATTGTCGGGCAGGTCATCCCCATCTGTATCACTGCTCGCTGGGCTTGTATGGTACACGTGAACTTCTTCGTAGTCTTCAAGCGTGTCACCGTCGGTATCTGGCATGTCAGGCCTAGAATGGTATTGCAGTTCGTCACCATCTAGTAATCCGTCATTA
>VBBN01000046.1:0-7473 GCA_005888735.1 Candidatus Bathyarchaeota archaeon
TGAACATTCGGGTCGCCCCGTCATTGTCAGTCACGGTCAACGTCACAGTGTGAGTGCCAGCTTTCTGGTAGGAATGGGCGGCCGTCTTTCCTGTTCCAGTTCCCCCGTCTCCGAAATTCCAAGAGTACGTTATTGTTCCGTCAGTGTCAGAGGAGGCGGAAGCATCAAAGCTGACCTGATCGCCCGCGTTGGGTGTCGTTGTTGACACGGTGAATGAGGCGGTGGGAGGTGCGTTCAATCGGACGCTGTTACCTGTCATCGTGTTGTCGGTGACGTGCAGCTCGGCAGTTAGGACTGGGACTTGTGCATGGATGGTGTACGTTCCTGCTGGTAGTCCTTGGGTAGACCATGAAATAGTCACCATCTGGCTCTGACCGGCTAGAAGACCATTGACCAGAGTGGTTCCGATGGCGTGTATGTTTCCGTTCGAGTCTGTTGCCGTGGCGGTCACGGTGAAGGTCTCCGACAAGACCCCTTGACTCGCCACCGTTACCGTGACGGTGACGGTCCCGTCTAGGTTGACCACAGACGGGGTTGCTGTCACGGCTGTTATGCCAATATCGGGCACCGTCTGGACGGTCAGGTTGAACCCGGCGGCCCTGACTAGCGATGATGTACTCGTCCCGACGATTTGCAGTTGAAGTGTTCCAATGGTGGCAGTAGCGCTTGTTGTGAAGGTCAGGATAGACGTGAAGGTTGGCGTACCTGAAGGGGGCGTAATGCTTGCCGTCACTCCGGCAGGAAGGCCCGGCACAGACAACGAGACTTGCTGGGCCAAACCGTCTAGTGCGACGGTGGCCATTACCGCGACACTCTGGCCTTGAAAGATTGTCGCTGAGGTCCGGTTGAGGCTTATCGTGAACCCTGCTTGGACTTGGAACGGGAACACGACGATCTGGGTGAACGGTGCCCCTGTCCCCGGAGAGCAGGCAAGACAGGTGCCATTGATTGTAACCTGGTAATTCCCGAGTGGAGTTGAAGCCGAGGTTGTTAGAGTAATATTGGAATTGAAGGGATAGATCCCAAAGGATGGGTTGAGAGAGTATGACGTGCCGGCAGGAAGCTGACTAACGATGGAGAGGCTGACGTTGTCAGGGGGGGCAACCACCAGACTGGTGGTAAGATTCGTCGAGACGCTCTGGCCTGGAATGACGCTGCCGGTTGCGGGGTTCGCTGACATAATGAAGGGGGGCCTATTGTCGAAAGAGCCGTTCGCCGGATCATAGGGAATGTAGGCCGCCGTGTTACCAACCGGCCCGGTTACGCCGATACTCTTAGAAGGGGTGGACGGAAATACGGTAATGTCCGTGTATCCAACTCCCTTAACTTTGAACTGTATTCTGTAGAGTATGCCCACAGGTGCCGAAACCACGCCTCCCAGCAAGACGGCGGAAATAGTAGTATTACCAGGGGGATCGTTGATGTGGGGAGTTAACCCGAACGAGTTTGTAGCGAACAAACAGCCTAGTGATGAGGGGCACAGTGGCGACTTGAAATCAGCACCCGTGGCGTTGAGAATGGACGGGTCATAGTTGACGAGAATGGTGAACCCGTTGATTCCACCATCACTACTGTTTACTATGGGCGGGGGGTTAACAACCTGAACGTCCATGATGAAAACGCTTCCCGGACGAAGGCTGGGGTCTGTAACGTTCGCGGAAAAATAGTCCTCGCTGTAAATGCCCACCGTCATCGTTGCCTGAGCCCTTGCAGGGCTGACTGGGGCCGCAAAGAATATGGTGGATAGAATGATGAGAGTTACTAGACACACGACTGTGTGGGAACCGTGCCAATTCATTCTCTTCGATCGTCCTTGGCTGGTCATGCGGCTAACCCTTAGGTTAAAGTGTTCGGCAGTTTGCCGCTATCCCTATTAATTCTTTGGAAAGCGAAGGGTGGACCAAGGTAGCACTGGGAATCGCTGGGAGACTAATGGTCCGAGACGGGAGGTACCAATAACGGCTAGTAACCTTGGACGCTTGATCGAGGAAGTCGTGCTTCAATGAGCGGAACTCGAGAGAGAAGAGCTGTTGAGCTGGGCGTGCTACTCCTTGCTCTACTGGTCCTCATTTCGATTCAACAGCTTCCCGTCACAGTGCACTCAACGCCCAGAGTCCTACATGTGCCTCAAGAATACTCTACGATTCAGGCCGCAATCGACGCGGCGAGCCCTGGGGACACTGTGCTCGTGGACAGTGGGATGTATGGTGGAAACTTGACGATCACCAAGAGCCTCAATCTTACCGGAGTCTCCGCCAGTACGACCATCATCGATGCTGGTGGCTTGGCACCTGACATCAACATAACGGCAACGAGCAACGTTGTCGTCTCCGGCTTCACAATCAAGAACCCGGGAGGTTTCGCGAGCGAGGTCATCGTAGCCTCCTCGTCTACGGTCACAATAAGCGACAATGTCGTGCAGACGGGGTCGACTTATGGAACATATCTTAACAACTCACAGCTCGTCACGGTCCGGAATAATCAATTCTCAGGCAACTCCTACGGTGTCGTTGTGCAAGGTGGCCACAGCAATATCATACATCAAAACAACATGACAACAACAGTTCAAGTCGCCATTTACAACTCCACCGGGAACATCATATCGGACAATGTTCTCCGACAAGGCCAGACGGGAATAGACCTCCGGGATGGGTCCACGGGTAATGTGGTGGCGAGGAACACCATCGCCAACGAAACGCTTCGGGGACTGTCCCTTCAGAACTCTTACAACAACACCATACTGGAGAACAACATAGAGTTCAACAAGCAATCCTCGACCACGATAGGAATTTACTTCCAGACAGCACGGGGAAACAGACTCTACTACAACAATATCCGCAACAACACGATCCAGTTCTTCCCAACCTCAGTCCCGGGAGACATAGCAGGCAACACGTGGAATGATGGCGGAGGAAGTCCGCGAGGTAACTTCTGGGTAGACTACAAAGGCCAGGATGATGGAAGCAACGGAAGAGTTGCTGGGGATGGTATTGGTGACTCGTTGATTCCCCACCCTTGTCCGAGCGGTGGGCCGCCCTGTTGGTCCTCTGGACTCTGTCCTAACGCGACCGTTTGTCCTCCTGGAGTTGACGACTATGCTCTCGTCCAGCCGTTTGTGCTGCCGCCGGTGAAACTGACCGCGTCAGCCAGCCCCCTCAGCGGGTATGCTCCATTGCTGGTCTCCTTCAAAGCAAACGCCTCTGAGGGCGCTCCGCCGTACACGTACTCCTGGGATTTTGGGGATGGAGCCGTTGCCCAACAACAGAACACGACACATACCTATCCGTTGAAGGGAAGTTATGTTGCGTCTGTCCGAGTGACGGATTCTGTCGGAACGAACCAGACGGACTCGATTGCAGTGACAGTGCTCGCTCGCTATGGATCGCTGGTTCTGCATGTGCAGGACCAGACCCAGAAGCCTGTCGGAGGAGCAAACGTAACCACCATCGCCCAACCCTCTGGCCAGTCGCGGCTGGCGCAGCGGACGAACCCTCAGGGAATAGCGGCCTGGGTAAACCTCACGCCGGGGAACTATTCGTTTCAAGTCTCAAGCCCCGGGTTTGAGCCCGCGACCAAGAGTGTGGTCGTAGTCTTCAACCAGACCACCAACGCCCAAGTCACGCTTGTCACCCCAGCAACCCAGAGCGGCTTTCCAGTGCTCATGACGGTTGGTCTCGGCTTGGTTGTGGTTCTAGGGATCCTGGCTGGTTTCTTTCTTCGCCGCCGTTCTAGGAGAAAGAAACCGGGTGATATGAGTGTGAGTGGTTCGGGGAAAGCAGCCTTGAGGAAGGGGGCGGGCTTTTCTCCCCGGGAGATTTGAGATACTTGGCGATACGATCTTAATGGGACGGCCGAATCAATATTTTTCGACTCGACATTGCTTTCTTGGCGTTCTGAGAGAACAGCTGTGGTTGCCCCAAGGCTCCGCTGTCGGACCTTGGATCTTTCGGCTTGCTAGAATGTTCGTCCGAAGTAGAAGGCGTCTAGGGCCACGTCGAGAATATCGACGACTCCGTTGTTGTCAAGGTCCGCTGCGACGTTCCATTTCGGGGTAGGTGACGGCAAGGCCGTGGACCCGAAGGCGAAGGCGATAGTTGCAATGTCGAGTATGTTGACTACGTGGTCGGACGTTCCGCTCGGACCGGTAATATCAGGGTCCTTGTTCACGGTAATGTGCCCGTGCATCGAAAACGGGTGGTACTGGCAAAAGTACTCGAAACCCCCTGGGCCTCCGAAGTTTGGAGGCAGTTGGGAGAGTAATGCTGTGAAGTTCACGTTTCCTGACGGAGAGTTGGCAGAGACAGTTATAGACCTTGACAGGCAGCCGTTCGTATTGCTAGTGCTGCAACTGTTCGCCGGGCTGACACTTCCAGCGGTGGTAGCATTCGTGTAAATTGCAAAATCATGTATCTGGCCACTAATATCGCTGAACTGAATGTTGACCCTGAACTTTACTCCGGCAAATTCCTTGAATGCGGGGTTTGTCACGCTGGTTGAATTCCAGCCCGCAACATTGGCCAAGAGAGAGAAGTTTTTCAAGACTGTTATGTGCCCGTGCATCGAAAACGGGTGGTACTGGCAGAAGTATTCGAAACCACCCGTGCCCCCAAGGTTTCCGGTTACGGCGGAGGGTTGAGGTGTGAACGTCAGGTTCGCGGCTACTGGGCCGGCAGGGTAGGTTATCGGGACAGATTTTGCCAAGCAGCCACTCGTACTACTAGTGCTGCAACTGTTAAGAGTACTGACACCTCCAGCGGTGGTGCCATTCGTGTAGATTCCAATGTCGTGTGTTATGCCGGCATTGTCATCGAATTGAATATTGAGAGTGAACTTACCTCCTACAGACTCGGTGAAGCCTGGGTTCGTGGTGCCGACTGTTGAATTCCAGCCACCAAAATTGGCGAAGAGAACGACGAAGCTCGGGTTCCCCGAAGCCGCTTTCACGCTAACTGTTCTTGGATGAAGCAGCGCTATCGAGGTGGTTACGAGGAGTAATACCACCAGAGTCTTTGCTTTCATAATGGCTAGTTACTACAGCCACCGGAACTTCTATAAGAGTTTTGCCAGAACCCCCTGACCCTTCCTGACCTGGAAAAATCGCCCAGAATTAGCCCTGAGTCACGATCTGTCAGCGACCATTAACGCTCGCCTTGACGGCCTGAACGAAAACTCTAACGATCCCATCGTCTCAAAAATCCTGGACTCATCCACACGAAAGACGTGAAGGACGTCGCGCTTGCAAACGGAAATCACGCTCACTCAAACGAAGGTCCAAAAACCGGAATATCGATATTTCTCTTTAACGACTCCGGGCCTAGGCATCTTGTTGCGCCTGGAGAACTCCGCTATTGTCCCATCCCATGTTTTGAAATCTGGAATAAGTCTGCCCTTAGGTCCTGAGGCAGAGCGAAATCCGTGGGCTGAGCACAGTTCCAAGTGCAGTTTCGCTTGAACTGTATATCCTGAGCTTTCCACCTATCAAGGGCTATCTTAGCCTCAATTAGTTGGAACTTGTCGGACCCGTTTCGATTTCTGCAATAAATCCGATGGTTCGGCGTGACCATTAGCTCCATTGTACGCTGTTTGAAATGCAAGAGAGGCCCAGTGTAGTCATATTCGAAAACCCTGTTAGGCCTATTCCACTCTAACTCGTCAGTTTCGGGGTTCAGAGTCGCGATTTCATCATCCTCCGCAAGCGCGGAGAAGAACTTCAGACCGTCCTTTGTAAGGACCCGTGTGTCTTTGTCGTAACAAAAGTGGCCGATGCTACAGCCTCGGAGCGCGCGCCGCTGGAAAATCGCCACATGAAATCCAAAAGTTCCTAGACCTGCTCGGAAAACACGCCCTCTTCGCATCTAGGAGTAAACCGCCGCCCGACATGGCCACGGGAGAAGCCCGAGAATGACCAAAACTGTCACAAAAGAGGTGAGAAAGAAGCCTCCGTTGGGAAGAGCCTGGGAAGTTGGGAAGTTGGGAAATGAGCGTCCCAAGCAGTTGGCCGGGCCGGCCGGTACTGGCCAGCGTGGTGACGCGACGGGCCGTCCCAAGCAGCCGGCCGCCGGCCCGGACCCTAGCGAGAAGACCACGATTGAGATTCCGAAACGAGCTAGGAACGAAAAGATCAGCCCTCTGAACATAGAGGCGATACAGAGGCTTAGACGAGGCGGAAGCAGCATATTAGATATTGAAGCCTTCACAGGCTTTGGACATTCAACGATTGCACGCCACTGCGAGGGAATCGAGCCGATGGAAAAGTACTCCCCAAAGCCCGTAGACGCTACTGGCCAGACAGCGCTCCCCTCGGGTCAAACCGCATCGCAGCCCCAGCCGGCTCAGACTGATGAGCAAATCGCGCAGCAGTATCCACCACACCGTCCCGAGAATGCTCCTTACGCGAAACCTGCTTCCCCGGCTCCGTCCCTGGTTGTCGAGCGGGCGAACGGTGAGAAGCCACCTGATGTGACGACTAGCGATGTGATGAATCTTAAAGTCGTCCTGGACCCGGAAACGCTCTTGGTACTGGCCGGTTGCGCGATTCTCGCCCCAGACCCCGAAAAATGCTCAGAAACCCCCCAGACAGAAAACAACCCCCTGAAGATTCGACCGAGTACGGACGCGGCCATTTGAGACGCAAGACCCGGACAGCGCTCTGACCTTCCCCGCTGCTTCTAGTTGTTAGCCTAGCCCTGCTCGCGAAGACGAGTCTCTCTACCAGTTTGAGGTGCCGAAGTAGAATGCGACCGCAGCCACATCAAGGATGTCAATTCTTCCATCACCGTTCAGGTCCAGCCGTGGATCATACCGCGGCTCTCCAATCTTGGCCGAGTAAGCGAGCGCGACTGTTGCAACAACCAAACTATCAGAAACCGTGAAATCGTCCCGGAGGAGCCCTGGCTGTCGGTGACGTTTAGGCTGACCGAATAGTTACCGGGGAGCGAGTATGAATGACTGATTACGGCGCCGGTGCCAACCAAGCTATCACCGAAATTCCAAGAGAACGTGTACGGTCCGACTCCTCCAGACACTGTAGCAGTGAAGTTTGCAAAGTGGCCGACAACTACTTCTGCAGGAGTTATCCTGAACTTGGGAATGATGGGAGGGGCCGGGCCTACTCGGTAAATTTGTGTTTGGCTAATGGTTGCAGCATTCGCGTCCGTCACATTGAGCCTCACAGAATAGTTTCCAGCCGCACCGTATGTATGTGAAACCGGACTGCCGAACTGAACCGGGCTGCTGTCACCAAAGCTCCAGCTGAATGTGTAAGGTGGGGTACCTCCTGACACGGTACCCGAAAATGTTGTAGGCTGGGTGGCAGTTCCAATCGTCGGGTTAGCGTTCATCGTCAGGTTCATCGGCTGAGCTGCAACGATGATGGTTATTTGGCTGCGCTTAGAAACACCGTTCACATCGGTCGCGGTTGCGTCTACGGTCTGCAGGCCCTTTGCTGCGAAGGTTGTCGTATAGCTTTGACCA
>VBBN01000046.1:7508-18072 GCA_005888735.1 Candidatus Bathyarchaeota archaeon
TGTAGGGTGAAGTCCCACCACTCGCGGAAGCACCGCATGTCACAGGCTTACCTACAGTCGCTGTTCCGCAGATGACGGTTACGACTATTGGCTGGCCAGCAACACTAATCGTTGCCTGCCCAAGAGTGCTGACACTGTTCGTGTCCATCGCGGTCACATTGATAGTCTGTGAGCCTTTCGAAGCAAAAGTCGCTGCGTAACTTGAACCTGAGCCGGTAGCCGGGCTGCCACGGGACGACCAAGCAAACGTATACGGCGAAGTTCCACCTGTGGCCGACGCGTTACATGTCACCGGCTTGCCCGCAGTTGCACTTCCACATGTAACCGTGACAGTTAGAGGCTGGGCTGCGACTACGACACTAGCTGTTGCCGAATTCTTGACGTTGTTACCGTCTGCGGCGGTGGCATTCACGACAAAAGTACCCTTCGATGAATAGGTTGTCGTGAAGCTAGCGCCTGTTCCCGTGGAAGGCGTTCCTCCCAGTGCAGACCAGGAGAACGTATAAGGTGCTGTCCCGCCAGTACTCGAAGCGTTGCACGTAGCTGGCTTGCCGGCGGTCGCGGAACCACAGTCGAGAGTCACAAGTATTGGTTGTGCAGCAGCCACAACACTTGTTGTTCCAGATTTAGTGGAGGTGTTAGCATCGGTGGCGGTCGCGTTCAGTACGAACGTACCCTTAGTCGGGAATGTTGTCGTGAGGCTAGCTCCAGACCCAGTCGCTGGACTGCCTCCAACGGCGGACCAGGAGAACGTGTACGGACTTGTTCCTCCTGTTGCAGACGCGTCGCAGGTTACTGGTTTACCTGCAGTGGCAGTTCCGCAGGTTACCGTGACGACTATGGGTTGACCTCCAACGACGACAGTTGACGCGGCCGACCTGACCCCACCGTTCGCATCGGTTGCGGTTGCGTTGACAACGTTAGCGCCCTTTGACGCGTAGGTCGTGGTGAAGCTGGGTCCAGAGCCTGTGGCCGGAGTTCCACTTGGTGCGGACCAAGAGAACGTGTAGGGAGCAGTTCCTCCGGAGGCCTGAGCGTTACAAGTAACAGGTTTACCGGTGGTCGCAGAACCACATATTACGGTGACAACGATCGGTTGTGCTGTGACAACTACGTTTGCTGTTACGGACTTCTTAGCATTGTTCACATCAGTCGCGGTTACATTCACTACGTTGGTGCCCTTTGCTGCGTAGGTAGTTGTGAAGCTCGCACCGGTTCCCGAAGCAGGGCTCCCTCCAGGCGCGAACCAGGAAAACGTGTAAGGAGATGTTCCTCCCATGATAGATGCATTACATGTGACCGGCTTTCCTACGGTAGCGCTGCCGCACGTGAATGTGACGACAATGGGCTGCGCTGCAACAACAATGCTCGCGGTCTGAGATTTCCTCGCGTTGTTCCCATCGGTAGCTGTCGCGTTCACAACTAAGGTTCCCTTCGTCGCATAAGTCGTGGTGAAACTATCGCCTGAACCGGTTGGAGGACTTCCACCTGGCGCAGACCAGGAGTACGTGTAAGGTGCAGTTCCTCCGGTCGCGCTAGCGCTGCAAGTTACAGGTTTGCCTGCTGTTGCGGAGCCGCATGTTGCCGTGACGACGATGGGCTGACCCGAGACCACTACGCTCGCGGTGCTGGATTTTCTGACGGTGTTTGCATCTGTCGCCGTCGCGTTCACAGCGTTGGTGCCTTTCGTTGCGTATGTTGTGGTGAAACTTGGGCCAGAACCCGTGGAAGGATTGCCACCTGGCGCAGACCAAGAGAATGTGTAGGGGGAAGTTCCTCCTGTAGCTGCCGCGTTGCATGTTACCGGTTTGCCGGTTGTGGCGGACCCGCAGGCTACCGTTACGACTATTGGCTGGTCTGCAACCAGAAGGCTTGCTGTTCCGATTTGGATGGCGGTGTTAAAGTCTCTAACGGATGAGGTCACAGTTTTCATTCCCTTGGAGGCGTAGGTGGTGGTGAAGCTGGGCCCACTTCCGGTTTCGGAGCTGCTCCCAAGCGCTGACCAGGTGAAGGTGTATGGTGAAGTGCCGCCCGTGGCTGAGGCGTTGCAAGTAACTGGCTTGCCGGTTGTAGCGGAGTCACACGTTACTGTTACGACGATTTGCTGGGGAGTAACGACCAAGTTTGCCATTGATGACTTCTTGACATTGTTCGCGTCAGTCGCGGTGGCGTTTACGGGATAGGTTCCCTTGGTTGCGAAGGTTGTAGTGAAACTTGAGCCTGTACCGGTAGTAGGACTGCCGTTTAATGCTGACCAGGAGAATGCGTAGGGGGCGGTTCCACTAGACGCTGACGCGTTGCATGTCACTGGCTTGCCCGCTGTCGCGGGTCCACAGGTGACAGCTACGATAATTGGCTGGCCGGCAACGGCGATACTTGCCGTCTGAGACTGCCTCACGGTGTTGGAGTCTGTCGCGGTCACATTCGCGACGAAAGTGCCCTTCGTGGGGTAGATTGTCGTGAAGCTGGTTCCTGTTCCTGTTGCAGGAGTCCCCCCCGACGCAGACCAGGAGAATGTGTAGGGTCCGGTTCCACCAGTAGCGGAAGCGTTGCAAGTAACTGGCTTAGCTGCAGTAGCACTACCGCAGGTAACTGTGACCACAATTGGTTGAGGCGCAACAACCATGCTTGCAGTCTGAGACTTTTTGACGCCGTTGTCGTCTGTTGCAGTGGCATTCACAACATTCGTTCCCTTTGTTGCGTAAGTTGTGGTGAAGCTGGCACCCACTCCACTGGCTGGGGTACCCCCCGGAGCTGACCAGGAAAATGTGAATGGCGCAGTTCCGCCTGTGGCCGAGGCGTTGCAGGTGACTGGTTTACCTGCAGTCGCAGTACCGCATGTAACTAGGGTCTGAAGCTGCTGAGCCGCAACGTTGACGTTAGCTGAAACGGATGTTGAAACCCCGTTTGCGTCTGTAATGCTGACTGAGACGCTGTAACTGCCCTTCGTTGTGTATGTGGTTGTAAAGCTAGTACCGGTTCCACTTGTTGGGGTGCCACCAGTCGCCGTCCAAGTAGTGACGTATGGTGCTGTTCCACCGGTTGCAGAAGAATTGAAGGATACGGGCTTACCCGCGGTGCCAAAACCTGGAGCAGAGACAATTGTTGTTAGTGACTGACCTGCGATAATCGCTTGGATACTTGAAGATGCTTTGACGCCGTTGGCGTCGGTGAGGTTGGCCTTGACGGTGTAAGTGCCCTTGGCCGAGTACGTGTGCGTAGTATTTTGACCTGTGCCGATAGATCCATCGCCAAAGTTCCAGACCACAGTGTAGGGCGCGGTACCCCCTGACGACGTTGTCGTGAAGGATACTGGTTTGCCCGTGGTGAGACTGGTTGGGGCCGTAATGTGGAAGGTGATGGCTTGAGCACTAACAACAACGCTCGCTGTGCCTGACTTCTTCGCACCGTTCACGTCGGTGCTAGTCGCGTTGACAACGAAAGTTCCCTTTGTAGGAAAAGTCGTAACAAAGCTAGCGCCTGTACCGGTCGATGGGCTCCCGCCCGGTGCGGACCATGTGAAGGTGTACGGACCAGTCCCACCGGTTGCAGAAGCATTACAAGTCACCGGGTTACCGGCTGTCGCGGAACCACAGCTAACTGTTACAGCTACTGGCTGAGACGCCACCACAATGCTTGCCGTCTGAGACTTCTTGATATTGTTCGCATCGGTGACGGTCGCATTTACTACGAAGGTGCCCTTAGTCGCGTATGTTGTCGTAACGCTGGCTCCAGTACCCGTTGCAGGGGCTCCGCCTTGAACTGACCAGGAGAAAGTGTACGGACTGGTTCCACCAGTCGCAGAAGCATTGCACGTAACTGGTTTGCCTGCTGTAGCGCTGCCGCACGAGACAGTGACAACTATTGGCTGGGCCGTGACAACGACCGTTGCCTGGCCTAGCTTGGTGACTGCGTTATTGTCCCTAGCAGTCGCATTAACTACTTGTGAGCCTTTCGCTGCAAACGTCGTAGTGTAGCTTGCCCCGGTGCCTATTGCAGGGGTGCCTTTCGAGGCCCAAGTGAACGTGTACGGAGCAGTTCCACCTGAAGCGACAACGTTGCAGGTGACCGGCTTACCAGCTGTAGCTGTTCCGCAGCTGACCGTGACGATTATTGGCTGGGCTGTAACGACGATACTAGCTGTCTGAGACTTTTTCGAGCTATTACCATCCGTAACAGTCGCGTTAACGACGAAAGTCCCCTTCGTCGCGAAGGTAGTCGTGAAGCTAGCCCCAGCACCGCTTGCAGGGCTGCCTCCTGGTGCAGACCAGGAGAAGGTGTAGGGTGCTGTTCCGCCGGTTGCAGAGGCACTACAGGTGACTGGCTTGCCAGCCACCGCGCTACCGCAGGTCACTGAGATAGCTAGAGGTATAGGCCCGATTGTTACGGGTCCTGTAGTTGTGAACTTTGCTCCGTTCGCATCGGTGACGTTCATTCTGACCGTGTAGGTGCCAGAGCTGGTGTAAGTGTGGGTGGGGTTTGCGCCAGTTCCTGTTGTCCCGTCGCCAAAGTTCCAGCTAACAGTGTAAGGGCTTGTTCCGCCGGTTATAGTAGAAGTGAATGTTACCGTTGGTGAGCTGTAGGCAAAGAATTCAGTCATAGCCTGGGCGGTCGTATCATTAGTTCCAAGTGTTGGCATATTCCAGACAGTTTCCAGCGTCTTGGTATACGACCAGTGGCTGTAAGAGCCGGAGCCGACGAAGCCTTTCTTGACATTGGAGCCGATCCATGATGCATAGAGGTAGTCGTGTGGGTACGCACTGTTCCCTTCATCATACACGATGAACAGCGCAGCATTCTTTGTTCGGAATAGACTGCTACTCAAAATGCGAGGAACCAGGTTTGACAGGTAAGCATCGCAAGGTGCAAGGGCACCAGTAGGGCAGGTACTGTGGGTGTCAATAGGTGTAAGCCAGATGTAGTTGGCCGGGCTGGTTGCATTGAGGGCGGCAAGGAATTCCGTGTCAGACGATGGCGAAGTTGATAGGAAATGAGAACATCTTGAAGCGGTGTTCAAATCGCTGAACGTTATGAAGCCAAAATGGTCCGCGTGCCTTGGTGGGTTGAAACTGCAAGTTCCGCTGTTAGTAGCGTTCTCTGCCCATGCTTGCCATGTCTTTCCTGTTGACTCAATTCTGTCAATGATGTTTGGTTGGGTGATTGAATAGCATGGACTTGCCGGAGGACTTGTGCAGAAGGTATCATTAACATGACCGAAGTCGCTCCCTGCGAGCATTGTTATGTAATTGCCCTCGCTCGGGTGACTTGTCGCCGTGTAACCACCGGATGTGCAAGATGAGTCACTCTGGCAGTTTCCGGCGATCGAATAGTTCTGTGCGAGCCTGGTTTCATACTGTCCTGTTCCGCGAGGGGTGCAATTTGTGATGTTCATTACATCGCAGTAGCCATTGTTCTCCATTACAATGGTCACCACATAGTCAAAGGCAGGGCTTGTAGATGCTGCTGTGAAGCCGCCCTGCAAGGGCTGGGTGCCGACTTGAACGGTGTTGGAGACGTTCAGGCTTCCTCCACCAGAGTCACGGATCGTGAGTGTTGCCGTATAGCTTCCTTTTGCAGAGTAGCTGTGGGTAGCAGGGTTCCCAGTGGCTGTTCCACCGTCTCCAAACTTCCATGAGTAGGTGTAGGGAGCTGTTCCTCCGGACGCTGCTGCTGTAAAGGTGACTGACACGCCGGGGGATGGATTTGTTGGCGAGAATGTGAAGCTCCCGGTCAGAGGAGGAGGGGCTCCCGAGCCGATAGTAAAACTGTCCGTGTACGTAAAACCGGGAGCGGTGTCGGTGGTTACCCATCGTTCAGTGATTCCGGTGTTGTTGACGGTGAACTTTGCAAAACCGTGAACCGTGCTGTTTGTCGTTACGTAATATCCGCAATCCGGATCCGCCGGGCAGCTTATCCCGGTGTTTCCAGCACCACCAGCCCCGGAGATTACGAGAACGCTTCCCGCACCTTTGGTGAGGGATGAGCCGCTGTTGATGACGCAACTTGGCACGTAGGTTTCCTCGGTTGCGCAGGCGAGTTGTTTGCTTCGCTGGTAGTTGTGGTCATGCCCTTGAAGGATCAGGTCGACTTTCTTCTTGAGTAGGAATCTGAAGAAGTCCTGTCCTGCGTCGCATTCGCTCCCGCCGGCAGCTATACAGTTCTTGTGCATGGCGACAATGACCCAGGGTATACCAGCGGCACGCGCGTCATCTATTCTACTGCCAACCCAGGCCTGGGTGGCGGTGCCGTTTGCGTAGCTTACTGCGGAGGAGCTGGTCGTCCCATTCCATATTCGTGGCTGGGTTACGATAAATCTCGCGATGGGATTGGTTTGTGGGTAGTCGAAGTAGTACTGGAAACCGTATGCCCCCCCTCCTATCGTGCCAAGGGTGAACGGGCAGTATTGGATGAACTTGTTGATGCTGCCGCCCCCAGTGCCTGACGAGTTGCTTTCGAAGGTATCGTGGTTTCCGACGGTTATCGCGACATTGTTAATGTATGACTTGAACGTGGAACACCATGTCTGTTCATTGGCACTGCTCATGCTGTACAACATGTCGCCGAGCGAGAGGGCGAAGTTGGCGCCGGACGATTTCATTCCACTCCAGACGCCGGTAGTTACGGAGTTGTAGGCGTAGTCTCCCGCCGCGTCAAATACGAAACTGGTTGAAACCGCATGCGCAGGTGGAGGAATATTGCTGATCGCGATGATTGATGCTAGAGCCATGAAGAACAGGGTTAGGAAGGCATGGTTTGTCCTCATGGGGAAGCAATGGTGCTGAAACTGTAGGCAAAATAAAAAGGATTCTGCTATCTTCTTGTTGCCTAGGTTAGAAAATTAATCCCAGCGGGAAGTAAGTTGTCGCAAATGATGGAATGCGCTGGTATCGGACGACCCGCCGGCCTACTAAGGGGTCCGTGACTTTCTCAAGCGAAAGGTGAGGATCGCTACCGCTATGGTGATTGCGGCTATGGCTCCGATGAGACTGTAGACCAGCATCGGGTCCAGTCCCAGGATGAGGCCGGATGATTGGGACCCGCTGGGGATGCTGGTTACTGTGACGGTTATGGCCTTGGTGTGGGTCTGAGAGCCACCTTTTGCGGTTATTGTCACTGTGTATGTTCCCGGAGAGAGATCGTTCGATGCTGTGACAGTCATGTGAATGATTCCTTGACCTGTTAATGAGCTCTGGCTAAGCTGGACAGTTATCCCGTTGGGCGCTGTAACGGTGAGGCTGACCTGCGAGGTGAAGCCGATTCCGGGTGATATGTTGAGGGTTATGCTGTCTGTCTTGCCCACCTTAATCGACAAGCTGACTGTGCCGGTTAGAGAGAAGTCTGGTGGCGGAAGGGCGTTGACCTTGAACTCCACCGTGACCGTACGCGTTATGCCCATGCTGGTAGCGTTCACTGTAATGTCGTATGTCCCTGGTGTTGTGGCCGTGAAGGTTAGGCTGGATGTTGCTGTCCCGTTGGACGCCAGGTTGACGCTGGCTGGGGCGAGGCTTGGATGAGGACAACCTATCGCTGCACAGAAAGCGTTGTTGAGTGAGAGCCCTACTGTCCCGGAGAAGTTGTTCACACTTGTCAACTTGAGAGTGGATGAAGCGGACTCTCCAGTTTGGAGGCTAGTGCTTGACGGGTCGGCTGAGATAGCGAAGTCGGGACCAGTCGTAACAATGTTCGTACGGGTTGCCAAGATGTCGATGCTTCCCTTAGCGCTGAATGGCCCGTACGTCGCGTCGAACGACTGGTATTGTTCAAGTAAGAGTCCTGTTGTCGCGTCCCAGTACCAGCTCACCTGGGCGTTGACTGGGACTGTTATTCCCTGACTTGTAACTAGAACAGTTCGAGTGATGTTGAGAAGGTTCACGTTGTGAAATGAACCAGCATAAGCCTTGATGATAGTCATGTTAATTCGGGGTGCCGCGAGAGAATTGAATAACGGGTCTCCCGCGTGGAGGCCCCCGGCGATTATCCAAAGGTCTAGAGTTCCCACTCCGCTGTTCACATCTCCTGATAGGGAATCAACTCTGGAGCCAGTGTTGTTCGTGAAGGTCCACGTTAGATTCGCCGTGACCGTTGTCCCTACAACACTGAGCACCGCCAATTGTGCGGCGGTTATGTTTCCATAGTTGTCGAGATATGCAGGCTTCGAAATCGCGGAGAGGTTCGTGAGCCAGTAGGTCGTGACGTTGTAGTTGACGATGTCGCCAGGGTGTACCCCGGGCTCGTAGCTGCCATTGCTTGTGTTGGTGACTTGGACGGTGATGGTTGTTGAGGAGTGGCCAGTTGAGGCGAAGCCGGTTATGTTGAGAGTGTAGAGACCCAGGTTAGTAGAGCTTGTTGCTGATATGGAAAGGGTGGAGTATTCTGTGCCGCCGGGGTTCAGGGTGACACTGTTGGGTTGGGGTGTCGCCGATATGCCGGCTAGGCTGGATTCCGCGAATAATGTGACTGACCCTGTGAAGTTGACACTGGATATTGCAAGCAGGCTTGAGACCTTTGAACTCTGTGGGATAGTAAGGTAGGCAGGATACGCGTATATCGAGAAGCCGGGTCCTACCGTGGAGCCGATTATCTGGACGGGGACGAGAACGGAATGGCTGATACTGCCGCTGGTGCCGGTAACGTTTACACTGTAATACCCGGATGGGACAGAGGATGCTACGGATATTGTGAGGGTCGCGTTTCCCGAGCCTGAGGAGGCGACAAGGATAGAGCTTGGAGTTACGGTTGTGACTACTTGACTTGAGCCTAGGAAGTCTGCTGAGAGATTGACTGTGCCGGTGAAACCGTTCTGGCTAATGGGGAAAACACGTGTCGTGCCTTTCGCACCAGGAGCTGTGACTATTGGGACGGGGGAGAGATAGAGGTAGAAGTCTGGAGTCGGGGTCACGCCGAAAATGTCACTGTCGACGATAACGGTGTTTGCGCTACCGTAGGCGATGTCCGCGCCTTGGAAAGTTAGGTCGAAGACAAAGTGCAGCTCGAGCAGCATGCCTGAAGTCTGGTCATAAAACGCGTTGAGCTTACTCCTTGCGGTCCCTGTCGTGTTTCCGACGGGGTATTGATACGTCTGCGTGATGTTGAGGGGGTTCACGCTGCGGGCTACTCCGAGGTATGTTCGGGAAATGGTCGAACTGAAATTCTCGCCGCTGCCCAAGTACGTCTCGTCTCCGGTTGTTAGATTTCCAGCCACCAACCAACGGGTCAGGTTGCCTTCGCCTGTTTGAACGTCTCCCCAGAGAGAGTCACTGACGGGGCTTGTATCGTTGCCGTAGGAGCGATAGCGGTTGAAGGTGACATATGCTCCCTGGACGTTGATGACTGCGAGAGTGGTCCTGTCGACTGATTGGAGATCGCCGATTAGTGGAGGGTCGGGGTATGTGGAGTTGTTCGGTGGATACCAGCTTGCGGAAATCTGTCCGTACGTTGCCCATTGTCCTGGCTGGACCCCTGGAATGTAGGTTGATTCTGCCGCGAGTGAAGGGGTTATTGTCTGGAGGAGGATGATTGTGACTAGGATTGGGACTAGAACCTTGAAGTCTTGCTTGTCCACCAGTAGTTTTCCTCCGGTCTGCCTGCTTACAGGACTGCTCCGCGGCGTATATACCGTGCGGAAAAGCGACCTTGAGTTGGATATCGAATGGAATCTCCAGAACACCTGGTTTCGTGGACCCTGCATTGGTCCCTCTGTGAGCGCTGCCCAGAGGGAGTCTGTCGTACACCTGGCTTTTCCGTTTCGTTCGCTGCCGGCGCTCTCGTTCGATGAAGAGCTGGACTACACGGAGACGTTTTCGTCCCGCGGTACGCGATTGTAAGGCTTGCCCTGCGACAGTTGATAAAGAACAGTGGAAGCATGGAGAATCATTCCAAACAGGCAGAAAGAATGGTCGGGGTCGGAAAAATGAGAAAGTGAAAAGAAAATGCCTAGCATAGCCGATGTAGCCGCTTCGGGAGCGCGAGAATGACCAAACCCGTCAAAAAAGAGGCGAAAAAGAAGCCCAGCTTGGACCATGCCTCGACTATTGGACCATTGGACTCTAAGCGGCCCAAGCGGCCCACCGATGGCCCAGACCTAGCGAGAAGGCAGCTGTAGAGATTCCGAAACGGGCCAAGAATGAGAAGCTTAAGCCTACCAACATCGAAGCGATTCAGAGACTCAGGCGTATGGGAAGCAGCATCGCTGACATTGAAGAGTTCACAGGATGGGGGCATGCAACGATTGTCCGTTATTGTGAAGGAATCGAGCCGATGGAAAAGTACTCCCCCAAGCCCATAGGCGCGACGGGCCAGACCGCGCTTCCCTCAGGTCAAACTACATCGCAACCGCAGCCGGCTAAGACCGATGAGCAAATCGCGCAATAATATCCGCCTCAGGACGCTCCCTTCGTCAAGCCTTCTCCTGACTCCAGCCCCAACTTGTCGTCGAAAAGGCTAACGGCGAAAAACCGCCTGCACGGTAGCCGCCGTTGCCTGCCTGCGTTGCCGTCAACCCGGCTGGATGCGGGGGGGTTCATGTTCTCTTGTGCTTGAAAAGTCGGCTTTGAGTGGGATACCC
>VBBN01000050.1 GCA_005888735.1 Candidatus Bathyarchaeota archaeon
TTCCAAAAGGGCTGGCCGTAGAATTCCCCCTGGTCATATCCAATCAGGGTCAGAGAACAGCGTCCGTTGGAGTCTCGACCACAAGGAATGATGCAAATCTTGGAAAGACCCCTTTCCTATCGGGATCTTACCTTCCAAGCGTGCAGTTGGGCATCGGCACTGCTACGGTCGGTATGCGCGTGAGGGCTTCGTCAGATGCTCCGTTGGGGTCGCGACTTGTCATGGTGACCGTTTCAGACGGTCAAGTCTCTGTCAGCGTCCCAGTGAAGCTAAAAGTGGTCGAGACCTACCTGCCATATTTCACTATAGGCACAGTCCTCGCCATCCTACTAGCAGGCGTAATCCTGCTAATCCGTCGACAACCTCGCAAAGTGCCCCCAATTTCAACCTCGGAAGACAAGAGTGATCTCGACCTAGAGGGTGAAAACCTAGTGAAGGCGGCTTTGACGGAGCAAAGCCGCGCGCGCATGAGAAATTGTAGAAACTTGTTCCGGGCTTGCCCATAGGCCTGTAAGAGTCGAACTAAATGCCGATTCTTGACTCCCGGCAAAGACACCGTTCCTTTCAAGCTTGCGGTGAGTCGGGGCGAATTCATGATCTCTATGTGGAACGTCGTTACTATCTACCGGTAAACTAGTGAGCGAATCCTACCCCCTGCACTCGAAACTGGCCTCGACCGATGAATTTTCCTTGCACTCAGGTCTGGTTTCCTTTTCGCCACTCAAGAGCTGCCATCAGAAGCTTTCTGAGGCGAAGCGGAAAGCTCAAGCCGAGATAGGTGAGGAGTTGGCGGCTCTATTGGACTCCAAGGGAAATGCGACCATGACGAACGTTGCAAGTGGGGTCACAGATATGAAGAAGCTGATTGTCTCGGTGGCAGAGGAAAGAGTACGGTCGATACTCGAATGGCCTCTCGACACTTCCACTCTTGGACGCTTCACAGTGACATTGGTCAGCATCTCGGGTCATTGATCTCCGCCATAATCATTGCCTTTCTCGGATTCCGGTAATCAGGACTACGTAGAAATGAGTTCTGGAATTCTGAAACTTGATTTCGGGTATCGAGCCACGACTCGCACGTTATGAGGTTAGGTCCATTCATCAAATCGCTGGGATGATGAATCAAGTCCTCACTCCTTTTTTCATCCGGTACAGGCTGCTGTATTCGTGACTCACAGTGCCCGGGTTGACGGTGGCTCCAAAAGCCTCAGGTCGTAAAACACTGTCAAGGGTCGAGTCTTCGCGAAGCCTCTTCGGGAGAAGATGGCCTGATACCACCGATTCCTTCAATACCGTAAGGCGATCTCTTAGGGAATCTTCGTAGGAAAAGTCAACTCTCTGAGAATATTCCCGAAATAACTCAATCACTGTTCTATGAACCACCACTCTAGAGCAGTCCCCCAATAGCCACCCCAACTGTTAATCTTATATTCCTAGCAGACCAGGAGTAACCATGACGAAAGTAGTTAAAACCATATTGATCAACGCGCCAATCTCAAAAGTCTTCGAGAAATGTGACAACCCTAACGCGATGCCTCTATACGTTCCCAGCGTAACTAGCGTCAGCAACGTCCAGCGAAGCGAAAAGCGGATAGGAGACACCTTCCGGGCCACTTATGGAATGATGGGGGCACATTTCGACGAGGACTTCACATACACGGAATTCGAACGCGACAAGAGAATAAAGGCCGCATTCGAAGGTGCCATGAAAGGTACGATGGGCATAACTCTGGTACCCCAAGGCAACTCGACGAACGCAACGCTTGAATCAGAGTACGAGGTCTCCGGTGGTATTTTGGGCAAAGCCGTAAACAAACTCCTATTCGAGCGCATCAACGACAAGAACGCTGAACGTTTGCTCGAGAACCTCAAAATGGTTTGCGAGTTCGCCTAGACCCTAGACCTCCGCAGTCACAACAAGAACTAGGAGAGGATGCATCGTTGTGGCAGCGGAGTCTCTAACGGTCCGCCAAGAGGAGGTGAATTAGCTCGGAGCAAAATAGGTTCTTATCTCCTACCGCGACGAATTAGGCGAAACATGTCCCCGCCGCCTGACCCGCTGCGTTTCATAATGGCTTTGTCTACATCAAGGTGAGGCCGCATGGTTTCCTTGCTTGGTTGCCAATGACATTGAGGTCTTGGATTCCAGCTTCATGGATCTTCCGTTCGTTCTACCTCGGAAAAATGGGGAGGAGTCCAAAATCCAAATCTATGGCAGTCGAAAGTGGCGAAGACTGAATCGGTTGCCCGAACTCTTTGTAAGCATATTGAGCCACGAAACCATACATATTGTCTTGTGGAAGTTTGACAGCGGCGCCTCTGAGGCGTTCGACGACGTTGGCAGCGTTTCAGTAATCTCTAGCGACTGGCGGGGGTTAGCTAAGTGTGCTCCATATTATCATGGCATAATTGGGTTAGGTAACGGCAGTTCAAAGGGGTTGGGTGTTCGAGGATCTCATGGTTGCTGAGCTCTCTTCGAGATAACTCTGGATGACGATTCGACACGTAGTGGATGAACTTAAGCGAAATTAGGGATTTCTCTCCAAGCGAGACCTATTTGATTCCCCACTTAGGAGGTCGGAATTAGGCCTGTGGCCCATATGGATAACCAGGTCCAGGAACTTACAAGGCGGGGGCGGCCTAGACGACTGAGCTGCGGAGCCCAATCACTCTGCCAGAGTCTGCGAAGGGTATGGATCTGCAACTAGAACGTCGACCGTGAGTGCAAGTGCAAGCTCAAAGCGCTGTCCCAATCTCTAATCAGTATCTGTCTTCCTAGGTGAGCCTAGACTCGACGGTGGCAGGATGCTTTAGAGATCGTGACCATGTCAAGCTAATATCTACTCATGGAATCTCAACCCTGCTCGAGGCCTTTTTCTCAGGGTTTGCGAGCGTCGGTTCCTTGACAGTCCCGGATGAAGTCTATTCGCCTTCGAGGCGAGATCTACAATTGAGAATGCATAGTCGACATCGCTCGTGGTCGCAAATTTGATGGAGAGCCACTGGGATGGGTGCTCTCTGAATTTGACTCTCTTATCTTCCACGAGCAGGCTCGAATATTCTTCTTGATAACTCCTGGTCAAGCGTACATCGATTTCTTGATTGTTATGGAAGTGAGCAAACTCCCTTTGACGAATGTAGAAGGCGGTCCCGTCCATCCATCTTGACTTTTTCTTGTTCACTCCGTCGAGCGTCATAATCTTGGATTCAAGTAAGGAAGCCAAGCGAGCTGGACGACCCAAGATTCAACTGCAGTCGTTCCGGACTGCATTCTTCACATGAATCAATTGCTTACTTAAACTCCGCTATTCTAGGGTTGGGGACGGACCTTGGATCGTCAACACGGGTTCCTTCCGAAACTCTTAACAGAATTAGACCGTTCTCGTGCGCGTGAATTGCCTAGAATCACCCTGAATTGACGCCTGCCCGCGACCAGAGACGCTACTCGTCAATCAAGCATAGACTCGCGAACTAGGCGTTTTCGATTCATGTCTCAGGAATAGACGAGCACACCCCCACCACCCGGGCCAATGTGCAACACAACTCCAGAGAAACCATACACCTGCCCCAAGGGACCGTTAATATTCTAACAGTGACCTCGCATCTACACTATGCCTGCTCCTGAATACCAGCCTCGAAGTGATCTCGTCAAGGAAGCCGAGGCGAAAGCAGGTAACTATGAATGGTCAACCGCAGCACGGCTGTACAGCCAGGCCCTCGGCATCACAGAAACCTCAGAGAACAGTCGGATAGCAGAGCTGCTCGCAAAGTCCCTCTACAAAGCAGCGCGTCAATCGAAGACCCGAGAGGAATTCGATCGGCGAATGGGAGAAGCAAAAGAAGCCTACGAGAACGCTTCCCAGCGCTACTCGAAAACCAGCCAGCAAGGCCACTCAACAAGGATGCTCGCAAGAGCCCGCTTCGCCGAGTTCTGGCTGGCAGATGACTCTAACTCTAAGAGAAATATCATCGCGGAAAGTGCCAGGCTTGCTGAGGAAAGCGCGAAGTCCTTTGAGGCAGAAGCGGACACAGAGGGTCAGGCTATGTCTCACAGGGACCTTCTCGACCTGCTTCCCGAAGTCCAAATCTTCGCTGTAGATTACGAAACAAAAAAAGATGCGTTCATGAACTTCATGGCGATCGCGCGAAAAGAATCAGCGCTTCAGCGACAGTACTTGCGGGGAGACGATCGCGGCGACCAAGCACTTACGCATATCTTCTAGCATTTGGAACGCAACAGCGCTCCGGGTTCATTCAATGAGTTCCGGGAATGAAGAATAACGAGGGCAGTCTTCCTCCTATGATCTGACAACGAAGTCTCGGAATACGTTCGCCCCCGTCTGAGGCTTATGATTTCGATAATCGATAGCCGGAAACGCCTGCAAATGTTATCGTTCAGAGACTTTGAGCCTCCTGGCCGCAGTCAAGCGCGACCGGACCATTATCTCACAGTGAACCCTTCAACGTCTCGGAACCATGGTCACCTGTCGCATCCACGGAAACCCGCGGATTGTAACGGTTTTCGTATCCGACGGGAGTTCCGCCCCGGAAGTCGCCTCACTGAGAAATCGATAATCGACAATCGACTATTGTTTTGGAGCCTGGCGGGACGTTCAACACTGTGGCATCTGCTTGGTGATATCCTTGCCTAGGCCAAGGACAGTTGTACCTGAGAACGTCCGGGTCCAGATGAGGCAGTTGCGCGACCAGGGGAGACAGCTATCAGACGATTGCGAGGAAGACTGGGATTAAGTACAACGTTGTCTACCGCGAAATCGGCCACACTCCTCGTCCAATGGCTCGCGGTGCCGAGGCAAGCCCAACGCAGTTTGCGGCACTAAGGTCTCCTAATTCTAGCTCTTCCTTGGACGAGGAAATCAAGAGATTCGAAGGCATAAGGGAGAAGTCTCAAAACAGAGAGAGATTCAAACGGCCTCTGGAGCAGACCAGACCGGATTCAGGTGAGAAGTTCTGGCAGAACAAGCTCAGGGAGGAGCGAGCGCTGCAAGAGTTCAAGAAAATTTCAAGCCCAGAGTTCGCGAACAATGAGCAGTTAAAGGTTCAGATTGAAGGCTGCAAATTGCAAACCGAACTAAGCAATCTAGAAGACCAGTTCAGAGGGTCAACGAAGGGGCGGGCTATCTTCGGTGATACCCGAAAATTGTACGTGTGGAATGAGCGCTACTGTCTCAAGATCCTCGCTGAATTCGTTATGTATGCAATGGCGGGGAGAGGTTGGAGTGTAGACCAGACGTTTACCTCTATAGACAGCAACTTCTGGTCCTTTCTCGTTCAAGCGTACAGGCCCGTTAACTAGATTTACCTACAGACCGACGGTTCCTCTCTGAGTGGTCTCAAGACCACTTCAGAGCTAGAGATCAGTAGCAAGTCCGTTCTCCAGAACAACTTCCGCAACCTATCTCCCTCTTCGGCAGAAAGAATTGCTAGGTTTGCTTCGTGCTCTTTCAGCGTTTTTTCTTGGACTGGGCCCTCACTATCTTTAGTATCTCTCGGACCAGTGGACCTAGATTGTGTTCAACAAACTTTTCGACGCTCTTTGGAGAGTTTCGTTCCACAATTGAATGGGCGAGACTGTCTGCTACTATTGGGAGTGGGCCTCTGCGAAAGTGTGGATGAAAAACCTTGTCGATTGCCCGGTTGACTTCTCCCAAAGCGGGCACTTCATCAGACCGTCTTCTCCCTCTCTTCCCTCCCACTTCGAGTACTCACCATACCCCTCACCTTCGGCAGTCATCGTTAAAACCTGTAGACGCCTGAAAGTGCTCTCGTAGAGGATGTGGCGCGGGCCCCCCTTGCGATTCCGGGTAACAGGTTCAAGGACGCCTAATTTTGTCCTTCCTTTTGCACTTTCGATAACTAGTCTAGTGTTTTGAGCTGGTTCCTAAGAGACATGAGTTCGCTTTTCAGTTGTCGTATCCTTGACTCGCGCTTGCGAAGTTCCTCATTCTCAGACTCCAGCTGGTTAGAATGTTCGGCAAGTTCTTCCTCAAGTCGCCGGTGCTCCGCTTCGCGAAGCGCGCGTTGTACTGCGGGGCCTAAACGCTCTGGTCTATCTTTCAGAACATAGTCGGTTGCTCCCAAATTGAGCGTTTCCATAGCGTGGGAGTCGTTTATGAATCCGGATATTATGATGAACGGAATGTTCGGGTTTTTCGCTCGGGCGAGCTTGATGGCGGAGGGACAGAGTTGTGAAAAAGGTTCGAATAATTAGATCCTATACCGAGGGTCCCGGAAGCTAGGAGAGGTACGTACGCGCCCTCCCCCTCCGATTCTCCTTATTGTCATGGTAGGGCTCGGTATCCTAATCGGTCTCCTTCTGAGCCCGCCTGTTCTGTTTCCGTGGCCGCTAAACTTTCTCGGAATATTGCCTCTAGCCGGTGGAATGCTGCTCTTGAAGCGCTGTTTTGATCTCTTTGGAAGAAGTAACACAAGTCCCGACCCTGAAAGCGTGCCCAAAGCCTTGATCACCCAGGGCCCATATCGATGGGTAAGAAATCCAATTTACATGGGATTTGGACTGATTCAAGGGGGCCTAGCACTCTTGCTCGCCTCCATTCCGTTATTGGGCTTACTGCCAATCTATTTGCTCTTGGTCCATGCTTGGTTCGTCATTCGAGAAGAGAGAGTATTGGAAGAACGATTCGGCGAGGAGTATCGTGCGTATAGAAAGACTGTTCCGAGATGGCTACCAAGGAGACCGACTCGCTAAGACCTCTGGAGACCGATGTGACGCACCTAAACCGACAGGTATTAAATGCGAACACGTCACTCGTCTCAGTACATGGCGTTCATTTGGTTTGGCGGAAATCTCAGCGGTGGTCCTCATGGTTTCAGTTAGGACACAGTCGCGAAATCTCACAGCTAGGGGGTACGAC
>VBBN01000033.1 GCA_005888735.1 Candidatus Bathyarchaeota archaeon
GTCTGAACTGGGTAGGGCTTCATCAACGGGTAACGGTCCAGACCGAAAGGTGTGTCTCCAATACCGTCTGGGCCTGTGCACACCTCCTGCTGGGGTCCCCCGCAATTGTCTGTAGCGTTATAGTTCCACCAGAAATTGCCCCCGCTGGGGTAGCCATAGTCCCATGAGTCATAGCTACCCTTGTAATCCATTCCTTGGTAAGCTCCTCCTGCAAAATCGCCTCCTCCGAGGAAGTTGTTGTGGTAGACTAGCATGTTGCTTGAGACATAGAACTGAATTCCATTACCTGCGGTAATGTTGTTGCCGGTAACCGTCACATGGTCAGAGTTGAAGGCTAGAACGCCGAACCGGCTTATGTTTGACAGGGTATCATTGATGATTGTTGCTCCGTGGACGTTTGATAGAACAATCCCTTCAATCACGCCGCCGATCTGGAGGTTACTGGCCTGAAAGTTCATGCAGTTGACCACTATTAGTTGTCCGACAGGGATCCCGTTGATACTCGTTCCAGAGCATCCCTCGAAATAATAGATTGGCTTGCCATTGACCAGGTTGTCCGTTGTAATGGTATTGGAGCTGAGTTGAGCAAGGCCGTAGACCATGGTGTTGGAGGGGCAACAGTCAGCTATAGTGGGTGGATGGAGGTCGATCCCCTGCCCGGAGAAAATATTGCCGGATATGGTGGTCTGGGTAACATTTGCGCCATCGTTAATCTCGATGCCCCTATCTGTTCCGGGTCCGAACTGATTGATCTCTATTAGCGCTCCTACCGTTGAGGCCGCTCCATAGCCCTCCAGAAATAGCCCGTAGACCCCATCTTGGACGAACTTGTTTCCAGAAACGACCATGCCGGTAGTCCCGAAGGATTCCATTCCATTGACACAAGGAGAAAGTGTATTTCTAGAGACAACGATGCTCGTGGAGGAATGAATGCTCATACACGGGCCTGCAACTTGTGTTTCCCCTCCACCCCCCGATGACATGTAGATGGGTTGAACCGAGAGATTGTTTCCTGACAATGTGACATACTTAGAGCCTTCAACGGTGATGCCGGAGCGACCGTCGCTTAGAGTCGAGTTCTCAACCCGACCGTCTGCAACATTGTAAAGATAGACGTCGGCATCATAGTAGCTGAAGGTATTGATGCTGCCGCTACTACGTACACGCACGTTCCGGATTACGAAATTGGCGTCAGTGTTCCGCACAAAAATCCCAGAGCCACCGCAACCCGCCCCTGGTTGGCAGAGGTCAATGTCCCAATTTGATATGACATAAGGGTCCGACGCTGTACCCGACCCACTCCTAACACCATTGGCATATGTGAAGCCTGAGTTTCCATCGATAAATATGGGAGCGTGCGAGTTAGAGCTGGCAGGCGGGCCCAAAGTAAGTACGAGCTGTGGTGGGTTGGCTCCTTCCTTCGACGAGTAGTACGCCCCGTCACTACTAGGCGACGAAACCCTAAGGCTCACAATTGAATCGCCGGGGACTACTGAGGTCAGGTCGACCTCGAACCATTTCCCAGTTGACACGCTTCCGAGGGAAGCGATCGTCTTCGGGCCGGCCGCGGGAGCATTATTCCACGTCACAATTGCCTCCGACCAGTTACTGGCCGTTGTGTGGAAGTCTCCTCCCCTGTCCGAAGAGTCTACCTGGAACAAGCGCAGCTTTGCGCTAGTCACCTGACATGAGCCTACTCCCGTTACAGAGAACCTTAGGAGAAAATCTCTGACAGGGCTTGCGTCGGCGACCAGGGTCGAACTAGTTCCGAGATTGGTCGTGGGCATATCCGGCCTGATGGTCGCGTCGTCCGTGGGGCGAAAGACCAACGTCGTCGAGCAATCAGTAGCTCTCGCAGGAGCAAGCAAGGAGACAGCTGAGAGTATCAATAGACAGGCTACTAGCAGGGCTGACGGCTTGCGAGCTGGGAGATACTGGTGAATATGAATACTGCCCACGACAAATGGGTGGAAATTATCATGAATAAAAAGTTAGCTCCAAAAGAGTATCCGGTGATATCCAAAGATAACCATGCCCAGCCCCGGCCTTCTCAAACCTCAGCCAATGAGCTACTCCGCCAAAGTGATTGGAAATAAGACCAGAATTTGCAAGATTCGCGGCACAAACCCTGTCGCGATGAGTAGTCTCCCTGGAAGACTCCAAACATGCTGTGGAAAACGAGAGTTGACTCTTCTATCGAGTTTAGAAAAGGAAAGGGAGGAGTTTGGAAATCCATGGTATAAAGTCGGTGGCCAGCCACGGGTCTCCTCCGGCCTACCACAGTCCGGACTCGAAGAGTACCGCAGCTAGGCGAAAGTAATCAAGACCAAAACCGGTGGGATTTACGCCTCGTGACGCGGTTTTGTACTCCCACTTTTTTCCACATTTGCTACCCACATCTCCTGTCTCTTGCTACAATGATGCGATCGTCCCTACCATTTTTCATATTCGAACAAGGCCTTGGTAGCCCGGGGAAGACTCCTTGAGGTCAATATACTGCATCGCTCAGTCAGATCTTGATGAAGGCGATGTTGACAGGGGAAGGATACGCCTTCCTGTAGAACTCGATAATATCCGCGACAGTCCTACCCAACCAGCCCTTCTCGCCCCGATGCCTCGTCACGCTTAAGGCTCGAAGATACATGTTGTCCTGGTCACCAATGAAACTTCCGGCTGGAATCAAGAAAACGATCGGGGTCTGCCCTGAGTGTCAGAACGAGTTGTATTTCAAATGGGGACGTTTCTCCTCCAAGCCCTTACCGGTAGGAGAATGTTGTAAAAGGGAATTGAATCGAATCCTCTCGGGAGAGAGACCCAAGACAGACCAGACATTCTGATTCCACGGGCTATGACGCAGTACTACGCGTGAAGTTACTCTTTACCATTGTACATACCATTATGCGAGTATTGTAAGAGCGCGCGTGTCTCATTATCCTGTCAATGGCAGCAGAGGCACAATGATCGGTAACAGGCTTCAGGCCTACTATGAGAAAGTGGCATGGCTTGTCAGGGAAAGGATTGTTGTCTACTGGGGGACCGTCTAGAGTATTGGCCGGGAAAAATTTCAACCGTTTCCAACTAAAGAGATTCCTAACCCCCTGGACAGTAAGGATTGATAGCCAACCGAGGAATGTGTGCGTGACTTGGATTTCGAAGCAGGTGCGCAAGGCAAATCCAGAAGACTGAGAAGGATCGCACCATCTCTTCTTGGGTTCTTTGGCAGTGTCACAGCTTTGCTCTACTCCCTGGCTCTTATAGGTAACAACGGAGAAGGATGCTCCTGCAGCTGGGCATTCATTCAGACCTTTGTGGGATGGCCAATGTTAGCCGGCAGCGTCATAGGATTTACTGGGTCTGGCCTCTATCCGGCATTAAGACGGACCAGTGGGGTACTGCTGTTAATGGCAGGCACTCTAGTGACTCCTCTAGCCTTGTTTGTCGCATTTGGTTCATGGCCCGACCTTGGCGCACTCTTTCTTGTCGGTATTTTCTTTGCGCCGAGCTTTCTAGCGAGCTTCTTGCTACTACTTGCTGGACTGCTTAGCTTCAAGAAAACTCGCCATTTAATCAAGAAATGGCGCGATGGCGGCTGGATACCCTGAGTAGAATGTTGCCTGATGATCATGACTGTCAGAGAGCAACACCTCTTCTGCGAAAAGTCTCGAGATCTACCAGGTTTCTCATCCCTGGAATACAGTCGTGGCTAGCCAATGGTAGCCCGGGGGAGATTCGAACTCCCGTCAGCAGGTAACCCCTACCCCAAATGAGAGGGATCCAGAGCCCACTAGGAGCGCCATAGGCGAATCTGGCCCGAAACGCCCATGCTATGCTAGACCACTACACCACCGGGCTACGGAGCACACGGCCTCCCCGCAAGAGCAATAAGAGTTGAGCGGCGGAACCCGAACTAGCCTATATACTTGTCGAAAAGCTTAAATATGCTTCACCGACCCCGCTTTCCAGCCCTCCTTAGCTTGGACATTCTCGGGGAATACACCAACCGCACAACAGTCTGCTCCCTTCAAGCCTGGAGAGCCAGGACACACTAAGATGGCCGCACCAACACCTGGTCCCGGAAGAAACCCGAGGATACACGTCTGCCCAGAGTGCGGCAGCCTACACCTCATCGAGGACTTCGACCAGGGAGAGACAATCTGCCAAGACTGCGGCCTGGTGCTCACGGCCAATGCCATGAGCCGCGGCCCCGAGTGGCGAGCCTTCACCAAGGAGGAGAAGGACGAGCGAGGAAGAGTCGGAATACCCTCAAGCTTCGCCATACATGACAAAGGCCTCAGCACAGTAATCGACCGAGTCAACCGTGACGCCTACGGCAGACAATTACCGATGGAGACGCGAATGGAGATGCTCCGCCTCCGAAAGTGGCAGATACGAACCCGTGTTCACTCTAGCAGCGATCGAAACCTAGCACAAGCTATGGCCGAACTCGACCGTCTTACAGACAGACTCCACGTGCCGCCAAACGTCAAAGAAAGCGCAGCTGTCGTTTACCGCAAGTCCCTCGACAATGGACTAGTCCGTGGACGCTCAATAGCAGCAATAGCAGCAGCCAGCCTCTACGCCGCGTGCCGGAGCTCTGAAACACCACGAACACTCAAGAAGGTTGCAAGTGCAAGCAGGATTAAGAAGAAGGATGTTGCCCGCTGCTACAGACTATTATTGCGCGAACTGGAGATGTCGATGCCCGTTGAGGATCCGATCCGTTGCATCTCAAAAATAGCCAGCCGCGCCGAAATAACAATGCAGACACAACAGGAGGCGATCAAGGTGCTCAAGGAAGCCCGCAAGAGAGGAGTTGTGGCGGGCAAAGACCCTATGGGTCTAGCCGCTGCGGCACTCTACGTGGCCTGCGTTCTGACCTCCGAGAAGAAGACTCAGAAGGAAATAGCTGAGATTGCAAACGTTACAGAGGTCACTGTTCGAAACAGGTACAAAGGACTCAAAGAGTCCCTTGGCCTGGCAACACCGTAGGCTTATCGCAAGTACTGCCGCATGTTCTGTAGGTTGTTGAACACTGTAGCCCATTGTGGGGCTGGAGGCGGTGTCGTTGTGTACCCGGTCATTGCGATAGAGAATTTGACCCGTGGGTCCCGTGAGTAGTAGTAGATGATTTCCAGCTTCTTCTTGGGGGTGGCGTTGGAGAGGCTTCTTTTTAATGCGTTAAAGAGGAATTTGTTGAAAAATTCTAACTCGATGGAGACGCTGATTCTATCAGACATACCGTCTACTCACTATTACTATTGACTATGTAGGGGCTATGAGATATTTAGGGCTATCACTTGGTTCTGGATGCATTCTCCGCCATGGACAGGCCGCTGATACCTCGAGAGAACTACAGCTATCTGGAGGGCACCAAGCGCGTTAAAAGGGCATGGACAACGAAAATCAGCCCATCCCACCACGCCCCGAATCAATAGCCACTACTCCTCCTGTCCGGTAGAGGTTACAATCCCGCCTTAGGCGGATTCGATGGCTGTTCTTACTGGATGTCTAGCTTTGCACGAGAAGCCTACGATAGCTGCTGTCCTAATGCTCGGCTGGTTGTTTTGGTTTCTCTTCTTCCTCTACCTCGGGATTTGACCACCTCCATTCATGACTCGATGGCACGCTTAAATACGCCACTAGCCCCCCGTAATATTGTGGACGATAATCTGAAAGGAGTCTTAGGCCTCTAGAATGGCCGACGTTTGCTCGACCTGCGGTCTTCCGAAGGACCTCTGCGTCTGCGGCACCATCAGCATGGAGCAGCAGACAGTCAAGGTCCGCATGGAAATGCGAAAATGGGGCAAACCCGCAACCATCGTTGAAGGAATAGACGGTAAGAGTGTCAACCTACAAGACCTTGCAACGAAACTCAAGACCTACTGCGCTTGCGGTGGAACATCAAAGAACAACGCCATAATTCTGCAAGGAGACCACCGAGACAAGGTCAAGAAAGTCCTAGTTGGCGCCGGCTTCCCGGAAGCCAGCATAGAACTTCACTAGGTGCCCAAATCAGCCATTGTCCTCACTACGCGAAGTCATCCGCTCAATCAGGAAAAGGGGAAACGGCCCGCTGGCTTGTCCTAGATGCGGCTCGCCCGTGCGAACATCCAGAACTATGCTTGAGGGATGGATAGTCCCAAACAGGTACCTCTGCGCAACGTGCGGCTACGCAGGGTTCATCGCCATTGAAGAGGATCCAAGCTCTTCATCGGGACCCTAGCCCTCACTCGGAACGCGTCAGAGCTAGTTAAGAGTCTGGGCGGACACGACTCGAGCTTTCCTGTCAGCTTTCCACACGTCAACTGTCAGCTTCAATCCTTGATCCAGCGTAAACTTCGGCCTCCAGCCCAGCTCACGGGTTATCTTGGAACTGTCCAGGACTAGGTATACTGGGTCCTGGGAGCTGGGTCTTTGCGGATAACCGGGCGGATAGGACCCGAAAACTATCTTGCCTGAGAACCCCGTCAGATTCGATAGGCGTTTTGCAAGGTCGGCATTGGTCACCGGGTTTCCAGGGGACACATTGTAAACCTGTCCCACCGCCTTTGGACTGCTAGCCGCCTCGACATAGGCGGTCACGTGATCCTCGGCGTACATGTAGTCTCGGACCGAGTCTGGGGTGCCCAGATAACATGTCTCGCCAGCCAGCATTTTCGAGATCAAGTATTCAACTAGGAAACCGCTTTCACCCGTCCGGCCGTAACTGTTAATCGGTCGGAGGACGGTTCCATTGAGATGGTATACCTTGCTCGCCATTTGGACGTATTGGTCTGCGGCTACCTTCGTCACCGCATATGGCGACGCAGGGCTTAGCAACGCATCTTCCCTTATCGGTCTGTCTCCACCTTGCCAACCGTAAACCTCAGCAGTCGAGGCTACGATTAGCCGAGAATTCGGAGACTCACCAAGTATCGCGTGAACCAAGTTGACCGTACCGTCAAAGTTCGCGGTAATGTAGGGGTATGGATCATCGAAGGAAAGCCGGACAGGCGTCAACGCGCCAAGATGGAAAACAACGTTGGGCTCAGAAGTTTGTACTGCGGAGAGAACCGAGTGATACCTTCCAAGGTCACCTTCCACCAAGTGAATTTGTGAACCGATCTGCCGGAGCCTCGATAGTTCCCTCTCAGAGGAATGTCTTACCAAGCCGTAAACCGTGTCGCCGCTTGCGACCAGTCTCGCCGCCAGTCTCGAACCGATGAATCCAGTTATCCCTGTTATCAGCGCCTTCGTTTTCTTGCCACTCCTTGCATTTCACGATCAGCCTCTTCGAGCTCTCTTAGCGAATTGACGGTTGTGAAGGATCCCTTGTGTATGTATGCCTTCAACTTCCTCTTCTTCGCGAGCCTCGGAAACGTGGTTTTCTCAACATCCCCCTTTACAGGAAGATGGGCGAGGATGCTTCTCTGAAAGACGTAAACCCCCGAGGATGAGTAAATGTTCTCCATGAGCGGTTTCTCCTGAAAACCCGTACAGTAGCCTTCTCTGTCCGTGAGGACCAATCCAAAAGGAAGTCTGGGATGCACAACGGCCAGGGTTGCCATCGCGTCTCCCCTCGCGTGCAACCTATACATCGCCATAAGGTTAAGGTCAGTAATTTGGTCGCCGTTAAGAGCAAAGAAACAGTCATCATTTACATACCTGCTGACGGCGAGTCTGAAACCCTCCCCCGTTCCACCCTCCACCGAGTGAACGCTGTATCGAATGCTTGCACCGAACCTGCTGCCGTTCCCGAAGTAGCGGGTTATCTTCTCTTTCAAATAGGCGACGCCAATCACCAGGTCGGTCACACCGTTTACCTTCAGCCATTCTATCACCCATTGCAGAAGCGGCTTGTTGGCGACCTTCACCAGGCCCTTAGGGATGTCGTTCGTGAGGGGTCTGAGGCGGGACCCTGCACCTCCTGAAAGAATCACAGCGGTTGACGGGTGATCCAAGAGGTGCAGATTTCTCCAGGCTACTTATCGCGGGTTCCGCCCTGATTGACCTCTTTAAGGTAACCGTAGATTACGAAAGGCCTGAGTCTGACCAAAGCGTGCAGTACAGTTCTGGCAAGAGACACTTTCAATTCCCGTCTAGCCCTGCCCATCTGAATCTGGTAGTGAATCGAGCGCCGTAAAGTCATTTTTCGACGGTGAAGAACAACTAATCTCCTGTCCAGTTTCACTTTGAAACCCATCACCCGAAACCGTTGGTCAATATCAGAATCCCATGCCTGAACGTCACGAAATCCACCTATCTTCTCCAGACTCTTCGAGGAAATTGCTCTCGCTCCCCCCCTCGGCTGCTGACCCAGTGGGGCGAAAGAATAAGTCCTTTCCCAAACCAAGACAACTCGATTAAGAAGGCCCTGAGTCGGATCAGTGCGGGCAAACGCTGACACAGAAGCGTACTGGGTTAATTGTGGGAGAAGCCTCTCAAGAAAATTTCGAGGAACGGTCATGTCCGCATCAACCACAACCAAACCATCGCCGACCGCTCTATGGCGAGCGATTTCGAGACTTTCAGATATGCTGTAGCGCCAGGAACGAGCCTTCTTCTCTATGATTGTTGAATTGGTTCCGTTCAGCACATCACGAGCGACACTGATGGTTCCGTCTGTGCATCTGTCTGCGACAACGATGATTAGAGTCGGGCGAAGCGTCTGGGCGACGAGTGACTCCAAGCACAGTCTAATGTAATCAGCCTCATTGTGGGCGCAGACGACTATTGTCGACTCAGAGCTCAAACGGGACTACTCGAGGGAAACGGCCAAGAAGTAGACCAGTGCCACTAGCGCGGCAAACAGCGCCACAGGCGTATACCATAGAAGGAAGCCGCTTACCATCAAGACTGAAAGGGCTAAGACGTCAGCCTTTGACTTCCGACTCGAAAAATCGATTTTCCAGAACCCGAGAGCATAGAGACTGATTCCGATGAGTCCCAAGAGAACCGCACTGTTGAAGAAGAGTACGTTGAGGACTGAGCCTCCGATCGGCTTGTCGTTCGGGATAAATGGAACCGAGTTAATGATGTCTCCGAACAGATACCGAAGGGCGTAGACTTCTCCGATTCCAAAGGACGCCCAAGCAAGAGGCAGAATCAGAAGACGCTTTTCCAATTTCGGCGAGACGAGCTACCGTCCGGCTGTTGATAAATATTGGTTGCGGTTTCAGTACCTTCTCCTCTTTCGTTTGAACAAATCGTATCGCGAAAGTATGAGACACGTGTCATCAATTCAAAGCCCAGTTCACGTTATCATGCCGATTTCGCTGGACCGGGCCTTGCGGGCCCACCCATCAAAGAGTAACAAAGGAATAATTAGCGGAAGGACAAGCCGTCAGGCCGACGAACGTTGGCCGAGGATCCGCCCGATGCAAAATACTCGGTGGAAATCTTGGCCCCGGAGAAAGTCTCACCGACTCCAAAGCAGTACGTCCAAGACCTCAAAGGAGTCGTCGGTGGAAAGCAGCTTGCGAGAATGAAGAAGGAAGCTGTAGATTGCCCCGTTCTAGAGAAGAGAGTCTCTTTCGTCCAATGTTTCGGTTGTCCAAACTTCATTCGCAGGGTTAAGGGACAAGTAGGCTGCAGAGGCCTCCCGCTCGCTTCGGCCCCTTAAATCCCCCCAGTCATCAGGCGGCCGCGGCAAGATGATGAGCGACAACGCCAAGCGGCTAATGAAGGAACTGGGTTTCTCGGAGGACGAATGCTCGGTATACTTCGAACTTTTGAACAAGCCAACAGGAGATAGCATCGAAGGAGTCCTGTCCCAATCCAAGATTGGATCCCACGAAACCCAAGAAGCCGTCAAGAGCCTCGTCGAAAAGGGCCTCCTAAGAATAACCAGTAACAGGCTCGAAGCCGCAGAGCCAAAAATATTCGTCTCCAAAATCCAAGAAATGAATCGTCAGGAGCTCACGCGCAAACTTGAGACACTTAGCGAAAATGCCTCACAACTGCTTTCAATTCTAGAGCCACTCTTCTGGGAGACCAGACTCGGCATCAAGCCGGAGGACATTCTCGAACCGTTAAGAGACCTGGGGCAAATGGAGGTCAAAACAGTTGCTGTCATTGGAGATGCGACGAGGGAGGTCCTAGTGTCCGCGGAGACATTCGGATGGTTTAGTAAAGTGCAGGAGGAAATCTATCGAGCACGGGAGAGGGGTGTAAAGTTCCGAGTCTTAATGACGCCCAAGGACCCGGATACGCAACGGAGGGCGGGTGAGCTGAAGAAGCTCGGGCTTGAAGTCAGACAGCCGAAAGAAGACTGGTACCCCGTAAGGGGAACACTCGCCGACAACAAGGAACTTGTCTTCCTAATATGGGCAAACCATGAAAAAGGGAAACCTGCGAAGTATTTTCGCCCACACTTCTCAACGAACGCGGGAATGATTAGAGTGTTCGCCGACGCCTTCGAAAGAAGATGGATGGACTCTCGACAACTCTAGGATTCGTGCGCGACCTTCAAGAGTAGGACATCTCGATTCCACGGACTAGTGACGTTAGGGCACGGTTGAGATGGATCGCCAAATGATGCTTGGCGCCGTATTCCGCGAGAGTCCCGTTCAGTTGAAGGATCTCAGTCATACGTTCGTGCATGATATCCTGGAGCATTGAAGATCGGTTCTTCGCTGTTGCTTTGAGGATACGCAACGCGTTCCGCCACAGTCCAGCGGAGTCGATAGGTATCCACTCAGCACGCCCGATTGCGGCTCCTTCCCTAATAACCTGTCGCATTAGTTCTCGGAGCGGTAGTATCTTGAGAATCTCCCCGTTTTGAAGCCGCGTTATCGCAGAGATCGGGTTAATCGCAGAGTTGAGGATTGTCTTTTCCCAGATGACTTTGGACATGTCGCTGCTGGACTTTGCAGGTAAGCCCGCGCGGCTAAGCTCCTGAACAACCTTCGCGCGCATTACCTGCACCCGGCCCTGCATCGTGCCAATCTGGGTGTGTCCCCTCCCGGCATGGAGAACTAGACCCGGGCCTAATGCCAAAGCAGCCTCGGTTGTGGAGCCGGCTAGAACGGGATTTGACTTGAATACGTCTGCAAGCGTCTCGAGATTCCCTAGCCCGTTTTGAATGCTGAGGATCGCAGAACGCTTTCCGACTCGCCCTTTATGCATCCCAGCCGCCTGTCGGGTATCGTAGGCTTTCACCGTAAAGAAAACCACGTCAGCGGTCGTCAAGTCGGCCGGAGCCCGAGAGGCTCTTACAGTTGCTCTCACGGTTTTCCGTCCTTCTCTTATTCGGACGCCCTTCTTCCGAATCGCACTTACAACCCTAGGGTCTCGGTGAACTAGCGTAACGTCGTTTCCGGCGCGTTGCAACAGTCCTCCGAAGAGGGTCCCTATCGCGCCCGCGCCGACAATGCCTATCTGAAGCAACTACCCTTTCCGTCTCGGCCCAAGTTTCGACACTTCAGCTGGGTCCATCGAAAACACGTTGTTCATCGACGGGAACTGGCCAGAGCGGACTTCTCCTGAATATTCTTGTAGCGCCCTCTGGATCATCTGCGAGAGGTCAACGTATCTCTTCGCGAATTTCGGCGTAAATCGCGAATAGAGTCCGAGGACGTCGTTGAGAACCAGCACCTGGCCGTCACAGTAGCGTCCAGAGCCTATGCCAATAGTTGGAATCTCGAGTGCTCCAGTAATCCTACCAGCGACCTCTTCTGTGACCATCTCAAGAACTATTCCGAACGCGCCCGCTTCCTCGAGAGCCCTGGCGTTGGCGATTAGTCGTTCTCCTTCCTTCGCTGTTCTGCCTTGAACTCTGTAGCCCCCATGGAGTGTCGCGGTTTGCGGGGTGACCCCGATATGGCCGAGAACTGGGATACCAGAGTCCACTATGGACCTTGCAATAAGGGCCATTTCCTTGCCCCCCTCAATCTTAACGGCCTCCATTCCGCCCTCTTTGATGAATCGTCCCGCGTTCCTGATCGCATCCTCTTGCGATACCTGAAAGGAGAGAAATGGCATGTCTCCCACTAAGAGGGGACGACTGCTTCCTCTGTTCACTGCTCTGCAGACTGGCAGCAGCTCGTCCATGGTAACAGGTATCGTCGTTTCGTACCCCAACACGACCATCCCGTATGAATCCCCCACCAAGATGGAATCTACTCCAACCTGGTCAGCAATCTGCGAACTGGGAAAGTCGTACGAGGTCACCATGACAATCTTCCGACCTTCAACCTTCATCTTCTGAAGGTCAGGAATCGTGGTCTTCTTCCGCTCGGCCCTATGCTCGGTCAACGGTTCCACTTCCCCAAGTAAGCGATAATCTCTCGTATCGTTGACTCCAGATTTTTACGATTGTCGAAGTCTCGAACTAAACGACGTAGCGATTCCCTATCCTGCCTCTTGAGTCGCCTCGATTCTGTCACGAGAATCGGAAGCGCTCGAGTGATGTTATCGACAATCGTGATTGAAGCTTGCTGAGCCGTCCTCGAAAGCGGGTTGAGGTCGATTGCAATGACCGTCTGTCCATTTTTTCGGAGAGCGAGAGTCCGGTCGCCATCTTCCAAAGGAACAAGCACAACATCGGACCTACCCTGTCCGTCAGGGTCGACATTTCTTCTGGGGCTCGAGATCCCTAAAATCCTCGTTGACGCTTCAGCTCCAACCCCAAGGACGTTCTTGATGCCTAGGCGTTTCAACACGGAAGCAATTTTCTTCTCTCGTTCTAGGCTCCTATGGAACAGGTTGACCTCTATGTCCGCGGGGATAGTTGAAGCAAGGTGTGCAAGTTCGTTCGGAACAAGAGCAGCTGCGTTACCGTTGACTGAGATGACGGGATGGTCAGCGAGGAGAAGACTCGCCGCAGCTACCTTGGCGGCCTTCCGGGCGGATGGCAGAGTCTTTTCGCCAATCAGATAATCGAAGGCCTCTCCCCTTCCATGGGCGAGCAGGCCCTGAGGGGCAACGATCCCGTTTATGACGGCTTGGACGAGCAACTCCCGAGTTCTGAGAGATTCAAAACGAGGGTGGCTTTGGGAAATCTTCAAACCAGACGTGCCCCCTCATTCGCAATTCGGCTTATTCGCGGGACAAATCCTGCGACTCTCATGAGTCTTGCAGCCTCCTCAACCATCCTCCCGGAGACTATTGTGAAACCCGACTCGCCTATCATCATCATGCTGAAGACTACTCCGAACTCATCGCCGAGTCTAAATAGACCCTTGAGCCGTGGGCTAGCGGAACCTAGGCAGTCGGCAAACCTCCTTGAAATCAGTAAAAAGCCCGTATCGTTCGATTGGCGTCGAAACATTTGAACCAGCCCGGAACCACACGTATTCACTCGATTCGCAAACCGGCGGTTCGAAAGAGCCGTTCTAGTTGGCAATGGGCCCAGGCTGCCAGATACGACTCTCGACGAATCTGAAATCGGTGTCTTTGTCACCCGAGCGAGTCCTGGACTGCCAGGCGTGAGTCGAACAAGGACACCTCCAAAGAAGACTGACGTGACCGTTCCAAGACCCGACTTTGTTGTGACTTCCGCTTGGTGAGCTACTGCCGCTGCTTCAAACGATGTCAAAGGCTCGCCCAAGACTTGGTTGAGGGAGAAGGAGAGACTCAGGGCACCCGCCCCACTCGTGCCATATCCACAACCTATGGGAAGTTCGCAACTGTGTGAGACCCGTACATTCCACGTTCGTCCATCTCGATGGAGGTATTGGCGGACGACCTCCTTTGAAACAACAGGATTCGGTAGGATGTTGCCGTTGAGAGTTATCGTCGTTCTCGATCTCGATGCTTCGGTGACTGAAACCGTGGTAGTGACCCCCTCCTCCAGATTGACCCCTGCGCCGGTGGAGCCGACTCGCAAAGGGTTCTTTGCCTTGTCTTGAATTGTGAAGAAGCCGGTTATCTGGCACGGTGCAAAAGCTGTGGCCACCGGCAATCTGACTTCTTCCTACTATCTGGTTTCCACTAGGTGACTTTCCCTATTCCCAAACTAGTCTGTACCCTGCTTCAAAGACTACGTGGGGTCGCCGAGAGGACAATGCAAGCACTCTCGCTATGACGAGTTTAGTTATTAGACAAGCCTGTTTCCAATCCGGAACAACCACCATGCTCACGAGACCCAGCAAAGCTCCGCCCAGACTCTTCGGGACCAACGGAATTCGAGGAGTCGTCGGGAAGGAGGTTAATGCTGACTTTTCTTATAGATTGGGCTCTAGCACGGGACTTCTCTTCAA
This sequence comes from Candidatus Bathyarchaeota archaeon, assembly GCA_005888735.1. Taxonomy (GTDB): domain Archaea; phylum Thermoproteota; class Bathyarchaeia; order 40CM-2-53-6; family 40CM-2-53-6; genus BA-19. The sequence goes on from VBBN01000033.1 coordinate 14,181, forward strand.
ACCAGGACCCGTCGCTGTCGGGAGGGACGGCAGGACCTCCGGAATGATGCTCTGCGAGGGAGTAGTGTCCGGAATACTCTCTCAAGGCTGCGATGTCACAGACTATGCACTCACAACGACCCCTGCTCTCCAGTTTCTCGTAAAAAACGGGAAAGGGGCAGGTGGAGTGATGGTCACCGCCAGCCACAACCCCCCCGAGTACAACGGGTTCAAAGTAATTGCCTCCGATGGTGTAGAAGTATCGCGGAAACTCGAGGCGAAGATTGAGTTCTTGGTGGAGCGTAATACTTGGAAGCTCGGAAAAAAGCCGGGACGGCGCGTTAAACCGATAGACGGGTTGAACCCCTACTTCAACGGCCTGCGGACGCAAGCCCAAGAAATCTCAGAAAAACTCCACCACATCAAAGCGGTCGTTGACGTGGGCAATGGAGTAGCAGCTCTCACCACGCCCAAGATTCTGCGAGACCTAGGCTGCAGTGTTTTCGGTGTAAATGACAATATCGATGGCCGCTTTCCCGGTCGACTCTCGGAGCCTAGGCCTGAAACTCTGGCGACTCTATCAGGAATGGTTCAGCAGGTGGGGGCGGATTTCGGAGTCGCTCACGACGGAGATGGTGACCGAGCCATATTTGCTGACGAAAAAGGCACAATACAGTGGGGAGACCGATCGTTTGCACTTGTCGTCGACGAGGTACTCAAGAATAAGCCGGGAGCCAAGGTGGTCACGCCGCTCAATTCTTCCATGGCTGTCGGAGAGATTGTCAAGAAGAGGCATGGAAGGCTCATCCTGACGAAGGTGGGAAGCGTCGAGGTGTCACGAACCATGATCAGGGCTGGCGCGGTTATTGGGGGTGAAGAGAATGGCGGCATTTTCTATGCCCCACACCACCCTGTCAGAGATGGGACAATGGCCGTCCTGCTCGTGTTGAAAGCACTCGTGCGCAACAAGGTCTCCCTATCCACCCTGATGAATCGGCTTCCCCGGTTCGTCATGGCGAAGGAAAAGTTCGATTGCAGGAACGAGTCAAGCAAAGTCAAGGCTATCGCTTGGTTGAAGAAACAACTAGGCACCAGAGTGACTAGCACCCTCGACGGTGTGAAAGTAGACGTAAAAAACCGAGGATGGGTTCTCATACGTCCAAGCGGGACCGAGCCACTGGTCAGGCTCTACGCAGAGGGAGTGACCGAAAAAGACCTGTCAGGACTCCTGGACGAGTTCAAGCCGATGATGCAGAGGGCCCTGAAAGTCTAAGAATCGAAGTCTCATCGTACATTCCAGTCTCACGTCTCGAAGCCACATGACCAGCTTGATATAGACGAACCCTGGCTTGGCTCAACTCGCCCATGCCTCCGAAGAGAGCGATTCTAAGCTACGTGCCGTCCTCCTTGAAACACGGCCGCGACTAACCGCAATGCGCCAATACTCTCCAAGGGGTCCGCGTCGAGCAAGACCATGTCGGCGACTTTTCCTTCCTCAATTGACCCGCGTTCATCTTCCCCGATCAGCCTGGCCGCGGTTGAGGTTGCTGCTATGAGCGCGTCGCGCGGCTCCATCCCACATTCCACCATCAACTCAGCCTCCCTCGCAATTCGACCATGACGGGCAGCACCGCCTCCAGCATCCGTCCCGAGCGCTATCTGAACACCCGCTCTGACAGCTGCCGTGACTGCCGCGAGCGACCCCTTTCGCAGGTCCTCAGCCCGCTTCTTACGAGTCTCCGGCCAATCAACCGCTCGAGCATAACATAGCATCGCATCCCACACTGACATAGTCGGTACGAGGCACGTTTTGTTCTTCACCATAGCTTCGAGATCATCCGCCTGAAGAAACATCCCGTGCTCCAGCGAGTCAACACCACCACGGGCGGCTATTCGGCAACTGGTCGGATCGTTGGCATGGCATGCAATCTTGAACCCTGACTTGTGCGCTTCTTCGACGGCCACCGATAGCAGTTTCTCGTCAAACGGAATCTCCGACGCTGCTTGCTGGCGAGTGCTCTCGTTCCAGCCTGACAAGGCCACCTTGATCAGATCGGCACCCGCCTCAATCTCCGACTTGATCGCAGCCCGTAGCTCGCCCGCCTCACCAAAGTGTCTCGCGAAAGAAACGTATGTTCCGCGGTGGGCAATCCAGGTCCCTGCGGCACGAATGTTCGGAGCACGTATCTCACCTGCTCGCGCCGCATGGGCGAGTCTAATGCTGACCCCTTGGGGAGCACCTACATCACGCGCGGTCGTAACGCCGCTCCGAAGACTAGCCTCAGCGAGCTCGACTGCCCGCATCGAGATTTCGGGAATGGGATCAGTAAATCGCGCAATCCAATCAGGCCCACCTGGGCTGCTGTAATGAACATGACAATCCATGAGCCCAGGAATCAACGTACGCGCCCTACCCTCAACGACTCGGACAGTGGCCCGGTTGCCCTGCCACTGGGATGCGGGTCCGACCCAGTGGATCCGTCCGTCGCGAACCTCCACAGACATTTTTGGCTGCGCCGGCGAACCAACGCCATCCCAAAGCTGAACCTCGTCAATCAAGAGATGCAATTTTTCCAGGTTGTTCTCCTTTTTCCGACCCTAGCGATTTTTTCTGTCTAGGGTCTTCCCACCGAGAGATAGGTTAGCCCTGCGTTCTCGCAGTCCACCCGTTTCAACATGTTCTTGGTGTCGAAGAGAATGGGCCTCCTATTCATCATACGTCTGACTAGTTTCAGTCTCGCCTTACGGAAGGCGTTGTGATTGGTGGTAATGAGGACGCAGTCTGCGCCCTTCACCGCACTTTCCGGTGAGGATGCGCTCGGGTAGGTCTTCCCGTCGACAGATACCTTTGGCACGTATGGGTCGTAGACAACTACTCTGACCTTCCGTTTTTCCAGCGAGCGTATGACCTCTAGCGCTGGACTTCTGCGTGTGTCTCTAACTTCGCCTTTGTAAGCCAGGCCCCACAAGGCAACGGTCGAGCCCTCAGGCTTTTTCCCCGAAACCTTCAACGCGGACAATAGTCTAGATACAACGTGGACGGGCATTAGCTTGTTCACCTCTTCGGCCGCGGAGACCAACCGCAACGGGAGCCCTGTTTGCTTAGCCTTGTAGACGAGATAGAATGGGTCTTTTGGTATACAGTGTCCGCCGATTCCGGGGCCTGGATAGTGGGGCATGAAGCCGAAGGGTTTCGTGGCAGCCGCGTCAATCGCCTCGATAAAGTCCACGCCGAGAGCCTCGTGCAGAATGCTCAGCTCGTTGACCAAGGCGATGTTAACGTATCTGAATATGTTCTCCAAAATCTTAGCCGCCTCCGCGACAGCCGGGCTACTAACAGAGGTAACTGGCGCGGACAGAATGGATTTGTAGAACTGAGTTCCGACCTTTGTGGACGCTTCGTCTATACCTCCAACAACTTTGTTGATGTCCTTCACGCTATGGCGAGGGTTTCCATAATCGATCCGTTCAGGTGAATACACTAGGGCAAAATCACGCCCAGCTCTCTTGCCTCCATGTTCGAGGAGAGGCTGCAGAACTTCTTGCGTAGTGCCAGGATAACTGGTGCTCTCCAAGATTACTAGCTTGTACCCTGAAAGGCAGCCGGCCAGGCCCCTCCCGACTGATTTGACGTAGCTAAGGTCCGGGCCCCCTTTTTTGTCAAGAGGGGTGGGAACGCAGATGATGATTACATCTGCTTGTTCTGCTCCCTGCTTCAGACTTGAGAAAGCATGAATTTTATCGGCGCTGACAAGGGAGGGGAGCAATTTCTCGCTGTAAGCATCCTCAACGTAGCAAAGACCAGCATTGAGCTTGCCAACCTTATCACGGTCAGTATCCACGCCCGCAACGTTGAAACCAGCCTCTGCTGACGCGACAGAAAGAGGCACGCCTACATAGCCAAGGCCGACCACGCACACCCGGGCCTGTTTCGACTTGATCTTCCTGACAAGATCGTTAACCGCTACTTGTGACGGCATCTAGCTAGCAGCCTTCCCTTACAACTTTGGAGATGCGTTTCACCGGGTCTTCCATCCATTTGAGCAAAGCTCTTCCCCTACTCCGTTGAGATTCGAACCTCTCAGGATGAACCAAGGCCTCCCTAGCACGTGACGCGATGGATTTCGGTGAATGCAAGGTTTCAACAAGTCGCTTGTTCTCCAAGTACTGAATATAGAGCGGTCTCGGACCCGGAAAACATGATACTGCTGGTGTCCCAAGAAGGACGGACTCGACGGTCATAGTCCCCCCAGAGCCGATGAAGAATGATGCCTGTTTCAGCAAGCTGGTCGCGTCAACTATCGTGTCCAGAACAACAATCTTTCTCCCGAAACTCTTCCTGAGAACGGGGGCCTGCCTACCATAACGAGTGGAAACAACGATTTGAACATCCAACTTCATTTCCAGAATATCTGAGATGACCGGGCCCACGACTGGGGCACTATCACTCGCTCTGCCAATGAGATAAGCCGCAAACGCTTCTTCCGTTCGAAACATGATCAAGGGACGGTCCCTGTCCAAGCCGAGGCTGTCAAAGACCCTTTCGTCCGGCGTGAAGCGCTTTAGCCAGGCCGCTGGGTCTAGCGCTTTGTAGAGCACTACTCCGTCGTGCCGTGCGCCTAACTCGAGCCAAACTGGCCTCGGAATGATCCAGGGAGAGCAAACAAACCGCGAGAGCGGGACGGCCAGCCTCGCCACCATCCAGGAATGCGGGGAATCGTTAACCGCAACGTGGGGAATCCCGAGTCCAAAAGCCACCCTCGCGGCCTCAGGCGAAGTGAAAGACACCGCGACGTCAGGCTTCCACCTAGCCACAATCTTGGCAAGTTCCACAATTCTCTCTCCCGTAGCAATGAGTTTGCCGAGCTTGGTTCCACCACCGTGCCGTCCCGCGACAACGTACTTGACCTTCTTCATCTGAAGAGTCTGCTCTGCTTCCCTGTAGGCCCGGGTCGTGACAAGAACCTCGTTCCCTTCCTTGAGGAGAACTTCGCGCAGGGGGGTGAAGAACAAGGCCTGCTTTGGAGTCAAAGGATCTATCCACACTCTCACCGTCGCCCACAACGGGCGAGAAATTCAGAGGCTGACTAAATAAGAAGCGCAAGCAATCGTAATAACCCTAACAACATCTCTGAGGCAGAGTTGCTTTTTCGCGATTCTCCCCCATTCCATCCTCGTGGAGGAGTTTCACGTCTCAAACGACCGCGTCCGTACCCGCTCGTTCTTACAGGGCTTGTTTCCTGTCTGGGGGGAGAATGGGCGATTTTCGGTTGTCGGGGCGTGTTATGGGCGAGTCTGGAATTTCGAGACAATGGGATCGTTAGCATTTTCCTTAGGGCCATCAAGCCGACCGTTGACGACGGTTGACAGATCGCGATTCAGGGCTTGTTCTGGCGATTTGTTCAACCATTGTCAGATCGACTGGCTTTTAGGCTGGGAAAAATTGCCTACACTCGCTGACCTGAACAATCGTCTGTTGTATCCAGAAGGACGGTCCTGCTAAGAGCTTCTTGCAGAGCTTCTTCGCAAAGTCTTTTCCGAGAACATTTGCCTCCACGAAATCTGTCAAGGGTACGAACGGTTCAGAGCCTGGTGGAAGTTGATGCGTAGGCACAGCTAACCTACTAGGTTGCAACTCGCCTTCCGCTCTAACATCACAGATGCAACTTGGGCATTAGGGCTCTGTTGACTTGTCGATGGATGGACGGTTTTCAGTTTCACCCACTTCTACACCCTAACCCGTATGGTCCCTAGTAGTCTTTCCGTCGTGAATGGGCACCCGTGCAAGAACCGTCCATTGATCTCTACACCATGAAAGGATAGTTACGGGTGTAACGTAGGCTAACAAACCGTGACAGGCCTGCATGGGCTTACTCTGAGGCGGTTGAGGTTCGACCGTTCCAGGCCAAGATGAAGCATTCATGCTTCTGAGGCGGAAGGGCTCTCAGGTGAAGCAGTGAAGAGGAACCCGACGACGACGGTAATCCCCAGGAGTCGATGAGAGCAAGCTACTTATCAAACGATAAGTTAACAGAATCGGCATTAGTGTTAACCAGCGATTGAAACCTGACGCCGGGCCATCAAGTTTCGCTGAGACGCGTCGCGAAGATTGAAGTAGACAAGTCACAACAGGTTAAGCGAACCCGCAGGCATCGGCGGTTTCCCTACGAATCATAGCGAGAAAGACACTTGCCAGACTATAATCCCATCGACACCACTATAGCAATTGTTGGAAACCAACCTGAAGCATTACTCCTATCAGTTCTATTCGCCGAAGCCAATACACCCACTTTCCTAACCGGCCTCTTCGAACCGACGGCCCAAAAACCAACGGGAAGAAGTGGCAGAGAAGAGGCAGCCTGGCTTCTCGGAATCCACGCCAAAGCGCAGCGGATAAAGCTGCTCAGTGACCCAAGTGATTTGCCTCTGTATGACGTCCGTCGCCTGATAATCACCGATCATTCCACTCTCCTAGGAGAGACAACCGAGCTAGAGAGGATAGTGCGAAGCCTCGCCAAGAACATCGCCAAAGGCACTGATATCATTCTCACAGGCCTCTGCAGGCCTGGCTCCACACGAAAAATGGGCGCTATGATTCAGCAATTCAGCGGGCTGGAGGCTGGAAAAGACTTCAGCCTCTCCTATCTCCCGCTCCTGTGGAACGGAGAGCCCCTACTCGCTTTTAGGGAAAAGCCCCGGATACTGGCCACTTTAGGAGGCCGAGCGCGTAACATCCAGCAAACCTTCCTCAATGTGTTTCCATCAATCAGCTGCTCTGGCCACCTGAGCAGTGCTGAGGCGGCCGGTTTGTTTGCCCCGCTCTACCATGATGTCGTCCGTGCTCTCGAACTGGAGCTTGCCTCCATTTGCGAGCAGGAGCACGTTGACTACAACGATGCCCTTGAGCTCAGCAGGGGCGCTGGGTTGCAGTTTCTCGGGACCCCCAGAACCATTCCCAGCCGATACTCGATCGCCTCCACGATCGCTACCTCTACAGCGCCGAGACCGAAAGGCACTCGTCTTATTCGGACCGCAAGAAGAGTCAATGAAGATGCCAACCAGAGAGTTCTTTCCTTGATCAAGAATGCACTGTCGCAGTGTGGGCGGAGACTTCGGCGGTCGAGGGTCGCCATAGTTGGACTTGATGGATTGAGAGGTAGACTTGAAGCAAAACCTGAAACACCACAACTGTTGCAGATGTTGCGGCGAAGAGGCGCCATCCTCTCCCTCTATCCGGGCGACGGGCGCGATTGGTCCAACGCTCTTCCACGTGACTACTTCAGGATTGAGACAAGTGTTTCCAAGACGGTCGAAAGGACCCATTGCGCTGTGATCGCCATCGATAGGCTGGAGAACAACGAGCTAAGCCCACAAAGACTCGCCTCTGAGATGAGTAAGCCCGCCGCGGTCTGCGACCTTACTGGAGTTATGGAAGCTTCAAATGTCGAACGGGCAGGTCTCATCTACACCTCGATTGGTAGGGGCAGCCCGGAGGCTTGAAACGTGTCAACATTGGCGTTGTTGGAACCGGGTTCTGGGGCGAGAATCAGGTCAGAGTCCTACGGCAGAACAAGACCTCCAACCTAGTCGCAATTTGCGACGCTGACGAAGCCCGTGCGCGAGAGGTCGGAGCGAAATACGATGTGCCATGGTTCACAGATCTCATCAAATTCCTCAGCCAGCCCCGGCTCGAAGCTGTAACGATCTGCACTCCTACTCATACGCACCTCGAAGTTGGCCTCCAGGTGCTCCAAGCACACAAAGATGTTCTCGTGGAAAAGCCCATGACAGGGGAACAGAAGGCCGCTGGTGAACTGATCCAGAAAGCCCGGAAAACCGGACAGAAGCTTCTAGTGGGCTTCATCGAACGCTTCAACCCCGGGGTGAAACTCGTCAAGAAGATGCTGGAGGAGAAGGTTGTCGGACAGGTCATCATAGTCACTGGACGAAGAGTAGCCCGTTGGCCTGTGAGAATAGGCGATGTAGGTGTCATCAAAGACACAGCAATCCACGATATTGACATGATGAGACACCTCTTCGGCGAAGAGGTTTCCGCGGTATACGCTCGAACGGGGTCTTTACGGCATACCTTCGAAGACTACGCCGAAATCATGCTCGGTTTTGAAAAAGGAATCACGGGGTTCATTGATGCAAACTGGCTAACTCCGCGAAAGGTCCGGACCCTGATAATCACCGGGAGCGAAGCAACGATCAACCTTGACTACATTACTCAAGAGATAACGGTCGAAGACTCCGAGAAACTCACCCGGCCCCATCCAGTATGGGATGAACCCCTGCGTCTTGAGCTAGAGCATTTCGTGAAAGTCGTCGGCGATAATGATGACCCAAGCCCATCCGGTGAGGACGCACTCGAAGCGATCAAGATATGCGATGCAGCATTGGCTTCGGGCAAGACTGGACAGCTAGTCTACCCAGACAAACAAAGGTGAGTCTTATGGACTAAGAAGCTCTCCGGAAGCGAATGATATACCCGCACAATCCCACTCGGGAACCTGACCCAGAGGCTTAGTTTTCTGGACACGCAGCTGCCTTGGCCATTACACGTGCGCGAAGGGGTGAAATCCATTTATCCACATCATAGCGAGAATCACGAGGACGAGTTCGGATGAAACGGCGATTGATGGAGATTCTAGCATGTCCAATAGACAAGCACTATCCGCTTGACCTTCATGTCTTCGAGGAGAAGGAAGAGATTGTTGAAGGGCTTCTAGTCTGCTCGGAATGCGATAGATGGTATCCCATTTCTGACGAGATACCGCAGCTCCTCCCCGATGACCTACGAGAGTCCATGGAGGACCTTCGCTGGCTTGCAAAGTGGAAGGAGCGAGTGCCAGAAAGAGTCCTGACCAGCGGAAAACCGTTCAGTCTCAAGTAGAACTGAGCGCCTGACTAGGTTCTTATTGGGACCTCCGGCAGATCATACCAGCGCACCCTCTCCCCAACGGCATCCCTCAGCTTCCACTTGAGACTCTTCTGCCTACCGGAAACGGTAGTCAAAAGTTGGGTAATTTTCCCTTCAAAGCCGGTCTTGGTCTGAGGGTCCAAGTCATACCGAGGTAGAAAGTTGGGAATCTTCTTCAAGGTCAGCGTTACGGTCTTTTCAAGACCCCAGTCGCCTGAGCATAGTTCTGCGATGTAACCTGCGTCGATGGTTTCTCTGTCTCCCGGCTGCACTGACGCGGCCACAGGATGATCTTGCAGTATTGCCACGAGGTCTCGAATGTCTTTCTCATTCACCTCAACTATCTGCAGCTTAGTCAACAGGAGGTCAGTAATGGGAATAGTATACTCGTCCAACTCCAGCCTCTTTCCGATCTGTAGAATGTGACACATCTTGAAAACGTCCAGGAAAACGTCAGCGACGCGCTGGTTTACAGGGTCCTCATAAATCAGCCGCGTATCACCGTGAAGCGCGTTGAACCTCTGGTTCGGCTGGTACTCCAGATCAGTAAACAATCTTCGGATGAGACGACCCTGTTTCTTGGTTCCAAAGAAGTCTAGGTCAGGATAGGCTCGCTGAAGAGCTCGGTGAGAAGCACTAGGGCAGTGATATTTTATCGCAACTCCCCCGAAAAGCCGAAGCACTATGCCCCTAGCTTTTGCCTCACTAAGTACTCTCTTCGCCTCCTCAGCGATCGGTGCCTGCAAGACTACAAAACTTCTGAAATTGATATTCAAATCAAACTGCTTACTTAAGCCTCGTCCGAATGGCCCTTGCAACCTGAGAGAAGGAGTGAGAACGACGCGTCCGCTTCATGCACTTAAAAACTCGCTAAATCTTCGGCTATGACCAACCATTGCCCGCGACTAGAATAATATTCGCGTCGGACTTCCACGGTAGCGACATCGTATGGCGAAAGTTCCTGAACTCGGCATCGATGTTCAAAGCGGACATCCTGTTGATGGGGGGTGACATGACCAGCAAGGTAATGGTTCCAATCGTAAGACGAGACGGATTTTACACTACACATTTCAAGGGAAATGAGCGTCGAGTCTCTGAAAATGAACTCGACGAACTCAAACGCGAAATACGCAAGCACTGCTACCTCCCCTATGTATGCAGCGAAAGTGAACTCGACGAACTCAACAAGAACCAAGACAACGTCGAAAAAAAGTTTGAGGAACTCGAGGTGGAAATGCTACGAGACTGGTGCAGCCTGATCCCTCAAAAAGTTCCACACACCAAAGTAATTTTCCATCCTGGAAACGATGACAAGTTCGCATTGGACGACGTCCTCAAGGAATCGCCAGGGGTCATATTTGCTGAAGAGTCGGTTGTCGAATTCGACGGTTTTCACGAGGCGGCCTGCTGCGGCTGGTCCAACCCTACTCCTTGGAACAGCCCGAGAGAATGCTCGGAAGAAGATCTAATGGAGAAGCTCGAAAGAACCATCTCTCAGCTCAGGTCTGTACCCACTTCCTGCTTTTGTTTCCACGTCCCACCCTACAACTCCATCATCGACCGGGCCCCCAAGCTTGACCGAAACTTGCGGCCGATCTATGAAGGAGGAAGGCCGACCTTCATTCCCGTCGGGTCTACATCGGTGCGAAAAGTGATCGAAAAATATCAGCCCCTGCTGGGGTTGCATGGCCACATTCACGAAAGCCCTGGACTTGTGAAGATCGGGAGGACACAGTGCGTGAACCCCGGGTCCGAGTATTCGGAAGGTATCCTGAAGGCCTATCTGGTCGAACTAGAAAATGGCAAGGTCAAGAGGCTTCAACGGCTTGAGGGCTAGAAACTTCTGCCTTTGCCAATAACAGCCTCTTTTGAACGTAGTCCCTGAACTCTTGCAGCCGTGCATTGGTCTTCGATAGGGGAAGGTCTGTATGCTCACCACCAGGAGACTTGTAAAGTCTCAGATCTGCCCTCCCGAACTGGTCCAGGATTATGGAGACCATCTTGTAGTTCTTCCATTGGCCATGAGACTTGTCTCTCTTCCCTTTGAAGACGTAGAACGCGTCATTGTCAAACAATATTTCGACATGACTTCTTCTAAGATAGATTGTCCTTCCTATTGCGAGACCTAGCGGAAAGGAGGCACTCAATAGGATAAGCCTCAACGGGGAAGCGGAAAGTCCAGAACTCACCAGCCACGTGTTGATTCCCAGTGCCGATAGAAGTACAAACGGGGAACTGTAAGAGACCAGAATCGGCAATTGTAGCTTAGACAGCTTCTCCATGTGAGGCGCGCTCAATGAGCTTTCCCAATCCCAGATGACCTGGAATACTTGTTCCGATCTTGTTGCTGCTGGTAGACGTCTGACCCGTTGTGACGCTCGCAACCGCCACACCTAGCTCCTTCCTCTCGTATCTTTCCACGAAGGCGACAACAGCGCTGGGTAGCGGTCCAGTGAGCAGAATTACCAGCCAAACCCATTGAAGGCCATCTCTTTCCACGAACGATAGGGCGTCTGCCGTTAGACTCCGCATTCTATCCATAGAAAAAGCTCCACCCCGTCCTCCGTTCACACACAGCAGAGCTACATTATAGTCGGGTAGGACGCTCCAGGCGAAGAATCGGGAGATGAGCATACCCCTATTCCGAGTTCTACCTTTGGCGTAAAGGTCGAAAGTAGTCTCCCGGATTCTGAATCTGCGGATGAACTCGCTTAGATCGGCCACCCAGCGTGCGCGACCATTGATGAGTCCGCGTTCGAATGAATCGATTAAGGACTCGACAGCAGTATTCTGCACCATTTCGCCAATCGTGATGCCCCCGGAGGATAATAAGCTACAGGGTCACTCTGGGGGTATTTGCGTGAATATGGTAGCGTAGTTGGCACGCGCGATCCTCTTGTAGTAGAAGTATATCAGCCCGCCTAGGAGGGCCAAAACTATAGTGAACCATAGGGCCCACTGGTCTACAAGTAGGGTTGAACTCGCCCAATTTTGTGCCAGAATGTTGAAGTCTCCAGCGGGAGCGGTCAGAAGTTCTATGTCAATGAAGACGTTGGCCCCAAGACCCGCCAGACCCAAAACAACCATTCCCCACTTCCCACCAGGCTTGTATGGAGCAGTGTCGAAAATTTGCTTTTTCGATGCCCTCAAAGGTAGCACAAACAGTGCGAATGTAAAGAGTGTAAAGAAGGCTGCGTCGAAAAGATCGGTTAGCTCCACTCCGCCTCCTGAGCCTAGGATAGCCGAGAGGAACTTGTTCCCACCGCCGTTCAGCGATCCACCACCGTCAAATATGGTCGATTCGGAGAGGCAGCCGATGATTCCGACAACTCCAGTAGCGATTACAGCATTGATCGGTGAGTGAAAGCGGTCGTTGACATTTGCGAAAGCAGCTGGTAGAACTCTGTCAAACGACATTGCGAACAAGATTCTCGATGCTGTGAGAATAAAGGGGGGAATGTCGTTCGCGATCCAAAGTACGCCAAAGAGAAAGAGCAATAGGTTTGCGGACCCAAGCCCGAGTCCGCTAGCGCTCAGCCCAGCGACTGTAGTAGTCCAGAGCTTGACTGGTGGAAGACCTGCGGCGTCCAAGCATGATGTGGGCGTGCCGGTGCTACACCCATACGAAAGATAGCTCCAGGCCGAGAGTAACGAGAACCTTCCGTCGGAGGTAGCCGCGAGACCCGTAATGGCCCGAGAGGCTAAGAGAGAAACCGAGACGTAGAGTGCTATTATGATAACGCTAGCGGCGAGCAGAGTCTTTGGAAGGTTTCGGTTCGCCTCCTTCACTTCTCCGGCGACGAAAGTTGACGCAGCGTATCCGATGTAGGCAAAGTAGGCACCTATCAAAGCAGTTCCGACAGCTCCCCAATATGACGGGGCGAGGTGACTGGTAATCGGGTCAAAAGTGACCCCCGATGTGGGAGGATTCAGTGCAGCGGTGACGTAATTGGCCGGAGCGACCCCTGATCCGAAGATGTTTCGCATCCCGTCGGCCACGCTAGTCCCCGTTGCACTCCCGATCAGCCCGAACACATAGAACGTTAGAACGGCAGGTACCCAGAACATAGCCTGTAACAGAAGTCCAGTCATCTTGACACCGAAAGTCCCAATTATTGTGAAAACGATGACCAGGACCACGCCCCCGGCTAGAAGTAAGTAGTCAACGGGGTAGGAGGCGAGAAAGGAGGGTCCAAAGACCACGGGTCCAATGATCCCGTATATGCCCTCAAACACAGCTACGGCAATGATTCCAAACGACCAAGCAATGCTGAAAAATTCAAGCCAGGCTCCCGCGAAACCCCAAAACGGACCAATTATCCTCGATATGGCAACGTAGCCTCCGCCAGACCTGGGCATAGCCGCGGTCAGGATGGCTATCGCTAGAACCGAAAGCAGAATAGCGATTCCGCCAAGAATAAACGCCATCGCCATGGGCGGAATACCTGCTAGGAACTGATTTTCCGGTAGGGGCGCTATGCCGGTAAACTGAAAAACCCGCTTTTGCCATCCAAGTCCTACAGTGTTAGCGATGACGATTATAATTGCAGTTACGGCGCCTATTTCGCGGACAAGGCCGGTTGCCTTTCGGACGAATAGTTTCTCTTCTACAGCCAATCTTTCACCAAATGACTGTAGAGAGTATTTAATCCGCGTCAGAATTGATTTAAGCCTTTGCAATGGCTTCAGAGAATTAATATGCGCGCAAATATTGACAGGATTTTGTGTTACTCTTACAGATGAGAATTTCACTTTTCCTACTCACTTCGGCAAATTTTACCGTTTCTCACACGTTTAATCAGATCTGGAGAATCCATCTCTTACTATTTCTTGGCGAAGCATCCTGAGCGACAAGATAGACGAGAAACTCAAGCGGCGTGAGGAACGCTATGACAGAGAACGCCGGATGAGAATCAAGTGGAGCGAAAACACTCGAACTCTCGAAGAAGTCTTCGACCGACGAACCATAATGACAGTTCTAAAAATTCTCAACACTGGAAAACTGAAGGAGCTCACTGGTGTGCTCAAGTCTGGCAAGGAGAGCCGCGTCTATCACGGGGTTAGGGTCGACGGCTCCGAGGTCGCCGTGAAGATTTTCCTCACCACCTCAGCCGTCTTCCGCTCTGGACGGATAAAGTATCTCCAGGGAGACCCTCGTTTCAAAAACGTGGCACACGACACATCCTCGCTAGTCGACCAGTGGGCGACCAAAGAATTCTGGAACCTACGGCTGGCATCTGAGGCGGGAGTTGCTGTGCCTGCACCCATCTATGTCGAAAAAAACGTGCTGATTATCGGTTTTATTGGCAAGGGCAGTGTCCCAGCACCCCTGCTGAGAGATGTCAGCCTCCAAGCTCCGCACTCCTGGTACAAGAGAATAGTAGAAATGCTAAAACTTCTCTATGACAAGGCTGGCTTGGTCCATGGCGACCTTAGCGAGTACAACATTATGATCCCAAACGGCTATCCCGTACTGATTGACTTCGGTCAAGCCGTTACCAAAGACCACCCGGAGGCCAAACAATTCCTAGAACGCGATATTCAGAATTTGAACCACTACTTCCGAACACTAGGGATCAAGACGACTCCCTATGCGAAAATTTTCGGCGAGTCATGATGGCAGAAACACGAATGACCACAATGATCCCGAAGGACCGGATAGGCGTCCTGGTCGGACCCAAAGGCTCTGTCAAAGCAACAATCGAACGGAAGCTGGCCGTAGCAATTGAAGTAGATAGCGAATCAGGAGCCGTGGACGTAGGCCTGAGGGCAGAAGCACCGGACCCCTCAAACACCCTCCGTGCGAGGGACATGGTCCAAGCAATCGGACGCGGCTTCTCCCCAGAACGTGCCTTTTCACTCTTCAACGAGGACAATACCCTGGGCATTATTGACCTTCACGAGTTCTTTGGAAAGAACGAGTCGGAAATCCGCAGGGTAGACGGAAGAATAATCGGAAGAGAGGGCAAGACCAGGAGGATAATTGAAGAGTTTACAGGCACCCTAATCTCCGTAAGTGGCCACACGGTCTCGATGATCGGCACTTTCGATGGGGTCTCAACTGCGAAAGATGCCCTAGAGAAACTGATCAGCGGCAGGCAACACGGGACCGTTTATAAATTCCTAAGGAAGAGACGTGCACAAACCAAGAAGGAGAAAGCTATAGGACTGTGGGAAGGACAGCCGGTCGCGCCAAAGAAATCATGACCCGAGCCAAGCTACCGGACTGGATTCCATGACGGTAGCCGAAGTCTTCCAAGAGATCAGCGCCGCCGACTTCTTCTACCGTAACCGCGACATCGCCGGCTTCACGAGCCCGTCTAGAGCAGTCTACTCCACAATCAGAGAACTGGTCGAGAACTCCTTGGATGCTTGCGAGACGATGGGGGTTCCACCTGACATCTACCTGCGCCTATCTCACGAGTCCGGCCCTGTCGATGGCCCAGGCGTCTACTCCGTCCGAGTCGAAGACAACGGACTGGGCATCCCTGGCAAAATAATCCCTTCAGCATTCGGCCAGGTCCTATACGGGTCAAAGTACAAACTCCGACAGACCCGCGGGCAATTCGGGCTAGGAGGAAAAATGGCCCTCCTCTACGGCCAAGTCACGACACACTCTGAAGCCCAGATAGTCTCCAGCACGGGGCCAAAGGACCGGGTTACCGAGGTCATCCTGCGAATCGACATCCAGCAGAACAAACCAATCATTATGAAAAACAAGACACACCCCAACAAACACCACTGGAGAGGGACCGCAATTGAGTTCAAGACAGAAGCCGACTACTCCCGCGCAATGTCCAAGATTCTAGACTACATGAAACAGACAGCGATCATCGTCCCATACGCCAACATCACTTTCGTAGACCCGCGAGGAAGACTCTACAGGTTCCTGAGAGGAACAACAACGGTTCCCGAGGCACCCACAGAGACATCTCCTCATCCCCATGGCGTTGACGTGGAAACAGTTCAGCGCCTGCTCAAAGTCACGAATGCCAAGACCCTTCAAGAGTTCCTGAGAAAACACTTCCAGAGGATTGGCGACGCAACCGCTCGCAAATTCCTCCAGTACGCCAGCATGGGCCAGAGAAAAACGCCGCGAAACATGACCCCTGATGACGTCGTCAAGCTGGTCAACGCGATGAAAAACTATGAAGACTTTCTCGCACCAGACTCTAGCTGCCTCTCCCCATTAGGAGAGGATTTGCTGGCGACTGGAATAAAGAAGGAATTAGGAATCACTGACGACGATATAGCACAAGGCCATGCCTACGTCGGCACCCTCCAACGAAAACCCGCCACGTACGCAGGTTTTCCCTTCATAGTAGAAGTAGGTCTTGCCAGCTCCAAGAACATCCCGACCGAGGGAAAAATCCTCCTCTTCCGTTTCGCAAACAAGATCCCGCTACTGTTTGACGAGGCTAGTGATGTTTCATGGAAGGTCGTTAACAACACAATCGACTGGCGGAACTACAAAGTCGCTCCTGGAGAGACACCGCTCGCGGTCTTCGTTCACCTTTGCAGCACGAAAGTCCCCTACAAGACAGTGGGTAAGGAGTTCATCGCAGATAGACCAGATGTCGAACACGAGATTGTGAACGCCATAAGAGAAGCGGGCAGAACCCTCAAACTTTACCTCTCAAAGAAGGAGCACCTGGCAACGGAGAGGAAGAGGCTTGACGTGTTCGAGAAATACCTGCCCAAAATCGCGCAGTTCTCAACCAAGCTGGCCAAGCAGAAGAGAGAGCCAGAAGTCAGTACGCTACTCAAGAGTGTGATGAAATATGGTCCCGCAAACGAAGATGAGCAGGAACAAGAGTAAGAGCTCAATAAAAGAGCGAAAAGGCAAAGTCCTCACTAGCCTTGAGGAACTAGGTGGACAGGTCTACAAGCAGATTGTTGACCACGAATTTCCCACCTTCCGCATGCCGAGCAGATCCATAGCCAACATACTCTACGACGACAAGACACGACAGTATATTCTCGGAAAACGAAGTGTCAAACGTAGCGCTCGAAATGTGGCTCACATAAGACCGTTCACTCAGCTTCTGTGGACGGCAATGTTCGCCGACGAGCTGACCTCGCAAAACAAGACAAGTACCTTGCGAGACGTGTTCTACTCCGCACAAGCCTATGAAATGGACTTCCGTGATCAAGCAGAGAGCGACAACCTCATCACCGACCTAGAAACAGTCACCTCTTTCTCCCGAGAGGACTTCAACGTCTATCCTGAAGAGCGAAGCGCCATATTCGGCGACCTGACTGTCGAATACACTGTTCCGGGCTACGAGGGAAAAAGGCTGAACCTCTCCTCCCACCCTGACGGTGTAATGATTGGGCCCGCCCTAACAACCGCGGAGTTTGTTCAGCATGACAAGAAGAAGGTTGACAAAATCATCGCCATTGAGAAGGGTGGCCTGTTCACTAGGTTCATCGAGGAGAGGGTTCACCAGAAGTACAGGGCTGTCCTCATTCACACGGCGGGTCAAGCACCTAGGGCGACCCGATTTCTGCTTCGACGATTAAACCAGGAGCTTGATGTGCCAGTGTACATTTTCACTGATGGAGATCCGTGGGGCATGCATATCGCAATGGTCATCATATCAGGTTCAGCAAACGCCGCCCACCTCAGAGACCTCAACACCCCTGACGCAATCTGGGGCGGGGTTTGGGCCACTGACATTGTCGACTACAAGCTTCCCAGCGACCCACTCACAGACCTTGACCTCAAACGTCTCAACGAGCTAGAGAAAGACCCTCGCTACGCGGGCGACCTCTGGAAGAGGGAGATTGACACATTCCGGAAGGTCAAGAAGAAGTCAGAACAGGAAGCGTTCAGCCGTTACGGGCTCACCTACATTGTAGACAAGTACCTGCCGGCGAAACTCAAGCTGAAGTCGAACTAGAACAATAACCCGCTAGCACCAGTCCTGCAAAGGCTCTACAACCTTTCTATCAACCGCTTCGGGCTCAGCTTCATCCAAGTGGATTTTCCCGTAGACCCCGTCGTAGCCCGGCTCAACCCGAACATTGTCGCTCCTCACCTTCAATATTGCACTGGCCAGCTCCAGCCCGGCCGACTCCACCAATTCATCTGCGGATGCATCAAGCATGATAGAGTATTCTGATTGGAGCTTTTTCGTTAGGGCATTGTAGATTTCCCACACCTTGGCGGAACCGGGGTTCTGCTCGCCAATAACTAGCCCGATTATTTCCGACAATGGAAGGAGATGCCTGAAGCCGATCGCGCCCTCGGGCTCGAACCAGGGTTTTCTATCTGCGAGCTCTTCAACCCTTTCTTCCACGCCCCGTGTCATCTTCTTGCCACACTTCGGACAATTGTTCCCCGCCTTTTTCGCATCAGCGCCTGACATCGATATCCCGCAGGGACGGTGGCCGGTCCAGTGGTACTTGCCGTAGGCTGGAGCAGTCTCGATTGTGAAACTGAAATGCACAGTGTCCTGGGTTCTGATTGCGTCTACTATTCCGTCGTATGTTGGCCGATCGAATTCGAACACGTTAGCTTCCCGACCCAACCGCCATGGCCAAGCAGAGTGCGCATCTGAGTTCGACACGAGACAGAAGTTGTCAAGCTGGGAGAGACGCCAATTCATGGCCGGGTCCGAGGACATGCCAGTCTCCAACGCGAAGATTCGGTCCATCCTCTCCTGATAGCAATCCCGAATGGAGTCGAACCCGCTGTTCGAGCCGAAAACGCCGAACCATGGGGTCCAAGCGTGAGCCGGAAAAACGACGCAGTGTGGGTCCGCCTCGAGAACCTCATCAACCAGTTCAGGGGCCGACATTTTGAGGATCGGTCTTCCATCACTTGCCAGATTTCCGAATCTATGTAGCCTGTCACTGACAGCCCCCGCTGATTCAAGGGAGGGGGCAAGGAGGCAATGATGGACCCTTCTCGAACGGTCTTCGAAGGCGAACGTGGTATTCACCTCACCGGTGATCATGAACCGAATTGAGGAGGGCGATGATTTCAACCGGTACAGTCCAGAGCCGGCGTCCTCCTTGAGGTCTCTTGATAGACCACTCCTCCAATCAGGCTGAGTAAAATCCCCGGTCCCAACTACCGTGAGCCCTTTCAGCTGGGCGAAATGGTCCAGCTCCTTGAGATTCATGTTTTGGCTTGTGGCTCGACTGTAGGGACTGTGGACTTGGAGGTCAGCGATTATCCTCAACTGCGACAGGCCCGGCGGCTGGGATAGCCGAGGCCACTCATAACCATGTTACGGCTCGAAGCTCCGGGATCTATTTTGACTGCTCTTGAAATACGGCAGGAGAGAATTCTTGGTTAAATAGAGCCATCCATCAGCGCGAGCCCACAAAATCGGGGCGGGGCTTTGGGTGAAGAAGAGCAGGCACTGAAGCGGGACGTTGGCTGGTACGGCTCCTTCTCCATGGGATACGCGGACGTCGGAGCCGACGTCTACATAGCCCTAGGCCTGGTTGCCCTGTACGCAGGCGGAAGAGCCCCGCTCGCATTCCTGGTTGCCGCGATAACATACGTCGCCACCGCACTTGCCTACGCCGAACTTGCGACCGCCTACCCATACGCGGGGGGGGCCCAAGTCTACTCAATGAAGGCACTCAACGACTTTGCCGGCTTCATCGCCGGATGGGCCGTCATGCTCGACTACACAGTGGACATCGCGTTCTTCTCACTCGCATCCGCCGGCTATCTTACCTATTTTCTTCCGTCGGGTCTGGCGAGCGGCCAAGTATCAGTAGGAGGCGTCCCGATAGCCCTCCTCGGTCTCATCGCGACTGTTCTCGTGATGCTCCTGCTGTTGCTTAATATTGTCGGCATTAGGACCTCATCCTTCTTCAATGAGATACTCGTCGCCATAGACCTTGTTGTCGAGTCAGCCATTCTCATCCTCTCGCTTGGTCTTCACTTCAACTGGAACTTCTTCATGCACCAAGTGACAGCGGGCGGGGTCAACCTCCGCCTCCCAGACATTGACTACATCGGGGGTTTAGCAAATCTGCCCGTTCAGAACTTCCTCGTCGCAATAACTCTCGCCATGTCCTCTTTCATAGGTATCGAATCAATCGCTCAAGCCGCGGAGGAGACAAAGAAGCCCTACAGGTGGATCCCGAGAGCGAACAAGCTGTCAATCGTCTTCGTCCTCATATTCGCTTTAGGGCTGTCGATTGCTGCAATAGGGGGCATAGGAGCAGAAACGCTCTCGTCATCCCAGAACTTGAACAGCCCGGTGACTGCGATGGCTGTTGCGATTCCAACAGTAGGGCAATACCTCGCTCCAATAGTTGCCTTCACGGGTTTTGTGATATGTTACGTGTCCACGAACACCGGCGTAATCGGTGTCTCCCGGGTAGTGTTTTCCATGGGCAGGTTCCAGCTGCTACCGCAGTGGTTCTACAAAGTACATCGTGTATTCAGGACCCCGGTGAGGTCGATCTTGATATTCGGCACGATCGGTGGAGCGCTAGCATTGACCGGCCAGCTCCAACTAGTCGCCAATCTCTACAATTTCGGCGCACTTCTCTCCTATATCATGGTGAACATAAGCCTAATCGTCCTGCGTAACACGGAACAGGAAACCTACAGAGTCTGGAAGGTTCCAGGGGAGATCACGATCAAGTGGAAGGAGAGGAGGGTCAAGATTCCTCCGGTAGGGGTGATTGGAACTCTCAGCTGCCTCGTCATCTGGCTGTTAATAATTATTTATCACGAGGCCGGGAGGATTCTCGGAGTAAGCTGGCTCTTCGTTGGCATAGTGGGCTTCTACTTCTACAGAAGGTCGCAAAATCTTTCCATCATGTCAAGGCAGAGCGGCTCAGAGATTAGGCCGAGCGGGTATAGGATGAACGCTCTCGCCCTAATTCGCACGCCAGAGGACCCCAAGGCTGTGGCCGAGGCGTTGAAGCGAAGCCTCGACCCCCGCTTTGACCTCACTCTCTTCACCGTGATAGACCCTACCCGAATAACCCCTGGCCCGGGCACAGTTGGGCATTACGATTACTTGAAGCGATTGGAGAACGCGGAAAAGGAGGACTTGGAAGAAATTGCAGGCATGCTTCAGGCCGAGGGGTTCAAATGCCAAGTGAGAGTTGCGGTAGGTCCTCTACTAGAAGTTCTCAGAGGAGAGGCTGAATCCGAAGACAACGACGCCCTTATCTTAATCAAACGGAAGTCGGTGAAGGGCGACGTGGAAAAAGAGAGGCTCGACTCGGTCTATACCATTCTGTCAAAATATCCTGGTAAGCTTATGGTAGTCAGGCGGGTCGAGATGGGAACGAAACGGAGATAGTGCTACTCAAAAGTTAGCACCGCAATTCGTGCTACGACTGATGGTTTCGAAGTTCAGAGCTCCACAGTGACTGCGTCTTACCTTGACGATTTCACGAATCACTTGAGTTTGAGCATTTGAGCCCTTCTTCTCCCTGGCTTGCCCCATGCTCTGAGTGACCCCCATCATCAAGACACCTAGACCTGCCAAGAACATGAAGAAGGCAAGCGCTAGACCGAAAAAACCTGCCACGCCGAATGATAGAAAGTTCGACAAGACTACAACCGCAACTGCGAGAACAATCATGAGCAAGCCGATCTACGTTGCCGGAGGTCCTTTCTATACGGGGCTAGCCGGAGTGGCCACGAGTATTCTTCGGCCGAGAGACCCAAGCAATTCTTGAAATCGTGGCCGTAACCATGTTACAAACGACCGGGTTACGGACACCCTGCTTGTCAAGCTAGGTGAGCAAACGAAAGTAGTCTTATGACTCAAAGCTTGACAAACCGGCTTAATAATAGGAAATAGATACGAGAGTGAGCTTGGAACAACATGCCAAGAGACGTTCGGGTCTTTCTGAACCTATTTGTCGAATCACGAGAACTCGAGAAGGTCACGGAGAGCCTCGTGAAGCTGCCTGAAGTTATGGACGTCTATGAGGTCACAGGGGAGTATGACATAGTTGTCGAACTGAAAGCCCAAGACATTCTGGCCTTCAGGGAGCTACTGAAAAATAGAGTTCTGAAAATACCCGGAGTCAAGAGTACAGTCTCATCGGTAGTCCTTTACACCCACAAGAGGGAAGGAAAGCCGATAGCCGAATGAGCAGCGTTTCTGGGAAGGCTGGTCAGACAAGGATCTTGTTGCCCCTCTCAGATTTTATCGACAAGAATCGACTCTTCAAGGCCCTCCAAATTCTCTCCACAAAGAACCCGATCATAGTTCTATTCAGAGTAGTCGAAGTACCTAGGAGGACAACGCCGCTGGACCCAGCAGTGTGGAAGGATGATATCAAGAGAGCTGAAGAATCCCTAACCGAGCCTGCCGAATGGCTGAAACGCGAAGGATATTCGGTTGAAACGAAAGTTGTCACCTCCAGGGACACGGCCGATGGAATAGTCCTCGAAGCAAACAATGGAGGCTACAGTCTGGTACTGATGACCAAGAGAAGAATCAGATCCGGGTGGGGAGCTGTGTTTCACAAGAGCATAAGCGAAGAGGTCATACGTTACGCTAATCCGCTGGTACTGAGCTTTCTGGCCGAGCCGGAACTCCGAGAAAGAAAGCCTAAATAGAATACACCCCGATAATATGCTCAATCGGATGATTATCCCATTGGGTGACTTTGTTCCAGAATCACCTGCAAGTGCTTAGCCTGTCGGGCCACGATTCTCTAGGAGCTTTATCGCATTGAGCAGCAAAGACCTAGGCATTAGTGTGAAGAAGAACGAGGACATGTCGGAATGGTATACGCAGGTCGTGACCAAGGCCCAGCTGGCTGACTACTCGGGGGCCAAGGGCTTCATGGTCCTTATGCCCTACGGATTCTCAATATGGGAGAGAATCAAAGAATATTTCGACAAAAGCATCAAGGCGATCGGTCATAGGAACGCCTACTTCCCACTGCTGATCCCCGAACGACTGCTCAAGAAGGAATCGGAGCATTTCACGGGCTTCACGCCCGAGGTCTTCTGGGTAACCCAATCCGGAGACACTGTTATCGGTGAACGTCTCGCCATTAGACCTACGTCTGAGACGGTGATTAACGAGTCGTATAGCAAATGGGTCAAGAGCTGGCGAGATCTTCCTATACTCATCAACGTCTGGAACAGCGTGGTCCGCGCAGAAATCACGTCTACCCGACCCTTCCTACGAACCACCGAGTTTCTGTGGCAAGAAGGCCACACAGTCCATGCTACAGAACAGGAAGCCGAGACCGAGGTCATGACCATTCTAAATCTCTACAAGCTACTGACCGAGTCACAGCTAGCCATCCCGGTTCTGACGGGCAAGAAGACCGAGAAAGAGAAATTCAAAGGCGCAGTGTACACAACGACTCTCGAGGCCATGATGCCCGACGGGAAAGCAATACAAATGGGAACATCCCACCACCTAGGGCAGAACTTCTCCAAGCCCTTCGAGATAAAATATCTTGGATCGGACGAGAAAGAACACTATGCATGGACGACATCGTGGGGAATATCTTGGCGGTTGATTGGTGCGATGATTCTCGCTCACGGTGACGACAAAGGCTTGATTCTCCCTCCACAAATTGCCCCGCTGCAGGTCGTACTCGTTCCCATATTTTACAAGGAAGACGACCGAGCCAACATCCTCGAAGAAACCAACACATTGGCTAAAGCACTAGAGAGGGCAGGCGTACGAATCTACCTTGACGACAGAACCCAATACACACCCGGGTGGAAATACAATGAGTGGGAAATGAAGGGCGTCCCGATAAGAGTAGAGATCGGCCCCAGAGATCTGAAATCCGGACAGGTCACGCTCGTACGGAGGGATAACGGAAAGAAGCTCCAAGTTGCTAGAGGCGCAGCCTCGGAGCAGATTATGAAAATTCTAGGCGAGATACAACACTTCCTTTTTAGCAGAGCAAAGGACGCTTTAGACCAGCTAACCGAAACAGCCAGCGACATGGAAACACTGCGGAAGACTGTTGAAGGAAAAGGCGGGTTCGTCAAAGCCTTCCTCTGTGACAAGCTCACTTGCGAGGAAGGCATTCAGCATGACACCGGAGCCACGGTTCGGCTAGTTCCTTTTGAAAAGGGAGAAAGCGGCAACTGCATCAGTTGCGGGTCGAAAGAGGGGAAACTCGTCTATTTCGCACGATCATACTAGGTGCTCACTACCGAATGAATCCTATTTGCTGATATACGAATCCTGAACGCCTTAACAATTCGGCCCTAACAACGGGGAATTTTCTTGGACCAGCCTTTCTTATAACGAGGGAAGCAAAGGCCGACCCTACGCTAGCAGCCCATAGAGGATCTCGAGTTGCAATGTAGGTATGAAGCCAGCTAGCTACCATCGTGTCGCCGGCACCTGTTGGATCGATGACGTGGCGTTCCGGATAACGAGGCACGGAGTAAACTATGTCGGGCGGGACTCCCACGAGTAGTCCCCTTATTCCCATCGTAACAAGGACGAAACCGCCACAAATCGCTTGGAGCCGCCGTATGGCGGAGACCGGGTCGCTACGCCCTGTTGCGATGCCAGCTTCTTCCTCCGAGGCCTTGACCAGGTCGCACATGGAAACCAGCGGGCGGATGCTTCGCTTGACAAGCCTCACACGCCCCTGTCGGCCTGTCGTGCGAAGGAGGCCCTGAACGTCTACAGAAAGAAAACTTGTTCTTGCACGAGAGGTCCTAAAGTGTTGCAGCCCGACCTCTTTGAAAACCGGCCCTAGGTGGATGACATCCGGTCTGTCGATTGTCTTGATTGGCCCTAGTTTCCTTCCCCTTTCGAGCAACCACAGTTTGCGGACCTCCCGTTCGTATGATAGCCTGAAGCGTGTAGAGAGGCCACTGCCTATTTTGACATCTCCCAGGTCCACTCCCTCACTTCCTAGCTTCCGTAGAATTGTCTCCGGATAGTCTCTGCCAATCATCGAAACAAGCCGAACTCTTGCCCCTAAGTAGGCAGCCGTACGAGAGACATAGTACGCCGACCCACCTGGAGCGGCGTGAACCCCCTCATTGTCGCCGATCTCATCGACCGTGAGGTTGCCCAAGACAGTCAACCGCACAGCCACGAATATTCCCTCGGCTACGAGACAGGACGAAGCAAGGGCTTAGTAGTAAACATTAGATGCTGAAGATTTCTCGCAGAAGCATTGGACTTGGTACCCTTTCTCCATCAGTTGGGCGGAGTTCTAGACTATCTTTCCATCTCATCCTCGGATTCTTCTCAAATTCATGAGACTGAGTAATCAAAGTTGGCGGCCAAACTGTTCAAGAGAGTTTGAACGTCCGACAAGGCCGTGAATATACCTGCTTTCACGCAAATTCTGCTTGGTGGAATGGCTCAACTCGGGGCTGCCTCCTGGCCCTGGTGGTTGCGGCTGGATACGCTAGCCCAGATCGCTGTTGAAGCAATCTATGCTTTCTTCTGAAGTCTGTTCGGTAGTAGCCCACGTCGGTAGGCGATAAACCCAGACAAACGTGGTGTTCACATGCCAGGAAAAAAAAAGGGGTGAGGGGTTTCCGGTTCAGTGAGCTACTGACGACTCTCGCTTGTCGTAGGGTTCCAGGCGATTAGGGTCTCGCTGGCTGTTATTCCGTTGATGCTGCCGATCTTGTCAACGGAGGTTTCCAAGACTTCTTTGGGGTTATGGCCACGGAATGCTGCCACGATATCGAACTCTCCAGGGATGACGTGGGCCTCGAGAAAGTTCGGGAAGCTCTTCAGCTTGTGAAGAATCTCACTAATTGTTCCCTTCACCTTCATCAATGCGAAGGCGATGGGCTGTTCCCGTTCTCCCTCGTGAGGACTCGACACATGCTGGAGTGATAGGCCTGTCTGGGTAGCCGTTACATCGTCGATCTCTCTGATTTTCTCGATGGCGTTGAATGCTTTCTCTGGATCATTTGTTCTCAGCTTGATCACAACGTCGAACCTGCCCGTTACGGGGGTGACGGATTCAACGTTGGTAATGTGCTTCAGCTGAGAGATGGCTTGGTGCATTCTGCTCTTGATGTTCGCGAAGACCAAACTTGTCTGCTCAGATTTTGCGGACATTTTTCTACCGAGGGAATGGTGATAACAATGTTCTATCTTTTGGAATCGGTACCGGAGAGATGGAGAAACGGTAACGTCAGGCGTTACTCTGCGAAAAAGCAGCCATGCAAGTTTCGGCGAGCACGGGGAATCGCAGCTGGGTGGTTGCGTTTCGATAGGCGATAATCACACTCCTAACGTGCAAGACGTTCTGACGCCAAGTTACTCAAGTTCTAAACGTTGTCCATCAGTTCTCGTCTCCGCATCTTATTTACAACGGACGTCCATAGGACGACGAGGATGCTCATAATGAGCAAGATGATTTGTATGCTGAACCATTCAATACCAATGGTCTCGATGCTCAAGGGAAGATTGGCAATCCTGTCTGCTGCAAGAATGTTTGCTTGGAACAGGTAGGTCATGAAACCGAGACAGCCCAAAAGCCCCAGCCTAAGAGTTTGAGTTTGCATCGTTCCGCCCCACGAATTCTTTGATATCGGTTCCACGTGAATTCAACGAATTTCACTATCGACCAATAGACAACGAGTGATATGAAATAGACCGGGAGAACCACTGCGGTCGGCTGGTGTGTCAGAGCTGGATAGAGACTGACTAACACAACTAAGGCGACATACCACACCGCTATAGCAATGATTGGGCCCCGAAACCGCGTTATCCGCTTCACTAGTTGTAGCACGAACCTAACCAAACGGCAGCGCGGGGTACCCTTGAGAGAAAAAATAGAAGATGAGGTAAACTGTTAGAGCTCCATAGCTTATCCAGAAGAAGGCTTTGAGCCAGTCCTTTCGTTTCCAATGAGTTATGGGTGCGTCTTGCTCTCTCGCCATAACCCGCGGGTCTTTGATGCTCTTCGCGATGCCGAAGCAGCCCTCCTCGGTCCAGTGTTCGGTGCGAGCAATCTCTTAAGTCGAGACCCAAGAATGGCTCTGACAGTCATTGCCAGGCCCCTCCACCAGCCATAACAAATGGGGTGAAATCAGAAAAAAAGGATTGCTGAGAAACAGCGAATGCGGGACTTCTTCTGAGCTTATCAAGGAGCAGTCCGAATATGTCACCGAAGATGGACGGTGTGAACCTGTTTAGAAAGCGTAAGTTACGGGTTCACGGAAGGGAAGGCATTTGAGACCAAGGCGGTGCAGAATCTGTGGCCAATCGTATTCACCTGACGAGGACCACGGGAAAACTGTTCATCGTCATTATTGGCAGACGCTAAAAAAATTCAGGAGAGACTTACTCATGCTGGGGGCCGGAACCATTCCAATCCTTATCATTGTGGACTATTTTGCCATTGTCAACGGAAACTACATCCTCCTACTCCTCGCCAATGCTTCCTACATTGTTGGGTGGCAGATATTTCTCGTGTGCCTGCCTCTGAAGCAACGACAGATGAAGCGCGAATGGAACCGGGAGCATGGGACGAGCCAGTTGTGTACACCGACAGCCAGCTAGGCTGCGGGCAGATTCAACAGGGCAAGAGGGTCGGACCTACCAAACTAATCAAGCTTCACAGGAGAGCAATGAAATTGACAGCATCGTTAAGCCCATCGGCTAGAAAGATTGAGCGCCCGAAGAATAAAGTGGCCCATCGAATTGCTCGGATATATGGTAACCTCGTTAAGGCCTAGAAATTTGAACGATCCTCACAGTTCCGGACCTACCCCCAGGTCACCGGGCGTATATCTACCGGTAAACTGGTGCGCGAATTCCACCCCACGATAATTTCTGGGACGGGTTACGAGAACTCCTCTCGTGAAGGGAGTGGGGAGTCGGTCCGGTGGAGCCTTAGTTCGCAATGGCAGGAATTCGTAGACCTTGCGACCCTTCCTCAACTCTTCGTCCCCACACGAAGAGCATAGGAGCTTGGTGAATGGCCAGCCACCGCTTCATACTCCGCACTATGTCGTGCTTGACCGCTTCTCTGATGGCGATCATCAGCACATTGGCTTGGTGTTCGTCTCTGTCTGCAGGTGTAGCGAAGCTTCTGTGCGGGTGTGCTTGTGCTTCCTTGATGATGATTTCCTCCAGTCTGACTCCTGCAACAGCAGCCAGGACTTGTTTGGCCATCTCAATTTCGCTCTGAAGCTTCGAGGGACCGTCTGCCAACCCATCCTAGTTCCGCGGAATGAATCATGGTGGCAATAGACCATCGGAGGAGCTTCGACAGCCATTACTAGACTCCGAGCAGCTGTTTCGATATGCCTATTTTCTCGTGATGAGACGATGATAGTGGAGTCGAGCAACCGAACCGGGCCAAACTGAGGGTTCTTGGATTGAAAATAGGGAGCGCGTCTATCTCCGTTGTAGCAGTTTTGAGTTTTCTCTTCTTGGTCTCGCTTCCCTCCTCAAGTGGCCTCACGCTAGTTGGTTTCCCAAACAAGGCGGGTCTTCCATACCCCGAAGTTCCTGAAGGGACGGTCTTCCTCAAGCAGGCATCAGTATTCTTGGAAGCGCAGTCTCAGTGGGGGAGTATTGAAGGGTACCCACCGTGGCATTCAGCGGGGGTCAATCAAACAGCGTTTTACGTCCTGGAGAATCCTGGAACTCAGAAAACTATCAACGTGACCTTTCCAACCCTGACAGGTCATCTAGTTTTCAAGGTAGACGGGTTCCCAATGAACTATTCAGGGATGAGATGGGTACAAGTTCTAGACAAAGACAGCCTCTGTTGCTTAGACAGCCTGGAACTATACTGGTTAACACTTTCCATCCCTGCAGGTGGAAGGACCAACGTAACTGTTCAGACCCTGCAAGCAGGGGCTACAGGACGAACAGCTCTCTACAAGTTCTTCATGACCAACGACGGCAGATGGGCTGCTCCCATGGAAAGCTTGCTCCTTTCGTTCCATGTCGCTGGTGGGGCTTTTGTGAGCTCAACAATCCCAGCCTCCGCTAACACGACATCAACTGCAATCTGGATGAATCAGACTCCTTCCCAAGACCTCGCAATATCCTGGATGATAACGGAGCCAGAGCCTCCCTTCCGCCCTTTCCCTAATAATTACCCCAATCCCTTCGTCACAACAGGGGTTGCTGTTGGCATCTTTGGAGTTGCGGCAACTGTCGTTCTGTACCTTAGGAAGAGGATGCCACATAGCAGCGGGATGGGCGAGGCTCAATTAGCCTCAGGGCCGGTTCGGTGACGTTTCGAACAATACCCAACGATAAGTCAACAGGCCCGTTCAACCTGTTATGGCAGTCGAGGCAGAAGGTTCGCATGTTTGACTGGCGATAGAGGCCGGGGCTTGTGGCGACTAGGAATGCTTCTGAAGAGTTCGATATGATCGCAAGTGAGCTGATCCATTGCGGAAAGGAGTCGTTTGATGTTCTTGAAGACGAGAGGGAATATGACACATCAGACATTGAGCACAAGGCGACAGCACCGAACCGAAACAGAAAGATAGTCAAGGAATTCGCGCGATATGCGCTTCAACAGGAAAGAAACTCGGTCATTTTACGACGACGTTAGTTTTTGCGATTAACGATTTACACCCCGAATTTCGCATTCGGACATGCTTGTCGACATGGTAAGAGACGAATTTGGGAAGAGGCGACTCGTTTGTTGAGAAGATTACCGGCGGTCCTACGGTCGGTCCTCTGCCGTGCGGCTGTCTGTGTCTGAAAATCGAAACGAGGGGTAGAGTTGAGCACATAGTTCGTCCGTATCCCTCCCACGGACACCTGGCTATTCGCATAGTGCCAGTAGAGAGTGACGTCTCTCGCGCTCGTGTTTGAAGAGGCAGCAAACACGATGTGATAGTTAGCGCTCGAAAACGATATGGCTAGCAAGGCTACTGCGTATAGCGCTAGGAGCCATCTTCCCATGAGAAGTTGCCCCTGACACATGGGATGGTCCGAGACTCTAACGTCTATGTCACAAGAACTGGCTTGCAAGACTCATCTTCCGTCAACCCGAAACATTGCGAAGGCTAGAGCTCCTCTATGTTGATCCTAATCCCTTGGGTGATGGCTCTCACGAGGTGTCGAACCGAAAAACAGGCCGCAAAACCTGTACTAACCGTGAATTGAAAAGAAAAAGATTGAAGATCTCTCGGCGAAGGACAGGTCTACCGTTTCACTATCAGCGTGACGGTCGCAGTATGGGTAAGGTCCCCCCCACTTCAATTGCTTTCCTGAACCTCCCCGGTATCATCAGTTCGCCATGAGTGCAAGGGAGAATTAAGCGATAGGCTCTTGCAGGGTGCTAGTACCTTGAAACCGACTACCTGATCACAGTGAAGATGAACTGGTTGTTGCGAGACGTGATGACTGTGATTGTGTAGGAGTTGCCTGCCGTGAAAGTGAACGGTGTTCCCGTGAGAGTGCAG
Organism: Candidatus Bathyarchaeota archaeon; assembly: GCA_005888735.1. Classification (GTDB taxonomy): domain Archaea; phylum Thermoproteota; class Bathyarchaeia; order 40CM-2-53-6; family 40CM-2-53-6; genus BA-19. Next base: position 44,429 of record VBBN01000033.1, read on the forward strand.
CTCGGACAACTAGCGCCGATGCCAATCACGACCGCGCCCAAGGCGTTGACGGACATCGTGAGACCGGCCCAGGCGGTGTTTGAATAGGTATTGCCCGAAGCGTCCTTTACGTAGTAAGTGACAAGGCTCACGGATGCGGATCCCGTGTTTCTAATGTAGAGGGTGGTCGAAGTGCTGTTGCTGAAGGAATAATTTTCTAGGTTGAGTGCTTCAATCCCACAACTGCAGCCTGAAGCCTTGACCATGATGGATATGTTGACTGTATGGAGGAGTATTCCCGAGGTTCCAGTGACGCTTATCGTGTAGCTTCCAGGCGTTGTCTGGGAGCTCGGGTAGACTGCTAAAGTGGTCGCGTTGGTCCCTCCCGACGTGAGGCGGAGCGGGGACCCGCCGCCCGCGACGCCGATGGTTACGAAAGGTGCAGTCAACGTGAGAGAGACGTCTCCAGTGAAACCCCCTACGCTCGTCAGGGTAAGTGTTGTGGTGTTAGCTGCGTTTTGGAATACTGTGAGCGATGCCGGCGACGGGGCAATCGAGAAGTTTGGAACAGCCACAACGATGATAGTGACGGTCGCGGTGTGGGACTTTGTTCCACCCGTGGCTGTGAGAGTAACCGTGTAGGATCCGATTGCCGTTCCCGGCTGGGCGACGACTGTCATGGTGGAGCTAGCTCTCACGTTCGCTGTTGGAGTAACGACTGAGGGGGTTAGCATTACAGTCAGCATACTCGTAGCAGGGGAAAGAGCGGTGGTGAGTGCAATAGCGAGGTTGTAACTATTGAGGCTCGTCATGTTGACAGTGGAGGAGACGGTTGAACCCTGCTCTACTGTCAAAGGAGAGGGCGCTGTGGCCACGGAGAAGTCTCTGTTGGCTTGTACCGCATCCGAGAACGAGGGCAAGGTCATGAAGGCCAGTGTGAAGAGCCCGGCAGTGGCAAGGACCGATAGCACGATGGCCCACGCTGGGATCTTCCTCGCAAAGAACGACATACGATGATTCTACCGACAAAGAGCGCCGCCCCACTGTCAAAGGGGTTCTGTAACCCATACACCAGCGTGTTGTTGCGCCCTCACCGTACGAGTTCACATCTGTTAGCAACCATTCGAAGCGTTTGAACCTACAGTCACTACTTCATTGTAGAAAAGGGTTCAGCTAAGTTCCCGCAAGCAAGTTTTGGACCCTCTCAGTGAGCGAGGGAAACTCTGAGCTGGAGCCCTCTGCCATCTTTGTCTTTCTCTCTTCGACATCCTTCATCCCCAGACTGTCGATCTTGCGGAGGACTTCGAGGAAAAAACTTCTTCCAACGAGTCTGGTTGCCTCGATGTCAGCTTGAAGCCTTGCGTTCTTCTCGTAAGGCGTGAACAGGTCAAGACCGAGGAATAGCACGATTGAAGGCGGGATGGCAAGAACAAGCAGGCCGACTGGAAACGGGATCGTGACCCAGAAACTCCTGGTGAGCGCAAGGAATACTCCGACGATCGCTGTTAAAGCCGCGGTTGGGACAATGATGAGTTTCACAGCTTTACCTCTCAGCTTCGGCAGCAGTTTCTTTTCATAGATGAGCGAGCTTGCAATGAGAGGCTTCCATTCATCCACCAGGAGCCTCTCTTTCATTCGCTTTGGCAGAATGATGTCTCCACTTGGAAGAACGAGACACTGGTCAGAAGGGACAATCCGGCCCCCACCTCCCCTCATGGATCCTGTCCTGTCACTCCATGTCAGGGTTTTCAAATAGAAGACAGGAAGGTCAAGTAGTAAGCACAGCCCAACAGCCATCTCCAGAATCTTCTGCGCTCTTTGCGAAAGATCTATACTCGTTTCTCCTACCCCTATCAATTATTCACAATGGCCATAACTTACTCATGGGAGTTCCCAGATAGGTCTCGGCACGTAGCTTTTCTCGATGGTTCGCCTATATGTTCGATCCACGCCGAGCGTTAACGACGAAAATTCGTGAGCATTCATCTAATCCTGGGACTTGAGAAGGGACCCGGCCTGACGACACCCCGGGCGTGCCCTGCGAACTCTCGATTGCTTATTTGCCTGCGAGGATTTCAGAAGTCCGAGGTCAAGGATTCCAGAATTCCGATATAGTCGTCCAGACCTCTATGACAGTGTCGGATCTTGCCAGTAAGTTCAGAACCTGTCGCGTTAGGACTTCCGTTGGAAGCTGACCGTCTCGTACTACGAGACTATCGAGAGGATGACTTGGAATCCCTTCACTCACTCTGGTCCGACTCCGATGTGGCGAAATTTATTCCGCCGAAGGGTCCTCGTAAGGAGGAAGACACTAAGAGGCTTCTTCTGAAAGCGCTCGCTACCCAGCTTGAACGACCCCGGAGATATTTTCGACTTGCAATAGTTCTGAAACCAGACGGAGAATTTGTGGGAGACTGTGTCTGCCGCGTTCACGATCCAGATAACAAGGAAGACCTCACTCACCTTCTCGGCGAAGCCTACATTGGCTTCTTTCTCCACCGCCGGTTTTGGGGTCAAGGATATGCAACAGAGATAGCCCGGACCCTCTTACGGTTCGGCTTCGAAGAGCTCGGCCTGCACAGAATCTTCGCATGGTGTGATAGGGAAAACGTGGCGTCTTCAAGGGTCCTTGAGAAGGCTGGCATGAAACAGGAGGGACATTTCAGGGAAAGCGTTCTACTTGGAGATGAATGGCGAGACCCTCTCGTCTACGGGATAATTCGAGACGAGACAAAAGTCTAGACTATAGCTGGACACTGACGTGAGACTTGTCCCATCACCTATCTGACACCTCAAGGCAGGTTGGAGAATCAGATCGCTCTAATCCTTTGTGAAAAGACAAACTCTTAGTAGTAAGCCTTGCAGAACTGTCAGTGAGGAAAATAATCAGAAATGCCGAAGAAACGAAGATCCAGGGGAAGGAGCAAGGGTGGAAAGGGTAGAAGCGAACTTGTGCAGTGCACCAATTGTGGAATGCTTACTCCAAGAGACAAAGTGAAACGTGTCTCCTCATGGGTTTCTCTCGTAGAGCCATCGCTCGCCAAAGAGCTTCGGGCAAAGGGTGCCTACATTGCTCGCCAGCGGGTTATGAAGAACTTGTGCGTCTCCTGTGCCGTCCACTTCGGCGTGTCCAAGGTCCGCTCTGCGAGCGAGAGACGATTCTAGCGACCTTCAGATTCTCATCCCGACAGCCTCCTAGTCACCACGTAGACCCTTTCCAGGACAGTTGCAGAAGCCAGAACGGCGATCAACCCCATTCCCCATCCCAGAGCGTCATTTTTTGAAATGGGAGCAAGTATTGTAGCAACCAAGAGGACCAGCAGTCTCTCCGGTCGTTCCGCGATTCCGACCCCTTTCATCGTGACCCCTTCAATTTCAGCACGTGCTCGAACATAGCTCACCATGAGCGCAGCGGAAAGAGCCCAAAGTGCTAGACGAAAATCGACAAGGCCTCCAACAGCCAGGCCGGAGTAGATGGATATTTCCCCTATTCTATCCAGTATGCTGTCGAGAACGCCGCCTGTCTGGGTAACCAAGCGAAAACGCCGTGCCATGGCTCCGTCTAGCGCGTCGAAGTACCCTGATAGGACAAGCGAGACAACGGCGGCGAACCACAACACCATTGGTGATAGTCCGGCAGCATACAATGCCGACGTTATGACTGCCAAGATGAAACTCAGGAAGGTAATCGAGTTGGGGGAGAGCCCAGCCTTTTTGAAGACGCCCGCCGACCATTCAAAGAATCCTTCTACAAGGAACTGGAGCCTTGACAGCATGACCCACGCGAAGACCTGCCAGTTTTAGAGCGTTGCCATGCTCGACCGGAAACTTTGTCTAGGAAGACGCCTCGAAAGACGACCCGAGGCAGCACTCATGGGAAGAGTGGGTAAGGGAGTAAGGTGCACGGTTACCGGGTGCGGTGAAGAAGCTGTGAGGTCAGTATCTCCAGTTGACGTTTCAAGAGCCGGTCTGAAGAGTACAAGCTCTGGACGGGGCTACCTTTGCAAGAACCACTACAAGGAGTTGAAGAAGAAACTGCGCAAAGACAAAGAACTCGAACGAATGAGGATGACAGGATGAGACTCTTACTAATACACGCCGACCACTTCGAGTATGAGACCTTAGGAAAGGCGGTGAAAGAACCTGAGCCACTCCAGGAGCTTTCGAGGAGGGGCGGGCTGGAAAATGGGCTCGTGGTGTTCTGCACCGTCGAAAAGCCGGATGAAGCGGAACCCGAAAAGGTCGCCGAGAACGCCGCCAGCTCAATCGAGGAAGTTCTAGGCTGGCTAAAGACTCACAAGGTGATGATCTATCCCTATGCTCACTTATCCGGCAACTTGGCATCAAGAGATCCTGCTATCAGGGTCCTCAAGACCCTGGAGGGACACTTGGCGGCGAAAGGCTACGGAGTGAGCAGGAGCCCGTTTGGCTGGTACAAGAGTTTTACAATCTCGGCCAAAGGCCATCCGTTATCTGAACTGTCACGAACAATAGTTTCCCAGGCACCGCAGAAACAGGTCGCAGCTCAGCAACGGTCAGAGTACAAGGTGATGGATGAAAGTGGAAGCTTGCACGACCCAGATACGTTTCAGGCCGGGCCCGGACAAGAAGAATTCGGGGCGCTCGTCGAGAAGGAGGCTTTGAAGAAAGGCCTCGCGGGAGGAGAGCCGCATTTCCTTGACTATGCAAAACGGTTCGGAGTTGAGTGGGAGTCTTTCTCTGATGTCGGCCACATGCGGTTCGGCCCAGAAGCCACTTTGATAATGGAGCTACTTGCCGATTATGCGAATCTGACGATCAGAAGGATAGGAATTCCCATTCTCAGCGTCAAGGGCACCAATATGTTCGACGTTACGGTAAAACCGATTAAGGAGCACCTGCAGCTATTCGGATCACGCGCCTACGAGGTACAGGTCGACGAAAGGGCGTTCGTTCTCCGATACGCAGCCTGCTTTCAGCAATTCGCAATGGTGAAAGACTGGACTCTAAGTTATCGCAACCTTCCCTTCGGGACCTTTGAAGTAGCGGACAGCTACAGAATGGAACAGAGCGGAGAATTGCTACTTTCCTTTCGGCTTCGAAAATTCCTCATGCCCGACCTCCACATCTACCTAAAGAATTTGAGCGAAGCTATTGAAGTAGGCGGGAAGGTCCACGATGTCATATACGAGGAGATTCGCAAGGTGCCGAGGGAGTATGTCTCTCTCTACAACACTACGCGGTCCTTCTTCGACTCGCACAAGCAGCTCTTCCTAGACCTCGTCAAAGTTGAGAAGAAGCCGATTCTCATCAACTTCGTTCCGGACGGTATCTATTACTGGGTATTGAACGTAGAATACAATATCGTCGACGATCTCGAAAGGCCTCGTGAAATTGCAACATTCCAGATCGATGTGGGGAACGCCGAGCGTTTCGGCATCAGTTATACCAATGAAAAGGGTGAGAAGCAGTTCCCAGTAATCATACACACCGCGGTGCTTGGAGGGCTTGAACGATACCTATTCGCGCTCCTCGACTCAGCCCTGCGCCTGGAAAAGAGCGGCAGGAAGCCGATGCTTCCGGTCTGGGTCTCTCCGGTCCAAGTCAGGATAATACCAGTCGCCAAGCAGTTTGTCCAGCCAGCTTTGAGCCTCCTCGAGCAATTGGAGACTGCTGGAATGAGAGTCGACCTCGACGATCGAGAGGATACAATTCAGAGCCGTGTCCGAGAGGCTGAGCTGAGCTGGGTCCCGTACGTGGTAATCTATGGAGACAGGGAGGTTCATGGCGCGGACCTCTCTGTGAGAGCTAGGAGCGATGGAAAAGAGATCAAGATGGCTGTCAGCACACTGGTTACAAGGATTTCAGGGGAGCTTGAAGGATACCCTGCGAGGTCCTTGTCCTATCCCAAACTCTTGACCCAGCGACCCGGCTACAAACGCATCTAGTCGCGAGGGAACGATCAAAGATAATTCATTTATATATAGAGCGCCGGTAGCGCACGTCCTGAGGACCAAGCAAGTTTGACGAAGGATCAGACATACGGCGGGCTCATACTCGTCGTCTCGATAGTCGTCGCCCTCCTCTACATCACAGCCCTATTCGTTCCTGCAGCGAGAGAATGGGCGATTGGCGCACCTGTAGTTATAGCCGTCCTTGCGATTCTTGGGATTACTGGCTGGATTGGGTATACCATGTACTCGACTCCCCCTCCCGCACCCCTTGAGAGCGAAATGGGACCGCCAAGCTCGCCCGCCGTGCCCAGTTCTACGAGCGACTCTTCCAGATCGGAAGAAAAGCACTAGCCGACATTTCTCTCCCTCCAGTAACTTTCTTCTACTTTTCTGGGTTACAGCACACGTATGCACTAGAGCGCGAGTTCTGTGCTCACTCTTAGGTGCTAGTGGATGAGCGAAGTCGGACTGGACAAGGTCCTTGGTGAAATAAACAATTACCGTCAAAGGTTGATTCTTCTAAGGGAGGAGTTGACTCGGGCAAACAGGGCCATGGCCGAGAAGATGGCCCAGCTCGGCGAAACCCTCACCCAGAGGGTCCGCGACCTAAGAGATCAGGTCACCAACACCCCGCAGAACCTGCTTGCTCTTGAGAGCCAATGGGCTTCTGGAGAGATTGAAGAGCCCGCTTACAAGGCACAGAGAGAGGATTTCAGAACCCAGCTTACCAAGAACCTTCGCAGCATTGATGAGATTAGGAGCCTCTTGATGATCATGAGTCAGCTCGAGGCTAGGCCTATCACCTCAACCTCGACCACACAGGGTGCTGTTCCAAGACCAATATCCTCCGCCAACTAGCATCCTCGTGAGACTAAGATCGGCAGAGACCAAACCTTTCAGTCTCGAAGACTTGTGCCGTTACTGCAAACGACTTCGAGAGCACCTATGTTTGTGGGGGCAACAACTTCCTCGACTCGTCTCATAATCTGCGTATGTGCCACTTGTTACGGTTCTCACCGGAATATCAGCGAGGTGTGCATTAGCAAGATTCGCCCATTGGACGCTCATCTGTCCGTACTCTTTCCGTCCGAGCCATGGCCACGCTCAGTGCAGGGCAACGATTTTATCTATATACTATAGTATTCAGGTAAGCATAGAGACACTCTCGACCTGTGAATCTACCGATTTGAGTAGAAAAGAGGAAAGCTTATATCTATATTACCTAAAAAAGGTAGGCTCCACGAAAAACGGTAGAAATCATGCAACAAAAACCAATCCTTGTGTCCGGCCACAACGGGGACTCGAGCATCTCTCAAGCAGATAAGCCTCTGAGTAGGGGTACCCTGGACAAATATCGTCTGGTAATCGCCTGTGTCCGCGGAAACGTCAGCGTCAAGGAGACGATGAGGCTCATACTGCGAGACGTTATCGGGCCCTCCGAAAACCTTCCAACCCTTGTACTCGGACCTACCGCCCCAGACGAGTTCGAGTCTCACCAAAGCAACAGAGTGGGATGGGTGACATTTGCGGACGGTAATTCCCTAGCTCATCCCTCAGCAGGCGTAGAGATCATATCGCCTGACAACCTTCTGGAAGTGAACCTTTTCATCGAAAAAGCAGGCCAAGGCGAAGGAAACCAACTAATCTTGGGTGACTTCCTAGACAATATCATCAAGTCGACAGGCTCACCAGAGAGCTTCTACTCCTTCTTCTGCCAGTTAGCCTCACGGGTTCGACTAAAAAAGAGGACCGCGATCCTTGTCATCAAGGAGGATATTCACGACAAGCGAGTTGTCGAAATGGTGAAGAGATTTGCGGACGTAGTTCTTGAGTTCAGGGATCGAGATAACGAAGCTGGACTCTACTTTGAGATGAGGACCCTAAATTTCGCGGACAACATTTACACTCCGTGGGTTCCCTTCCCTCAAGGACTCAAGCCGTTGTGCCTAACAGCCTAGGTTCATAACCCGTCGCTAGAGTGGAAGGCTCTCGAGCCACAGAACCTCCCGATGAGAATCCTGCATTTCGAACAAGTAGAGTCTACCAACACCCTCGCCTACCGGCTTGCGGAGGAGAATGCCGCGGATTGGACAGTTGTCTCTGCAGCGGTCCAGACCAAAGGTAGAGGCAGGTTCGGCAAAACCTGGGAATCGGTCAGGGGCGGTCTCTGGTTCTCCGTCATTCTAAGGCCCCAAGTACCAGTAGATACCATTCGCCATCTCCAATTCCTGGCGGGGAACTCGGTCTGTGAGGGGGTTGAGAAGAACGTCGATGCCGCCGTGTTGCTGAAATGGCCGAACGACCTGATATTGAATGCTCACAAGCTCGGAGGTATACTCCTAGAGTCGAAAGTGATCGGGAGAAACCCTTCCTTTGTCGTGCTCGGAATAGGGGTAAACGTCAACCAACCAAAGGAAGAGCTGCCCGGAGGAGCAACTTCTATTTTCGCGTCTACCGGACGGATGACGAATCTTGGAAAACTTCTCGCCAGCATATTGGAAGGTCTGCGGGAGAATTATGGGATGCTCGTAGAGCCTGACGATCTCTTGAAAAAATGGTGGGAGAGATGCCAACACCGTTCAAGGACCGTCCAAGTTGAAAACCCGGGCGGTATTATCAGAGGAGTTAACGTCGGAATTGACGGTCGGGGCTACCTCGTAGTGAAGGCCCTTGACGGAAGTGTTGAAACTGTTGAAGACGGAACGCTCAGAATTGTGGAGTGACAGAACTTAACCCGTTTCTAGCTTAATAGTTCCGATACTCGAATCGCCGCCCGAACCCTATGAATATGAAAGACGGGCTCAAAGAACTTGCAGACAAGGGCTCCAAAAGCCGGGAGGGAGGAGGGCTCAATAGAATTGAGGAACAGCACGCGCGGGGAAAATTAACCGCGAGGGAGAGAATTGATTCTCTAGTTGACCAGGGAAGCTTCGTTGAGGTAGACAGATTTGTCGCCCACCGAACCACCGACTTCGGAATGGCTGAAAGGAAGATTCTCGGTGACGGCGTCGTTACAGGGTACGCTACAATAGACGGCCGTCAAGTCTACCTGTTCAGCCACGACTTCACAGTCTTTGGAGGCTCACTTGGCGAAATGTTCGCCAAGAAGGTCTGCAAGATCATGGATATGGCACTAAAAACTGGGGTCCCTGTCATAGGTCTCAACGACTCCGGTGGAGCAAGAATCCAAGAGGGAGTAGTAAGCCTCGGCGGCTACGCGGAAATATTCTTCCGAAACGTAATATGCTCAGGAGTCATCCCCCAAATATCGGCCATCATGGGACCCTGCGCGGGGGGCGCCGTCTATTCACCAGCAATGACCGATTTCACCCTCATGGTGGACAAGACAAGCTACATGTTCATCACCGGCCCAGACGTCATCAAGACCGTCCTGAACCAAGACGTGAGCTTCGAAGAACTCGGCGGGGCCCAACTCCACAATAACAAGAGCGGAGTCGCCCACTTCCTCGCGCAAGACGAGAAAGAATGCCTCCAACAGATCCAGAAACTTCTCAGCTACATTCCATCGAACAACCTAGAAGACCCGCCACTTGCCAAACCGAGACCACCTCTCGGCAAGAGTGACGAATTAAACAATATCCTCCCGGACGACCCCGACCGCCCCTACGACATGAAAGAGATCCTTACCAGGATCCTCGATGGTGGGGAACTCCTCGAGACTCAATCATCATACGCCCCGAACATCCTAACAGGGTTTGCCCGGCTCAATGGACACTCGATCGGAGTCGTGGCGAATCAGCCCAAGTTCTACGCGGGAACAATAGACATCAACTCCTCAGTAAAAGGGGCGAGGTTCATCCGGTTCTGCGACGCATTCAACATACCAATTCTTACCCTCGAAGACGTACCCGGCTTCCTACCCGGAATCGACCAAGAACACAATGGGATCATCCGCCACGGCTCTAAACTACTCTACGCCTACTGTGAAGCAACAGTGCCCAAACTCACAGTGATCATAAGAAAAGCGTACGGTGGTGCCTATGATGTCTTGGGAAGTAAGCACATTCGTGCTGATTGTAACCTCGCCTGGCCCTCTGCCGAAATAGCAGTCATGGGACCAGAAGGAGCCATCAACGTCATCTTCAGAAACGAGATTGCCGAAGCCAATGACCCCAACAAGACAAGACAACAGCTGGTTCTCGACTACAAGGACAAGTTCGCCAACCCCTACATCGCCGCGGAGAAAGGCTACCTAGATGATGTGATTGAGCCAAGCGAGACCCGCCCGGTGCTGATAAGGTATCTCGAAGCTGTGAAGAACAAACGGGAAGCTCGGCCTACGCGCAAGCATGGCAACATTCCTCTGTAATAAGACGGCTCAACCATGTTCCGGAAGATCCTAATCGCAAACAGGAGCGAAATAGCTCTCCGTATCATCAGGACCTGCAAGAAACTTGGCGTCAAAACGGTGGCTGTTTACTCTGAACCCGACATAGAGTCTAGACACGTCCTGGAAGCCGACGAGGCCTACAACATCGGACGCGGAGAACCAGAATCCAGCTACCTCAACATCGCGAACATCATCAAAGCCGCTCGAAAGAGCGGTTCCGAGGGGGTTCACCCCGGCTACGGGTTTCTTGCGGAAAACCCGGACTTCGCGAGAGCCTGCGAAGAATCGAGCATAGTGTTCATCGGCCCGAGCAGCCGCGTTCTCGGTCAAGTGGCCAACAAGTTAGACTCAAAAAGAATCGTGGCCCGAGCGGGAATCCCGGTCATCCCTGGCAGTACCCAACCCGTCCAATCACTTGAAACTGCCGAACTAGATGCCAAGAAAACCGGATTCCCAATCCTTGTAAAAGCGGTATTCGGAGGTGGAGGAAGAGGGCTAAGAATTGTCCGTGACCCAAAGCAACTTCGGAATGCGCTAGAACTAGCGGCCGCGGAAGCCAAGACCAGCTTCGGTCGTGAAGCACTTTACCTAGAAAAGTACCTTGAGCAACCTCGCCACATCGAAGTCCAAGTGCTTGTTGGCCCCCGAGGCAGAAGGGTGCACCTTGGTGAGAGAGAGTGCTCGCTTCAGAGACGCCTCCAGAAGATTCTGGAGGAAACTCCGTCCCCGATACTTACGCATGCCGCGAGGAAACGGATTATTTCGCTCGCCTTGAAAGTCGCCCGAGTAACCCATTACGAGAATGCGGGAACCATGGAGTTTGTGAGGTCGAAGGATGGGAAATTCTACTACATGGAGACAAACAAGAGGATTCAAGTTGAACATCTCATTTCTGAGCAAGTCACTGGAGTGGACATTGTAGACGAGCAAATGCGGATTGCAAGTGGTGACGGTCTCAATCTTTCCCAAGACGAGATCTCCTTTTCGGGTGCGGCAATCAACTGTCGGATCAACGCGGAAGATCCACTCCATGGATTCGTCCCAACTCCGGGATGCGTGACCAAATTCCATTCTCCGGGGGGCCCAGGGGTAAGAGTGGACTCGGCCCTCTTCGAGGGATGCCAGATCCCAGAATTCTACGACTCGCTCATCGCAAAGATCGCCTGTTACGGAAGGAATCGGGAGGAAGCGAGAGAAAGAGCGCGAACCGCCCTAGACGAAACCATCATCGAAGGAGTCAAGACCACTATACCGCTTCACTTGATGCTACTTGAGAACAAGCAATTCATCAGAGGAGCATACCACACACAGCTCCTAGACCGGCTACTGGGCGAGTGGAAGCCTACAGGCATCATGACGAGAGCCGAAGCTGCGGGAATCTACTTTGCTCTGAAACGAAGCATGACAAGCTCTAGACAAATACCCCTTAAGCAGGTCAATGGGACCAGTCGTTGGAGACAATTACCGCAACAAAATGCGACGAGGCCATCCCTATACGTCGAAGGTGTCTAGGACCTGCCAGCTCTCAATATTGAAGGCTCCAAGATCAGTATTCGGGAATCGCTGCGTGATGCCGCGAGAAGTATCGTCGATGTAGACGGCGAACCAATCGAGGTGAAGATTCTCAGAGACTCCCTAGAAGAAAGACTTCTGATTGTTAGCATTGCTGGGAAGGTGCTGAGTATCAAAGTCGGTGAATCCCGAGACGGGGTAGAGTTTCCTGTTAAGCTGAACGGAAAGAGCCTGACCGTTCGCTTCGAAAGAGACGAACCGATAATTCATCGTCGAGAGAGTCATCCTGAAAGCGAGAGGCCAGCCGTGATTAGTGCTCCCATGGCAGGAAGGATCGTATCCATCAAAGTCTCTGTCGGCACCAGAGTATCCGAGGGCGAAGTCCTAGCGGTCTTAGAGGCGATGAAGATGGAGAACGAAATCGCAGCCCCGAGAAAAGGAACAGTCGGGGAGGTGTACGCCAAATCGGGCTCCCTGGTTCATGCTGGCGACAAACTTGTCCTCATTACCTAACAGCTCCCAGAGCTCTTTCACACGCCAAGGCCCTCACCGGGAGCCCACAAGTTATCAAGAACGATAAACAAAGCAACTTTCACCGCATGAGGACGACAAAAGTGAAACCCCTCTGGGTGCCATCTCCCGAACAAGTCAGAGATTCAAATCTGACACGGTTCATTACTTTCATCAACGGGAGGTACGACATCAAAATCGAATCCTATTCTCAACTTTACAAATGGTCGATCGAAAGTGTCTCCGACTTCTGGTCTGCCGTCTGGGACTTTACGGGGATAGTATCCTCACGTAGATATGAAAAAGTAGTTGATGACCTAAACAAATTCCCGGGCGCTAGATGGTTTCCTGGTGCTCGGCTAAACTTTGCCCAGAACCTATTGAGACACCGAGACGAAAAACTGGCTCTAATTTCGACCTCGGAAGAGAATGAGCGCATCCACTTAACACACTCTGACTTGAAGAGACAAGTTAGCAGGTTTTCTAATTCGCTTCGAACGATCGGAGTGTCTCCTGGAGACCGCGTCGTCGGCTACACCCCCACCATAGAAGAGGCTACCGTCGCAATGCTCGCCTCGACCAGCATCGGCGCAGTTTGGGCTTGCTGTGGCTCTGAGCTTGGCACCGACGCAGTATTGGACAGACTGGGACAAGTCCAGCCTAAGGTCTTGATTGCCAGTGCGGGGTACGAATACAAGGGAAGGCGGTTCGAGACACTTACCAGCCTCGAGAAGGTCGTTCGAGGGATCCCTTCAATCGAAAAAACTGTGATTACATCTCATAGAGAACCCGGCGAGATTCGAGACATCCCCAACTCGATCGGGTTCGATGAATTCGCAGGGCTCGAGGAAGGAGAGGAGATCCAATTCGAACAATTGCCCGCAGACCATCCGGTCTACATCATGTTCACGTCAGGCACGACCGGCAAGCCGAAAT
>VBBN01000048.1 GCA_005888735.1 Candidatus Bathyarchaeota archaeon
ACCATGTGGTAGCCTGCTATGGCCAAGGATGCGGTCCATGTCGCCCGAGCCCTTGTCCCCTCGCCCCCATTGCAACAACCAAGAGATAGGCCGAGAACCCCTCCCTCCTTTTTCTACAAGCTTGAGAAGACTCTCTCCGCAAGCTTGCCGCAAGTCTTCTTTAGCTTCTTCTCAAACGTGACTTGTCCGGAGCAAGCCCTGAATCGCGATCTGTCCATGATTAGTTACGGTCGCCTTGATGGCCTCAGGGAAAATGCTAACGGTTCCATCATCTCAAAGTCCCACACTCGCTCGCAACACGTCCCCCCGGGCGTGGGGACCGCACTTTTTATTCAGCCGGGAGGCGTACGCATTCTAGCGAAGCATTCGTCCCATGGCGACCCGTCGCGCGAAAGCGCCACTGCAACGCCCGGGTCTGGAAGCCTTTCGCGGTATGACTCCTGAGGAAAGAGTGAATCTGGCCCTAGAACTGAGTTCTGCAATTGCCGAGGTGACTCTTGACAATGTTCGCGACACCCATCCCGGAATCTCACAAAAGCGCCTGCTAGAGTTAGGCCGAGAGCGGTTCAGGCTAGGGCGTAGAACTAGCTGAAGCCTCGAACCTAGGACCAAGTGGTAAAGGCCCTCGTCTCAGAGTTCAACAAGTCCCAAATTCAGTACGCCGTAACTGGAGCCATCGCCGCAAGCTACTGCGGGAGGCCCAGATCTACAACCGATGTCGACTTTATTGTCAAAGTGAACCCAAAGAACCTCTTCGGTTTCATACGTCTACTCCAGGAGGCCGGGCTCGACTCGGACGAGAAGCGCATCAAAGCGCAGTTCGCGTCCGGTTATGATGTGGTCACAGTACAGGACAGGTCTTCCCCTTACGATGCAGACTTCATACTACGCCCCACGGGCCTCTGCCGAGAAAATCAGGGACCCTCAGAGGGGTTAGAGCATTCTACCAGACACCGGAAGACCTGATACTAGCAAAACTCCGAATAATTAAGGCAACCGTGTCCGAAGAGCGCACCGCCAACCACAAGGCAGACATCTACAGCATACTCGCCAACACACGGGTCAACAGACGGAAGATTATCCAAGGCGCCAAACGCGAAACCACTCTTGAGATATTCACAAACATCACCCGCAGAGAAATTGTGAAAGAAGATAAGACGATCAAAAAGTATGAGCGAGGAAGCCTACCAAGACTCAAACCGATCGCGAGGGAGAAAACTGACCGGTTTGGTTGACTCTTGGACCTGGATTAGGACTTGCTATCATGCCCCGTTAGCCATCCAACAAGCGGAAGGACCAAAAAACCACCAACAACCAAGTGAAAAATTCTAAACATTCTTAATGGGGTTCGGGGGGTGCCAAATCTCCTGCCAGCCAGCCCGAACAAAAACCACCCAGACTTCGAACAGACCAACCGAACGGAATCCCCCTCACGTCGCTCTTATTAGACAAAACCGTCCGAGCAGGACTCTTCCCGGAGGGAAGGCTAGAGAACAGTGCTCCCAACAAGCCCCAGACGACTAACCGTTGTCGAACAGCTCATCACCCGCTCCCGCCTCCCCTACAGTCTCGGCAGCCTAGCCCTATCACTAATAATGGGCCTACCAGGCCTCCTACTAATCGGACTGTTAGACACCGGCGACATCACAATAGCCGCCCAACGAGTCTTCACACCCTACACCAACCGGCCAGCCTGGACCGGCATCCTCGATCCGCTCGTCAACACGGCCATCATCTTCTACATGCTCCTCACAATCCGATTCATGCGAAACAAACTCGCCACCGCGGAGACACAGCTCGGCAGCCTCACAACCGACGGAGGGACAAGCCTCCACTGGATATTCCACCACGTGTCCAGCACCCGCGCTCAGCTCGCAACCTCCCTCCTACTCTTCATCTCCATCACGCTCCTCCCCCAAACCTACCCAGGCTCAACCAACCTCACACCGACAAGCCCACAAGCCATCACAGCCGCCCTCATCATCACCGCCATATTCTACGTAACAGTCGGAACCTTCGTTTGGGTCTACATCAGCACACTATGGGGCCTGCACCGGTTCGGCAAACAACCGCTACGACTCAAACACTACCAGGAAGACCGTCTACTAGGCACAGGAGCCATCGGCAGCCTCTCCCTCACACTAGCAATCTCCTACTACGCTGTGATAGGACCAGTAACATTCGAATCACTAGTCCTCTCCCCCGATCCAACGGGCTACGCAACACTCTTTCCCCTCGTCCTCCTAGGAGGAATAATGTTCTTCCTCCCACAAGTCAGCCTACACCGCCAAATGCAAACAACAAAAGAACACGAAGAACGAAGAGTGCGAGCCCAGCTCAGCCAACTCACCCTGCAAGATAAGCAAAAAGACAGCAACCGCATGGAAGACCTGCCCCATCAGGTTGACAGGCTCATCCAGCTCGAAATGCTCCGGCTGAACGAGAAGCGGCTCCAAGAAGTGCCCAGCTGGCCCTTCGACAAGAAGACACTCGAGTACTTCGCGGCGATATTCTTATCAATCCTCACCGCACTGCTCACACGGCTGCTACTGGCCGCTCTGAACCTCTAGTCCAGAGCCGTCTCACCTCTCAAAGAGGGAGAGCCCCCGAAGCAACGGGCGGACAGCGGCAGAGGAACGGTTTAGACGAGATTGAAAACACGCAGGGCCCTGCAGCTGACATTCATACTCGCCATCCTAGCCCTCACGCCTCACAACAACAGCCACCTGGCCAATGCGTCTGCAGGCTCCTCGGTCGTGGCGAATCGACCGCTCTTAGTGTTGAGTGCACCGTTCAACCACACAGGGTGGACAAAGGCGCGAACCATAACCCTAGACAATACCCTTGGAGAGTCGAACCTTACAGACTACCAAGCCAAGCTCAACATCACCTTCAGCCTCGCCATGGAACCAGACTTTCGAGACCTACGCTTCGTCGACAACACAAACTCCCTCCTACCATACTGGATAGACTCCGAAGCAGACGGCTCTTACGCAACACTCTACGTCAGAGTACCCTTCATTCCCTCCCACGCCAGCACCAACCTGACAATGTACTACGGCAACCCCTACGCTACTCCGGCAAGCGACGGACAGGCAACGTTCGACCTCTTCGACGATTTCGAATACACGGACAACCCCTCCAACCACGGCTGGGTACAAGTTCACCCAGCTACGTCCAATGCAACAACAGACACGAGCCACCATAGAACAGGCTCGCGGTCCCTGTTCACGAAAGGCTCCGACACCCCAGGCGCAAACGAGAAAGTACGTGCGCTAGCCAAGTACGACTTGCCAATCAGAAACGACTTGATCCTTGAAGGCTACTTCTACCACAACTCAACAAACAACATGATAGAGCGAATCTCACTCCAGACAAACAACAACGCAACAACCTACACTATTGGAGCCTCGACACCCGACGGTGTGTCAGGAAGTATTCCACGCGCGGACAGTGAATATTACTGGAGGCAATCTCAGACCTGTTGCGGAAGCGCGACTGGCATATCCTTCAAGCCTAACCAGTGGAACAGTTTCAAGCTCGTCAAGACGCTTAACTCGATCCAAGGCTTCCTCCTCGACCTACCCGTCGGCCCCGCGATCACAGACCGGACCCAGGTGTCACAGGTTTTCATCGGTGGCGACAACGCAACAACAGGTGTGGGCGCACAGCCCTGGTGGTTTGACAACATCAGGGTCAGAAAATACACATTGGTCGAGCCGACCGCGCACCTGGAATCCGAACGGCCAGCCGGTCCTTCAGAATCAGCGCTGTTCACAGTTCCATCAGGAACCAACAAACAGGTAGAGGTAGGTCGCACGCTTTCCACGCTGAACCTTACACTAACGCTGAACTCTACAAGACCCGTGGAGCTACTAGTCACTAGGCTCTCTACCAGCCCAGTCGGAACCCCGTCCAGCTTGTCTCCCCTAGGAGTCTTCTTCAAAATAGCAGCCAACCAGACAGTAGACGCCAGAATCCGGCTCTACTATACCCAGAGCGAGGCCCAGGCCGTCGACCAGAACACCCTTGCGCCGTACACGTACAAATCGAACACAGAACAATGGGTCCCATTAGAGAGTGTATCCCGCGACACAGCCGCTAGATGGGTCGAAGGCACGGTCCACCACTTCAGCCTCTTCGGCGTATTCTCCCAACTAGTCTCCCACGCCGTCCCAGCCACAACATGCTGGTACTGCGCATGGTGGCTCTGGGCCGGAGTAGGGACCGCCGGCGCGGCCGGGACAGGCGTATTCTACAGAAGAAATCGCCGGAGCATAAGCCGGCCAACCTCTATCAACAACTCTGGCCTAAACTAGAAAGAGATTGGGCTCGAAAAAACCTAGAAAGAGCCAGAAAGATAGCATATCAGCACACGCTTTTCGGATAAGATTCCTCAGGCGCAGCCGGGAAATCTACAATCGATACCTCGAGACCAAGCCCTGGATCAAACAGATGCACACCAGCTTTCTCGGACTCAAACCGGGGATGCGCATCGTCGACGTTGGCTGTGGAACAGGCGACTTCACCAGGTACTTGGCCAGCCTCATACCCGCAAAAACCACCATCATAGGAGTTGACACGCGAGCAGCCTCGCTCAGAGCCGCCGAGAGAGAAACCAAAAACGCAAAGCTTGACGGAAGTATCAGCTACAGGAAAGGAGACGCTTACAACATCCCCATAGAAAATGGGTGGGCCAACCTGGCTTGCTGCAGAACCGTCCTAATGCATCTCACGGATCCGCTAAAAGTTGTCAGGGAAATGGCCCGAGTAACAAAGAGGGGAGGAACAGTTGCCGCAGTCGAGCGTGGAACAATAAACTCTGTCTACATTCCCGACGACGAGAAGTTCACCAAGATAGCCATGAAGCTTGCCGACGCCTACGTTGAAGGCGTGAAAAAACTGGAGCACAAATACTTCAACATTGGAGAACGATTACCGACAATCTTCAGCAAGGCAGGCCTAACCGGAATCATGGCAGAGATCCAAACGGACGCTTATCTTGCCTCAGACCCTCGCAGGAGACTTGAAGACGTGAGAGACGAGTTGGACTTTGCACTCGCCTTCTTCAGGGAGACGAAAAAGGTCGACTCTCGAGCAATGCTAGCCGGTGGCGCATCAAGGAAGAGCGTCAATCGTTACAATCGCTGGTTCGAAAACTACGTTGGAGCCTTGCTACGTGATGACGTGAAACTTAGGAACGACACAACGTTTGGCGCGGGCGGACTTTACCTCGTCGCTGGGCGCAAACAATAGAGACAATCTCCTGAACCTTGTGGAAAAATCACGTGGGAGCCCTCTGACTCCCTTCGGAACTCCGACTTTTTCTTGCAGCACAGCCTGGCCCATAAGTGTCAAGCGTCTCATCGTGTCACCTCTAGGGTTGCCCCGCGGTAACGTGTCTCTTATCGGAATAGTCACTTTGCATTAGCCAAGGCGTCCTCGAGTGGACCTTGTGACTGGAGGCATTGTCCTCTTTACGATAATGGCGGCAGCGGGCATCGTCCCGTTGATAATGGCGGTCAAAACGAAGGTTCGCAGCCTCAGAATTCTCTCCCTCCTACTCGGACTCTTCGCCATAGTCCACGGCTTCTATCACCTCGCCTCCGGCTATCAGCAAGAAATCCTCGCAGACGCAGTCTTCGAACCCCTCTCCCTGGTCCTCCTCGTAACCCTCGGAGCCTACTATTCCAAGGTGGGAATAGCATAGATGGCAGACGACCCAGTAATCGCACTCTTCGAAAACATCAACCTCATACTCATCCTCCTAGCATTCGCGATATTCACCCGTCTCGCCTTCAAAGGCAAAAACATCGGCAACTTCCGATTCCAACTGTCAATCTTCCTCATCATATGGGTCCTCTCGGAACTACCGCACATCGCAGAATCCATTGGTTTGATAACCATAGGCAGTTACGAGGACACAGGGCTCTACCTCCACGCCATCTCAATGACAGTCTTCGCACTCTTCGTCGGATGGAGATCCTTCAGGTTCCTAACCCTCCATCCCCCACCTCCCGTAACCACACTATCGCTACCGGCAGAGCAGCCTAGGGGGCTCAAAGGATGAGAGGCGCGAGCTTCGACGATTTGGTAAGTGAGTCGGTCGCGGAGACCATGTCCAAGATTCTCGGCCCCGAGACTTGGAAAGCGATTAACTTCTTCTTCGACACTAGAACCGCGGCCCGCGAACCCGAGGCGTTTGCCAAACTACTCGACAAGATGTTCGGGCTCACCTCCAAGGTTCTCCAGAAGAAGATAGCTGAAAGCCTCCTAGGAAAAGTCGGTGCAGTCCAGCAAACATCGAGCAGCCTGGACTTTCGGCAGATCCTACGGCTCGCAAAAGCGAAATTTCCGAGATCTGTGCTTCCTGACCAACTTAAGGCCTAGCCAGCTTGCTCGCTCGGCGAACTCTGACTTTGGCCAGGCCGCCCTTCTCCCGAGCGTTTCCTAGCCGTCTTTCCTTGTGTGCTTGGTGGGCGCTCTTCCTTTTCCGTATCGGGCAGTGTTTGGATTAGCGACTTTTCACGAGTGCCTGGGACCCATACTTCCACAGTCTTGGGGCGGCTCTTCCAGACCAGGGGTCTCCCGGAGGTTTCGTCGAAGGACCCAATCCTTCTCACTGACCCCATGGGGGAGGAGGGCAGCGTAGCTTGAGTCGGGGCAATTCTCTTCAGGATAGATTCAGTCGTCGCGGGCTGTTGCTCCCATTCCCTGAAGGGTTCCTCGAGAGGTTCAAT
>VBBN01000011.1:0-29366 GCA_005888735.1 Candidatus Bathyarchaeota archaeon
CGTCAACCCGGTCTCTGACATTGACTGTCTTCAGCCGGGTGCTCTCCCAAGCCTCCGTTCTGGAACAGGCTGAGCTTTCGAGGGCGGGTCCTCGCCTACCTCGGCGGTTTCCCCGGCACCAAGAACCCCCGGTAATTAGAGGCAAGATAAGAGTTTCCAGCCCCATAGTGACGATAAGCCGATAAAGCACCAGTCAGCGAGAAATCCTAACAAACAGCCTCCCGGGGCAGAGTTAAACTAGCTAAAACCAGGAATTAGACAGGATAGTTGAACATCACACCTTCCAATAACGGAAACGGCCGCGGAGTCCTAGCTAAGCTAGGAACTCTCTCCATCCTCTACGTTTCCGTCTTTCTAACAAGAATAGGCTTCGGAACAATGCTCATTCTCTTCCCGATTTATCTCGTGAAACCAGACGGCGTAACCCCCGTCGGACCGGCGGTGACAGGACTGGTTCTCTCCCTATACCCGGCCCTAGAAGGCATTTCTGCGCTTCCCGTCGGAACATGGGTCGACAGGCAGGGAAGAAGAAGGGCTTTCGTAACAGGTATGAGTTTAATCACGGTCCTGACACTTGCTATCAGTCTTACCCGCACCAACATCCCGTTCGTGGGAGGTGCTCATGCTTTGATGGGTCTTTCGGCCGCAATGGTCACCGTTTCCTCGCTAACCATGATCACCGACCTGACGGGTGTTCGAAACCGGGGAACTGGAATGGGCGCCTTCGACATGGCCAACTTGGTCGGCTACGGCCTAGGCATAATTCTCGGAACCATAATGGAGAGAACCTTCAATTCCTCCTTGCAGACGGCATTCCAAGTAGTGGCCGCGATCTTTGGAATTGCGGCGGTCTTCGTTTTTTTCAGCCTCCGTGAACCGGCCCATAGCTCCCGAGAGCAACGGTCGCTAAGCGCGACGTTCACAACAGTCAGCGGAGACGTAGCCGCTATTTTGCCCGTGTGGTTTTCACTGACGGTCATCGTCGGTTTCTACTTTCTGCTTCCCTCGATTGTGAGGCAGTTGCAACCGCAGACAACCCTCGAGCGATCCGCCGGTCTCATTCTCATCGGTCTCGCGGTGCTGGGAGGAGGGGCGCTTCTTTTTGGAAGACTCTCCGACAAGATAGGACGGACAAAGACGATGACGATCGGGGTTATCGGTGAGCTTGGTTTCCTTCTTCTCTTTCCTGGCCTCCTGACAACGTTAATTGCTATTCCACTCGACGAGAGTTTCCTTTCGGCGTTGTTCCTGGCCGGCCCGCTTGGAGTTTTGGCCGGGGCATTCTTCTTTCTGGGATCAGCCCTCGTTCCAAGCATTCTCGCCTACATTGGCGACAATGCGACACATGACGTTCGAGGGTCAGCAATGGGTTTGTACAGCCTCATGCTGAGCGCTGGAATAGCGATCGGTAACGTGGTCGCAGGCATCACGTTTGAGGCGGGGGGTGTTGAGGCCGTGTTCTTCACCGGGGCGGCAATCTTAGGAGGGATGAGTCTTGCAAGCGGCTTCCTTCTCCGCCGGCAAAACCACGTGATGACGTCGGTGGGCGATATTAGCAGGACTCAAAGTAAACCACTTTAACACCCTTCCTGGGTTCCGCGTTTCTTGTGGGCCGGTAGATCAGCCTGGTACACAGCAAGCGGTTTGTTTGCTGGCTGAAGATCGCCCGCTTGGCAGGTCTATGGTCGAACCCGAAATGCGGGAAAGCACTAACACTGCTCCGTAGGGCCGCGGGTTCAAATCCCGCCCGGTCCACCACTCACCTCGCTCTCGTGCTTTATCTCCAGAGATAGCCGAGGTGAATTTCGCCCTAGTCGGGGGAAAGAAAGAGGACATCGAACGGGCGTTTCAAACCGTACTGGGCCAGATGCTAAGTCTACGCGGGCTTCCACGCAATTCCTCTGAACTGGAAAGTACCTGCACTCGGGAGCTTCGTGAGGGCCCCGTTGGCGTAGGTTATGACGGTCCCGCTTCCTCCAACTATGTACGCCATGCCGGATGGAGACCAAGTGACGGATTGGAGGTAGCTGCTGGTTACTGCTGGTAGTAGAGTCAGCGTCGACCCGTTGTATGTCAGTACCATTAGAAGTGCGATGCTGCCTGACGGGTTGAACGCGATGGCTCGGAGACCATTCGAACCGGTGAGCCCACTAGTATTGAGCGTTGAGACTTGGGTACCGTTGAACCTGAGGACGACGCCGTTGAGGCCTCCAATTAGTGCATACTGGCCATTAGGGTTCCAAGCGGCGGTGTTCAAGTCGTAGGTAGTGCCACTGGAGAATGGTTGGAACGCTGTTCCGTTGTAGGTCAGGGTGAGCCCGCTCCTGCCTACGAGCAAGGCGTAGCTGCCGCTTGGATGCCAGCTGATAGAGAAGATGGTCGTCGGGAACGGGTTACTAATCGTCCTTGTAGAAGCACCATCGTACTTGAGGAGGAGTCCGGCCGAACCGCCGATGAGGGCGTAAGACCCGTCGGGTTTCCAAGAGACAGTCCAGAAGTTGTAACCGGTGGTGATGCCTGTTGTTATAGTAGTGAGCTGGGTCCCATCGTACTTGAGCAGAACAGCCGAGTCTCCTACGATGAGCGCGTAGGATCCGTCTGGTTTCCAGGCTACCTTCCGCAGCGCGGTCGTGACTGGCTGGGCGATGAGTGTCAGAGTTCCATTCTGGTAGAATCTGAAGACCTTGCCCTCGGCCGAAACGATGAGGGCGTATGACTGTGTGCTTGGTTGCGAGACGACCGTCAAAGTTACACTTCCGCTCCCAGCAAGGTGGATGGAGTCTCCGGCAAACGCTCCGGTTATCCCGTGGCTCCCTGTTTTGCCTGGTGTATAGGTCACTGAGCATTTCGACACGCCAACAGTTGAGGTGGCGGCTAAGGTGCAGGTGGGCGAACTGAAGGCGCCGGTAGAATTGCTGGAGAGGCCAATGCTCCCTGTCGGAGTAGTTATCGTGCCCACGTCAGTGTCTGTTACAGTGGCTGTGCAATTTGTGGAGGTGCTGTTGGCGACTGTGCTGGGAGTGCAGCTTACCGAGGTGGAGGTTACCCGTTTGTTCACGGTTACGATCGTACTTCCCCCGCTCCCATTGTGGTTCGTATCACCGTTGTAGTTTGTGGTTACGCCAAGTGTACCCGCAGCCGTTGGAGTGATGTTCGTAGAGCATGATGCCGTACCGGCTGATCCAGAAAGCGTACAACTTCCGTTGGGGGTGAAGGTTACGGTGCCGGAGGGCGTGATTAGAGTTCCCGGTGACGTATCGGTAACGTCGATAATGCACGAAGTCGACTGGCCAACTACGACGGTCGACGGTGAGCAGCTAACGGTCGCCGTTGTGGTCCGCGGACTGACGATCACACTGGTGCTGTTGGAACTGCCGTTGTGGGTGGGGTCGCCACCGTAAGTCGCAGAAACTGTTAGTGTCCCTGTAGCTGTGGGAGTGATGTTCACGGAACAACTGGCTGAGGCCCCAGATGGACTGCTTAGCGCGCAGCTTCCGCTTGGAGTGAAGGTAACGGTGCCAGTAGGAGCCACCGCGCCGAGGGTTGAGGTGTCGGTTACTGCAGCAGTGCATGTAGTCACCTGATTGACAACGATATTGGACGGAGTGCAACTGACGCTGGTGGACGTCGGATTAAGCGGGGCTATCGTAACGTCTAGCAGGAACGTGCCCGAGCTAGCGTTGTGGACTGTGTCAGACGCGGATGGAGTATAGGTGCCGGTGATAGTGTCGGTTCTTGCTGAAATCCCCGACGGAGTGTAGGTTGCGTTACAGATCGCTGTTGTTGAGTTGACCGCAACGAGGTTGCAGGGTGCCCCGGCAAAGGACCCCAAACCACTGCTGGTGAAACCGACCGTCCCGGAGGGAGCGCTCGTTGTTCCAGGCGAAGTATCGCTCACCGAAGCGGTGCAGGTCGTTGATTGACCAACCTGGACGGAGGCTGGAGAGCAACTGACTGCTGTTATGGTTGCGCGCTTGTTGACGGTGATGCTGGTGCTGCCCGCGCTCGCAGCGTGAGCCGAATCTCCATTATATCTTGCCGAGATCGATAGAGTTCCTGATGTTGATGGGGTGACTGCTACAGAGCACGAGCCGGAGACAAGGGTGCAAGTTCCACCTGGCGTGAAGGTCACGTTGCCGGTCGGGGTTGTGGCTCCTGAACTGGAAGTGTCAGTGACGGTTGCGGTGCAGGTGGAAGACTGGTTCGCAACGACTGAGGATGGGGAGCATGTGACGATAGTCGTTGTTCCATGTGCGCTGATGTTTACTGTCTTCGACACTGTGGACGTTTGTCCTCCAGAGTCACTTGTGGTAATTATTGTTGTGAAGGACCCGGCCGCTGTGTAAGAGTGTAGCACTGACCTTCCTGAGGCTGTTGATCCATCTCCGAAGGTCCAGGTGAATGTGTAGGGAACTGTCCCCCCGGTGGCGGTCGCGGTGAAGTTGACACTCTGACCAACCCTTGGGGAGGCGGGAGTGAAGTTGAAGTCGACCGCTAAGGATGCTGGCCTGATATTTACAATGTGAGATGCCGTTGCGGTCTTGACGTTTGCATCTGTAACAGTTAGGACGACGGTATAGTTTCCGGGAGTACTGTAGGTGTGAAGAGCCGGATTACTTGTTCCTGCTGCCGTTCCATCACCGAAGTTCCAGTTGTAACTGTAAGGAGTCGTACCACCAGATACGGTCGCTGTGAAGGATGCTGGGCTGCCAGCTGTTGGAGAAGCGCTGGTGGTAAAGTCCGCCGATAACACTGCGGTTACGCTGACGGTCTGCGAGGCCACGACGAACTTGTTGGCGGAGTCTGTGACGTTGAGGACTAATGGATACGAGCCCTGGGCTGTGTAGATATGAGTTGTAGGGTTACCGGTTCCCGTGGCCCCGTCGCCAAACTTCCAAGCATACGAGTAGGGTGGGAGTCCGCCTGAAACACTTGCAGTAAAGGTGACCTGCTGGCCTACGCTGGGAGAAGCGGGGCTTGCACTCATGCTCACCGAGAGCGGTGCTCTGGCGGGTTTCCACGCTGTGAAGGGGTGGAGCTCCCACCCGGACCAGTTGTGGGACGAGACATTGAAAGAGTCTGGATCCCAGTACACGAACCCCTGGACGTCTATCAACTGTCCGGGGTTTGGAGGGATCGGAGGGGAGATTCCTGAGGCGTTCCAGTCACCATCAATCTCGGCATAGATCCTATGCATGTAACAAGAAGGACAACTCGTGGCCGAAGCGTTACCAACACTGAAGACCACATCGCAATTCTTCCCGTTGGGAAACGGTGCAGCGCCGTTGGACTGGTCGTAGGCAGTCCTGCAGTCGTAATTCGCCACTGCAGGAGAAACCGTTAAGGTCACATTGTGAATTTCTACGAACGTCGGAGTGCCATTGGAAGAGCACGCCGGCTGCAGGCTACGCTTCGAGAATGGCCAATTCTCCGGACTTGAACCGTAAGGAAGACTGCCCGCAAGCAGGAATCCTCCCCCACTATAATCAGCGCCGACCGAACTGGGGACTGCAGGATTTCTCTGAATCGATACTTTTCCGATAACTCTCTCGATAGTCGATTGCGTCGGGCTGCATGGGACGGCGCTATTCCAAGAACCTACAGCGATAACGCTTCTGGACGACCCCGTTTTTCCGGATGAATCGGTAGCGGTCACGGTCACGTTGAAGTAGCCTGCTGAGGTGTACGCGTGGCTAGTCGTCATCCCTGAGCCATTAGCTCCGTCCCCGAAACTCCAGGTGAAAGAGTAAGGTGCAACGCCACCCGCCACCGAGGATGTGAATGTCACAACTTGGCCGACTTGAGGGCTAAGTGGAGACCAAGAAGCGGAGGGAACAGGGTTGGGACCCGCCCAAATGCTGAAGTTGTCAGAGAAGGTTCCTGAGAAGTTGGTTTGCACATCTATCCTGTTAGCGCTGACATTGTAAGTCACGAAGCCTAGTCCATTTCCCGCAGTGTTGCTGCCCATCAGTTTGACAAAGTAGGGTGCTTCGGCAGCGTTGGCTCCTCCGTTCACCGAGGTGTTGTTGACCGAGTACAGGTCGTTTACCCAGGCTCCCTGCGCTACGACAACCGTTCCCGCACCGGGTGTGTAATAGCCCCGGCTTCCGCTGTCCACTACGCAGCCGGAGTTGTAAAGTGTGTAGCCGTTGCCATCTGTCTTGATGCTTGAGCATCCAAGAGTTGGGTTGATGGCTATTTGCTTGCTCCTTTCGTAGGCATTATCATGGGATTGAATGACGAGGTCTACCTTCTTCTGAACTAGCATGTTGAAGAAAGCTAGCCCTATCGAGCAGGTCGCGTCGCTGGCGCTTATGCAGAGCTTATGTGTGCCCACTACCACCCATCTTATACCTTTGGCTCGGGCGTCCTCTATTGCGCTTGCAACCCAGCTGTAGTGAATGTCGCCGGAACTGTACGTCCAGCATCCATATTGGTCGGTGCACGGCTGCCCCGTCTGCGAGCTGCAGTTAGGTGATGACGTGCATATTCCAGTTATGTTGTAGATTTTCGGCGAAGCGAAGATGAAACGAGCCATGGGGGCTCCTCCCGGATAATCGAAATAGTACTCTTTTCCGTAGCAGTTATCCGCTACCGGTCCGCAGACAATGGGAATGCCTAGGGTCAGGGAACACCCGGTGATGTATTTCTGGTAATTGTTCGCTTCACCAAAGCTGGCCGAGTTGTGTCCTCCGGTATCATGGTCTCCGGGGAGAATCTGGATTCCGTTGAATTTGGACTTGAACTGGGAACACCATATGTCTCCGGTGACTGACGGGTCATAGCTGAAATCTCCTAGCCCCAGGAAGAAGCCAGGGTTGACGCCCTGCAGCCTGTTCAAGTTGTTCACTCCAGTGCTGGCGGTGAGGCTTCCCATGTCCCCGGAAGCGGCGAACGAGAAACTCGCTGACGCTGAGTGTGCAAGTGGAATGATGCCGCCTAGGAATGGAAAGGAGGAGAAAATGGAGAGCAGTATCAATACTACCGCTAGGACAACTCTGCGGCTCATGGAACTCGCAGTAAGCCCTTTCCACTAGTCGCGATATTAACTCCCCGCTAGATTGCCTCTCGAAAGCTATACCGTTCAATCTTTGGGTATATCCTATATCATTCAGTCGCGCCAACTGAGCTCTCGCCTTTTCCCTCGAATATTTTGAGATACTGATGCTAGAGTTTCCTTTAGGCTGGCGACTCGATACCTGGCTTGCTTTAGCCGAACCCTCCGTTGATGGAAACAGCAATGTTTTACACCCATTCCACGATCCGTTGTTGGGTCCGACTCGGGGTGGGCCTTATAGCGCTCCCACATTATCCACCGACGACCGTTTCTTGCCAGAGAAATCGTCCAAATCATGGGTTCAGTCTGTAAACCCCACAACCGGCAAGGCTCTCAGAAAATTCAAGGCTAGCACCAAGGCCGACGTGGCAAAGACTGTTGAGAAGGCGAAGAAGGCTTTTGAGAAATGGAGAGATGTCCCTGCTTCAAAACGGGCGGTTTACCTCGAGCGTGCGGCCAAGATGCTCCGCTCGCAGAAGGAGAAGCTCGGCAGAATCATTACCCTTGAAATGGGAAAGACAATGCGTGAATCAATCTCAGAAGTCACGAAGTGCGCCCTCGCCCTCGAGTACTATTCGGAGAATGGCGAGAAGTTCCTAGGCCCAGAGATGGCGAAGACCGATGCGACAGACAGCTATATCGCGTTTGAACCGCTGGGTGTCATCGGATCAATCATGCCTTGGAATTTCCCCTTGTGGCAGAGCGTCAGGTTCGCAGCCCCGGCCCTCATGATTGGCAACACTACCGTCTTCAAACCCTCGAGCACTTCCCCACGGTCAGGCCTCGCCCTCGGAAATGCGTTCAACTCAACAGGGCTTCCCGAAGGATGCTTCAACGTAGTTCTCGGCGGCCCAGAGGTTTCCGACTACCTCATCGAATCGGACACTGCCGCTATCTCCTTTACCGGCAGCGTAGCAGCGGGTCAAGATGTAGCAGAGCAAGCTGGCAAGCGTCTCAAGAAAATAGTCCTCGAGCTAGGCGGCAGTGATCCGTTCATTGTGTTGGGGGACGCCGACGTCGAGGCGGCTTCGTCCGGGGCGGTTGCCGGGCGCTTCATCAACTGCGGCCAGAGCTGTATTGCGAGCAAACGCTTCTTCGTGGCAAGGGAAGTTGCTAAAGAATTTTTGGCAGATTTCGTTCAGAAAACCAAATCTCTAATCGTTGGGGATCCGCTTCGCGCCGAAACAGATGTCGGCCCTATGGTAAGGGAGGATGCGCTGCTGACCCTTGACGGCCAGGTCAAGGACGCTGTTAAGAACGGTGCAACGGTGGAACTTGGCGGAGAAAGACTTCCACGAAAAGGATTCTTCTACGCTCCCACAATTCTAACGCAGGTTCGTCCCGAGATGCGGGTGATGAGAGAGGAGACCTTCGGACCGGTCGCGCCCATTATGGTAGTCAAGGATGACGATGAGGCTGTCAAGTTTGCCAACACGAGCAGTTTCGGCCTTGGAGCAAGTATCTGGGGCCAGGATGTTCGAAGGGCTGAGAAGGTCGCGCGTCAAGTTGCAACCGGCCTCGTGAGCGTGAACAACGTTGTAGTTTCTGACCCTCGGATTCCTTTTGGTGGCATCAAGAACAGCGGGTTCGGCCGCGAACTGTCCAGATACGGAATGCTGGAATTTGCAAACATCAAATCTGTCCGACTCTACGAAAAGTCCCCGATAGCCCATGCGCGAGTGGAATAGACCAGGCCTCCCTCCACAATGACGGGCAAGACCGCAATCATCTACAGCGATAAATTTCTCGACTACAATCTAGGACCCAACCATCCGCTGCGCCCTGTCCGCGTGAAGCTCACTTACGAACTGCTCAAGTCGAAGGGAGTACTAGCGAGCGAGTCGGTAAGAGTCGTCGAGCCCCGTTACGCTACAAGGCCTGAGATTCTTCTCTTTCACGAGGAAAGCTACGTTAGGCTTGTTGAGAAGTTCAGCGAAAAAGGGTCCGGACTATTGGACATGGGTGACACGCCAGCCTTCAAGGGATGCTACGAGGCGACAAGCCTCGTCGTAGGCGCCTCGCTGAAAGCTTGCGAAGTCATAATGAACGGTCAAGCCTCTCATGCCTTCAACCCTTCCGGAGGCCTCCACCATGCTCATCCTGAGAGAGCCTCAGGTTTCTGCATCTTCAACGATCCCGCGATTACGATTCGTTATCTGAAATCGAAGTTCAATGTTAAGCGGCTTGTCTACCTTGACATAGACGCCCATCTCGGTGATGGGGTCCTTTACGGCTTCTATGATGACCCATCATTGTTGGACATTGACTTCCATGAAAGCGGAAGATTCCTGTTTCCCGGAACGGGCTTCCCGGACGAGACTGGCTCCGGCCAGGCGAAAGGGCTCAAAGTCAACATTCCGCTACTACCAGAAACTGGAGATGAAGCCTTCCTGAAGGCTTTTCAGGCCCTAGTCCCCGGACTCATTCGAAAGTTCAAGCCCGAGATCATTCTCGTCCAGTGCGGAGCAGACGGGCACATTGACGATCGCCTCGCCAACCTGCGGCTCACCACGAAGACTTACCAAGAGGTTCTGGGCGAAATGCACAGCCTAGCACACGAACTGTGCGGAGGAAAACTGCTCCTCTTTGGCGGAGGAGGCTACACACTAGCCAACGTTCCGCGAGTCTGGGCTGTAGCGTTCTCAACACTCGCAGGGCTCAAACCGGACACTTCTATTCCGGAGAACTGGGCAGAAGAATTCGTGAAACTCACTCATGAGGACTCACCCACAGCATTTTACGACACACCAACAAAGGATAGCTCTGAGACTCTCAAAGAAGTCGAGAGGATCATTAAGGAACTCCAGCCACAGCTAGTAGCGCACGTCTGAACCTGGGTGCAACCTTTATCTTTCAATCCCCTCGGTTTGCGGTGAATAGGCGCTCCAGTTGACCAAAGGGACAACTTCCTTCGGCAAAGCCGGCGGAAAAGGAACCCACATCCGATGCCGAAGATGTGGCCGCCATTCCTACCACGTTCGCAAGAAGCGGTGTGCAGCCTGCGGCTTCGGGGCGCAAGCAACCCTCCGACGATATTCGTGGCAGAACAAGAAAATCAACAGAACACGAATTGTCTAACTTGCCGCATTCAAGGCTGAGCTAGAGAATCGCTAATGGCCAACGTCACATGTCCCCGGTGCGGCACCAAGATGCGATGGCTGCACAGACTGAACACCTACTTCTGCGACAAAGATGGCTATCTACTCGGACGAAACGATCCTTTCGTTAAGAAGGGAGAAGTCATACAACCCTACAACCCCGGCGGACAATACAACGATTAGGTCCTAGCCGACCGCCTTTTTCAGCTCTCGGAGGGGACCCGCTTCCAATATTGGTCTTACAAATTCATGATTCGACAAGGTCCTCCTCCGCCTGCCGGTCCTGGGACTGGGCTCGACCTAAGGAACTCGGTCATTAGCGCCGAGCTAGCATCGTATGTTGTCAGGGAGGCTATGTTCCAAAGGGTTTCTAGAGTGTGTAGAAACGAGTAATGGGTGTAGAATACTGATGACTTATGGTTAGACTGGGCTAGAGGGCCTGCCCAAACAGCGGTTACATAGTCTTGAGGATAGTCTCGAGTTCCCTCATCCCAAGCGATGAAGAGGGCAGCACTTTGGGTCTGAAAGACGATCGAATTGAGAATTTTGGGAACCAACAGACTGAGATATTGGTTTGCCTGGGAAACACATTTTGGCACGGAGATGGATGGGCAGTCAGTCGAGTTGGAAGCCGTGAGACTGCACGTTGAATGACCACTGTTACAATCATTCGGGCTCAGCCACATCAGGTCGGATGCGTTGCTTACAGTAGTCAGGTCCGACAGTAAAGCCGTTGGAAGGGCTAGATAGCCTTCAAGGCTTGGGTTCGCGTTGACTATTCTGGAGCACCTCGCCGGGCTGGTGTAGATGTTCTGGTAATACACGAACGGGTTATGGATGTTCTCGTAGGCGTTCTGTGTATCATTATCATGGTGATGAGTGCATCCTCCACCTGTATAGTCCTCCATGTACGCTTTCCATTTCTTACCGGAGGCTTCAATCTCGTCTACAATATTAGGCGCTGTAACTGAGCAGCCGATGGTCTGGGGGTAGCAGTCCCTGGTGAACGGAGGATAGTCATAGTTTCCTCCGCTGGTGATGTCAAGGTAGTTTTGCAGGCTAGGATGTCCTAGCCCGGAATAGGACTCCGCTAGCCCATATGCGTTGGCGAGCTGGGTAATGTAGCTACAGTTCCCGAGACACGAGGACCCATAGGTCTGGTTAATCCCTTTGTTTTCCATCATAATCACAACAAGATAGCTGGGTCCCACGGACAAGGTTGCGTTCTGAACCGTCATGGCATCAACCGAGACCGTCAATACTGAGAGGAATAGCAAGCCAATCATCAACAGCTCTTTCATCATATGGCTGACACGAGCCAGCCTGAGAAACAGCATAGGGAAACAAGAACCATCGCGCGAACAATCAACCCTCCCTGCGCTGGCATTCAGCGGGCGAGAAACGGCTGTGAAGCCAACCCAGGATATGTTAGGTGCAAGAGTGGCGCATACAGGTCTTCTTTCTCGCAGTCGCACGTATCCTACTGAAGACAATACCGCGGTCCCAACTGGGCCTAAACGCCAGCGAGAAAACGCAGCCTATGGGCATAAACATAGCTGAGGAGTCCGTCGGACGGCCCGTTAGACTTGGAACATTTTCGTTCTCGCTCCTACAGGGTCTAACCCGGTCTATGGCGGGCTAGGCAAACTGTATCGATGAGTAGGTGGAAATACGCTTTCAAACGCAATGAGTGGACCAAGCAGAGTCCTAAACAGACGCTGTAGAGTTGTAACAGGGTTCCAATCCGGAAGTATCCGAATAGGTCCATTATCCTAGTCAGGCTCTAGCCCACTGAGCGATCTGTGGTCGATTCAGAATCTACTCTGCGACGATGCTGGACTAGGGTTTTCCGTAAGGTGCACTACAGTTACCAATATTAGCGGGGATGGGAACAAATTCTTCGAGGATAATGAGAGGGTCTCCCGCGGTCCTCGGAGGCTTCAGCGCCCTTTTCGGACTCTACACGAGCTTCTTGTTGTTTTGGACTTCCTGATGCAGGGTGCTACGACCTGCCTTGTCCGAAAATTCCCTTTTCTCTTTGTGTTCTTGTTCTGCTCTCTCGGGTTGCCCTAGTGGGGGCGTGGGAGATGCGGGAGCATCGAAAAGCCGGTAGCTTTTCCTTTCTCATTGCAGGCTCATTGCCACTGATTTCCGAGTCTTCTTTTGTTTCAAACTCCCGGCTACGGTTCTGTTCTTCTCCTTTTGTAGTGGTCTCCACTTTCGTTTCCTGCCAGTATCCTCGGAACCCTGAACCTCACGAGCTGACAGGTCAGTAAAGGCGTTGCCGAGGAACCACTTGAGAGTGGAGAGACTGACATCCACCCTCCGCATTTCGGAAACACGTCTCGAGAATCGGGATCGTCAGGAAGACGCGTGTAGAGAGATCATCCAAACTCAGCCAACTTGGCTCCATAGAAGAACTGTTTTACCTGTAGAATTGAAGGGTTTATTGCCGAAGAGTGGCGGGAGTTGTTCACTCTTACAGGTTTGGACTCGGCCCCCAAGTTCGGGGTGATTGGGGCCTTGACTTGCACCACTTTTTCTTCACCTCTCTGAGGGAAGGAGGAGTCAATCGACACTATCAGCCACGTGGATCGTCCAGAAGAGCATAGCCGCATGAACTTGCCAGCAATCATCGACCGAATATTCGACAGGGAGAACTTTCGGTGGTTAGTTGGCCGCCTGCAGGGTGACGGGACGGTTGACAGCAGAAATGGAGTATGGTTCATTTCTGCCGACCGTGAACTCGTAAGAAGTGCCAGGGCAGGAGTAAAGGATCTATTCGGACTGGATTCCCACATCTATGCCGAGACTAGCAAGTCCCCGGTAGACCGAAGCTGAGACTAGCAGTGTACTCAAGAACACTTGTGCGCTGGCTAGAGGAACGCGGATTCAAATTTGGAAGAAAGGAGTGGAATGTGCCTAAGATGCCGAAACACCTATTCTGTCCGTATCTAGGTGGCCTTTTCGACGCTGAAGGACACATTGAACTTCGCAACCGCAAATCCTCACAGGCAAAGATCCGGCGAGTCGTCATTTATAGATCAATAGGAGTTCACTTGACCTGATTTCGCGGAGAATGGTTGGGCAGGGGGCTCTCTCGACTCTACTAAGACGAGAGCGGAGAAACAAACCAAACATCCATTATGAGCTAAGAATTTCCGGAGAACCGAGTCTAAGATGGTTCGTTGAAAACGTTGGAAGACACTGCCATCTGACGAGAAAGAAGCAATACCTAACTGAACAGTATCTTCCTAGTGTTAAGGTGCCTAGGCATCTCACCTAGGCACGAATGGGCTCGGCAGGGTGTATACCTGAGCAGGTATAAACCTCAGATTGCGCCCCGTGGTTTCGGTCCGGTATGAGACGCCAGATACGACGTTCATCTGGGCACAGATAGAAGCACAGTTCAAATGCACGCTCGAAACTAAAACGTGTCTAGAAAATCGGACCTTAGATGCTTGACTTTCCTTAGCCTATCTCCATCAGAAAAACATAGTCTACAGTCACCCAGTGAATGTGCCTCTCTTCTATAGAATTCCAGAGAACTCGCCCGCGTGTCAAGATGGTATCTTAGCCTCATATGTTCAGGCCGGTTCATATCGCGCATATGTTGATGCTCAGGTGTACTCCAAACGACCCGGCTCAGAGCTAGCCAGACAGGACTCGCCTCAGGAGGGCAAACTTTGTGATATTGACGATGACAGCCAACACATAGATCAATTGTTTCCGGAAGCCTCATGTTTCGATAGCCATGGCTCCAGTGATGCTTCACAAAGCTTCCCTCTCGGGCGCCGCAGAATTCACAGTTCATCTACCGCACCATTTACAGAGAGTCACGGGTTAGACCATTAAAGCGTTTCCGACAATGCCTATGACGAGTATGGTTGGGGCTACGAGCTTGGTGTCACCGTGGGGGTAGCCTCAGACAGAGACATACCTGTCTCCTGAGCTTCGGCTTCTCGCTCAATGGCTTATTTGGCGTCTCCAATTGAGTAAGTAGCCTAGCCCGCCAGCTATGGCGCCGGCTATGGCTATGGCGATGAAGGCTGCGATGTACGGTGGGTACCCTACCATTATGTTAGCGTGGACTAGCCCCGCGTTGGCACCGCTGTATCCTAGTCCGCCTTGGCTGACGGGGAACGTTGATGCTCCGCCTCGGTAGCCTGCGTTCATCATTAGCCACGTGGCTCCGACGACGCCGACGTTCATCAGTATAATGTGCGTCCAGGCGAGAAGGTTTGTCAAGCCGGTGTAGGACCTTTGCATGTGCGCTTCAAGGTGCTGGTAGAACGTCGCGGTTACGGCTGCCGCAATAGGTCCTAGTGGCAGGTAGACCAGGTAGCCTACTAGCAGCCAGGTTCCTGCCCCGCCCCCTGCGACGATTTTCGAAGCTGGGGGACTTCCGAACAATCCTTCGTAGAGTAGATAGGAGGTCAGTGCTGCTGCTAACGCTCCTTGTACTATGGCTGCCTTGATGAAGCGGTCTGCCCACTTGCTCGACTGCTGCACCATTGTTTTCAGGACTAACGTCACCTGTTTGTCTCTGGATTTCGCGTGACATGAGAATAAAACATGTTGGCTTGGCAGTTATAGCTAGAGTGCAACGAACACCACAGTGAATGCAAAAGAGCGGCAAATCGCTATCTAGATTATGCGTACACGAGGGGCAAGAATGCTTTTTCGCCTCTAGGTGCCTCCCTTAGGCTCATACCACCTCCTCTGCTTTCCTACTCGTATTAGCATTATTCGAGAAAGATCACTTGTCGCTGGCGGAAGTACTCAAGAGACTGTTCTATCCACCCTAGCGAAACGGTTTGACCTATCCTGCAGGTCCTGCATACGGAGGCTTAGGATAATTCTTTCAACTCAGGCCCCCAAGGCCAGCTTACTCGTCGGGCGGGTTCTGAACATCCTGGCTTTCGTCGCGGAGTTTCCTATCGCTCTTGCTTACCCTGACTGGTTAGGGACAACAAGTATCCACATGGCATGAACTCCGGTATAACGTGCAAGGTTTGGACCCTCTAGCCACTCTGAAGGATGAGCACTCTGGTATCCTCCGATTATTGTATTCCATAGACCGTCAGCTAGGTTGGCTCGAGAGTTCAGGCCCGGATATGTTCCAACGGATTCTCGGCTCTATGCGACGAAAGAGTGGACGATTGTCACACGACCTGCAGGTCCATTTTCAACGGGAAAACGCCCTCTATCCAATTCTTGAGAAACGAATGGGCCCCGATGCTGAAACAGTCCGAGTAATGCGACAGGAACACCAACAACTCCTCGACAGAGCGTTAGCGGTTAGGTCTGAAATCTCGAGGATGGTTGTCAGCGGAGACTCGGTCAGGACCTGGGGGCTCGTCGCTCTGCTCCAGGAGCTGCGGGGAGGCTTGTCCGACCACATGTCCCGAGAGGAGAGGGTTCTCTTCTGGCTTGCTGAACTCTGGCTCTCTCGGGTTGATCGGAAACGGGTTTCCTTCGACTTGAGCCAGATGGGTGGGAGGTCAAACTCTTCCCTGAAGAGATCCCTAAGCCCCTAGGTCCCTGTATGAACAGCCTGATTGATTCTTGGAAATGCAAGCTTTACACGGCCCGACGCGCAAATAGTACTCTGGACCCATGAGGGAGATAGTTCTTCAGCTTCAGGCACCTAGGAACTGGGTTTCGGAAGTAACCAGCAAACACCCCTCCACAGTCCGAATACTGGACTGCAAACCTGGAGAATCGAAGCATGGAATTCGACAGCTGGTCGAAGTAACCTCAGACCGCGAAACCCTAGACAAAGTCGTGCGCGATGTGAAAACAAGCCCGCTGGTGAAGGAGGCGTACGTAGTCGAGACGAGGAAGGGAAGAATGGTTGGCTCGTTGCTGACGGAATCAGTTTTCTGCGGGGTGGTCATGGGTTCCAATGCCTTCTGTCGCACGTGCTTATTCCAGTCCAAGACGAAACCCGATGGGACCGTGGAGTGGACGCTAGCGTTCACCGGAAGGGAGGCTCTTACCGAGCTCCTCGACAGACTGAAACAGGAGAAAATTGACGTCAAGATTCTGCGGTTGACCTCTATTGCTGACATTGACTCGTTGACCTCCCGCCAGAGAGACATTGTCGGGGTCGCGCTGGAGGAGGGCTACTTCGACTATCCCCGTCGCCTAACCCTCAGACAACTCGCCAAAAAGGCCGGGGTGTCTGCGTCAACTCTTTCAGAGGTCCTTAGAAGGGCCGAGAAGAAAATCCTTTCCACTTACAGCAGGCCCGGGGGCTTTGCTGGGCTTCCGGAAGAAGCCGAATTTCCGCTGCGTCGTGGAAAGGGCTAGGATGTTCCTCGAGTCCTATTTCGTATTATCCTAGTACCACGAGGTATCCTGTCATGGTTGGCTGGTGGAATGTGCATTCGTACCTGAAGACACCCGGTGTGTCCGCGGTGAAGTTGAAGTCGGCGACCTGTTGGAACTGCAGGACTTTGTTGAAGTTGTACGAGCTGTAGCTCATCGTGAAGGTGTGGTTCTCTGGCTTGTCCTCCGTGTTGTAATACCGGATGAGCACTTTGTCTCCCTGGTTGACCGTTATTCTGTCGGGAGCGAAGTAGTCATGAGGAATGTCTGTCCCGAATGCTTTGGAAGCATTGGTCTCATCGAAATTCAATGTTGTGGTAAACAGGTAGACAGGCCTGGTCTGAGGGGATGGAACCGTAGTTCGCGTCAGGTATGAGGTGGCATATCCAGAGGCGGTCCCTGCGATTGCTGAGAGAACCACCGCGACCAAGACGGTGTTTCGAGTTGACCAGCCAGGTTTTGCTGTTGTTGTCATGGTCAAGAAGGCTCTCGTGAGAGCCATTTAGCTTACCCCGAACAGGTTAGGTCTTGTCAACCGGGTTCTTGTGAAATTGGTGTGTCGTAGATTGTCGCTCTGCAATCTATGGACACTTTCCCATCCCGGGTTCTGCTTGTCAACGCGCTCCACCCTTTACCGCACACCCAGAACCAGATTGATGGTGTCGCTTCGGACTCGCCTTCGCTCTTCGAGCCGTCGAACCAGTGGGCCAATCGTTCTCGCGCCCCCAGTGTCGACGGAGTCTGTCTTCGACGTGTCTTTCTCGGTAGCTATCATGACCTCCTAAAGAGGGCGAGCCACGGTCGGGTTCCAGACGGATGTCCATCAGCAACATCCAGGCCAGGTCTTTCACAGGTCCACCACGTGTCTCCAACCTGTCCAATGTCTAGCAGTCGCGGCACTCTGGACCCCCTAACGGTTGCTCAGTAGTTTCACCGCAGTCTTTACACACCAGTAACTTCCCGAGGAAACGAGTTTCGGACATGTACCGGGCCTCGTGACCCGTCGGCCTATCGCAAGAACGACACCAAAGAGATTCTCCAAGCTCCATCATAGCGTCAAAGTATAGCTTCGCCTAGGTGAATAGTAGTAGGGGAGGCCGAAAATGAGAGCGAAACCGTTCCCAAGTGTTCCCTAGCCGGTGATTTCCAGCCCAGTCGCCAGTCTTGTGGGGCTACCATCTTCGGTGCTTTTTGGGCTTGACGAACCACTTAGTGTAATAATACTTCAGGCGTTTTGTTATTGGGCGTTTCAATGTCTCAAGGAGCAAATTACGCTTAAGTCGTCGCTTCTCAAGGGGGTCGGTTGTATGCATCAGGACCGTTTTCTGCCATTGAGGGTCAGTGCTCATATTCGGATGGCGTTTAACGTGGCAGACTTCGCAAAGCGTGCGGAGATTCGACGGGAGGTCTAGGCCACCCTGGCTCCTCGGATGAATATGGTCAACGTGGAGCGGTCTATCGTTACGCCCGCATATGACACAACGGTTTCCATCACGTAATCTCACCTGATGAGCGATGCTATCCCAATCTGTGGGGTATCTAGACACGGAAGGGTGATTCGAGAGCGCGTGACTATTGAGGTTATCTGATGCCGAGTATTCCATGAAAACATAGCTCTTCGATCTTTCGTCGAGAGCGATGAAGGTCCCTACCAAGACAGGAAACCTTCTGCTATGGTGTTTAGTCTCTGGCTTTCACCCCGCGTTAAGTCCTTGACCTCCTGCCTGTTGTAGAAGAGGGTTCGACTGTTTTCGACGTTTTCGTCCACATAACGTTCATTCCTGTGTGACTTTCATTCATGTGTTTGGCATGTTCCAAGTTTCCTCTAATGGCGGAGGCGTGATCGATTGTCCGGGTATCGGCGCGAGAATCGCGCTCCATCAGATTTGTTTTGTCATCGTGTGTCGTTTCCTGGCGCTCTCTTGTATTTCGCGAGAGGGTGAAGTGGACGGCCGAGGAGGCTTCAAACGGCCTGAAGTTTGTGCTTGTGAGAAGGTTCCCGCTGACCGTCAGAACGAAGTCGCCTGGTTTGGGCATGAGAGCCTCAACCTGTGTCATATTGAGCTTCACGACTAGTGCCGCATTTTGAGCTTCACGACTAGTGCCGCTGGAGGTGATGGATTGGCTCACGAGTAACGCAGAAGCTGATTATTGAAACAGAAAGTGTTCGACAGAGAAGAGTCTGCGGCGCGAACGGGTAGGTAGGAAGCCGATAAATGCGTCCTTAGGCCAAGACTAGAAAAGAGAAAGTGATCGAGTTGAAAAGGAGTATTCGGAAAAACGATCGCGAGCTCGGACGGGCTTCGGACACTCGGACGGTCGGATGGGAGCGTCCGAACGAGGCCGCAGTGGTTCCAAAACGGGGCAAGCGGGACAAGCTCACTCCAAAAAATATTCAGGCCATCGAGCGCCTTTGGAGAGCTGGAAGTTCCATCAGCTATATCGAACAGTTCACCGGTTTCGGTCACGGAACGATAGGCAAGTACGTCGAGGGAATTGAACGGGCTGAGCGATTCGTCCGTAATGGCGAGCCTACTGCCGCTGCGACCCCAACGAGTCCTACGAACCCGCAGCCTGTAAAGAGCGATGCCGAGATAGCGAGGACCTACCCGCCGCAAGGCATAAGCCCCGAGAACGCGCCCTACGTCAAGCCGCCTTCCGAAACGCTGTCTAAAGTCGTCGAGGGAGCACACAAGGAGAAGCCTGACGTCACAAGCTCCGACGTTTTGAATCTCAAGGTGAATCTGAACGCGGAGACTCTACTCTTGTTTGCTGGCGCAGCTCAGAGAGCTGGTAAGCATTTGAACGAGTTCATGCAGGAAGACGTTCTTCCGCACATGCAACTTATCGACTTGTTGAAAGAAGCTTGTCCTACCGCGCTCACAGCGCAACAGCTGCAGACCGATGTTGTCGACAGGCTTCTCGAATCGCAGACTTACAGAAACATGATGAAGGCCGCGCGGAAAGAAGTGGAGAAACAAACGCGGTGAAGGCGAACTAGTTATCCCACTTCTTGAGAGGTCCGTCCAGCTTCTTTCATCATGTTGGCCAAGCTAGAACTTTACGCGAAGCTGTTCCACCAGGAAAAAGGCTTCTCAGAAAATCAGTTGGGCGGGGGGACTAGATTGTTGTTGGATTACGAGGCACTTGCGAGACAGTTACTCGATGTTTGCATTGGAGTTAAGCAGGGAAATCGCGTCTGGATCAACGCGTGGGAACAGGATAATGACATTGCTTCTAAACTGGCGTGGGAGTGCGTGAAACGCGGTTGTGAGGGACTGACGACCACCCAGTTCGAAGACGTGTGGCTGCGCTCCATAGTGAGCGCGCCAGCGGACCTTGTCGACAATGTCCCAACTCATCACGCGGCGGCGTTGAGGGAATCGGACGTGTACATTTTCACTCTTGGGCCTAGAACGATACCTTGGGACAAGATTTCACCCGAAAGGCGCCACCTTGTGACAAGATGGTTCCTTGAAAAGAACAGGTACGTGCAAGAATGGAAAGCCATAGCCGTCGGTAGAAAAGTGAAGATGCTAGGTATCGAAGCAACTCTCGCCAATCCTGAAAGAGCCAAGACTTTGGGTCTCGACTATGATGAGTGGCGTCGGGTCATGTTTGAGGGATGCATGGCTGACAATGAAAATATGAGTGTGTATGCCAAGATTCTCGCTGAATGGATGGGGGGAAATGGCAATGTCAATATTACTACACCGCACGGGACAAATTTCAGCTTCGACCTGGATTCTCGTCCGGTCGATTGGTTCGGCGGCATAGTAAGAGACGATTGGGTTGATGCTGGTCGTCCGGCTTTCCTACCAGCCGGTGGAATCGAGGTCTCTCTTCTCGAAGGGAGCGGGAACGGAACCATCGTGTTCGACCAGCCAATACTTTCGTTGTTTAGTGAGGGAAGGTTAGAAGGACTCAAACTCAACGTGGCTAAGGGTCGAATCACTGATTTCTCTGCTTCGAAGAATCAGGAAGCTTTCGGAAGATGGATGAAGAGTGGGGCGGGAGATACCGACAGGCTTGCGTTTTTCGGCTTCGGCCTAAACCCGAAGCTACGCCACGGCTTCACACAAGACGACAAGGTGCTTGGCGGGGTTACGATCGGCTTCGGAGACAATTCGGACAAAGCCGGGAAGAACAGGGCGGACCGCGGATTTTGGGCTTCGATGACCGAAGCTACAGTTGCGACCGACGAAAAACTAGTGATGAGAAACGGACGCCTAACCGCTTGACAAGCAGACAGCGCCCCACCAAGACGGTCAAATCAGGTTCAACGGCACGGCAATGTGGACACGCAAGCCACAACATACTCCCGGAGCCTCTGGTTAAGGTCGGCCGCTTTCAGCAACTGAACACTCAGCCTCGGCGCGTACTAGGGAAGAGTAACAAAGCGGCAGAGCACCGTTCTCTCTCGGCTTGAAGGCTGGCTCACGAACACTCCCTTCATTCCCCGCTTTGCCTGAAATCCATCAAGCATGCCCACTCAAACTTTTTGGTCCAACGCAGAACGAGTTTGATAAGAGGGAGGCCCGTCATTGGGCAAAGCTCTTATCGCTTGGCGCTAGGATTCATCCGTGATGCGAGTTTTCACGAATTACGTTCAAGGGACGGAGCGAAGGTCATCGCCGTTGTCATCGCTATCCTCCAAGTTAGGGGGAGGAATCATAACGCCGGAGGTCGACATGACGAGTGACACCGAGAAGACCACTACGACTGAGACGAACCCGGACGGCTCGACGAAGACGACTCAAACGTACTAAACCCACCGCGAACTCAAAGGGGGCAAGGAGGACGCAGGCGCCCTTCTGATCGGGATACTGGTTGTAGGAGGTCTCTACGCTCATGCTTTGAATATCCAGGAAACAATCGGGCTGATCGGCGCGATCTTCTTAGGTTGGGGAGGCTACAGCTACAAGAAGTCTAAGGACAAAATTCGGCTCCTTCCCGCCCCGGTGGACAAGGTGAACCGTCAGCCAACAATCCTGTTCCGCCGGCGTAGAAATTATCGGATACCGCGCTGGAACGGTGACATCTCACCGTGAGCCCCGAGAAAGGGTGAGCAATTGAAGTGCTTGAGTGTGAAGAAGGCGAGGGCTACGGGTTGGCGGCGGGTGGTGTGGTTGGCGGAACCATAGGTGGTGCCGCTGCGGGCTTCCTGCGCTTCATGAGCAACACAGCTGCGATTATGACTATTACAGCGACGACTGCTCCCATAATGCCATAGAAGACTACAGGAGATATCCCGAAGAGAGTCGCGGACCAGAGGCTTGTCTCTGTTGCCGTGAGGCTCGCCGAGGTCGTTGTTGAGCCAGTTGATCCGGTTGATGAAATGTTAATGGATTCTTCCAAAACGGCGCCAGTTAGTTTGTTGAAGTACGCCAGACCATGAAATGAGAATGAGAACCCTCCTCCGCTAGAAGATTGCGTAACGTTGAGGAGGTTAACCTCCCGTGACGCTCCGATGTAAGACCTCGTGGTCGTACTGTTGAACGTTGGAGCGTTGGTAATGTCCTGAATCTTGTCGCCGGCGGCGAGACGGCCTGCAACGAGGAGGAGGATGGAGCTAGAGCTGGATGTTAGGTTGCCGACACCATCCTGAACGTTTCCGACCAGAGTCTGCGACCTTTCTGCAGTTCCATTCTTAAAGTCCCACGTGATCTTGGCGGTGACGTTCGCGCCTGTAACGCTCTGTATGTTCAGTAGGAGAAAATTGGTGTTCTGAATGTCCGTAATGAACTGTGGCTTTTGTGCACCTGAGACTGTCGACGACCAGCTCGCGTTCAGGTTTGAATATTTGACATTGTCACCCGCCCTAACCCCCGGAGTGTAGGTTGCCGCGGAGGCAGGGAGGACGGTAAGGACGAGAAGCCCTAGGACTGCAAGCGAGACCGGGTGAAGAGCGTCCGATCTTAGAAGCTGGCATGGGTCTTCGTCGAAGCCATCTCGGCTTCTTATGCGTTCAGTCGGACTTCTAACTGTCACAGTCAAGCCGGGGGGCGATTCTGTCAAGCCTGGTTGACAAACCAACAGCAAGGGGTTTTGCGGATTGAGCTGTTATGGCTGGGGTAGGTTCTTTTCCATTGTTATCCAGCCTACTTCACGCTTGAACCCGAGTTTCGTGTTAACTGCGAGCATAGGTGCGTTCTCCGAGTCGTTCCAGGTCTTGATCTTGTCATAGTTGTTCTGTAGTGCGTATTGGATTACTCTGAGTTTCAACGCCATGGCAATGCCTCTGCCACGATATTCTCGTAGGACCCCTGTTAGGGCCTGGAACAGGGCCTTGGGCTCCTTGTCAAGCCGCCAGACACTGCTCAGACCAACAGAGAGGGGACCGTCTGTGGCAATGAAATATGCTTCGGGTATGAGGCTTGGATTCTTCACTTCGAGGGCTTTCCACTGCTCAAAGGAAGTTCGAGTATATGGGACCGGCATGGGCACGTCCTTGCTCACTTGCTGAACAAGCTCGTAGAGCTTGTTGACAGAGTCCTTGCCTCCCTCCTGCACTTCAGGCAGGGTTGTAATCCTAATTCCGTCCATTGAGACCTTGTCGGTGTACTTCTGGAACCTTGCCAGGTCCACTTGTGAGGGTTGCAGCCTTGACTCCCAGGCTCTCTTCTTCTCGGTGAAACCACGCTTCTCCGCGAAGGACACCGCTCTCGACATGTTCTCCTTGACGCTCGCCCACGCCGTGGTGGCGTGCAAGTTCTCCAGTTCCCTGTTCAGCTTTTCATAGATTCGGGCGCCGATCCCACTGCCCTGATATTTCGGGTCGACTAGAACGTCGACAGAGAATTTTTGTGGATGAAACGTCCACATCGCGTGGTTAATCCTACCGAAGCCAAGTATCGTACCCGTGTCGGGGTCCACGCAGCTGTACCGTTTGTAATGATACTTTGACTTGTCATACATCTCGTCCCAATAACGGGTCTCGCTTACACTCGTGGGATAGTCGGGAAAGTTCGCATTGTAAACCTCAACTAGTCTATCATAGGCTGAGGGATCGAAGTCTCTAAAGGCCAGGGGTGCAATCGCTTGGCTCATCATAGGACCGACTC
The DNA here is from genome assembly GCA_005888735.1 of Candidatus Bathyarchaeota archaeon. Lineage (GTDB taxonomy): Archaea > Thermoproteota > Bathyarchaeia > 40CM-2-53-6 > 40CM-2-53-6 > BA-19. Next base: position 23,553 of record VBBN01000011.1, read on the forward strand.
GTAGAGAGCATGGATGTTAAGCCTTCCGGGGACTTCGGGCCCGATCGCAACCGCTAGGGGCTCACGTTACTAACGAATGTGCCCCAGTTGGCTAATGCGACACGTGAAAGGTTTGGAATATACTCGACCGATGACCATATCGACCCGTTCGGCGCAGCGACTGCAGCGGAATAATCTCCCCACCTTGCAACACCACTTCCGCCATAGAACTTGTATCCGGTGAAACCATCTTCTGGTCCGGCACCTGAAGCACCGATGTGAATATCACCTGCTCCGCTAACTGCGTTTATTGAAACGTATGCAGCGCTTGGGAAAAAGTCCGGACCGGCAAGGCTGAAAGCCATCACGCCCTTGCCAGCAGAGTTTACGCCAATAGATGGATACATGAGATCCTCGCCTGCCAATGCTACGTAGCCTTGTTTTACAATTGTCCCGGTTAGGCTTCCGCTGGAAGAGGATGGAGCTAGAATAAAGTAGGCGATGCCTGAGTGGATCGTGTTCCCAAATGCCACGACTGTGGTCGCCGATGACCATAGCTCCCCGTTAGCATAAACTACTTGTTGCATGAAATGTTCGTCTGTGTCCAGAAGCTCAAGCTTCTCCGTCTTGCCTCCTAGAGACGGAATAGTGACAGTCCCCAGAGGTCGGGGTCCGTCCTTCTGTTGAGCATGAGGCGGTAGACCGTAAACTTCGGACCCCACCATCGCAGCCTTGAGAATAATATTTGGCGTTGGGCCGTTCAACGTACTAGTTCCAGATAAGGCCCATAGAGCAATTCGATCTGCAAAGCGAGGGTTACTGTTAGCAGAGACCCCCATGTCTGGATTACTCAATAAGAATTCCGTGTCCGTAGCATAGGATCCCCCAGGAGGAGTTGTAGCAGGCTCGACCGTGAAGGGACTGCCTTTGAACGAAGCCAACGAGTTGGTCAGGTCCAAATGGACGACTGTCGGAAGAATCCCCTTTGCCAGAGCTGTCTTTGACATGGCATAGATTTGACTTCCCACAAAGGAACCGAGAAAGGAATTGGTAATTGTAAACTCGTTAGTGCTCACAAAGAAGCCGTTGGCGTCGGCCCCAATCGTCGGAAAATCTCCGAAGCATGGACAACCCTTATGGGCTGGAGTACCATTAGTTCCATCATCTGTGGTGTCAATGCTGAATAGATTCCATTGACCCGTAGGATCCTTTGTGCTGCTAACGGCGATTTCGAGATGACTGTTGGGTCCGAGACTAGAAGCGGTCGGATTGAGTGGAGCCTCCGCCAGCACTAGATACCACGCGTCAGTATTGGGATCATGATAACATCTAGGGTCAGTGGCGAAGTCGCCGTAGACATTAGGATTGCCTCGGATGATCTCTGGATTGAGATGGAAGAATTGATTGATTGCAGTCGGGCCTTTCAGCACTGTGCCTGTGGGATTGTAAACAGCTAACGCAGTATTGACGGCTTCCATTACATAGTTACTGCCGACACATAATCCCTGGTCCGATGGTTCCTTGTTGAATTGCGTATTGTTGTATGGCCCCGTGCCTGCAAGCCTTTGATCCCGATGAGTTAGTCCATTGAACCCTGAGAAGCCAGAATTACTGCTCGCAATCTTGGTACTGCTAGGAGCCGGCATGCCGGACACGGACGTGGAATTCGTAGTCGGCGAAGAAGACGCGTTATCGACAGTAGGCGCCATTATTGTAGTATTGGAGCTACTTCCACCCGAGGAATCGGCAGTGGCCTGATTTGTGGTTATTAACGCAGTGTCAGAAAGACTGCTAGTACCTCTGTAAACTAGGGACGCGAATGATACTTGTCCTATTCCAGCTTCTCCATGTACGGATGTGACCGAGAACAGGCCTGCTGATAATCCCAGGATTATGATGACAAACAAAGCATTCCGTTCAATGATCAAGAATACTCGACGCCCTTGTGCACTTGTATGCGCCAGTATTCAAGATTTAACACTGCTGGTATCCACGGATTGAACCTGATACTTTTTCGAGACTGAGACACTCAAGTATCGTACACTCTCAAGTGCATCTCGCAGATGCCTGGGAATACAAGAGCCTGATCAACAGGGAAGAAACTATGCTTGAAACTCATCGCTCTAGGGTGTTGAACAAGTAGACCGAATGGCTTTTGCGCCATGAATCGTCCACTCCGGTCAAGGTTGAAGGCGAGCATCTCAAATTCTTCCGCCTTTGCGAATGAGTTGTTCTTAGAATGAGAGAGCTTAGCCCACCCCTATTCAGGGATGGGCTGCTGTATGGGCTCGGCAGGATTCGAACCTGCGACCTTCGCCGTGTCAGGAGGTTCGCTTCCTACGGAAGACGAACCGGCGACGGTTGATTCTTGCATGCACAATAATTTATCATTACCTAGTTTTGAAGGTTTCGGATTTCAGCGAAGCTCGATTTCGTCAGGACTCTGGAACGTGTATTCGCGTTCACGCCGACGCTCGTAACAGTGCTCGGAGCTTTCGTCAAGGAAGCAGGAGCGGTTCCAAATTAGGGCAATCATTCTTGAATACTACCTTGCGGGCCGTTGTTTGACGTATTGTTGGTATCTAGAAAAAGCGAGGATGAGTTGCTCTCTCAACTTCTTAACCCAACTACAGAAGGTCGCGACGAAAGAATCGCAGCTCTAGATGAGTTGATTTCGCAAGGTAAGGTCCGCGACAAGAGCAAGACATTGGCATGCGTGATGAGCGCGGCGGTCAACTTTGGACTCTCGAAACCTGAAGGTTCTATGCTATCGCAGCTCCTGATGCTATCTATCGAGGGTCGCTCCGATTTGTTTGAGGAATTTCTAGCGAATGTGGAAGACCCCCGTCGTTCTGTCATGATTGGATTTTGTGCCCACGTAATCAAGGATTGCAATGTAGACAGGAAGCTGATGGCAATCGGTCCCCTAGTGAATGTTCTAATGAAGCAAAAGTCGCAAGGAACAGCCACCAAGGAAATTCTTGATACTCTTACATCGATGCAAAGTGAGAAACTGAGCGAGGAAGTTACTTCAATCACTATCCCCTACGCTAAAAGTCCGAATGCTTTGCAGGTGCTTCTTGCAACAAGAGTTCTTTCAAAAACTGCGGGAGGCAATGTCTTGAAAACGATGCTAACAGTTCTAGAGAGAACGCTGGCGGACTGGTATGAAGGCTTGACCGGTGAAATCCAAGACCAAGTCATATTGTACTTGACAAGATGTCCAAATCAGGACGCGTTGCCAGTATTGAAGAAGATTCTGCTTGTGAAACGAAGTTCAGAATTACTGAAGATGTTCCAGAAGTTTCAATTTCGTTCGGCGGCGCAGATGATTCAAGGGACCATTAAGGAAAACACAGGGAGTGATGTGAATCGTGACCTGGTTGGTTATTGCATGATGGTCCTGAGCGAACTCGACCCTTCATTATTGGACATAGAGAAACTACTTTCCAGCGATGTCGTGTTCGAACAGTACTGGAATTCGAGATTTTACATCAAGAAGATACTGCTAGATATGAAACAGGACGCAAAACCTTTGCTTTTCTCTCTACTCAAGAGTAGTAATGTAGGCAGGTACACTCTCGCGACGGAATGCCTTGCCGAGTTGGGCGTTACACTTGACGAGATGTCAAAAGCTGTCGGGGAAAGCCCTTCTAGCGAGATTTACAGGTTCTTCTACCCAAACGCCACAGCTGAGAAGATTTGGGCAGAGAGAGACCCTCGTATTCTTGGGGGGTCGATCGGGGAAAGGACCAGAAGGTCCGACTTTTTCCTGATTAGTGTCCTTAGCGCACTCAACTTCTCGGTGCTCTATGTTGACTCAGCACGCAAACCAGGCATCGACATCGTCGCCCTTTCTCCCTCAAGTAACCATATGATTGTAGCAGGATTTACCATTAGCTCGCTCAAGAATGACATTGCGAACCTAAAGGTCAGTCTTGGAGAAATGAGAGGAAAAATCAATGACCTAATGAATCGTTACATTGTGTATTCAGTCATCTTCATTGCTTCCGAAGGTGTTGTCACCCCAGACGAGGCCAAGTTTGCGAAACAGTCGGGGATTATCGTTCTCGATGGGACCGAGGTGCAAAGAATCCTAGCAATGTCAAGAACTGGGCGCACGACCCAAGATGCGATAAATTTCCTTGATTCGAAACGACTAGAACAAATGTCCGAGGTACTACCCAATCCGTTCGAGCTCTGAACTTCATAGGCGATAGCCAAACCCCCCGAATCTCGAACTCCGTCAAATGGTAATCCATTCCGATACGAGCCTAGGAAACACGTTCGTTACTCCAGGTTGTCCGGAATTACGGCATATATTGGATAATACCGCCTATCCGGACTCGGACTGTTTCCCGTGGCGCTTAAGCCACTTTCGTGCAGTGTCTCGACTTACTCCTCTTTCCTTAGCAATCCGAGAAATCTCAGCACTGGGCTGCCGACCAGGCCTAAGTGGTGGTCGAAATTCTCGGTGGTCCCCGACCCTTGAGCGCTTGTCAGCATCATCATGGGCTATTGCTTGTTCAACACAATGCCACGGCTTAGTCTTCCACCAGCCGATGAAAGGATTGTCCCATCGCATACAGTAGGGACCTTCAATTCGCCTTTGGTAGATTCTATTGGTTTCCATCTCCATCGCCATTTCTCGGCTTATAGGCCAGCCGCAGAATGGGCAAACGGGATTGTCTGGAACCTCGACCTCTCGTATGACGCCCCACTTAGGCGATTCTCCGTGTTGCAAACGACCCTCACCCATGCCGGTAGCAGCGAACCGTCCTCATGAAGAGAGACTCGCCTTCGGTGGGAGAGACCGGAATTCCTCCATATCGTGCAGAACGCCGTAGGTCATGGCGTGTGCTGGCTCTATGAGCGTCCAGTCAACCGGAGCGCTTGCGACCTCTCTAGCCCATGCCCAGCCCAGAATCCAGGCTTCACCCAATTCAAGGCGCACCCAGACCAATACGTACAAGTCATCTTGGTGAGCCTCAAAGTCTCGAACGGTGACCAGCAGCCTAGGAGGCTGTGCTATCGCTGCAGATTTTACGTCGCCCGCATATCCCCGGTACTCGAAGTCGCCATTGTCAGGAGTTCCAACAGGGATTTCGCTCGCACGGGTCTTCCATGATTTGTTGTCTAGGTGGAAAAGAACGGCAAACTGCCCGGCGTGTCCAATAACGCTACGCAAGAACTCGTCAAGCCCGCTCGGGCTGAAATCTCGAATGTGGTAGGGAAGAATCGTATAAGCCATCCTTACTGCATCCATCAACATTTCCAAGGATATGCTGACCTTCACAACGTGCTTGTCTTGAAGGAAACCATTGTTTTCAGATTTTCTTTGCATAAGGTAACATGGACAACAACCTCCCATTTTTGAATGAAAGCCGGTCTTTCCATGGTTTCCGAGGTATCGAAATGCAGAAAAGAATGAACGAGACTATTCTGTTGTCGGAAAGGATGAGTGACTCCAAAGATTACCTGCATATAGCCGAGGAGACCGTGAGGAAAATACGTAGGGTCGAAAGAGCGAATCGTGAAGAGAATCTAATCGACGTTCCAAAATCAGAGCTTTTGAAAGCGGGGATTAGGCCAGGTGACGTCGTCGATGTTCAAGCTGACCCAGCAAGGGGAGGCCTTCATGTAACGAAGCTCGTTCCCGAGTCTCCTATGGCTGGAGCGACAACACCCCCAGAGAAGACTTACAACCAATTTAGAAGAAATGCCCCTCGCTCTGACCACTCGAAGAACAGCGACTAGAATCCCACAGCGCGTCTGTTCCAAAAGCTCGGGCTATACCAAAAGGTACTGTCCGAGAAGGTAGCTTTCGAATCTGAG
>VBBN01000011.1:29385-31035 GCA_005888735.1 Candidatus Bathyarchaeota archaeon
ATTCTGGACAAACAAGTCGAAGTTGATGTGGCGTGGCTGCAAGATTAGCTGGCTTGGTTCTACTGTCCTTGGTAGTTATGTTGGGCTTTGTCCCGCAAGTTCGTGCTGCACGCCCAACCATGGCCCTTGATGGTTCTTGGTCTATGTGCTCCAACCCTCTCACTCGATACTGTCCGAGCCCGAGCACGATTGCATCTCTAACCACGACCCACGATGATGATGTTATAGTACTCGTGGCTCAGAGCAAGAGTGGGAGTAACAGAGTAACTTCAGTTGCCGACAATGACGGACACGCTTGGACTCTAAGAGGGGTCATAAACGGACCTAATCCCATATGGGAATACTATACCATCGCAAATTCACCTTTGTCCTCGGATATAGTCAACGTGACTTGGAGCCATGACGTGCCTCCAGGTTCCGGCTATGATGCATTCATTGTTTTCGGGGTGAGTGGAGCAAATACGCACAACCCTTGGGTTCCGAAGTTCCCTGTGGAGATTACGGGCTGGAATGGTAGCTCTGTCGCCTTATCCGTGGCTGGTGCGGGAGATTTTGTGATAGTAAGCACCGCCGTAAACGACGCCCCTCCATGCTTCACAACTACTAACATCCTGCCTTTCCAAACCATAGGAGAGATAGGAGATGGGGTTTACGGCGAAGCTGATTATTTCATAAAGGGTACTGGAGGTCGAACGACCGTTTCATTCTCCTGTAATCCTTACAGCGACCCAATGACGTTCTTGGGCGATGCCCTACGAGGGCCCGGTAGCCAACAATAAGCACCCAAATTTCGAACCCGAGAAACGCCAGCAATTCGCTTCTTGGAAGGTCTTATGCTGATTCGCCCACGCTCCCACAGTTAAATGCCAGAAACGATAAGCTGTTGGCTAGATTCTCGGACAATACCTCGTCACTATTGATGTCAAAATTGCGCGTATACCCGAAAACGTTACGAATTGCGGCATATATTGGATACTACCGCAATTCGGGACAAGCTCAAAGTAAGCTTGTCGGACAGTCCAAGATTCATAATGATGCTAATTGCGTCCATACTCCAGAAGCCTAAGGGCAACTGCCAGGAAGGTAAGAACGAGTATGAGGTCTCTTACGGACCGGGCAGTAGCCTCTGGCAGACTGCCTATCGAGAGAGATATCCCATAGGTAACCAAAGCAAGGGTCACCCCGACAATAAGCAGGGTGATTGCATCTTCGATGTTTCTTCTGGCCCTCACTTTCTAGCCTCCACCTCATTCAGCTGATTCCGTACCAGATTAGGAAACCTCCCAAGACGCCCAGTAACGCGTGTACTATAGGAACAGAGACGCTACCTGCGGCCAGCTGTCCCGCTAGTCCATCCGCAAAGGTTCCGAACATTATTGCGCCTAGGACAGCACTAAGTCTTTTTCGCCAAGTTTCCGCGCGATTCTGATTCACAATTCTCAGCGCATCTCTGACGTGGGTGCTTTGGACCTCGTTGTCTCCTCTTTCATAGGCCAGCAGCTTTGCTTGGAGAACCAGGGCACTCGCAAACTCGTTCACATATTGAATGAGGTCATTCGCCGCTTCAACATGAAATTTCTTCTTAGCTGCGTCGCGAACTCCCCTCAGGACCCACATCAGACGCTGTCCCCGTCAATAATTCGACGCACA
>VBBN01000034.1:0-667 GCA_005888735.1 Candidatus Bathyarchaeota archaeon
CGGGGACAGGTTGCGGGCCGGCGATGTAGGGTTCTCCAAGGTCGTATAACCCGTTTCCGTTAGTGTCCTTGACGAGGATTTCTCCTGTGCTATCAGCGCTGTGAAAGGCCTGTCCGAAAGTTGCAGCGGCTATCGGGGAGACCCCGTAACCGGCCAGCCCCGGCCAACTCGAGTAGGGCGCTCCGGGAGCGGTGGGGTTGGCGAAGCAAGCGGGGTTGAAGATGGGGAACGTGTCTACGGGCGAGTCGTAAAAGTAGCGGCGTGTCGTCGTGATTCCATGGTTGCTCATTCCATCGTAGAGGCATCCGAAACCGTCACTGTCGGCCGTGTTGGGGTGCACGGCGAGCGGATAGAAGCGTTCGTATGAGTTCGTCTCCGCGTTCACTAGGAAGGTGAGCCGGTGGCCTCCGACCTGGTTGTTCAGGAGAAGGTTGAGAAGGTCCGCTTCGAGAGTTCCATCGCTGATACTCGACTGATGATGGTAGCCCTGTCCGCACTCCTCGCCGGAGACGCTGAGGCACTGGTCGAAGGTGACCACCATGGTGTATGGCAGTCCGGCAATGTAGGCGCCCTGTATCGTCGAGGCCACCCAGTTGTAGTGGGCAACCTGCTCCGTCAGTGACGAGTTGCCGGTGCTTTTCTGATAGGTCCAAGTACAGACGTAGAC
>VBBN01000034.1:689-93291 GCA_005888735.1 Candidatus Bathyarchaeota archaeon
TCCGCAGCTGCGGAACCGTTCCGCAACAGTCGAAGTAGTATTCACGCCCGTAGCAGCTCGGGAAGGTGTTGAATGTGGGGTCGTTCGAGCAGCTGATGCCACTACCGACCCAACCTCCCGGCACGACGGAGGACGGGGGAAAGTAGGGCCCGCAACCCTTGACGTATTGCTCGTAGTCGTTGTTGGACTGGGGCCTGACGTAGAACGCGTTGTTGTCGCGCTGGAAATACCTGATCTTGCTGTCCGAGGACATTGTGCTTCCGACGGACGAGATGGGGCCTACCATAACCGGATAATAGTCTCGCATAGCGGTGTTCGCGCCGTCGTAGGCGTAGACCACGGCCTCACCCTGGTCCCAGTGGTGGTTCGAGTTGCTGTCCACGTAGACAAGCCTGGAGTCTGTCGCGATTGGGCTCCCGTCACTAGGCCCGGCCAGTTTCGAGGAACCTCCCCATCCGTTGAACAGCAGAGTGTCGGACCCCACGTTATAGACGCCGTTGCCGTTAGTATCATAGATGATGTCGTCAAATGGAACGCTTGTCCATCCGGTGTCCGTTTCTCCCGCGACTATAACCAGCCCGGTGCCCTGAGGCAGGTGGGCTTGGAAGTCGCTGCACCACGCGGCCTCGTTTCGGTAATAGAAGCCGCCCGCGAGGTAGCCGTCGGCTAGAAAGAAGTTGAGACCTGTGGTGTTGCCGAGTCTGAGGAGGCTTTGTCTAGAGACGTCGTTCGGCCTGCCCACCGGACCGATGTCTCCTGCGACGGCGAAGGATCCCGGCGTGTAGTTGGTCACTGTGACCGTCTGAACCTTGAAGGCTCTGTTGTTCGCGGAGTCTAGAACTGACATGTTCACTGCGTAACTGCCTTCCGCCGCGTATGGGTGAATGACCGGGCTTCCTTGGCCAGTTCCTCCATCTCCAAAAGTCCACTCGATAAAGTAGGGTGATGTGCCCCCGCTCGTGCTGCTACTGAAGGTAACGGTTCTGACACCCGTGAGCGACCAGATGAAGTCGGCCACAAGAAGTTGTGGTGCCTGCACCGGACTGATCGCCGGGAGGACCGCGGTTGAGACGCTTGCCAGAATGAGAATGATGGCTGTTGTTTTTCTTGAAGGTTTGTTCATGTGGTCTCCGTCACAGCTAGGTGCCACCGTTGATAAAGGTTGGAGAGTCGACTGTCGTCTACTTTCGGCACCCTTCGGGCAAAGGCCGCTGGCTGGCCCGCGGGCAGAAGAAGGCCAGCAGGGCACCGGCGCGGTGAGACCATGACCGAACCGGCGTCCCCCAGGAGTCGAACACTCTGAGCTGTGTGCGGGTCCTGCCGACGATGTAGAGGACGCTGTATAAGGTGACTGCGAAGATTGTCGAAGTTGTGGGCCCCAGTGTCCATTTCGACCCTGCCTGATGACGCGGTGAGTGTACGGGATGCCACTGCAGGCTAGTTCTGCTGGGGCTGGCTGTTGACGGTCGAAGGGTGGACGAGGGTCTGTACAGTATCTCTGCATGCGTTACCGGGTCCCAGCGGAAACCGTCGCCCGGCTCGTAGGTGTCTTTGGGGCCGCTCGGGGGGCTTATTACTTTGAGGGTTATGTGACGCCTTTAGCCCGGCCGTACAGTTTCCAGGCTCGGGGTTGGACGTGATTCCTCGCGTTGCCTTCCTGACCTTGCTTTCCTTTTCTCGTAAAGGGTCCCGAGAACAAATGTTCCCACAAATGCCGCCGCGAATGAAACGGCCAGCCCTACGTATATGACCAGGGCCGAGAATCCGGGTGCCCTTGTGGAAGGCGAGTTGGGTGGCTGTGTCTGGTTTTGCTGAGAAACCCTCCAACCGGTAACAAGTAGTTCCCATCCAGAATACGAGTGCCAAGGGGTGGTTAGGGAGCTGTACTCCCAATAGATGAATCCTTGAACGTCAATCCTTTCGCCCCTGGTGGGGGCTGGGTAAGGAGCATCGCCAGACGCGTTCCAATCCCTGTCAACATACCCGTAGACCCGGTGCATGTAACAGATAGGGCACGCTGTATAATTCCAGTTCTCAAGGTTGAACGCCGTAACGCAGCTCTGCCAGCCATTCGGGTATAGCGCGCCACCGTTGGAAACATCAAAGGAGTAACTGCAATCACTGGTGCCGACAGTTCTAACACCCACATTGTGTAGCTCGACAAATGCAGGTATCCCCCCGTAAGCGCAGTCTGGCGGAAGATTAACTGCCCTCTTGTAAAAGGGCCAAATGGTTGGGTTCGCAGGGGACTGTGGGTTGTACTGTAAGTTTGGCACGAGTTGGAATCCTCCGCCAGTGTAATCGGCTCCTATGGAGTTGGGGTCGCTTGAGTTTCTATTGATCCCCTTAGGTCCGATGATTTCCTCGATAGTCGTCAGTACCGGACTGCAATTGACAACCGCATTCCAAGAGCCGACAGCAACAATCTTCTGCACGGTTCGACTCTCCATTGACGAGTCGTCGACTGTAAGCGTCACAGTATACTGTCTCGGGTTGCTGAAAACGTGCTGGACGATCGCTCCAGTTAGTGCGGAACCATCCCCAAAATCCCAACTGTATGAATATGGCTCGAGGCCGCCCAGCACTGTGGCTCTGAAGGTCACTGCCTCTGCTATGGAGGGGTTGATAGGCGACCGTGAGAAAAAGGGTACGGGAGGCTGCGTTATTCTGAATTCATCCTGCGCAGTCCCCGTGAAGACCGTCTGAACGCGAATTTCACTCGCAGACACTGTAAACTTGACGAAGCCGTGCCCAAAGCCTACAGTGTTGTTGCCCATCAATCTTGCGAAGTAGGGCTGTTCATTTGCATTGTACGGATTTTTGGAGCTGTCATCGACCTCGTTCCCTCTACCCATATTGCCTTGAATGATCAGAGTAGTTCCGACTTGCGGTTTGTAAAATCCGTTCGAACTGTCATCCACCACACAGTCAGGGTTGTAGGCGACGAAGGAATTGTTTTTGCCTGGGCCAATGATGTATGGTATTGTAGTGCTGCAGCTTCCGTTGCCTAACGAGAGTTGTTTGCTCCTTTCATAGGCATGATCGTTCCCCTCTAAGACCAAGTCAACGTGCTGGAGAAGAAGGAGGTTGAAGATATCTTGTCCAATACTACAGTTTTCCTTGCCTGCACTTAGGCAAGGCTTGTGCATTCCAACTATCGTCCATCTTATCGATGGATAATAGTTCCTAGCATCGTTAATGGTGTCATTGACCCAATTATAGTGAGGGTCACCCTTCGCGTATGGCCAGCAGTCGTAGCCGCCGGGACCGGTTCGATTCTGATTCAGAGGATTGCACGTGATTCCAGGTGCTGGAACAACACATGGAGAGCGACAACCCCCAGTTATGTTGAATACGCCCGGCGAGAGCATGATAAACCTTGCAATAGGTGCGGAACTGGGATAGTCAAAATAATACTCTCTTCCATAGCAAGATACCACAATAGGTACAGTGGGACACAGCGGGCTCGGCTGGACTCGAGCTCCATTGGGAGATGTGAACGGACAATTGTTTACGAATTTCTCAAAGCTGCGCGTTGAGTCCGTAGCGTTCGGAGGAAACTCTCCAGTGTCATGCGCCCCGGCTATGATTTCTATGTGATCGTACTGTTCCTTGAATTCGTTACACCACATGCCTCCCGTGACCGAACGGTCGTAGCTTAGGTCTCCAAGGGCGAGGAAGAAGTCTGGGTTGGTCGCCGCTAGGTAACTTAGGCTTACCGCGGCCGCTCCCTGGTTCGGGGTACCAATGTCTCCCCCGGCTGCGAAAGTGAACGAGGTCGTGGGAGAGGTTGCACCATAAGCCTGATTGGTGAAACCGAGCGCTCCGGAAGGGACCATGACGATGGCCAGAAGTAGGAGCGAATGAGCGATGGTCTGGCGAGGTATTGTCAACTGACCCCTAAGATAGGTTGCTCGCCCTTCAATTTAAGCAAGGTCACAGCTGGATGCCGAAGTATAGCTGTAGGTATACTCAACTCGTAGAACTATATCCCCGTTGGTTGATGTTTAATAGCCCGTTTGTAAACCGACTCTTACTAGCCAGCACGATTCAAGGCGAGCACTTGTGAAGATAGCGATAAGTGGGTTCGGCAGGATAGGAAGGTGCACGCTCAGAGTTCTCCTCGAAAAGCCCAAACCCGGTCTTGAAATAGCCGCCATAAACTCCCCCGGCAACCCGCGCACACTTGCTCACCTGTTAAAGTACGACTCAACATACGGAGTCCTCCCGTTTGATGTTGACTGGGAACCAGACGCGATTCGCGCTCACGGCAAGAGAATTCCGTGTCTGAACGAGCAAGACCCGTCCAAAGTGGACTGGAACGCATTCAACATTGACGTGGTCTTGGATTGTAGCGGCAAGGCCGCAGAACGTGAAAAAGCACAGGCCCACATATCATCAGGAGCACCGAGAGTCATCGTAAGCGCTCCTTCCCAGGAAGCCGATGTCACCCTAATCCCAGGTTGCAACATGGATGACTACGATCCTAAAGAGCATCGCATAATATCGATGGGCTCTTGTACAACAAACTGTCTTGCCACTACCCTCAAGGTTCTCAACGACAGCTTTGGTGTCAAAAACGCTTTCGCAACAACGGTCCACGCCTACACCAACGACCAGCGTTTGCTAGACAGCACCCATGAAGACCTCAGAAGGGCCAGAGCCGCCGGCCAATCATTAATCCCGACTAAGACTGGAGCGTCTAGCACCATTGACCGGATATTTCCTGAACTGAAGGGCAGAGTTGTTTGCAACGCGATAAGGGCACCTACTTCGAGCGTGTCCCTCCTAAACGTTGTTGCCTCGACAAGGAAACCTGTGACCAGCAAGGAGGTCAACCGTGCCTATCGAGACGCCTCCCACGGCCAACTTCAAGGAATACTCGAACTCTCGGAAGAACCGTTGGTCTCAATTGATTACAAGAAGAATCCGCATTCCTCCATAATCGATGCTCCCTCAACGTCCACTACCGGTGATCTCGTCCGCATCCTGGCCTGGTACGACAACGAATGGGCTTATGCAGTTAGACTCGTCGAAACCGCACTCTACGTCGGCGGGTCGGAGTTGAGACCTCAACCACGCATCACCCATACAACCAGAAAATGAATATGACCCCTATAGACGCGCACGACGTGAGGCGAACGGAGAGACGACAGTATTCAGGCGCTAATTTTCGGGGCGACCCGTCGAGTCCGCTGCCTTCGATGCAATTTCGAAAGCCGTCTCAAGATCTCTTTTGACTTCTCAGGGTCTTCCTGCTTGAACCATTCGGGGACAACAACGGCCCTCAGAAGCTGTTGAACTGTTATTCCTCTGCTCTTCGCTACCCTGTCAAGCTCAGTGTAGAGCCTTACGTCGAGTGTCTGCATGAACTTTCGAGTTCGCACCGACTGTTTCCCCATTACGCCCGAAAGAGCCCCCCACCATTCCGATATAATACTCCCGGACTTTTCTTAGGAAAAGACTTCCAACGAACTTAAATCCTCGAAAGACATACTACTAAGGTTCCTTGGTAGTGGACTTTCTACCGAACAATATCGAAATATTCAAGCCAGCCTTCCCATTTTCCCGATCCTTGTATTTGGTCCTCTACCTGGCATAGAGCAAGCGGCGGTCCCTTCAATCGAAGCATTTGATACACGAGCTAAGATACTCGAGAAACCTGCCTGCAGTAGTAGATAGCGACCTTCTGGAAGAAGCCCATTAGAGATATAAAAAAGGGTGAAATGAGCTAGAACTTCGGAACAATAAGCGATTACGGCTATTTCTTGCTCTTCTTTTTAGGCTTAGCCATCCTGAATTCACCTATAGCATACAAACCGCACTTTATGATTTAAATCTATTGTATTCCTTGATGCTTTGAGGATTCAGGGGATTTTTCAAGCCTGGAAGACTCCGGGCGGTGTAATTCTGGTTCTTTCTCCCGGAGAACTGCAAAAATGTTCATTTCCTGTCTAATTCTGCATTCGAGCGAACGTTGCGCAGATCATCCCGTAGTACGTTGGAACCTCGTATGACAGCAACTCAGAACGCATTCCCACTGTCCCCATGGCACCAACCAGCATCGCGATTTGCCACAGGCTATCCGGTTTTGCCCGCTCAACCATCCTCGGGCCTAAGCGAATAACGTCACGCAAGCGATTCTCCCTTATCGCTCTTACAACCGTTCCGTCGTACTTCGAAGCGTCTCTACTGAAGCCGTAAGGCCCAGTTTTGGAATGTGTATGAGCCTGGTCCGCACTTGCCACGAATACTTGCGTTCCAGGAGTTCTCTTTGCGAGGCGTGCGACTGTCTGGCCAAACAAGACATTTTGTCCCAAAGCTATCTCCCTAGACGGCGTCACAATGACAACTTTTGCTTTGAGCCCCGTTTCTTTGAGGATAAACCAGAGAGGAATGAGGGTCCCCCAGTCCATGGGCATATCAGAGCCCTTACCCTCTGATGTGCCATAATTAGCGCCGACGACCGGCAGTCCCCGCATTTCAGCAACCCTTAGGAGCCTCTTCGCAAAAACGACATCACACTTGGCTTTGAGCTTCACTGATCTATTGGGTAAAGTTGCAAGGGTCCCTGAGGAATTTTCCGCCGTAATGATTCCTATGCGACGAAAAAGCCTGAGGCTATGAGGGCTCGCAATGATAACAGTGTCCGGTCTTGCTTTCGCAACCTCCGACGCAAGTATGCGCATCCCGTCTCTCGTTTTTTGAAACGAGGCGAGGCTCTGTCGATTTGCAAGTGACGGAATCAGTTCGGCACCGTGCGGTGCAATACATCCAAACCTGATCATACGCGACATACCAACACCAGAGTCCATGGGTCCTGAGAATAAGACATTTTGCGGCAGGGAGGGACCGACAAGACTACGGAGGAACCTTAACACAGTGAAGGATGATGACGTGCAGGATTGTCCCGGCCCACGGACTTGGCTATGGTGCGATACCGATGAGATGGGAAACCCACTGTCACACTGTGTATAGTAACCGGAGGAAACGTCGCTTCGACGCGCTCAACACTCCCAAGGAAATGATTGAGGCAGCCATATCGCGAGGTCTGAGGGGACTGGTCATAACAGACCATGACAGTGTCAAAGGTGGACTCGTAGGGCAGAGACTGGCCAGAAACTATCCAGAATTCATCGTAATCCCCGGCATTGAGGTGACAAGCGCTGCCGGACACATTCTTGCAATCGGAGTAAGAGACAACATTCCCAAGGGGCTTCAAGTCGCGGAAACAATAGAGGAGATTCACAGCGCAGGGGGAATAGCAGTAGCATCACACCCCTTCTCGAAAAAGGCCAGGTCGGTGAAAGACCAGTGCGTTTTGGCAGATGCCATTGAGGTCTTCAATGCGAACAACACTCCTAAAGCCAACTCGATGGCAATGCAGCTGGCTGGAACAAATTCAAAACCCAAAAGCGCAGGAAGCGACGCGCACTGGACACGGGTGATAGGCAATGCCGGACTTGTTTGTGATGACCCGCTAGAGGACCTGCTTAGAGGACGAGCGCGAGTCTTCGGAACCTACACAACTCTACTGGAACGGAGAACCTTCCAGGCTAAACAAATCCTGTCAAGCCTGGCTGGGAGGCCAATTTCCTAGAGTGCGAACGTTTCTAACCGGCCGCCTTATCCAACAGTGACCCGCGTTATTGTGCCATCCTCATTATCAACGATAAGTCTTGGAGTCTTCAGAATTTGATCGTGGTCATCAGCTTTGGCGTCTAGGTCAGATGCCACTCGATGCCAGTGCTCAGGGACCGTGGCGTAGATTGGTTCGAAGATGGCCCATTGTTTCGCATGGGAGAAGAATTTTTGGCCGACCTTGTGGAGCGTTAGATAGGCTTCTCCGATTGACTGCTCGTCGATTGTCTTGGCATGCTCCCGGTAGAGGAGCATGAGTCGTTCTCGGTGTCCTTTCATCGTTTTCGTCCTCGCCAGCCGCCATCGTCCTAGCTCGGCTAAAACCTCGTTCTGTGGTAGACTGCACAATGGGCACAGTTTGCCCTTGTCAGCGGGAGGCGCTGTAGACTCGGTCAACGTGTTCAAAACCTGACTGAGCGGGAATGGTCTCAGCTTTTCTTATGCCTTTTCGATACGAAAATCAACGTCAACACGATCGCGATGACCACAGAGACCTCCACGAAAACAAAGGCAGACTCCAAGCTACTGACTATCAGATTCGCGTTTTGACCAGCTGCATATCCGAAGTAGATGAGGGCAATGTCCCAGATGAGAATCCCCACCGATGAGAACGCCAGGAACTTGCCTACTCTCATCTTGGCGATTCCTGCAGGGAAGGCGATCACAGTTCTCAGCAAGGGAACAAACCTTGCCAGCAACGCAGCCGAGTCGCCGTGCCTCGCAAACCATGTCTCACTGCTGACGAGGTGCTTCTCGCTCAGCCGGACGAACCTCCCATACTTCAATATCGCACTCCTTCCAAACCGATACCCAATGCCATAGTCGACCATTGTTCCCACCATGCTCCCTAGGGTAGCTACGAGGACTGCGGTCCAGAATTCGAACTCGCCTGTATAGACCAAATACCCGGCGAGAGGAAGGACTATTTCGCTGGGGATTGGAAGAGTGGCGCTTTCCATAGCCATAAGCAGGAAGATTCCACCGTAGTTTGCCCTTAGCATCAGGTCATGCGCAAAACCGAATATTACATCGGATATTCCCATTCTAAACAAACGCCAGCAGTACTGTCAATCCTTCTCTCATTGTAGACTCGGCTTGCAGACTTGTTGAAAAGGCACACACCCCCCATGGGCTTGGCGACCCCAAGCACCGCATTGCGAGACAGCGTCCTACAACTGCACGGAACTCTCCCTTTGGGGCATGGAACCTCGCAAATCCGGCGAAGATCCCGCCTGCTGGCTGAACGGCAATAACTGCCTAACGAAAGCCAAAATTCCAGCCCGGACAGAAAGACCAAAAAATCTCCCAGAATCACCCCCGAATCGCGATCTGTCGGCTGTCTTGAACGACCACACTAATCCCCTGGTCGATTTGCAGACGAACGCGGAATAATGGAGACTGAACAATCACCTGTTTTTACGCCCTGTCAGCCGGAAATCGCCCATTCTCCCCCGCCAGACAGAAAACGACGCTCGATTTCTCAGCGGGTACGGACGTCGCCGTCTGAGACGCGAGAGCGCTAGACCCTCCCTTTCCGACTCTCAGCATAATCTTAGAAGAAGACCCGTTCCAGACCCGGAATCGGACAGCTCAGACCTTGACAACAGCCCGGCCCGAGTACAATGTCGCCCGCGGAACAGCCTATATCACACTCCAACAATTCATCGTCTACCTCTCCTATTTCCTCTTCTACATCATCCTCGCACGCGTCTTAACGAAAGCAGAAGTTGGCGTCGTCTCGCTCCTCTCCGCGACACTGGCCGCGTTCAACGCCATAACCCTCCTAGCCCTACCCCAAGCCGCCACCCGGTACATATCCGGCCACCTCGGAACGGATGAAAGAAGCGTAGCTGGATCCGTAGCCAAGACCACTCTACGCCTCAGTATACTAATCGCCATCCCTGCCTCCCTCATCGCCCTCCCACTGTCACCAGTCATCAACACCCTCCTATTCCCTGCCGGAGAAACCTACGTCCTAGAACTAGCCACCACATTCCTAATCGGCACAATCATCGACCTCTACCTCCTCTACAACGCCTACTTCCTCGGCGTCGGAATGTACCCCCAATACGCCTACGTAACAATCCTCTACGTACCCCTCAGCCGAGGCATCGGAATACTCCTAGCACTACTCGGCCCCAGACTCTTCGGCACCACCGGAGTCCTAGGCGTAATCATCGGCTGGGCAATAGGCGGCATAGCTGCACTCCTACTCTCCATCTACTACTGGCACGGACGCCTCCCCCAACCACACAACTACCCATTACGACCACTTCTCACCTTCACCCTACCGCTCTTCCTAGCCACCCTCATAACATTCGGCCAGCAGTGGGGAGACATCGGACTCCTACAAGTACGACTCGGCCAACTACCCACCACAGGAGGCTACTACATCATCGCCAGCAGCGTCGGCTTCCTCTCAGCTTTCTGGTTCCCCGTGGCAAATGCGCTCTATCCAGCGCTGTCCGCTGCACACGCGACTGGGAACAATGAAGGAGTTACAAGCCGCCTTTCCATAGCTTTCCGTCTTACGAACTTAGCAGTCCTCCCACTAGGCGCATCCATGGCCGCCGTAGCTCCGACCCTGCTCAACATCGCATACGGGCCCTCCTACGCAACAACAGCCGAATCGGTACCCTTCGCAATACTCACCATAACCACCATTTTCACAGCCCAAGCCGCGATCTACGCCTCAACCTTCCAGGCTGTTGGAAGGACCCGCACTCTTCTCGCGGTGACGTTGACCGTCACAATCCTCTACCTTGCATGGGTATGGTTCCTCGCTCCAACACTCGGAACAACCGCCGGGGCCACCGGCAGAGCCCTGCTGTCCAGCCTAACAGTCTACCTCTCATACAACTTGCTCAGGCCAACCATCAAAACAGCTCCGTTCAAAGGGTTCAAAGACGCTCTGGCGCTCGCAATTGGCACAGGCTTGCCCTTACTAGCTGTAGACCAGCTCTTCGACCTTTTCGCTCCAACCAGGACCCTTCTAAGGCTCCCGGCATTTCTCCTTGTATTCGCCTCGGCCTTTGTCTTGGTGAGCCGCGAGTTCCAAATCTTCAAACCGGGAGACTTCGTACTGCTCAAAGACGTTCTCCCACACCGTTACCAGCCGTTCCTTCGCAGAATCGAAAGACTGGTTCTAACCCGCCAAGCACGCGGGGAGAAGACGTGACATTGCAGGGGCCAAACCCTTAACTCCGGCCGAAGAACGCGACTTGAAGAAGACCTTGGAGAGACGACGACTCACCAGGGTACTCCTTTTCGCTCAGGCTGCCACTATAACCGGACTTTTGTTCTGGCTCTACCGTGAGAACCAAACCAACGATTTCATGAGAGCCTGGCTCTCCCGCAACTTCCCCGCTGGCCTCTTCCTGCTTAGTGAATGGACAGTTGTCGGGGTAGGAGCAGGATTTATCATACTTACAACATACCTGTCCAACATACCGCAATCCGCGTTAGCCTCCTATAGGAAACGGGGACTCCACGCGGAACCCAGACCTGAGCTTAGGAGGATATCACCCCGAACGATGACTAAAGAACCCGACCCTCCAAGGATGTCGCCTTTCTACGAAACCATCGATCTCAGATATTTTGTACTCAACATTGCTTTTGTCACACAGGCCGTATCCCTATGGTTCGTCACGGCGGCAGACTTTCGAGTCTCGTCATTCCCACCAGACTCGTACTATTACCTGACCAACCTTCCTCTCGTATACTGGTGGGGACTGGCAGCAACACTCGGAACAATTCTCCTCCCCGCAGTTTCAAAAGGACGAACACGAACAGCGAAGGAACTCTCAGGACTTTTCCTTCTCTCGCTGTACCTTATCGGACTCCCCTCTTTTAGCTACCAAGATCCCAGGTTCCTGGACGCGTACTATCACACAGGAAACTCCCTGGAACTTCTCACTTCAATGGGATGGTTCCACTCTCCAAACTGGTACGTTCACCAGTTTCCCGGAGCGTTTTCCTACATCGCCCAATTATCGTCCGTCGCGGGGATCAACCCATTCCAGCTGATGAAGTATTTTCCCGCGGGACTCGCCTTGGTCGTTATTTTCTTCGCTTACGTAATTGCGCGAATGTTCAGCCCGAACAACGCAGCAATAGCCTCGGGCCTCATACTCGGAGGATTCTGGTTCCAGCTTCACGCGTCACCCCAAGCCTTTGAACTCCCCCTATACCTTGGATTCCTCTTCATAATCCTCAAGATAATAGAAGACATCCCTCGAAGAAAAATGTGGACAGCGATATCTCTCGTCGTTACCCCAATCTTCGTCGCGAGCCATCCTGAAACCCCCATAGCAGTCGGACTCGGCCTCTTCGTCTTCCTAGCCCTGTACATCCTCATAAGGGGCGCAGCGGTCAGAGAAGCACTAGCCAAAGTTGGAGCCTCAACTATAGCTCTCACAGCCACAGGCCTAGTGTGGTGGTTGTTCATCGCAGTTGATGCGCGAAAACTTGTCCAGACATCTATTCTAGACCGTGCGGTCCAGAGCCTATCTCAGTTTCCGACCGGAATATCCCCCCAAAACGTGCCGACAACCCCAGCCAGCAGCTACGCCACGACGATCATCTTTGAACAAGTCACATCAGTCATGATCTGGGCCGGTGGACTCGTCCTCCTACTCTTCATCGGACGATTTCGAACAAGGGAAAGACTGCTCTACGGATTCTTCCTCGCCTCAGTTGCAACAATTCCCATCGCAGCGTTTGCTAGAGCAGATGTTTTGCAGCGGAGCTACCTCTTCGCGTTATTGCCCTTTGGGATCCTCATTGCATGGCTCCTTGAGAGGCGCGTCGCCCTTAGCGTAGGCGGGAAATCAATCTACGTCCTCTTGAAGGGCGGGCTTATCGTCTCAATGCTTCTGTTCGCTGCATTGATTCCCATAACAAGGTACGGGGTTGACCCGTTCCAGTACATACCGAACTCAGCATTGACGGTGGACGCAATTGCCGCCGGAATCCCTTCCCACTCGATCCTGTTTCTTCATCCAGAAGAGGACGGCTGGAGGTTCTACGCTGGGCTGAACGGTGTTATAAGTCAGCCTAGGCTTGAACAGGGAAACATCCTCAACAAAACCGGAGGCTATTTCAAACCCAACAGTGACCCAACAATCGCTCCATTCAACCTTACGTACACGACCTCCGACGGCACAGCTGCCTACATCGTTCTCTCAGACTATTATGTGAACGTCTATGTGCTGAGGTCCGGGCCCATGGCACAGTCATATCTGGCCGCTAGGACCAACTTCGAGGGTAATGTGACAAGGAACTTCGACCTTGTCTATTCTACCGGCCTAGACCGGATCTACGCAAACCGAAATGTCCCTGAGCCAAAATCAGCGAACAAGTGATTCCACGCTGAAGGCTGGAAGGCATGGAGCCGACCTCAGAACCTAGTCCGGGAACCGGACAACTTCCCTTTACCAACTGTAAGAGTAACGCTTCAGACTTCTTGATGGTTCTTAGGGTGCGTTAAACCAGACTTGAAGCCAAGTCCCCACCCTAGACGATGAACCTCTCCAGCCATACTGGAAAGTGTCTGAGGACAGTTCATACATCCAGAGTTCAAACAGCAGGCGAAAATCTTGGCCTAACCGGCTGGCGCTTACAGGCGGGGAAACCGGCGAACCGCCGTTCACTCTAAGTCTGACACTTACTTGTTGACCTACCTTGTTCGTAGAGAGTATGGTCCAATTGAAGTTCATGTTTTCCGTCGCGCCGGTCGCAACAAACCTTTCAAGCACACCTACCACAGGCGCATCTCCCGGCCTGCTAGCCGTCGGACTCGTCGTGGACGAGTTGCCCAATCTAGCAACTACTCTAGCAAACTGGACCGAGCCCATCATGTTTGTAACCTGCAAGTTCCAGTGAACTGTTTGGTTAAATGGAACAGAGAGAGACGAGCCATTCACATATCTGGATAGTGAGCCTGTTTCAGAGTACACAGCGAAGCCCATGAAGGGCTGGAGGGCCCTTTGAGAAAGGAAATAGTACGTCGCGGATCCATAGACTAGCGAGAATGACACGAAGAGAACTAGGAATACCACGGCTTTTCGAAGCATGATCTATTCTGCTACCCTACGAGCTCGCGAACCTACCCGCCGCAACAACCTATTCAATCGATGGGATTCTAAACCTAGCAAGGCAGTTAGTACGGCCGCTCCGATGGACACCCCGTATCCTTCAGCCGACCGCAGGAAACCTTCCAACTGGGCACTGTTCCCCAAAGATAGGGCGCGAGTTGAGACGGACGTGGACTCGTTTACGGAAAGAACTGCGAGTTGGGAAGAGCCTGAAGCGTTAGCTTGCTCTTGTAGCTCAAGAGCAACGTTCAAGTTTCTAACCAAGTTATTTGAGGCTTCTCGCGAAACTCCCAATGACTCCGCGCTCTGGATATCACGAAACCCATCAAGCAGTTTCTCTCGAGCAAGCGACAAGGGGTCAGGCTGCGCACGGGAAGTTGAGCCTTGGTAGGCTCCGAATAGAAGTAAAAGGAAAAACCAAACCAGAAGCATGCGTTCAGACAGGCGCAAGGGTATCATCCTTGCTCGAAACGGTGGGGGCTTTAGGATTTGCCCGGACTAACGAAAGCAAAAATCTTTGTGCTTCCCAGAGGAGCACTGATGGACTACTGAAGAGCGAAGGAACCAGTTAATGAGAAACAACAGCAAACCGCCACCAACGCGACCTCCAAAGATTGGACGAACTCCACCCCCGAGGATACATCGCCACTGGAGGCCCTAAGAGATGGACTCCATGCAGTCCTTAACAGATCTCCGCAAGGCATGGTGGGTCTACGCGGGGGTGGCGATGCCAGTAGCGGAAACAGTTCTAGTTGCATCTGGGAGCTCCGCCATTGGATTTTCCTCGTTGAGGATTCTTTTTGGGCTCTTCACGCTAGGGTTCTTTCCGGGTTTCCTCACTGTTCGCGCTCTATTTCCCAACGAGACGATGACCGCATTGGAGATCGTTCTCCTCAGCGTATTCCTGAGCCTGGTTATCGCCGTGGGCACTGGAATGGGGTTGGGCCTCGGGCCCTTTTTCAACGCGGTGAATGTCTCTTTGGTATTGACAGGCTATTCGGTCCTATGCTCCCTCGCAGCAGCATACAGAAATTTCTTCAGGCAGGAAAAACCTGACGCTTAGCTCGAACTTGGACGATAGAAACTTGTAGGACGGGCCGAATCGACGATAGAAACTTGTAGGACGGGCCGAATCAAATGTACTCTGTATCTTCATGTGTACCTCTTCCGGGGAAGCCCGCCCGTCAACGAAGGTAGCTCCCGAGTTTTCCCCCAGTCGCCGGTAGAGGCTGAGCCTTTCCACGTAGTCTGAGAGCTGGGGAAGGTCTGGTTTTCGTGAGAAGGCAACCTCCGGCGCGATGTCCATCACGAATGACTTGTCGGGGTGTGGCAGAATGCGCAAGAGCTGAAATCCGAGCCTAGTCTGCCCCGGGGGGTCATGTAGGCCCGCCATTCCGTCAACCAGCATGTCTAACACATACCTATCCGAAATCACGGTAGCCCCCAAGAGGAGGGGGAGAAACACCTTCGGAGCTGCCTTGACGATGTTTTCTATCTGGGTTAAGACGCACCACAGCGAAGCCAGTCGGGAACCTCTGGAGAACTTGGTTTCGACAATGTAGACACCTCCTGCCTTGTGTACTCTCGCGTAGCCGAGACGTCTGAGGAAAACAAGCAAAGGGAGGGAGATCAATGGTCTCCATCTATTTCTTATACGGACTACCTTGGTGCCATTCTTACGTAGACCTCTCTCCAGCAACCTAATCTGGGTGGACTTGCCGCTCCCATCGACTCCAGAGAAAGCGACCAGGAACCCTCTCCTGCTCATCTAAGCAAGCTCCATAATGATGGGGAAGGATTTCTGGAATTGATAGACGTACCCACGGACTGTTAATGTCGTAGCAAGGCTTTCGATTCGCCCACGACGAGTCAGTTTTCTTGAGAACCAATGGGCGTCCTTGATTGACAACTTGTTTCATCCCGAATTCATTACGGTTATTGGAGGCCGAGTCCCGGCGGCCTGCTCCCACTTGACCTGGGGGCCCTTTAACGCAAGTCTAAACAAGCTTGCCAACAGCACGCCTTGGAAGGCGAGGAAGGCCAGGGCGCCTACGAGCCAAGACCCGGTTCCCTTCATCCTCGAAATATCTTCGCTAGAATAGATGCTCATCAAACGGTGTACTATTGCGAGGCTTGGCACACCTAGAGCCAGGGCAACCACAACCGCAACTAGTGCCGAGAAAGGAGAGAAGGCCACACTTAGGATGAACAAAGAAAAAACGACTGCGATCAGGACCGGGGAGACGATGTGAACAAAGAATTCGAATGGATAAACGACGCTCCCGTATCTCCCAAAGGCCCTGTTGAACAGAACATTCGAGTTGCGAACAAGTGCATGTTGGTTGGCCATACCACGTCGAAACTTGTGCTTGAGCTTAGAGACAAACGTGCCAGCCTCCGATTCGAAGAATGGGCTGTAAATGTCGTACTTACTCCTGTAACCCTTTGACCTGACACCAACGGTTAGCTCGATATCATCGCACATGCCCCCAGGACGAAGAGGCTCGAGAATAGCTCGCCGATACGCGGATAATTCGCTCTCACACATGAACGGAGTATCCGTGCTGGCCTCAGCCATTCTGATGGCCGTGTAGATTCTTCGATAGTCTGCCTCAAGACTATGCGCTGTGCTGCCCCCTCCGATCGGAATCTCAACCCCCGAAACGGCACCTATATTCGGATCTTCAAGGTGGGCCACTAGTTTCTTCAGCGAGTCGGGGGGAAATGTCACGTCCACATCTGTGAGAGCGAAGATCTCACTCTTTGCTTGACGAAGCGCCTCGTTCAGCGCGTCGGTCTTTCCCATCCGCACCGACTGCTCAACGAGCCTGACTTTGATTTCCCCTTGGTGTCGTGCAGCAAAGCCCCGTACGATTTCCCGAGTGTCGTCAGTTGAAGCGCTGTCAACAACGATTACCTCAACTCTATCCCTAGGATAATCTAGCTGGAGAACGTTCTCTAGCTTTCTCCCAATCACAGCCGCTTCATTGAAAGTCGGAATGATAAGAGAGACCGTCGGCAGAAAGCCAGTACCGACGGACGGCTTGTATCTCCTAGAGTTGAGTAATAGAACCAGGAGGCCGATCATGTAACCCAACGCCAACGCCCCCAATGTTGAATATAGCAAAGCTTCTAGAAGAGGCAAGTTATGATCTCTCCATCCTGGCTGACTAGGATTTGTCTCCGTAAGTCACATTATACGAGATGCTGAGTGCGGTCGGCGCTTCGATCTTGAACCCGTCTCGGCCGTACCCGGTAACTAGCTGGGGCGTCAGTTGTTGCAGTTGCTCTACCGAACCGCCGCGGAGTTCAAGGCTTCCGTTGGTGCGGGTTACTAGGTGGGCCCTGTTCCTGAAATCCCACCAGTCGGCAAGCTCACCCAGAGTCATGACCTGACAGCCGGGATTCTGGGTAAGCAAATGTAGAAGTTTTTGGTACTCTTGCAGGTATTTGGGCTGGGCGAATTCGTAGTCAGGATGGACCAACAACACGCAAACTCCCCCTATGCTAGCCACCCAGTTTGAGAGAGCTAGGAGGCGACCGGCCGCCTCGCCTGGAGTCATACCCGCCACTCGAACAAGCTGATGGTCTTGAGGAAGCGAAACTGGTATCTCAACAACGCCGTCTATCTTGAAAGGAAAAACAGTTCCCACTCCGTGTGAATGTAAGGACGTGGGTGAAAGAGGCTCCCAGCTGGGAGCTGACGAGTCGAACCTGAAGCCTGCTTCTGCAAGAGCTTGAATCAATTCCCTTCCATGTTGAAGTAGAGGAGAACGAAAACCTCTAACTTCTCCCATTGAGAGCTGTTCTAATCTGCTCTTACAGAGGCGTAATCGCCTCACTTTGTCCTCGAGCCCCAGTAGTATCAGCCTTCCATCGTGTCTGGTATCATGGCCTCCAATTTCTCCATCCGGAGCCATGTGGTTGAAATCGCTAGCCGAGAGAGGATAGCGGTTGCTGGGAACATTCCACGTCGCGCGTATGCCTTCAGCTCGCTCTATTCTTGCCAAGTTCGGCCAGCCGACGTCGAGCCCACGCCGAGTCTCCACGTCATGACTGACCGTGAGCACATGTGATATCCCGCGTTTCCAAAACCCAAGTCGGAGGACTGGGCCGCTTGAGACCACTAAGCTAGAGAGGAAAATTGTCCTGAGGCATTCGACGGGGCCGAGTTTCTCTTCCATTGGTTCGTTGGCGGTCGTGGTCGATCGAAAGGAACGGCTTCTGATGAAGGATGGGATTGTATTGTACGAGAGTGGAAGCTTGGTGGCTAGTCTGAACCTCAGGCTGGGAGGGTCTTCCAATCCCCCGTATAGCAATCTTCGATAGTCTGAGACGAGGTCGACTGAAAGAAGAAAGCAATTCGTACCCTCAAGGTGCGATAGAACGGTGTTGTCGCCATCATGTATCACACCTTCTAGTTTAGTTCCTGAGAACTCATATAGAGTAGTGTCAAGAAAAGTCTTGACGTCACGACTGTATGGTAGTCTAATCGATGTGTTACGCGAACTAACACTGACCCCGAGGGTGTCCGCTGTCCGCCGAAATCCTCCCTCCTCTAGAGATGAAATGACCACCGTGACATCGTCGTCTAGATTGGGTAAGGGGTCCGTCGATACTATTACAGTGTTCTCTCCGGTTGTTACTTCAAGTGAGTACGGCACCTTCCAAAAGTCGGCGTACTCTCTCAGAAGTGCAAGGCTGTCAGCTCGCTCGGACGCAAGGACTATTCTCGGCAGGACTACTGTTTCCATGATTCACTTCTTTACCCCTAGCTTAAGCAGAAAAATTGGTCCGACAATCTGCCACCAGTCCTTGACCGGAGAAATATGAGAGTACTTTCTCTTGTAGATCGCAGAATAGTCCTTGGAGACCGGCCTCTCGCCAAACTTGTAACCGAGGGTTAGGACTTTGTAGTGCAAATAGTATTCTAGCTCATATCTGTTCAACCATGACTGCCACACGTTAATGCTGGGATCTTTCAGGATTGAAGCTTTGTACGCCCGGAAGCCATTAGTGACTTCCGTGACTCTAGTCCCCGTGAGAAAAGTCCAGACGTAAGGGAAGAGTCGTGTAAATATGCTCCTCAGAAACGGGTTCTTCTCCCTCCTCCCGCCTGGTAGAAAGCGCGACCCTTGGACATAGTCGTAACCTTGTTCACGAATAGGTGTCGTGAGGCGAGGAATCTCTGATGGGTTATCCTTTCCGTTTCCGGCCATTACAACTATCAGGCCAAGATCATTTGAAAGGGCATACTCGTAGCCTTGCCTAATCGCTCGCCCTATCCCCCCACGGATGGGATTCTGTATTATCTTTAGAGGGACTCTTATTTTCCGACTTGCTGCTTCGACCTCGGTGAGGGTTGAGGGTGCTGGGTCGTCTAGTACCAGACATATCTCATCAACATAACCGACTCGGAATTTCTCCAGCACGGGTCCGATGGTACCGGATTCTCCGTAGACCGGGATGATTGCGATTGACCGCAAGGGTTTGTCGTCTCGCGAAATCATGGCGAGTACTTCCTAGAAATGATCCCTATGGCGTGGTCCTCTTGCCTATGATACGAGCTGGATTGCCGGCCACAACGGCATCGTCAGGCACGTCTTTGGTTACTACTGAACCAGCCCCTACGAGGGCATTTTTTCCTATGATAATCCCCGGTCCAATGGTTGCTCCCGCGCCTATTGAGGCGTTTCTCCTAACTGTTGTGTGGAGCAGGGTCCAGTCGCCATGCGACCTAGGATACTTGTCGTTTGTGAACGTAACGGAAGGAGCTATGAAGACGTCGTCTTCTATAGTAATTCCACTCGGTATGAAGACGAACGGTCGGATCTTGCAGTTGTCTCCAATGGTTACTCCTTCCTCAATGTATACGTAAGAATCGATCTTGGAGTTTTTTCCAATCCTACAACCGTACAGGTTAACCTGGTCGTAGATTCGAGAGGATTTGCTAATCTTTGAGTTTTTAATCACGGAGTACTTGGGGCGTTTGCTCACTTTGCCAGTATCTCCTCGCCCCGGGGAATCTGGAGCTGCATTGTCCGCTCGTTTCGGAGGGACTCGCGTGCAGCCTCCAGAATACTGACCACCCGGGCGCCCAAGACACCATCAGATAGGTTGGAGAAGGGCCTTGCGTCGCGGTTGTCCGCGATGCAGTCCACAAAATGGTTGACCTCAGCCCTTAGGGTATTGCTCGGCACTATGGACAGGAGGCGCGGCTCAGAGCCATCAGGCCCTTGAATGGTACCTTTTTGCTCGGAGCAATCCAGAAACGCCATTCCTTTGCTTCCGACAATTGTCACGTCTCTCCGTTTCTCTCGGTCCAGCCAGCTGACCTCTACCTGAGCCGCCAGTTCTCCTGCGTGTTCAGCAGTCATGAAGGCGACTTCTTCGTTATCCTTGGTTCTGTAGCCTTTCCCACGGCAGGTAATCTTGTTTGGCCAAATATCGAGTAGGTAATTGCAAATGTCGAACGGGTGAGGCGCGAGGTCTGTGATGACTTCCCTGTATCCTTGGGGTAGCATGAATCCCGTCCACCTGAACCTGAGGTAGTAAAGCTCTCCTAGCTCCCCGCTGGCGATAGCTTTCCTCATTTCCTTCACTCCGTTGTTGAACCTGTGGATGTGCCCAGTGCAGAGAACTAGGTGGTTTTCTTTGGCGAGCTTGACCAGGGAGTAGGCATCTTGAGATTTTAGCGTCAATGGTTTCTCTACCAGAACGTTCTTGCCGTGGCGGAGGAACGCTGAGGCCACCTCGAAGTGTGACGCGTTTGGAGTGCAAATGTGAACAGCGTGGAGGTTCGGGTCGGTGAGGAGCGAGTGATAGTCAACTCTGTAGTCCAATGGTCCAAATTCCTGTTGACACTGGGATAGCATTGTTGGCGAGTTGTCTACGACAGAATGAAGTTCGGCCCGCCCGCTGTTTCTCTGAACCTCGCGTATTTCCCGAATTACCTTCTTTCCCCAGTAGCCAGCTCCGATTACTGCTACGCGAACCGGGTTCATTATGAACCCTTAGCCTCCATATGAGCGGTGTCTCGGACGATCCGCACAACATCAAGAGCCTCTTCTTCTATTAGTTCAGTGTAGAGCGGGAGGCTTAGGACCTCTTGAGCTAGCTTCTCGCTGACGGGGAAGTCGCCTTCTTTGTAGCCGAATTTGTTCCTGTAGGGTCCTTGAAGGTGAATTGGCGTTGGGTAGTGAATTCCGGCTTCGACCCCGTTGGCTTCAAGCCGGCCCATCAAACGGTCTCGCAGTGGGCTTCGAATTACGAAAAGGTGGTAGACTGAGGTCTCTCCGCTTCGGGTCGCTGGAGGGAGTATAATCCCCTCAAGCCCTTCGAGCTCCTTTCTGTATAGGTTAGCTATTGCTTGCCTCTTCCGATTCCATTCTGGGAGACGTTTCAGTTGTACTCGTCCAATGGCAGCATTGACAGTGTTTAGCCGTGAGGTGTATCCGATACGGGCCATGGTGTACTTGGTTGACCTTCCGCAGTCGCGAAAGCTCCTAGCCGCTTCGGCCAGCTCCTCGTTATTGGTCGTGATCATGCCTCCGTCTCCACAAACCGTCATGTTCTTGCTAGTGTAAAACGAGAAACAGCCTGCCTCCCCAATCGAGCCTACCCGCTTCTCTTGGTACTCTGCCCCATGAGCCTGGCATGCGTCTTCTATGAGGGGAATGCCTCTCTCCTCGGCGATTTCCTCTAGGGGAGCCATTTTCGCAGGTGTCCCGTATAGGTGCACCGGAATTATGGCCCTGGTTCTGGGGGTCATACGCGGTTCGACCTTGCCCGGGTCGAGATTGAACTCTCCATCTTCAACGTCAGCGAATGTTGGCGTTGCTTCCGCATGAATGACGGCGTTGGATGTTGCGAAAAAGGAGAATGGTGTTGTGAGAACTTCGTCTCCGTAGCCGATTCCGAGTGATTGGAGTGCTATCTGTAATGCTGTCGTTCCGGAGCCGGTGGAAATTGCAAACCGGGTTCCGCAGAAGCGTGCAAATTCTTCTTCGAACTTGAAGACGCTCTCGCCCAAGACAAGCTTTTCATTCTGTAGCGCTCGAACCGCTGCCTCAAGCATCTCGTTATCAACCACTGGCCTCATCAGAGGGATTCTGATTTTCCGCTTGAGAACGTGTGCGGGTTGGATTCCATTGCTCGGGCTCGTGCTGAGAAGCTTCTCTTGGTCCGTTTCGATTACCTTGGGAACAGATTTAGGCCGAGCGAGTTTTAACCCTTCCTAGTAAGAAAAGATAGTTTTCAACCGTCGGAATTACAATTCAACCCATGGATATATGACAGATTACGGAGTATTTCCGTGCGTGGAATTGGATAAATGCCGCAGTTTGGTATTGGTTCTTTGTACTAGAAAAAGTGAGCAGGTGTTGTGCTACTGTCTGGTCCGGTGGAGTGGATTGCTTAGAGGAAGCTCTAAGCATGAGCTCAGGCAGCACGGATGTAGGTGATTGAGGATGAGGGGAAGCTTCCTTGAGGACATAGGGGGAGTCAAGACTGCTCGCAAGGAGGCAGACTCGCTAGTTCTGACCGAGGCGATTCTCAAGAATAAGCCGATAAAGTCAGCAGGCTCATCGAGGCTTGTCAAGCTTGCCAAGAAAAACAAGGTTCTCCTCCGTGCGGCCGCGGTGTTGCAGCTTCCCGCGACTGAGATGAGTGATGCTAAGAGGGGGGTGGACGAGGCAATGCGCTTGTACGATCTTATGAGTAATGCGTTTGAGACCCAGGGGTTGTCGTTTGCGATTATCAAAACTTTTGATAGCATGCCCGATGTCGGGCATGATGTCGACTTTCTGGTTTCTTCGCCGAGGGAGATGGCTGCGGCAAAGTTTCTTCTGTTGGGCAAGTACAAGGCTGACCCTCAAGGGCGTACACACTGCGACAAACTTCTGGGGAAATTCAGTTGTTTTCTTCCCGGGTTCAAGCACGACTTCGAGCTTTACCCTACAATAAGCCAGCTGGGTGAGACGCACCTTGATCCTGCGCGGGTCATGAAGGACCGGCAAAAGGCCAAGGTCGAAGGGCGTGGAGTGTGGTTGACTTCCGACCCTGACCGGGTTCTGATCAGGGTGATTCATGCCATGTTCAGACACAACTTTCTCAAGCTGTCAGACATTCTAGACTTTCTCGAGTTGACCCGGGGCGTTACTCCGAGAGAGGTGCTGGACAGAGTTGAGAATGCGCATATTCAAGAGGCGTTTCTGTTCTATTTGGCGTCCATTGGACGGTTTCTTTCGGCTTGCCAGTTTGAGAGTGCGCGGTTCGCCGAGATGTCTCACGCTGCTGAGAAGCGGTTTGGGGCTGACCGGTTAGGGCTCTTTAGGAGAGACAGGCTTGTGCTTCCTTACAGAATTCCGACGATGGGACTGGTGATGCTGTTCTTGCTGAAGGGGGCGAGGGATGCTTCAAGCGGCAGGCGGAAGAGTGCTCTGAAATGCCTTGTCGCGCCACCGTTGATCGTAATCGACTTTGTCAGCGCGGCTTTCCGCTCGAGCGGTAGAGGGATGGTTTGGTGAGGAAGGTTCTAGTCACTCTTAGTGGTACTCATGGTACGGGAAAGTCGACCAACGCTGGCCAGTGCTACTATCTCCTGAATCGTAAGGGGCTTCGTTTCTCGTACCTTGTCCACCAGGACATTCTGGATCCGTTCGGCTTCATCGTAAGGCGAGCTGCAAGGGTTCTGGGACTGTCGGAGAACGAACTTCAAAAGCGTAGGCCGGTGAGAGTTCTCTGGTCCCTATACCTTCTCCTAGTCTACCTTCCGATACTTGGGGGAGGAATTTTTCTCCGCAGGCTTCTCGGCAACAGCACTGTTTGCGACAGGTACATCTATGATACGATGGTTGGATTCCGTGATTACGGCGTGAATATTCCGGTGGAGGGTTTGTTGCTTCGACTGGTGCCAAGGCCGGACATTTCGTTTGTGCTTGAGGCGCCGGAGGAGCGGATTCTGTCCAACAGACCAGAGCATTCGGCTGAGTTCATTCGCAACGAGAAGCGTCTCTATGCACTAGTTGCCGAGCATTTCCATCTTTACAGGGTTAGCACAGCAGGCTCAAGGGCATCTGTCTGGTGGACGATCGTGGGCAAAGTAGAGTCGGTGATGGGCGGCAAGCCACAGGCGAGCCAGACCATGATGGCTGAGGCTGTTGTCCGATGAGAGCTCTTGTGATTGGTATCGATTCGGCTTCGCCATTTCTCATTACGAAATGGATGGACGACCTTCCCAACCTCGCATCGATTTTCTCTACGGGAGCTGGAGGGGTTTTACAATCTATTGTTCCCCCTGAGAGTGTTCCCGCCTGGCAGTGCTTCGCTACCGGAAAGAACCCTGCGAAAATTGGCAACTACGGCTTCAGCTATATCAGCAAAGACTTGCAACTGAAGCATGGGAAGACCACAGCCGAGATGGGATGCTTCTGGGACATCTGCTCCAGAGAAGGGATGAAGGTCGGCGTGTTCAATGTTCCAGGCACTTTTCCACCGTACCCTCTGAACGGCTTCATGATATCCGGCTTTCCTGTTCCTACAAGGAAGGTCTGGGCCTTCCCTGAGACGTTGATGAAACGGCTTGACAAGGCTGTCAATGGCTACGACATCGATGTTCCTCTGACAAAACCGACTGAGATGAAGGGGGGGGAAAAATCGTACCTTCCAATGGTCGAGAGGCTGCACAGAAAGACTCTCGACGCGGCCAAGTATCTTATCGGGTGGTACCGGCCTGACGTGTTTATGATGACTTTTCAAGGAATTGACTTGGTTCATCACGATTTTTGGCGGTACATGGGAGAGCCTGCGTCGCCTTACTCGAACGTTCTCCATGACTGGTATGTCCGGATGGACGAGGCTGTAGGAGAACTGCGTGCGCTAGCTGGGCCCGGTGCGAATTTGCTTGTCATGTCTGACCACGGCTCCGCCCCTGTCTCGTCAGCGCTCTTCATCAATAGGCTTCTCGAGGATAATGGTCTACTCAGGGTCAAGGGGCCGGTGAAACATAAGGGGGACATATACACTAGGCTGAGAAGGTTCATTCTGAAGAATCTCCCGCCGGGAACGATTACGTCGATTTACAAGATTACGCCGAATTTTGTCGCTCACCGGCTCACTGCGAGCGCTGCGATAGAACGGACACTAACAGGGCTGATTGAGAATGTTGACTGGAACAATACGCTCGCCTTCTCCACTGGAGGACATCAGTGCCACTTCTACGTCAATGAGACAGTGGCGCGGAGGCTGGCGAACGGGTCGTCATCTGCGACTTCTGACGTGGTGAGGAAGATATGTGATTTGATGAGCCAGCTCGTGGACCCCCGGACCGGGGAGAAGCTTCGACCCATCTTCCACTTCAAAGAAGAGACTTTCAAGGGTCCATTTCAAGACGAAGCCCCAGACCTCTGTGTCGAGCTTTTTTCTGGGAACGAGAAGGTTCAGATCAATCCTAGAATTGGCGCGGAGAAGCTGTGGAGTTCTTCTCCTCATTTCTCGTCCATCCATACGCGTGATGGTTTCTGGGGGATGGCCGGCCCGGGGATACGTCGAGTGGGCAGGATGAACGCTTACTTGTTAGACTTGGCCCCGACGTTACTGGCCCTGCTGGGTATTCGTGTCTCGACGGACTTTGACGGCGTTGCCCTTCGAGAGATTCTGGCGGAGGATAGCGAGCAAGATGTTGGGGCTGGGGATGTGCAGAGGGAAGCCCTCGCGTCCAGGCTAGCCGGGCCAAAGAATTAGATAGTTTTCTGCGGAACGTCTCGCGGGGAAGGAGAGACCAGGGCTCGATTCAATTCCGACCTGGGGAGAAGGAGCTGGCAGAGCTGAAGCGGCCTCTTGGCAATCTTCTCGCTGGCGATGCTCGGGAAACGATGCCTCAACTCGCCCGATTGTTGCAAGAGACAAAGGCGCCGATGGTGGTGGCGGTTGGCGATGTTGTCTCTCGGGAGACGTTGGTTGCCGGGATTCCGGTTGATGTCAGAATTGTTGACATGATGACTCTACGGAGGTCTGTTGACTCGACCAACTATCCTTCGAGGAGAGTCTTCAAGGTAAAGAATCCTGCGGGTGTGATTGCCATGGAGGCGTGGAATGTCATCAAGGAGGCTTTGAGGGCGAAGGATGCCGTGGTCTGGGTGGACGGGGAGGAGGATCTTCTCACGCTGCCGTGTGTCCTGGAGTCTCCTGATGGTGCGATTGTGTTGTATGGCCAGCCGCGGGAGGGGCTTGTTGTTGTCCGGTCGTCGCGGGAGAAGAAGAGAGAGGTTCGTGCTTTGTTGGACAGGATGGCTCGGGAGGAAGTGGCTGGGTAGATGTTTTTGCTGCAGGGCTAGACTGGTTAGCGTCTGCGAAGCATCGTGTTCGTCGCGATTACGGAGGGGAATAGTATTCCGGCTCCCGCGAAGAATATCCAAGGTATGCCTCCAAGGTCGGCTAGGAAGCCTCCTAGAATGTTGCCGATTGCGAGGCCTATGCTGAGTACGGTGCTGTAGAGGGCGTTGGCGCTGCCACGTTTTGCCCGGCCAGATATGTCGCTGACGTAAGCGAGAATTGCTGGGGCGATGGCGCTTGCGAGGAAGAAGAGTGGTAGGAGGTAGATTGCTGGGAAGGGAGTGTTTGCGAAATTCGGGAAGGTCCAGCCGAATATTGCTAGGAAGCCTACTTCGCCGATGGCGCCTATTGTCATTATTCGGGTGCGTCCGATCTTGTCGGAGATTCTTCCGAAGATCAGTGCGCCGAGGGCGAAGAGTGCTCCGAGTTCGCCGAGGAAGAGTAGTGTCTCGTGTGTTGGTGTAAAGCTAGCGTCGCGGAAGGCTTTGGGAAGGAGAAAGTACATTCCTAGGATGACTGTTTGAGATATCCAGATTGGCATGATGGGCCGAAGCCTGTTGCCGATTTTCATGGGCCGAACTGTTTTCCTGAAGACTTCTTGGATCTTGACGGGTTCGACGAGCATCTTTGCTGCCATTAGTCCAGCGAAGAGGAAGATTCCAGCGGTGGCCCAGAAAGCCCAGTGGAGTCGGCCGGCGAACTCGTTGGCGAATAGGCTGCCGAGTCCGAAGCCGAGTCCGTAGCCTCCGAGGTTTGCGAGGTCGAAGCCTCCCATGCTGGCTCCTCGGTTGGTGGTCTTGGTTGCGTCGCCTAGGAGTGTGAGGCTTGTGACTGCTGCTGTGGCGGCGCTGACGCCCATTAGCGCGTGGAGTATGCTGACGTTGTACAGGTTAGTCGTGAAGCCGATGGCTGCGGTTAGAACGGTTATGAGGACCATACCGATGATGTGGAGGTTTTTCCTGCTGAACCGGTCTGCTAGTCTTCCGATTGGTAGGGCGCTTGCCGCTTCGGCCATGGGGTAGAGCGCGAGTACGAGGCCGACTTGGAAGCTGCTCGCGCGGAGGTATAGGGGAAAGATGATTGTGACGCTGCCGAAGCCGATGCGTGTGACGAAGACTGCGAGGTAGAGGTAGAGTACCATTCGGCGTCCTACCTTGCGAGCCATCGAGTAGTCACTGGGGTTGGTTGGTTTGGGCTTGGGCGGGGCGGTGTTATAGGCTGGACGGTCCTTGACAACGCGGAGACTGGAGACTGGCAGAACAAGTGGCTGATGGGTTTGGAGCACTAGAATCCGGACGGTTGTTTGGGTGAAACTATTCCCAAGAAAAACCGGTAGTTTTCCTCCACCAGTCCTGCCTCTCAAGACTGCCAGGCGATTATGGATTTTTCAGGAGGGGTCTGCTGGCTGGGCGTGGTTTTGGGCTTGTTTCCCGCTGATTAGCCTGTTATGGGCTTGTCTACCAGTTTACGACCCGCGCTGATTCCCCTAGGGTTAGCTGTGAAATAGGCGGGCGTGGAAATCACGGGTTCGATTTTGAGATTCGGGCTGATTACCGCCATATCAGGGCGGGAGAAGCTGAAAACAGCGCAGTCCAAAATCAGGTTTTCCTAGGAGGGTATCCTGTTTCTTGGCCGGGTTTGGAGGAGAGACAGGTGCTAGGTGGGTGTAAGTAGGCTGGAGTGAAAACCCTTCTCTGCATCATTAAAGTCACGTTTATTCTGAACCCCAAGCTGGACCCGTTTCAGAACTTTGCGTTTCGCAAAATTTCCAAACAGGTTTGTTCTTCGGCTAGAGAAAGGGGAGGATATTCTCGACTCGATCAAACGGTTCGCCGTGTCACAGAAAATCGCGAACGGTTTCTTCGAGGGAATAGGCTCACTGAGTAAAGTGAAGCTTGGCCATTATGATTTCAAGACGAAAGAGTATCATTGGGAGTTGTTCGAGGACGACTTGGAGATTCTCACCCTGTCAGGAAACATCTCAACACTGGATAAGGTGCCTTTACCTCACGCTCACGTAACGCTTGGCCGTAGAGATTTTACTACAATTGGGGGACATTTAGATGAAGGCTCGGTGGCGAACATGGTGGAAATCGTGCTGGGAAAGACGCCAGGGAAGCTAGTGAAGGCCAGGGACGAGAGTATTGGTCTCAACCTTCTCCAACTGCCTGGTAAACTATGACTGGAAAACCTGTGTCTGGCAAACGCTTCGACGAATCATCAACACGCGCTACATCGGAGCGTGTCTCCTCGTCGACGCGAAATGCCTTGTCGGATTTTAGGCTGTAAGCGGGACCGTTGACGAACCGTGCGGGAGGACTGCAACGTCTCGTTCATAGAGTTTCTTGTCGATTGTTGTGAGTGCCTCGTCGATTTTCCGGAAGAACCGGATCCGCGTCTTCGCTAGCAGGTCTGGGACTGTAGAGGGCGCTTTGGGTGAGACAACCATTAGGTCTGCTTTCTGGTAGTCGAGGGAGAGCCTGTTGGGCTTCTGGGAGGCTTCTGTGACTTTTCCTAGCTTCGCTCGTTTCTTGAGGTCCTCGATCACTTTTTCGGGCTCCATATGCCCATATGTCTCCATCTCTTGCTTGAAGGCGTCTCCTCCGATTCCGTCTTCGAGAGATGCCACTAAGATGACGGTGCTTTTTGGCTGGTGGTTTGGAATTGCTAGGTTTGAGGCGAAGGCTGCGGCTTTGAGTGCCTGGTAGAGGTTTCGTCCAGTGGGCCCGTCTGCTACTGTGAGCACCAACGGGGAGGGTGTTGCGGTTGCTGCGTGTGCACGTCTGGAGAAGTTTTCGGCTAATTGCTGGTGCGCGGTGTTGGGGTCGCCGTATGATGCTTTGACCATGCTTCCGTCCTGGTTGAGGACGAAGTCGAGGATTCGATGCTCGATCTTCATGAATTCCTTGAGGACCGCGGGAACCTCGTTCATGTCTTCCCTTAGAGGGTTGCCCTTGATTGCGAGCTCCCGGCAGCTGGGGTTGCCGATGACCATGCCGTGGTTGGTCGTGATGGTCTTGAGCCCGGAGCATCCGGGAAGAAGGGCCTTAGCCCCGCCTTCGTAGCCAGCGAAGTAGTGAGGCTGCACGTTCAGGGTTGAGATTAGCAAGTCGCGGTCGAACAGTTCCTTATTGAGCTCGACGGGCGTGTTTCTGCTTGTGACGCCTATCCATTCATACTTGCTCGTTGGGTTCTTTGTGGCGCTTACCCGGATGCTTTTCTGGTATCGTTTGTAGAGGTCTTCGCCGAGGACTTTCTTGATGAAGTCGGGGTCTGAGGGAACATGTGTTCCTCCCGCGAATATGATCTTGATGTCGTCTGTCTTTGGCTCAATCGTGTTGATGAGGTGTGGTATGTAGGGTGAGTATTTTCGGGTGTAGTCGCTGATGATTATGGCTGGGCTCCAGCATTTCTCCCTGTCGAACGGTTTTGCCCCTACAGGGTTGGCTAAAGCTTCTTTGAAGGCTAGGTCTAAGGGTTTGGTTGGGAGGGGGTTTGGCTGGACCCATCTTATCCTCTCAGGTGTGAGAATGCTCGTGCCGCCGTATTGGTCGAGAACCGAGAGGGTCACCGTCGCGGTCAAAGCTCGACACCTGACATATCTCGTTGGAGCTGATTTAAGGGTTATACGAAATCGTGCTTAGATTGGATTTTTGCGGCCGGGTCTTGGCTGTAAAAAGAAAGAATCCGCCCTTACTGGTTGGGCGGATTGTAGGATCGGCCCGAGGTTTGGGTTTGGGTTTTGGTAGTGGTCTTGAAGCTGTATCCTAGGAACCCGCCGATAAGCCCGAGTATCAATCCGATGAAGTTTAGGGATATCAGCGAGAAGACTAGGGCTAGTATTGACCCGAGTTTTCTCTGGGCCGCGTTGTTGTAGAGCAGCCATGAACCGGCTATGATGAGGAGGCCTGCGAAGGCTCCCCAGAGTTGTACCATTGACTGCATTGCGGGGTCGGTGAGTAGGAAGATTGGTGTGCTGTTCGGTAGCACGAACGCGAGCACTATTGTCAAGATGCCTGCGATGACTGACAGCGCGAAGGCTGCTGTTGGCTTTGCCTCAACACTTACTGCCAAGGCTCATCGAACACACATACATGGGCACGTGGCCTATCAAGAAACTGTAACCGGGGCGGGTGTTGACTTGAGTTGAGCCCCATAGATGATGCATAGTATTAGCAATGTTGGATTCCTCTCTCTCACGTCTCAAATGGCCGCGTCCGCACCCGGTCGTTTTTCTAGGGTCGTTTTTCTGTCTGGCGGGGAGAATAGGCGATTTTTCTCTGATAGGGCGTGAAATGGGCGAGTCTCGGAATTTTGAGGTATTGGGATCGTTGGTACTTTCGTTCGGGCCCTCATGGCGGGCGTTGATGGTCGGTGACAGATTGGGATTCAGGGCTTGTTCTGGGCGATTCACGTTGAAGATGGGGGAGAGTTCTTGAACGGTGATTTGGGATTTGTAGGATTGTCGACTACTGTGAGCCTGCCCTGTATGATTTATTTATAGACCGGGTTTTCACGTGAGATGAATCTCTAGAATTGCTGAAACCGGAGGATGCGAAGAAGATGGATAAGTTTGCCAAGAATTTCTGGACGGAAGTCGTCATCATGCTAGTCTGGATCCTGTTCACTACGGCCGCCTTCCTTCGATATTCGAATCCTAATCTTCTGTTCGCGAGCGCTTTAGGGTTCACTTTCTACGTGGCGGCCAATATCGTTCTGTCGAGCCGCTAGTTCTGCGCCTGTGTGGCACGCCGTCTCGCGCGTCGCCTGCGGATGATTCTCTTCTTCTCCTCCTTCGAGAGCCGTTGTCTCATCGTCGCCCAGAGCCTCCGTACCTCTCCTGCGTAGGTGGAGGATGGGCCGTGGATGTGGCGGTTGCCGAACACGGTGAAGAGGAGTCCTCCCCAAGCAACCCAGAGCACTGGTCCAGCGGCTGAGAGGAGGATCGGTACGCGTAGCAGGAGGTCTGAGAAGCCCAGTGTTGCCCCTATGCCGACCAGCTCCTTACCGGAGCGAAGATGGTTCTTGAGGCAGAGGAATCCTCCTAGGAGTACTGCGGGTCCGCTTGCACCTGTCAACACGGACATTGCGAACGCTAGGGCTGCGAAGATTGACAGCTCTGCCCCGTTGTTGGATAAGGTGTTGAAGAGGGTGTACCAGCCGTTGGTTCCCTGCTCGGGGAGCACTTTCGAGGAGACTAGTTGGACGAGTGCGAGTATTTGGACGGTTGTTAGGATGCTTCCTCCTATGATTGCTAGTGTGCTAGAGTAGCGATTGTCTATGTTGACTAGCACTGCGGAGGAGCCTTCTCAGATTCGGATGAAAGCTGAGTCGTAAAAGGGTACGGATACCGGGCGTTAATGGCTTCGGAACAATTCGGTCTGCTAGAGCTTGACTTGGAAGGGGGCGGGGAGGGACGAATCGATTACTGCGTCGATATTCTTTCTTACAGTGTTCAGGTCGATTCCCTGATAGCTGGCTCGTGTGCCTAGTTTCTGCTTCGCCTTTTTTAGCATGGCTATAGATCGTTCGGTTCTGTTTCGTTGTGCGTGAACGAAAGCGGCGGCTGTCAAGATTAGTCCTTGGATGATGTCTCGTTCTTCTCCCTCTGCGGGATGCCAGATTTGTTCTAGGACCTCGTGGCATTCCCAGAACCGCTCTTCGTTGAAGAGCGAGATTCCTTCTTTGAGGATCTCGAGCCTGTCTCCCGGAACCGGTGCTTTGTCGAGTAGTTTGAGGGTGATGATTCGTTCGAAATTCTTCTCGAGTGCTGCCTTGGACTTGTTGAGCGCCGGGCTGTTCTCGGCGAAGAGGTCGAACTCGACGGCTCGGCTGCTGATTCGGAGGTGCCCAATGGCCTCTTTAGCGCCTAGGACCTCCCGGACCTGTTTTGCGAAGCTCGAGGCATCTTTCGGAGTGTACTTCTGCTTGTTCTCTAATCGCACCAAATAGCGTGCCAAATTGTTCATTCTCTCTTGTTATTCGAAGCTGCTTTCCCTGAGGTGTCTTATCCTCATGAGGTCTTCCCCTGTCAGGGGCGGAAGCTCGGAGGCTTGAAGGTTCTCCTGGACCTGTTCAGGCGTCTTCGCTCCAGGGATCGTGGTTGAGACGTCTGGATTGTCGAGTGCGAAGCGAATGGCTGCTTGAGCTAGGGTCCGGCCTCTGTGTTCTAGGAATCTGAGCTTCTCCGCTGCCTGAGCCATGCCAGCGATGTACTTTCTGGGAAAGTTGTGACGAATGTCACCCTCTGGGAAGGTCTCTTCGGGTTTGAGTTTGCCTGTAAGGAAGCCGTTAGCCAGGGGTTCTCGTGCGATGATGGCAACCTTGTTCGCTTTAGCCAATCCGAACAGCTCGTTCTTGGCTTCTTGTCGGAGGATGTTGTAGACGACTTGTATTGTGCTTGGACGTCCGGATTTCATTGCGAGTATTCCTTCGGCTGGGTCGTGGATGCTGATTCCGTAGTGGTGTATTTTCTTGGTCTTCTTGAGATCGTCGAGGAATTGGAAGAGGCGGGGGTTCTTGATGAGATGGCTGGGAGGGTTGTGGAGTTGATAGAGGTCTACGTGGTCTGTTTGGAGCCTGTCCAGGCTTTTTTGGAGTGCGAAGAGAATGTATTCGAGTGTGAAGTTCATTCGAGGCGCGCCGTGGTAGAAGTCGCCCCCGACCTTTGTTGCGATGACGACTTCGTCGCGTCGTCCTGCCAGTGCTTTGCCTAGGATTTCTTCGCTGTGGCCGTGCCCGTAGGCGTCTGCTGTGTCGAAGAAGGTGCAGCCTAGGTCGAGGGCCTTCTTGACGGCTTCGAGTGATGATTTGTCGTCGGTTGGTCCGTAACTGTTACCGTGAGCGTTTCCACCTATCGCCCAGGCTCCGAACCCGACCTCGCTAACCTTGACACCGGTCTTTCCCAGGACCCGGTACTTCATCAGTGGTTTCGAAGGGAATTGTCTCTCGCTACTACATTTAGCCTCCTAGACTAAGGACGTCTCGGGGGCGACACACCCTGGAGATGTGGGTGTTAGTGTATCTGGATGTTTCCGCCTTGGAGCGTTCCTGATTTTGAGTATCCTGTTCCGAGTTGAATGGAAAACGTATCTTGGCCTGCACCTGGCTCCGCTTTGTCTTGGACTGCGATCGTGAATGTCGTGGCGAAGCCGTTCGTTGTGCCTGTACCTGTAATCGTGGCGGTGTTCCCCTTGAAGTTGGCCGAGGTTATAAGATTGGTTATGAAGTCGACTCCGCTTGTAGAATCCTTGTATGCGGCCTTTCCACTTACCCGTCCGGAGGAGCTGACCTTTACTTCGATGCTGAAGCCTCCGCGGTCCTGTTGTGGGTCGACGAAAATGTAGCCTCCGCCAGTGACTTTGCATGTGGTGCCTAGCGGACAGTTGCTGGGTGTTTTGGTCATGCCGACGACATAGTCGAAGACTCGTGTGGCGTCGGCGTCCATCATTATTGGGTTGCCGCCGGTGAACCCGAAGGTGAGGGTTGTGACACTGTAGAGCTTGTCCCCGGTGATGGGGCTGCCGATGTTAGACAGTAGCGCGGTTATTGTGATCGTATTGGTGGCGGCGTTGATGGTGCCGGTCGCCGGTTGCTCGGCTGGGTAGACGATGATCTTGCAGTTCTGTGGTGTGGTTGTGACGCAGCCGCTACCTCGAGGTAATCCAGTCGGGTTGGAGGTGGCGGATGTTCCTGTTCCTGCGAAGAACACCGGTGGCTGGCCGCCGGTGGAGTTGGCGCCGAGGTAGAATATCCGGTAGCTTTCTTCTCCGTTGTCCCCGGTGGTGTTGAACTGCCAACGTGTGAGCCAGAGTATGCCAGTTGCCCCTGTGGGCGGTGTGAGGGAGGCGAGGTTGTTCAGTTTCATGGTGACTGTGAGGTGGGAGGTGTCGGGCTGGGAGAGCTGGGTGGAGAGTAGGTCGAGGCTGAGCTGGTTGGCGCCTGCGCCGAGCGGTGAGAAGTGAGGGAGCTGAGCGTCGCCGGCGGGGTCTGTTACTGTGGCTATGCTGGGATTATTGGAGGTGAGAGTTGTTCCGTAGGCGGAGGGTCCTGCTACTTGTGTTAGCTCGAAGAGGCTTGCCCCGTGGTGCTGGTTTGTCAGGTCGTTGACTACTATGCGGGCTGCTCCGTTGCTGTCGATGGCTAGAGTGAAGAAGTCGGCCAGAGTCCTGTCTCCCATGGAGGTTGTGCGGCCTAGGCCTCCGGTGCATATCTGGCCGTAGTCTGTGGGGTGCTCGCTGGCTTTAACCTGGTATATGATGGGAGTGGTGGTGGTTGCTCCGGTTACCTGGACGAGGTAGACGAACCACTTGATCGCTGTCGCTGCTTGGCGGTTGATGAGCCAGCTGGGAAAGCTGTTCGGGTCCCCGGGGGAGGCGGTCCCGTAGAATGCGCTGTCGACTATTCCTGGGGCTCCTCTGATGGCCCAGGGCATAACGTTGCTGTTGGCCGGGTCGCCGTTGACTTGGACGGGCGTGGTCCAGGTGGTTCCCTGGTTTATGGAGGAGCTGAGGTAGACGTTGTTATTCGCGGTATCTACCCAGACGGCGTAGAGGTTCCCAGCGGAATCTGTTGCCACATCAGAGAATAAGCGTCCGAGTCCTATTGAGCCACCAGGGCTTGTTGGAGCGTTTACCTCGGTAAATACTAGGCCTGTTCTCTGGTCTGGGGCGACTGATGCTTTCCATATCCTTTCATGGTCGGGCCTGTTGCAGGGCAAGTAGAGGACCCTGTTTACCGGGTCGAAAAGTAGCCTTCCGCAACGGCCATCTGTTGTGATGCTGCCGGTCGTGGTTGCGGCTGCGTTCTGGTAGATCACTCCGCCGACTGGATCTGTAGGTCCTGTGGAGCCAGGTGAGGAGTAGATTTGCCAGCCGAAGGCTTGCTGGTTGAAGACGAGGAAGACCGTGTTGTCGTTGGCGCTAGACGTGAGGCCATTGTCGATTGCTAGCCACTGCCGGTCGTCGGCAGGCTGCCCTGTGACTGGGTTCGCTCTCCAAGTGTTGCCGCCATCGTTGGTGACTGCGACGCTTACGGCTGCCAGTCCTTCAAGGTCTGCGAAATAGGCGTTTCCTATGTCATCTGTTATTATGTCCGTGTCCCCGCCTCC
This sequence comes from Candidatus Bathyarchaeota archaeon, assembly GCA_005888735.1. Taxonomy (GTDB): domain Archaea; phylum Thermoproteota; class Bathyarchaeia; order 40CM-2-53-6; family 40CM-2-53-6; genus BA-19. Next base: position 35,868 of record VBBN01000034.1, read on the forward strand.
TGACGCGGCCGGGTTCGGCCTCAAGCCGTTAGGCGAAACGATGTGGAAGGTGTCTCCGTTGTCGGTGGATTTTGCGACGAAACCTTGGGCGGTGCTGAAACCCCAGGGGCCTGTTTCCCATATGTTGCCGTACTTGTCGATGTGGTTCAAGGGCTCTCCTTCGGTTCGTTGTGGGTCGATGATTGTGTGGGGTCCGAAGGCTATTCCTCCGGTTGGGAATTGTGGGTTGACGACTGATCCGCCGCTTGTGTAGGCTAGGGTGGCGGAGCCTGTGTAGTCTGAGGCGATGACTAGGAAGGGTGCTGTTCGGACTTCATACATGCCTGGCATCGGGCTTTGGAGGACGACCTGTTCCGATGTGGTTCCTCCCTGGTTAGAATGGCCTACTTGCAGGCCATCGCTTTGCCGGTAGATGTAAAGGTCGAAGTCGTTGCTCGAGCTTACCCAATTGATTGTGATGGTGACGGTTCCAGTGTTGAGCTGCCAGAAGTTGCTGGCCAGATTGAGATTGATAATGAAATGGTCGCAGAGCAGATTGAGAGGATCAGCGGAAGGAGGGCACGTAGCCGGGTCCCCGTTGACGCCGAACGCGTAGGTTGCTCCCTGCCAGTTTAGGGAGAGGTTCCCAGTGGAGAGAGTGCCGCTAGAAGGGTTGGCGGCTTCGGAGCGTTGGGCTAGTATTCCGCTTCCTGATAGAAGGATAGCGGCTAACAGAAAGGTTACCCTAGCGGTTGTTCTAAGGGAAATGGGGCCAACTGGACACTGGTGACCGTTGCTGGGTTGTTGTGTCTAGGGATAAAACGAAAGTTTCGCAGGGGGATATTTTCTAGGTTCGAAAAGATTTCTTCTCGATATATCACCATTTGATATATTGGGAGGCTCGATTTGTCGTGCCAGCGTTTATCGGGGTCTTGAGGCTAGACTAAGTAACGGTTAGTACCGTTTGAGCCAGTCTCTGCAAGAGTGGATTCTTGGGCTTCCCGGCGTTACTCAGGCTCCTCATCGTTTTGGCGGGACCGAGTTTCAGGTTCACGGTTTGGAGTTCATGCATTCCCATGGGAGCTCGTACTTGGACATCAGACTGTCCCTGGAAGACCAGGCCCGGGTCTTGAAGGAGGGACGGGCTGAGCCGCATCGATTTGCGCCTCAGGGAGGCTGGGTGACGTTTCGAATTCGCGGTGACGGGGACGTTGAGAAGGCGAAGGAGATAATCCGATTGGCGTATGATAATGCTGAGAAGAAGATGAAGGCTCACTCGGCGAGGCGTGGCGCGGGCCAGACTTCACTGGTCTAATACGAGCTAGAATCGAGCAGTGATTATGATTCTTTCAACGGGACGACTTGGAGAGAGTCCACCTCTTTTCCTTGATCGTCGAACAGCGTTGCAGTGTCTCCTTCATTGTTCCAGATGAATGCATGCTTTCCCCAGTATAGGTTCCACCTAGGCTGTTTTCCCTTGGTCTCCGAATCCTTGCTGCTGCCGCTGTGTAGAACGATCTGGTCTCGAGGTTTGAGGGTGATTTTCTCATCGAACGTGTATGTGTGGCGGCGTTCTCCAGTTCGGGTGTTGTCCATGATCTTCCAGCCTGCGAGCGAGACAGTGCTGTCTCCCATGTTTTCGAGAACAATGTACTCCTGGTTCAAACTGTCGGGAGTGTCTTTTCCTTTTGGGTTGTAGTTGATGTGTTTGACGCTGACTCGTTTCAGGGTCATGTCTTGGGTGGCTTGCACGATTATGTTGCCTAGGTGAAATCGCGGTTATAAGTGTAGAGCGGATCAATCAACGCCAGTGTGTGTAACATTCCGCTGAGCCTCTAGGCGAGTCTGTCCTTTCGATGGCATGTTATGCTATTAGGATACCATCAGAGCCACAGAAAGAGCTTGAGGGTGTGGGTCTCACACCGTGATGACGATTTTTCCTCGGGCGTGTCCTTCCTCAAAGTAGCGGACAGCGTCGGGTACCTTGCTCAACGGGTAGCGGCTGTCTATCACCGGGGTCACCTTTCCTCTCTCGATGAGCTCTTTGAGTACAAGCAAGTCCGGTTTGTTTAGTTTCGCTATACGGAAGACCATCTTCTGGCTCACGAATGGTCTCAAGAAGAGTGATTTGATCGGGAGAGCGAGGGGTCCGATCCAGCGACCTTCTTTAGAATATGAACCCTTTGTGGCACCCACAATCACAAGAATTCCTTTGGGGACCAAGGCGCGCCTGTAATCTGACAACGAACGGTTTCCCGCGTTATCTAGGATGAGATCGTATCGCTGCCCGTTTTTGGTGAAATCCTCCTTGGTGTAATCCACGACGTGGTCTGCGCCGAGCGAGCGGACTAGGTCCAGGTTCCTCGTGCTGCAGACACCGGTCACTTCCACTCCGAACGACTTTGCGATCTGGACGGCGAACGTACCCACGCCTCCCGACGCGCCGTTGATCAGGACTTTCTGCCCTGGCCGAATCTGGCCCCAGTCACGTAGAGCCTGCAGGGCCGTGATTGCCGCGATGGGAATGGCCGCCGCTTGCTCGAGCGTTATGTTGGCCGGTTTCCGCACGAGTTTATCTTCGGGGACGCATGCATATTCGGCGAAGGCGCCGCTACGCCCGCAGAAGACCTCATCGCCCTGTTGAAACTCTGTTACGTTCTTGCCTATCGCTTCAACCACGCCGGCCATGTCAACTCCTGTTTTGGGGTCTTTTGGTCGGCGCAGCCCCATCGACATGCGGGCGATGTATGGCAGGCCTGTCATGTAGTGCCAGTCAGCGGGATTGACGGAGGCCGCTTTGACTCGAACTAGCACTTCGTCATCTTGGACTACAGGCTTGTCCACTTCTTTGAGTTCCAGAACGTCAGGTGAGCCGTATCGCTGGTAGACGACTGCTTTCATCGTGCTCTTCTGGTCCGTCGCGGGAAGGGCCGGCTGGGTCACTTTACCAGGAGCTGGGATGGTTTCAAGGGTCAACTTAGGGTCTGCGTAACAATCGAGACTCGCATACAAAAGGGTGTACCTAGGTCATTAGCCGAGGTCTGATGGTTGGGGGAGAAAGGCTGTTAGGACCCTTGTACTAGTGGGCTGTGGCAAATGAAGCCTGTGTTCTTCTCTTCACCATCTGAGCTGCGCAAGTGGTTTGAGCAATATCACAAAAAGGCGCAGGAGCTGTGGGTTGGATTTTACAAGATGGGTTCTGGTCGGCAGAGTGTGACTATGCCGGAGGCTGTGGATCAAGCCCTGTGTTTCGGCTGGATTGACAGTGTCCGGAAGAATGTTGACGCGGTGAGTTACATGAATCGGTTTACTCCACGGAAGCCTCGCAGTATCTGGAGCTCTGTCAATTCCAAGCGGGCGAAGGAGCTGGTCGAATTGGGACTGATGCAGCCCGCGGGTCTCATGGCGTTTCGGGAGAGGGATGCGGAGAAGTCGGGGGTGTACTCGTATGAGCGAAAGAGTTTCAGGAAACTCCCTGAGGTATACGAGCGCAAGCTGAGGATGAACGGGGAAGCGTGGAGCTTCTTCAAGTCACAGCCTCCGTCCTACCAGAGGACAGCAGGATACTGGGTGGCAAGTGCGAAGAGAGAGGAGACGAGGTTGAAACGGCTCGACATTTTGATTCGATACTCGGAGAAGGGAGGGACAATCCCACCACTGACCAGACCGAGTCCTTAGATGAGTAGCTCTTGGAATGTTTCATTGGCATTGTCGGGTTTCTTTTTGGAAACCTACTGCTTAGGCGTCCTGGGCGAGGCTGTCTTGAGTCGGAAAGCTTAATTCCGCGGGCCCACTGGTGGGAGATGTGGGAAGGAATTGGCAAGAACTGCAACCGTAGACGTTGATGAGAGAGGCAGGGTTCACTTGCCTGCATCGATGAGGCGGGAGTTAAAGACAAGCAGGTTCAAGATATCGCTCGACAGGGGGAGGATTGTGATGGAGCCGGTTCAGCCGGCCGAGGCCGTGAAGGGAAAGTACAAGGGGCTTCTCAAGGTCAACATGGAGGAGCTGGAAGAGTCTCAGGAGCGCTTTGTAGCTGCAGGCCGCCGCTAGCCGGCTTCCTTCGCCGCTTCTAGTCGAGGCGGATCTTTTCATCTCATACCTCACCTCGGACCACCACCTCGTTCAACACTTTCGGCCTGTTGTAGATGCTAGTCTGGAGGGGAAGCTGGACCTTTTGGTTTCGTCAGAGGTGTATGACGATGTCGTGGCCTGCTTGAGAAGCCAGGAGGTTCCTCTGGAGAAGGTTCGAGCGTTCATCCAAGACATGAGGGCTATTCCACACACAGCTCTTCCGGTCACGCTTGACGTCGCAATTACAGCTCTCGACCTTTACGTTAAACATGGGGGGTCGAGAAAGCTTCACTACTTTGACGCGTTTCACGTCGCAACATCTCAGCTTGAACGACTTCCCCTTCTTACGAGTGACAGGTATATATTGGAACATTCCAGCCGACTCGGGACCAAAACGATCGAGGTGCGAGGCATCAGGTAGGAAGGAGGACATTCTGTCCTAAAACTAGGCACAACATTGTTCTGATGTGTCGAGCTCGATTAGCCTCATGTCCCGCTCCGAGTCTGCGGATGTTTGCATGTCCTCTTGGGATGGTCTTGGAATTAGTGCTTGGAGAGTGACTTTGTATTCAAGATTGTTATTCCACCGCCGGTCTAGACATCTCTCAAGCGATTGACGAAAAAAAAGGAGGGTTAGGGGTCTGCTGGAATTCTGGTGTATTTTCTAGAATGTGCCTTTTGCTATGGCGATGTCTTGCTGGTTGACTGTTGTGGGTACGAATTCGAAGCCGAACCACCATGTGACTGTTTGCTTGTTGTTGGTGTCGGCCCAAACGGCGTGGAAGACGTTGTCTTTGCCGACTGCGATGCTTGTGTAGTCGCCGATGAAGCCGCCTCCGAATCCATGGCGGGAGTTGATAGGATGAGTGGTTACGATTTGGCTTACGTTGGTTGTGATGTCTGCGACTGCGTAGTCTAGGCGTGCGTTGTTGATGTAGTTTCCGAGTGTTAGGCAGTTGATCCGGCCGACGGCTGTGGGTGTTGCGGGCTGGGCGCAGGTCTGCCAGGGGGAGATGATGTCGGCTGCGTAGGCTGAGATGTAGACGCGGCCGTTGGGGGCTGTTGCGACTGATGGGAAGAAGGTTTCAACGCGGCCCGTGTTGGAGGGTGCCTTGAGTGTTGTGCCGTCGGGGTTTGTGGCTGGATAGCCGATTGGTGTCCGGTTGGACGCGTCTATTGCTGGGTTGAAGGATTGTGGTGTGGTCCAGGCGTTTCCGCCGTCTGTGGATTTGCCGTAGACTACTGAGCTGTGGCAGTTGGCCCGGACGCTTGCAACGCCGCTGATGAAGAAGGCGCAGACGGGGTCGATGGTGTAGCTGGTGGCTGTGTTGCGGACTTCCGAGTTCCAGGTTGCGTACAAGTCGCCGTTTGGTGCTATGTCGGCGGCTGGGAAGCTGTTGACTCGGAAGGCTGTGTTGGCTGGGTTGAGAATGTCTACGACTTGGCTGACTGCTACTGGCTGGGTCCATTTCTTTCCGCCGTCTGTTGACTTTACCATCCAGATGCTGTTGTAGGTGGCGAAGCGGTCGCTTCCTTCCCAGAAGGCGTAGATTGTTCCGTCTGGTCCGACTAAGACGCGGCTTCCTTGGTCGTAGAGGACGTTGCCGACTATTAGTTGTCCGTCGGTGAAGGTTCGTCCGCCGTTGCTGCTGCTGGCGAACATGATGGGTGATTGGACGTACCGGCCTGTTTGTGGGCTGAATAAGAATCGCGTCCAGGTGACGTAGATGTTGTCGCGGAAGCGGCTGTTAGCGTTCTGGTCGACTGCGATCCATTCCTTGTCGTTGAGGGTGCTCTTGCTGGTTGTCTGGCCGATGAAGGTTGGGGGTCCCCAGTGGAGATCGCCGTTATTGTCGAAGGTTCCCTTGTTGAAGGCTACCGTGTTGGGTGCTGATAGGCGGTTGAAGCCTAGGCCTGCGAAGTACACGTTTCCTCTGGTGTCGAAGGCTAGCGCGGGGTCTCCGCCTGCGTCGTAGATTCCGCCGGTTAGGCGTTCGACTCCGGGGATGAGGGTTGCGAGGTGTTGTGGGTCTGTTGCGATGCAGCACCAGGTTTGTCCGCCGTTGTTGCTGTAGTATGTTCCGCTGTAAGCCTCTCCTTGGGCGCTGCAAGGTGCGCCGTTGAACGTGCATGGCCAGACGCGTGTGATGTAGTCGTTGCTGCCGACGACGATCCGGTTGGGATTGTTCGGGTCAACGGCGATGGCTGGCTCGTTTTGGGGTGCTCCTGCGGCGTCCTGGTTGACGGTTATGTCTGGTGATTGGATCGTGTTTCCGTCCAAGGGGCTGGAGAGGACATAGGTTGGGGTGATGGCTGTGCCTGGGTAGGGTGGTGGTGCTTGGTCGCTGTTGTCTGCTTCTTCCTGGAAGAGGCCGCTGAGGCGGATGTAGAGGCCGGGGGTGTCGTTGACGCTGGCGTTTCTGCCGGCTAGGGTGTTGGTGTCGTAGGTTTGTATTGTTGTGGCGGTTATTGCCTGTATTCCGCCGCTTATCATGGCTATTGAGAGGACGAGGAAGATAGCTAGGGTAATCTGCTTCAAAGATTTTCGGGCGGGGTGAGTGCTTCTAACATATAAGCCTGAGAGGGGTGGAAGACCGGCGAATGTTAAACAGGGTCGAAGTCTTACCGAGTTATCGACTCGACTGGCGAGCTATCCCGGTCGGGGGTAGCTGGTGCTGAATGTGCCTGGTTCTCCATTCTCTTGTTCATCTAGTAGGAAAGGGCCATGAAACGCGGAAGTTATTTGCGGCTCAGGGGCTCATAAGGCTAATGGAAGAATGGCTCTCTGGAGTGATTTTGTTTGAGAAGCACAAAAGTGAGGACAGGCTCAGCGTGAATTTTCTATTTTGAAAACGGCATCTCTCTTGAGCTGACCGCACTCCTTCAGGAGGCTCGACTCTTATGTCGAGGACGTTGGACCTGTCTGAGTCAGCTTGACTTTCCGTGCGCTATCCAATAGCTGGATGCAACGAGCCAGGTGTGATTCGAGAACCTGTCTTATCGCGCTCGGAATAGCAGGATGCACATCAATGACGAGTATCTTGGCTTTCGGGTTGGGATGCAACTCCAGGAAATCCGAGTCAAGCGTGATTACGACCTCCCCAGAGTGGGAGGCCTCCTCGGCGATTCGTCCGTTGCTTGACCCGGGTCCAAATACTTCACGAACCGTCCTGACTTGAAATCCTTTCTTCTTGAGAAGTTCAATAACGGATGATGGAACGTTCTCGTCAAGGAGAAACCGTACGGCCAACCCTATGCGTCCGTCGTTGACTTTAGCCTCTCATACCCAACGATTTCGTGGACCTTCTTAGCGAGATAGAGGACCATGACCAGATCGTCCCTCTTCAAATGGGGATATTCCCGAAGGATGTCGTCAACGCCGAGACCGGAGCCCACGAGCTCCAGTAAAAGGTCGACAGGGATTCTAGTGCCTCCGATTACGGGTTTCCCACCAAGAATTTCACGGTGCGCTTCGATGGCCACAGCTAAGTCCCCATGAATAATCTACGGGGATGGCTAATAAGGAATACCGGAACCACCCACCCGTTTACCAATCAATCGGCTCCGAATCTGGTAGGTGGAATTCTCTCGGACTTGTTTCTCACGTCTGATGAAAAACCAAACATGAAGCAACGGCGATCTGGAACCTTCCTGAACGTACGCTCGGCTTCGGATTTCGATGGAATCCCTGGGATAGCTATCGATAGCAACTCCCAGGCTACGCCTGCACCGTAATGGTCCCGTGCATGAAGAGGTGGACTGTGCAGTAGTAGTGGTAGGTGCCTGCTGCGAGGTCGAAGGTGAAGCTGAACTGCTGGTCCCTCTTGAAACCATCAGAATACTGATTGTTAGAGTCGAAAGCTCGCGCACCTGACGTGTTGGACCCGGCTCCGTCGGGACAAGCAGCACTACTGTCGGAAGAGACGCATTCAGTCGCAGTGTGAGGCTTACCACCCATATTCGTCCACGTCAACGCCGTCCCGGCAGTCACGTTCTTCGACACCGGGCTGTACCCACAATTACTAGAGTTTGAGCAGAACCCATTATCCCACATCGTCACGTTAGGCCCAGTGGGCGGGAGAGGCGCAGCTCCCGGCCTGTTCGACACATAGGCCAAAGACCCGACCACAGCCACCGCCGCAATGACAACTGCTCCCAGGATAATCCAGAGTTTCCTCCTACGACGAGCCGGCTTCTCGCTCACCGTCATAGTTTCAATCCTCCACCCCATGTCCGTGGCCTCGAAGATCCCGCATCATCCTGTCGAACTCTTCCTTCGTGACCTCACCCCTCGCATACCTCGCCCGAAGAACAGTGACAGCGTCGTCGCCCACATACCTCGAGTAACCGTACGGACGCGCTCCCCAAGGCCAGAAAACCCACCTAAACACCCAGAACAAAAGGAAGAAGGCGAATACTGCCCAAATCCAGCTGAAGCCAAACCCTCGATACTCCATCCATGGTCCGGGTGTCCACGCTCCAAAATAGATCCACAGACCAATCGAGACGGCGACAAGCCCCAGGACCAAAATGATTCCGTAGGCGAATATTTTCCGCGTCCGCCTCCATTCCTCCGACGCGGCATGTTGCAAGTTACTCATCTTCGAATTCCACCAGCCAATACTCCGCACCGGGGAATTCTTATCTCAACGCCTAAACAACGGCCGACTTTCGGACATTCTTAATACAATCCCGTCCAAACCACGCCCTTTGTTGCTCCGCACCGACGACCTCCAGCTACGCATAATGCGCGAACTGACCAGCCCAGGCTCGTTCCGCTGGGACATCCGCGAATCCTACGCAGCCATGGCAGAACGTCTCAAAGTAGACGAGGAGACAGTCCGTAGAGGAGTCAACCGTGCACGCGAACTAGGCTTCCTGAAAACAATCCAGCTCGTCCTTAACCCCCACCTAATCGGACGCGAATCAGCCGGCATACAAGGAAACGTCGAAGACCCAGAAAAGAAACAGTCCACAGTCTCCCAAATAGAACAGCTCGACGGCGTCGTAATAATCATTAACCTCATCGGCAAACCCCTCCGCACCATCTTCTACTACCGAGATGAGAAGGCACACGCGAGAACAGTCCAGCAGATCAAGGCCATCTGCGGCTCCGGGGACACTGTCGAGTGGAGAGGCGGCTTCCCCCCCGCCAATCTGAACCTTCACACCACAGACTGGCAGATCATCAAAGCCCTCCGCAAAGACCCCCGACGCCCAACATCAGACCTCGCACGCGACGTCGGCGTCTCAACAAAAACAGTCAAGAGACGTCTCACCCTCATGACAGAAGGCCGAGCCTTCTACCTCCTCCCAGAACTCAACTACGACAAATACCCCGGCGTAGCCAGCGACTATCTCATCAGCATCCCAGACGAGGCAAAGAAAGCAACAATTGACAAGCAAATCCGGGCAAAACTCGACAGGCTAGTATTCTCGTTCACAGACGCGAAAGAATTCTCAATCTTCGCAAAAGTCTGCCTAAACATGAGCGAGGCAGACGAAACCCAAAAATGGATTCAAGGAATAGACGGCGTCAAAAACGTGAGAATGGACCTGATGAGAGAGACAACGGTCGTAAAGGGCTGGCTGGACCGGGAGATAGAAACACGTCTCCAAAACGCGTGAGCAAGTTTACCATATCTCGCGAACCTAGTCTGACCTAATGAGCAACGCTCCCAAAGCCAACATCAAGGACGATGGAGTAGTGGTGACCAGAAGCCAGGGTTACCGTAAACCCGAAGATATTGCCGCGTCCCGTCACGACTCTTATTGTGTATTGGTACCCGCTCGTGAAAGTGAATGCTGAACCATAGAGAGTGCACTGTGAACAACTCGAACCGATTCCGAATATTGTTGTCGTAACACTATTCGCTGCAAGGGACGGACCGCTCCAGTTTGTGAACGCGTATTCGTTGCCGCTCGAGTCGGTGACGTAGTAAGATGTTAGGGTTGCAGTTCCGTTGCCATCGTTCAGAAGATCCGCAGCTACATGCGTGGAGTCTTGGAATACGGTGGAAGTCGGAACTATGTCTTCCGTGTAACTCGCTGATCTAGCAAAAGTGGTCATGAACTGGTTTCCGCACCACGTATTGACCGGAATCCCGATTTCGGAGTTAGCATCTTGGACCGTGGTGAATGTTCCGTTCTGTCCTGCCGCGATTGCCACGTTGATGCTGAACGACTGCGTTCCAAGTCTGTACGACGTGAGTCTCACCTCTTGCGACTGTGCGTTATGGACTGTGACTGTGTAGGAAGACTGCGTGCTCTGGCTTGCTGTGAAACCACCGGCTAGAAGGTTCGAGTTTTCAGCGCTGCAATACGACGTGGAGGTTGGCGGAACGCTGGGTGCTCCGGTTGCGAAGAGTCCGATTACCCCTGCTGAGATTGCGATTACGAGTATTGCAATTACCCTAGTATTCACCGTTCATCCTTCTCGGGACCATGAGCTTAACGTATTCAATCGTCTTGTAACTGGGCGTAGCGACCTCTCGATCAAGTTCTGTCAAAAAAAGTCCGAGTCAAACACCAACCGAAGAGAGATGGAAACTGGTGAGCCCGCCATCTTCATCTTTGTCCTGCGCCTAAACCCTTTCTGAGGTATGATTGATCGAATCAAGAAAACTCTTGTAGTGGCTCTGACTACCTGTAAAACCATGTCCCGAATCTAGAAACATTATCAGTTCATGCCCAAGATACTCAGCACTGGGCCATCAAAACAGTTGGGCAAACCGACCATATCAACTTCAGCGCAAGTTGCAAGGCGTCTGGCCGTCACGAAGCAACGTCTTGCGGGCAAGCTGCCGGCAAAGGCAACACGGGAACATATCCTGTCAGTGGTGCGCGACCTAACCTTTGTTCAGTGGGACCGAATAGAGGTAGTCGCGCCATCGCATGTGCTGTCCCTTTGGAACAGGGTAGGCGACTTTCGACTGCCAGACCTGGAGAAACTACTGTGGGACGAGAAGAAGTTGTTCATACACTGGGCCAACTTCGCCGCCGCGCTCGTGCTTACCGAAGACTACCCACTCTACTACTCGATGATGAAACGATACCCAGAATCCATCGGCAAATCCTGGGGAGCGCGGAAGCCTAGAACGAGAAAGTTCCTCGCCGAGCACAAAAAGCTAGGCAGGTCAATACTGAATCAGCTCAAGAAGGGACCACTACAGCTGACCCAATTTAGAGAGCACGTTCCAACCAAGAGTGCGGACGGATGGACCTCTGGAAGCCTGGTCTCCAACATGCTCTTCCACTTGCATATGGGCGGAAAGGTCATGGTCGCGGGCCATCAAGGTAATCGGAACATATGGGCCCTATCCGATGAGTTTCTCCCGAAATCGGTGAAGAGAGAAGAACTTGCAGAAGAAGAGGTCGAGCGTACAGCCGCGCAGAGGGCTATCCGGGCCCTTGGGACAGCTTCTCCTCCCGAGATCAACTACTATTTCCCACGCGGCCGATATCAGAACCTGAAGAAGGCCTAGAAAGTCTACAGGAGGATTCTGCCATACACCGGGTTCACATCGCAGGCTTTCAAGAAAAGGGCGAGCGATACATCCATGATCTGGACCTGAGGCTCCTTGAATCGATGAAAGACGACGCCTGGCAGCCGCGGGTATCGTTGCTTCCTCCCTTCGACAATCTGATCTGCGGCAGAGGCAGAACAAACACAGTCTTTGGCTTCGACTACAGTCACGAAATGTTCTTGCCTCTACATAAGCGAAAGTTCGGTTCCTACGTACTCCCCATCCTGTGGGGTGAGAGGTTGATAGGCAGAGTTGACCCACGTATGGACAGGAATAACGAGAAGCTCCTGATCAATTCGATACATGCGGAGCGTGGCGCACCACGCGATAAGGAGGTCTCGTCGAAGATCGGGGAGACGATAGAGCAGTTAGCAGAATTTCTCGGGGCTAAGGAAGTCGTGTACACACCCCGCGTCCCGACGGCTTGGAGGAATTCTCTTCGCTGAGTCGTAGTCTTTACCGGACAGCTATGGGGAATGTCGTAGTTGCGATATTGACGATATTCGATCTCTTGAAATTCCTTGCCGGGCCGATAGTCGTTTTCTCACTAATCGCAAGATTCACAGACATTTTCTAACGCGAGCCGGGTATTCAGAAAGGATTAGGGTTTCTTCCTGACCGATGCCTAAGTCTTTCAGCCGTCTACGGGCTGGCTTGGGCGGCCATTCGCTTGCGCATTTCTTCCTCGGACAAGTCTTCCTTGTGCGTCGCAATCGTCCAGACATTGCCGAAGGGGTCCTTCACCGCACCATTCCGATCCCCGTAAAACGCATCCCTCAACTCCCGTACCGAGACCGCGCCAGCGGCCAACGCCTGCCTGTAAACAGCATCCGCATCACTAACGTACATGTAAGCGCGCCCCGGCATAGCCGGCCACTCAGGGCCCGCCTCTCCCAGCATAATCCGCGAGTCCCCGATCAAGACCTCCGCATGCCCAACACTACCATCAGGCATCCGGAACATCGCAGCCTCCCGGGCCCCGAAAGCCTTCTTCAGAAAATCCAGAAACCTATCAGCCCCAACCACAACCAGGCTCTGAGTAAGGGTTCGATATCCCTCGGGAACAGGTCGAACAGTCTCAACCATACTCGTCAATAATACTCGCCTCCGCAAGAGTCGAGAACCGGTCCTTTAAGCGTTACCCGTCTCAGCTCTGCTAACTCCGTGTCGGCACCCGGTCGGATTTGTTCTTCACTCGTTCGAGTGCCGTAGCTGTCTCCAGAACGACCTAGTCCCGGCATGTGGCTTCTTCCTGTCCTTCCCAGCCACCTCCGAATCCTTCGAGTCCTCCCCCAACGACCTCCCGGTTAACTCGAGAAACACATCTTCCAAGGACGGCTCCCTCACTACGATCCTCGCCCCTCCGTACCCAGGGTCTGAGACAAACCGTTTCAGAATGTGCTGCAGAACCGGCTCCGGGTTCCTCGTCGCTATCAATCCTCTATCCGAAAAAACCCTTCCGTCGGGGACAAGCTCGAAGATCTCCCGAGCCATCTCAGGGGAGCAGTCCATTCCCAGCTCGATAATCTTCCCCGGGCCAAGGTGCTCCTTCAATTCTCTCGGCGTACCAAGAGCTGCTATTCCTCCGTTGTCCATCAAGGCTATACGGTCACACAGAACCTCGGCCTCCTCCATGTAGTGAGTAGTCAATAGCACGGTCTTCCCCTTGGCCTTCAACTCCCATATTACACGCCAGACCTGCCTCCTACCATGCGGATCCAGGCCAACAGTTGGCTCGTCCAAGAAGACAAGTTCCGGGTCATGCACTAAGGCGAGCGCTATGTTCAGACGCCTCTTCATCCCATCAGAATAAGTCCGAATAAGATCATCCTGCCATCCTTCAAGCCCCACCAGGCCCAGAAGCTCGACAACACGTCCCTCTAGCATCCTGCGGCCCACGCCGTAGAGGCGCCCCTGAAACTTGAGGGCTTGCCGGCCTGTCAAGTGAGGGCTCGTCCTGAGCTCGTGAGCCGCAAGGCCAATCCTCCGCCTCAGCCTGCCCGTCTCCCGACAAGGGTCGCAGCCTAGAACCGACACCCTACCACTCCCATATCGTATCTGAGAAGTCAAAACCGAACTGAGAGTCGTCTTCCCCGCCCCATTCGGGCCCAGAAGCCCGAATATCTCACCCCGGCACACCGTAAAGTCCACTCCGCGAAGAACATCCCTCCGACCGTACCGGTGCCACAGACCGTTAACAACGATGACTTCCTCTACCACCTGTCGCCTACCTCTCCCTCATCACCATAATCGTCCCAAGCGAATACAGAACGGCCGCGAATATTCCAAGGCTGACAAGCTGCGGCAGAACCGTCTGAAGAGAAGCCCCGCCCACCATAACCATACTAAGCGCCTTGTTTGCGTAAGTCATCGGCAGAGCAGACTGGACCAAGACGCTCAGAGCGCCGTGAGACAGGGGAATGTACTGAGACGAGAGGAAACCCATCGGCAGATTGACAAGCGTGGAGAGGTAGAACGCCTCATCAGGGGTCCTAGAGAAATGCGATATGATCAGCCCAACCCCTATCACACTAACAACGGCAGCGGCGATCACCGGGAGGAGGTCGACGATTGAGCCGGCGATGTTAACGTTGAAGATGAAGATGGCAGTGGCGAAGAGAATGGCAAGTTGAAGGCTGATCAGAAAGAAGCTTGCCATCGCGCTTCCCAGCACGAAACCGATCCTAGACACGGGACTCATCAGTATGCGTCTCCTCGCGCCTGAGACCCGGTCCTCTACTGCCCCGACAGCTGAGCCTAGGACCCCGACCCAACCAACCTCAAGCCCCACTATCTCGGGAAACAGCACGTCCAGTAACCGTCTCTGATTCAGCTCAAACACCAAGCCTATGCGAAAGATCGCCAGTGCTGCACGGGCCAGCTTCACATCGTTCTCGCTAGAATAGAGGGGTTGCAGGTCGACCAACGGGAGCGCCGCAAAACTGCCCAAAACCGGTAGAGGCCTCGGGCCCGCAGCAGTCTCCACTCTGGACCCGTTATTGTCGAAGACCGCGTAGTAGTAGGCGGAGGATCCCTCGTCCACGACGACGACAGACGTGTTCTGACCAGAGGGGACCACGTAAAGAGTTAGAGTTGCCGAGGCGTTCGTTGGAGACCGAAAGGAAGCTGCCAGAACCCTCACGGGACCACCATGGCCTCCCGCAAGAGGCCCCAGAATTCCGAGGAGAGTGGCCAGACTCTGGTCGTTCCTCACCTGGTTGACAGAGGCGAGCTGAGAGCCGTCCGGCATCACAGGCACGTTCTCCCCTCCCAACGCCGCCCCGAACAATACCATCAAGAGAAGCGGCAGAAGAAACAGAAACCCCGCTAGCTTACGGCGGTGGCCCAGCTCCGCCACCTGTCGAAGGAAGATGTGAAATGCCCCGAGCAAATGATACGGCTACTACATAGTTCATTTATAAACGGATATTTGAACCTACCTCATCCATTCACAGCATAGTTCACCTAAAACCTAATAAATGAACCCACCGGCTTAGAACAGAGAGGCTTACAGGCGAACCAACATGGGTCGGCGAGCAAAAGCCAAAGAACTGATCCGAAGAGCCCTGCTCAGGAGAGAGCAGGGATGGAGCCAACTCTTGACGGAGACTGGTCTAGCAAGGGGAGCCCTGTCGACAAACCTCCGCCAGATGCGGAAAGAGAAGGAAGTAGTCCTAGAAACCCATAGCAGAGGAGGATCCAAGAAAGTGTACAAGCTCTCAGAGCGTGGGCTCATCCACGCCTCAGTGTCGGCCATCTCAAAAAGCATCGCGGGCCAGATCACTCACGTAGTAGAGAAAATAGGCCGAACCGATCCTTCGGAGATAAGGAACTGGACCACGGGTCGGAAAAAACTCTCCCTCGAGATTGAGGACCCGGAACTGGGAAAGATGAAACTGACCCTACACCGCGGGAAACGTACCGACTGACCTGGAATCACCCATCTACACTCGATCCGACCCCCGGAGAATTCCACTACATCTGCGGACTGCACGACCAGCTTGGCACGGCGGGCTCAGTCACCATACAACCGGCAGACGATAAGTAATCCAATACAAGTCGTCAATCATCAGACTAGAAATTCGCCTAGGCAGTCGAACACAAACGAGAGATGATATAACAAGGCCTCACCGAGGCCTTGAACAGTTTTTCCTCGCTAACGAGAGAACGAAACGGTGGAAGCCACCCCCGAGTTGAACTGCAGTCCATAGATATGCGGCGATCCCGAAGGAAAGTCCCTGCCATTATCATATCATAATCGGAAATATCGTAACGCGAAATTCTCGAAAGTCAATCATTCTAGAACTCGAAAATTCCGCGAAGCGGAATATTGGTCATAGGCTCGAGGCCCGTCACCCCCTCTCCGGTCACCATTAGGATGAAAAATTCGATTGATTCTACCAAACTGACAAGAACACTACTACTGGCAATCCTAGCAATCAAAGGCGCAGTCTTCGTAACCACCGCAACCCTACCGCACACCGCAGCCTGGGACAACGAAGGCGGAGGAGGAACGATCACTCCAGCACCCGCTACGTTCACCAACTACGAAGTAGCGGGAAACCCGTTCCACCATAATAATCCCGACTTCAGTGTCGGAACCACCTGCCCAAACACCTCGAGAACTTGCCAGAATACCGAGGGAGAGCCCGCGATCCGGGCTGATAGGTCCGGCAACTTCTACGGCTCGTCAGAAAACGTGTTTTGCGTCATAGGCGGACAGTGCGGCGGAACCTTCGCCTGGAAGTCAGCTGACGGTGGCGCCCACTTCACGACTCTCCCACTCCCCGACAGTGTATCCTCAGGAAAGCTGCCTCCAACTTGTACAGATGCATGCAACGGCATAGGTCTCTCTCCTGCGGGCGGCGACACTGACATAGCCGTGGCCCCTCGGAAGAACAACAACGGATTCTACAACATCTACGTAGCAAGCCTCCAAAGCACGCCCCCATTGGTCAACGTCTACGTTAGCACCAGCAGCAACGGTGGCGCCACTTGGTCCATCAACCCAGCAGGCGCAAGCATTCCGGTGGACGACCGAGAATGGATCGCGGCAGACGGTGTCAGCAAAGTCTGCATATCTTATCACTCCACCCTGACCTCTAACGACATAGTGGTCGACTGTAGCAACAACGCGGGTTTCACCTTTACACAACATGCCTCCGCCTTTGACCCAACTCACATAGCATTCCTGGCCGGTTTCAACAATGTAATTGGAAACATGGCCATCGACCCGAGCAACCATGTAATCTACCAGGTTTTCAGTTCTATCGCCGACGCTGCCGAGCTGTCATCGTGCCTAGTCTCCTGCCACGTCCATACGGTCTGTATAGGAGTCTCCACCGACGGGGGAAACACCTTCAAGGACTACACGGTGTACAACAATCCCAACGACCAAGTTGACTACGGACATCAGTTCATCAACGTGAGTGTTGACAGGGAAACAACGTGTACGTTGTCTATAGTGACGACCACAACCTCTACTACAGTTTCTCCAAAACCTTCGGCCAAACCTGGTCTGGACCCTACCCCATCAATAAATCACCGTCGAACACAGCAATCTTTCCCTGGAGCTCAGCGGGAGCCGCAGGCGGTCTCGACGTCATCTGGTACGGCACAGACTATTACAGCGCTGTCCACCCTGACAACTATCCCCCCGAAGCGGCGAGGAAGGTCTACTTCAGCCAGAACCTCCAAGCCGCCACACCCAATAGTCCATGGACCCAGGTCGCAGCCTCGGGAGTAATACACTACGGAGGCGTCTGCGAATCAGGGGTCACCTGTACCGGGAACCGGGATCCACTGGACGACTTTGGAGTAGCAGTCAGCCCGACCACAGGCCTTGCAGCGATAATCTACACCAACGACCAGTTCATCAACTCCACCGCTGAACCAGCTACAAGACGAGACTCAGGCAGCTACGTCTGCACAGCAGCCCTAACCAATAGCGTGGACTGCTCCCACACGGACATTGCAATCCAAACCGGAGGATCAACCCTTAACCAGAGAAAACACCACTTCGAAATCGACGAAGAAGACTTTGAAGAAACAGACCTTCACAGCGACGGTGGACACGCACCAGAATTTAGCATGCACGGAACCAACACCGGAAACAGCCCCATCACCTCGATAACAGCCCAGATCTCAGGCCTACCCCTCACCGTCTCCTGGAACAAAGCCTTCCCACTACAACCCGGCCAAGATGCAACCGCCACTACCACAACCCTACCGCTCGGACTCTTGATCACAGTCGGAGGAATCTACACCATAACAGTAACCGTGACAATGGCAGACGGAACAAAAGAAACCCAGACCACCAGCGCAATCTACACCCTAGGCGCGGGACTCGGACTCTAAAAACAGCCCAGTGCAGCCCCTCTACCCTTTTTTTCTCAGTTCACCTGCCCAGTGGCACGGACG
The DNA here is from genome assembly GCA_005888735.1 of Candidatus Bathyarchaeota archaeon. Classification (GTDB taxonomy): domain Archaea; phylum Thermoproteota; class Bathyarchaeia; order 40CM-2-53-6; family 40CM-2-53-6; genus BA-19. Next base: position 53,867 of record VBBN01000034.1, read on the forward strand.
TCCTCGTCCGCAGCTTATACCATTGAAATGAGCCCGTGATCTCATAGTCCCCTAGTTGAGCTCCATCCTAGACATACTTCCACCCCCGTTCGACGAGCGAATCCCATACGGCACCGACCCACGCCAGTTTGCCGAGCTACGATATCCTAAGGGCGGTGGACCCTTCCCGCTCCTCTTCGTGGTGCATGGTGGTTTCTGGCAGTCCGTTTATGACCTAAAACACATCGGCGCTCTCTGCGCGGCTCTGACCAAGAAGGGAACGATCACGTGCAACCTCGAATATCGACGTCTCGGAGACCCTGGCGGAGGCTACCCGGGAACCTTCCAGGACATCGCGCACGCAACAGATCACATCCTAGAGACAACCCCGTCCGACCCGCGCTACGACCACGCCCACACCGCCATCCTAGGCCATTCGGCCGGCGGGCACCTCGCCCTCTGGACGGCCAGCCGACACCGCATCCCACAAACGAGCCCACTCCATAACCCATCCCCCAGAAAACCAGTCACCCGAGCCATATCCCTGGCCGGCGTCACCGACCTACGCGCCGCCTGGAAACAAAATCTCGGACACGGCATCGTCACACGACTCATAGGCGGAACACCAGACCAACACCCTGATCGCTACAACACCGCCAGCCCAATTGAGCTCCTCCCTACCGGAACAAGAACAGCCCTAGTCCACGGAACAGACGACGAAATCGTCCCGGTTTCCCAGTCCGAAACGTACGTCGAAAGAGCCAGACAACTCGGCGACCAATCCACCCTCGTCAAACTCGACCAAGTCGGCCACTTCGAACTCATCGACCCAGAATCCGAAGCATGGCCAGTCGTAGCAAACGCCGTTCTACCCCTGCTCGGCCTAAGATAGACGCGTAAGCGGCCTCACAAAAGCAATCTTAGGATTTGAAATCCCAGCTTGTCGCCAACTGGAAAAGAGAACGGTAGGCAGTGAAAACCAGATATTTATTCCCGGTCTGGCCTGGGGCGCCCTACCTCAGCGCGTACTCTCTCCTAGAGGCGAGGATTGGCTCCCTCCGCCTCCTAGTCTCCTCCTCTAGCGGCTATGGTCTCCACCTCTTAGCGATCATCATAGTAGTCTTTGGCTATCTCGGCTCCCTCATCCTAATCGCCAGCTCACCATTCTACCAGCAAGCCGCTCCTTGGCGGTACCCAGGCTTTACCACGGCGTTCCTCCTAGTCTTCCTCATCGGCTTCTTCGCCCTCCTCTTCTGGGAAGAACACTCCGTTCCCAACTGGACCATGCGCCTCACCTCACGCAATCCCCGCCGACACAAACAGGTCCGGCCAATAGCAATCCGTCCTGGGCTCATCTTCCAAGAACTCTATGCGCTCATCGACGAACAGGAGGTATTGCTGAGGATAGAGGGTTCTCACAAGCATGTTCTGAACGCGCTCACCCTCGCGCGAATATCCATCCCAGAGAGAGCCTCGAGAAGAGGCACAATCTCTATTCCCATTGGCCGACCTGCGAAGACCTTGTTCGGTCCTCTGGTCAGAGGATTATCCGAGACATCCGTCAACACAGGTGGCATCGCAATCCTTCTCTTCATCGGTGGTCTCTTCTCCCTCTACGTCTGGTACTTCATACAAGATCCGCTAAACTGGATCTGGAGATTCGCCCTAGTCCTCTTCGGCTGGCTCGTAGTCATGATCGTCCAACTCATCGTGAGAAGTAGACGGTTCTATTGCTACAAGTGCGACGGGTACGAAGTCTTCCTCCGCAAACATGGCGAGTGGAAGTGTCACAAGTGCGGAGAAGCCACAGCACTCTGACCGGTCCTCTGGTCCTACTCATGGCCCGACTCCGAGCATCTCACACACCCTTATTTGAGAAGAAATCTTCCTCAAGCTGACGATCATTGTCAGGTCCCGGCGGGCTCAAGAGCTGGATCAAAGGCCCGTCTCGGCCCCGTGAGAAAACGAAGAAGGGCCCCTTGCAGCTGGACCGGCGAAGAATAGCAGTCCTCCCCTTCTCAAACATGAGCCCCGACCCAAACGACGAATATTTCGCAGATGGAATAACAGAAGAGCTGATCGCGACAATCTCAAGGATTCGCGAGGTCAGCGTGGTCTCCCGGACGTCAATGATGCAGTACCGAAAGAACCCGAAGCCCATCCGGGACGTAGCTGAGGAGCTCCAAGCCGGCACTATTCTGGAAGGAAGCGTCAGGAAGGCCGGTAACAAGGTCCGAGTCACAGTTCAGCTAGTCGATGGAGCGCAAGACAAGCATGAATGGTCCGAAAGCTATGACAGAGGGCTAGAGGACATTTTCGCGATCCAGAGCGACATTTCCCAAAACGTGGCCGAAGTTCTCAAGGTTCAACTCCTCGCCCAGGAAAAACAGAGGATCCAGAACATTCCAACCCGTAGCGTCGACGCCTATACAGTCTTCCTGAAGGGCCGTGGCCACCTGAGTGAAAGGACGCAGCAGGGCTTTCAGAAGGCGACTCACTATTTCGAAGAGGCTATCAAGCGAGACCCCAAGTACGCAGCAGCCTACTCGGGGCTGTCGGACTGCTACCATCTTCTGGAAAACTGGGGATTCGTACGACCCCAAGTCGCATGGCCCAAAGCTATGGAATACGCGGCAAAAGCTGTTGAAATGGACGACACCTCAGCGGAAGCCCACACTTCCTTGGCCATAAGCCTAGCATACTTCAAGCGGGACTGGAAGGGCTCCGAGAAGGAGTACAAGCGCGCTCTCGACCTCAACCCTAGCTACGCAACCGCACATCTCTGGTATTCTGTGCATCTGCTGCGGATTCAGAAGAGGTGGGATGAGGCGATTAGAGAGGTAAAAGAAGCGGAAAAGCTAGATCCGTTCTTCCCAATAATAGCCACGTTCGTGGGACTTGTCCTATTTCACGCAGGCCGGCGACAAGAAGGAATAGACCAGCTCAGACGTGTCGTGAAGAAGTACCCGGAGTTCGCCTACGCTCACGCCGAACTTGGCTCGGCTCTCATCTCAACGTCCTCTGTCGAGGAGGGAACCGCAGAGATTGAGAAGGCGCTGGATCTTTCACCCGAGTCTACCTGGGCTAGAACTGAACTAGCCTATGCGTGCATGGCAGGAAACAGGAAGCGGGATGCCGAAGGCGTACTACGAGATCTCAAGGAGGTCTCGAATGAAAGATACGTTCCAAGCACAGCCATAGCTGGAGTATATGCAATCCTCGGCGAGAAAGACATGGCGTTTGAATGGCTGGATAGGGCTGTTGAAGACCGCACTAGTACGCTCGCCGAGAACCTGAACGAGCCCTTGTTTGACGGTCTCAGAACAGACTCACGTTTCCCGAGGATTCTCGAAAGAATAGGCTTGTCGTGACGCCTATTCCTTCATCGGGGCCCAGAGAATCGTAATTAGCTTCTCCTCCGACCCCTTGTGATCTGCCGGGGTACAAGCGTAAACATCTCCCGGTGGACCCGAGAACTTTCCAGGCCCCATAGCTTGCAGCTCTTTTCCAAACTTGGTCCAGGCATCGGCGAGTCCTCGGTAAGGTCCTTGAAAGACATACCATGCAACCTTCCCGTTAACATGCATCGAGGAAGGAAGTGTACCTGTCTGAATCTTCCCGTTGGCAAACCGGTCGTATTCTCTATGAACTTGTTCGCAACGAGCCAAAACACTCTCCCCGTGAAAGAGGGCCGACTTGTTTTGGCTAAAAAGGGTTCTGACTAGGGGCTAGGGCCGCGATTAAATAATCAAATGCCGGTTTCGGAGGGGATAACATTGGAACAAGGCTTTGTGAACGTTAAGGGCGGCAAGCTCTACTACGAGGTAGAAGGGAACGGAGCGCCTCTCGTTCTGATTCACGCCGGCTTTCTCGACAGTAGGATGTGGGACGAACAGTTCCGAATCTTCGCGAAACATAACAAGGTGATTCGTTACGATGTTAGAGGGTTCGGAAGATCTAGCAGGCCTAAAGAGGAATACTCGGACGCCGAAGACCTGTTTTCGCTGCTCAACCATCTCAAGATTCCAAAAGCCACCATCCTAGGCATCTCGAACGGTGGCAGAATAGCCTTCGACTTCACCTCAACACACCCGGACATGGTCACCAGTCTGCTTCTGGTCGCCCCTGGGATACGTGGCTACGAGGGTTCACCGGAGGAAGACAAGGCCTGGGATGAAACAGGAAAACTGATGGACGCACAAGACCTCGCGATCAAGGAGAACAGGATAGACGACGCTGTGAGAATGGACCTCGAAATCTGGGCCCCTGCGCAAGACGAGAAAAACAGAACGCGCCTCCTCCAAATAGCGACCGAGAATTCACACATTCACAAAGACCCGCCCAACAGGCTACAAAAATCTCCTCAACCCCCGGCCTTCAAGAGCCTCGGCACGATCCGAATGCCAGTCGCCCTATTGGTGGGAGACAGAGACGTCAGGGGAATGCAGATGATGACCAAGAAGCTGCATTCACTATTGCCCGGGTCGAAATTTACAGTAGTGGAAGGCGCAGACCACATCGCCAACACGTCAAAACCAGACGAGTTCAATAGAGCAGTCTTGGACTTTCTATCATCCACCTAGAGCCTAGCGTACCAGAGGTAGCTGGCCATTCCCAAGGCCGCAAACACAAGCGATGGGATCACCAGGACGGATATTGGGCCAATCAGGCCTTGAGCATGCGGCAATGACCGGAATGCTTCCACCGCCCAAGTCATAGGGTTGGACACGACTATTGGAACCAGAAAGCTCGGGAAAACGTCTGTTCGGTAGAAAAGAGTGCTGAGAAAAGAGAGATAGAGCTGGATAGCACTCCTCACGGTCACGAACACCTCAATACTCGACGCAAAAGCCGAGAGCGAGATTGACAACCCGACAATCCCGAGAGAAAACAGACCAACTATCAAAAACGCGGCAAAGACACGCGGGTCGAGAAGTATCCCGTAGAGATACGAAATCACTAACGTGCCGGGAAAAGTAGCGATAACACTTCTCGCCACGCCTCCAGCTATCCGTGAAAGAGCTAGAACACGTCGGGGGGCGGGGAGGGTGAGCAAGTATGACGCAAGGTCCTTGATGTACTTCTCACGCCACACGTCGCGGCCAGACTGAAACGCGGCGACCATCGCTGTCACGAAATTCGAGCCTGGAGCGATGTAGAGAAAGTAGTTCTCATGCAAGACGCTTTGCGGTATCAGCCTTCCGAACGTAGCCGCTGTGACAAAGAGGTCGATGCCGAAGTTCGCGAACATTATCCCGATCAAGAAAGTGTCTGAGAAAAGTATCCGTATGTCTCTCTCCACAATCAGCGGGACCAGTCTGAGATTGCTCATGCGTACACTCCGCCCTCGAGCTTCCGGAAGTAGAAGGCCGAGCCGAGCCCCAGGAATATCACCACAAACGCGACAAGCCCCAAAAGGCTCGGGAAATTCAATGTTACATCCGTCAAAGCCGACCTTGTACTGTCAGCCGCAAAACTAACCGGTGAGAAAGGGGCCACAGCCGCCACGTAACTCGGCATGAAAGCTATAGGATACAGAGCCGTACTCGCTCTCGACACAGCAAGCTCCAGCAACGCTAGCACAACGTCGAAACGGTTTGCGCTTCTGACGCTCACGGCCACTGTGATCGACAGTCCTGTCACTCCAAATGCGAGGAGAAACAGGTCGAGGACTGCAGCCGCCAATGAGGCAGGGTTGTTGAAATGCTCCAGAACTGCTACGATAACAAACATCGGGATGATGTAGATCATGGCCCGTATTGCACCTCCCAGCGCCCGGCCGATTATGAACTGGCGTCTCGAGACTGGAAGAGTCAACAGGTAGTCAAGGACCCCCTCCTCGGCTTCTTCAAAGATGTCGTAGCCTATGATGAACGATATCGACGCTATCGTGCCGACGACACTGCCGACAGCGTAGTACTCGAAGAAGTAAGAGCTCGGACGGCCTGGAATGACCACGAGCTCGCTGATCAGGAAGGCGAATACGAAGAGCTGGATGATGAATGCGAGACTGCGTGATATGATTATCCAAGGGGTCCGGAACAGGACCGAAATATCACGTAGTGCTATCTGGAGAATCGGCGACGCTGGCCCAGACGCTTGTGTCGGGCTATTCGAGGCGTTGCCCGGTGTAGGTGAGGAAGACATCCTCCAGTGTAACCTCCTTCAAATGCACACTGCCGATCTTGAAACCCTGCTCCGTCAACGTTTCAACAATCTTCGGCAGCAGCAGGCGTCCAGAATTCAGGTAAACCACAACTTTGTTGTCGTCCACATGCACGTTGTGGACCTCGCTGAACTGGGTCAGTATGTCAGCGGTTAGCCCATGGCTCGACTCGACGGCAACCTCCAAAACCTCTCCCCCCTTCTGAGTACTCTTCAACTGTTCCGGAGTTCCTGCAGCAACTAGCTTTCCCAAGTTCACGATCGCTACTCTATCGGAGAGTCTTTCGGCCTCGTCCATCATGTTCGTGGCAACGATGATTGTCGAGCCTCCGTCACGGAGTTTACGTATCATATCCCAAACCAGTAGCCGGCTCGGCACGTCAAGGAAGGCGGTTGGTTCATCGAACACCGCAATCTTCGGACGTTGACAGAGAACCTTCGCGTCTTCCACCTTTTTCCTCATCCCTCCACTCATCAACCAGGTTCGTTTGTTCCGTGCCTCCCAGAGGTCGAGGCTTCGAAGCACCTCTTCCACCCGTTTCTCACGCTGCTCTTTCGTCAGGCCGGTTGTCATTTTCAGATGCCAGTTCAGTACGTCAAAAGCTCCAAGTATTCCGTCAACTCGGGGGTCCTGAAACGCAATTCCGATCTCTTTTCGGACCTCATTGGGCTGCTTGACAACATCCAGACCGTCGACGGTAATCGTTCCACCTGTCGGGCGGTATACCGTTCCCATCATCAACATCAAGGTCGTTTTCCCCGCACCATTCGGACCAAGGAGGCCGAGAATCTCCTTGTCCTCAATTGTAAGAGAAAAGTCCTTGACAGCATCGACGTTTCCGAACTTCTTGCGCGCCCTGTCGAATATGATCAAGCCAGGATTAGACCTTCTGGTTGGAGGTGAGGCTATGTGTCGTTCTCAGTATCACCGGAGCCGGCTCGGCGAATCGTTGAACCCGCTGATGGACGGATAAAAACCCGCTCTCCCTAGACGCTATTCTTTTTCAATAGTACACTTGGCCGTTGAACCATGGAATTCGAGGAGGTCGTTAGGAAACGGCAGATGATTCGTGCTTTCAAGCCCGACCCTGTCCCGGAGAAATCTCTCACGCGAATATTGGACCTTGCTCAGCACTACCCAAGCGCCGGGTTCAGCCAAGGAGCGGCTTTCGTCGTGATTACGGAGCCCAAGAGAGTCGCCCGAGTCAGAGAGCTAAACAGGTTGCGGGGAGACGCCCCCTTGCTGATAGTTCCATGTGTGAGCGAGAAAATTTACCATGATAGGTACCATGAGCCTGACAAGATTCAGCCTGACGGAACCGAGATCGAGTGGCCTGTTCCCTACTGGCACTTTGACGTTGGCTGTGCCTCTCTATTGGTCCTCCTGGGAGCTGTCGACGAAGGTTTGGTCGCATATTTCGCCGGGGCATTCAGACCAGATTTGCTCAGCAAGGAGTTAGGGATTCCGGACCACTTCACGCCTGTCGGGGTAATCTCGGTCGGCTATCCTGACTATCAGAGCAATGTCCCATCGCCATCTCTAAAACGGGGGAGGCGACCCGTCAACGAGGTCGTCCGCTTCCAGCGATGGTAGCATTTGCACCCTTGAAGTCAAGGACTTAGTGTTGGACCCTATTTTCTGGGACCTCGTCTTGTTGGCTGGTCCGAGTGTCTAGATATTGTCGTAGGTAGATCGGAGGTCTTTGTTCTGTTTGAGCACAGATTTCAGATTGGTGAGAAAGTATGCCCAGCCCGAGCAGGTGCCACCGTATGTCTCGATCCACGGTCTGCTGTTTCTGAAGCCCGAATGGGTCAGGTCGAGGATCGTCCCATCGTCCTTTGTCTTCAAGCGAAATGTTGCCCTAGTCATCCCGAGTGGCTTGCTCTTCCAGAACGCGGGCCATGAAAGGCTCAGGGTCCTATCCCTTGCGTAAGACAATACCTTTCCCGAATGATGGTAGCCACCGTGCCAGGTGAACGTGTAGTTTCCCCCTTTTCGCGGGGAAAGTTGGGCCGAGGCAATGAACCATCTTCTCAGCATCCGCGGCTGAGTGAGCGAAGCGAACACTTTCCCGATCGGGGTACGAATGAAATAGCGTTGCTTAACGGTTAGAGTCTTGGCCATGCGTGGGTCTATTCAGGGAATTGCGTGAATAAAGCTTGCTAATCGATTCCGGTACATAATTACGCTCTCAGCCCGCGTTAACGATTCAACTTATTAACAAGCTAGCCGAATTCAGTCTATGAGCATTCGATGAGAATCATCAGGTTCTCTCCGTTCCTTATCATCTTTCTCGCTGCACTCACAGTCTCACCCGCGACCGCGGCCCCCTCGCTGGGCCTCGGGAGCACCGCTTCCTACGAGTTGAATGCGACTCTTACCAGGTTCGACAACTGCACCTCAACAAACTTGACGATTGCAGCTCTGGCCTGTGGGACGACCCTTCCCATTCAAACGGGTGCCTTCGTCTCGACTAATGATGATGGTCGATGTTCTCCCGCACCTGACCCCGCGTGCCAGTTTAGTCCAATCAATGTAACGATAATCGTTTCAGGGACAGTTTCATGGCGCAACTTTGGAAGCCTAACGCATACCGTCACCTCTGACACAGGGGCCTTCGACTTCACTCTCCCGCGAAACAATTTCACATTCACTTCTCCTCAATTCACGTTCAAGTCCGCCGGGAATTTCAGCTACCATTGTAACTTCCATCCTTGGATGAAAGGAGAGGTTGACGTTGTCCAGTCAACTCCACTGCCGGCAACGATTCAGAGCTACAGCCTGAACGGCCCCGTCAATTGGAACATAGTGGGGTTGGACGACAAGGCGCAACTAGAAGTGAGCAACAAGCTCACATTCTACAATTCCTCTGCCACTCCACCGGAGAGACTTTACAACCAATCCAGCGTTACGGGTGAGACGGTCGAACTCTCAACCAGAAAGGAGTCGTCGCCCGGTTTGAACCCGCTTACGTTCCTCTACAGCCTACCGTTTCCGAACCAAGGACCGTTCCAATTTGGACCTGGCTTCGGCTATCCATACTTTTACCCGCCGCCAGAGTACTACACGGTCTGGTGGGTGAACGGCCCGCTGAAGCTTGGGTCCACCGTGGAAATCCTAACCGTACAGGCTGCGGTTCGTGGAGCTAACTCAGTTAATTTAGGTACTGGTCTTGGACCACATGATGCTTGGACAGTTTCCTTCGAGAATCGGGATGCGTTCAATCAGACAAAACCCTCTTCCCAGTTCAGCTATTACTGCTACAATCGGTTCCCCTACCCCTATTCCGGAATAGCAGTGTTCAACCAGGGTCCGATATGCTACACAAGCGGTTCGAGCAACGTACTTTCACTCAAACTGGACTACGGAAAACAGTCTGACCTTCTGTTCAACGTAGACGCGACGATTGACACGTACACCCAGACGACAACACTCTATCCCGCCGGCTCATTCATCTACGGGCAGTTCTACGGCCCCGGGATAGTAGTGTCCTCGCCAGTGAACGTTGTCAGAACATCAAGGTCCACCACTTCCGTGAATCTGAAGCTCGCATCCACAAGTCTTGACCTTTCCAGCCGGACAATTCCACCGCCCACCACAGATACCGGAAACCCAACCAGTAACACAATCCGGTCGATCGCCGCGTTATGGATGTATGGAGCGGTCAGCGCTTTCGCAGCAGGACTAGTAGGAGCAGGCGTCTGGGTGGTCTTGAGAGCACGCAGAAAGAATCAGCCCGTCCAAGGTTTCCAGCCGCCTCCAAGCGCTGCCTAGTTTTAGACTTCCACAATTTCTTCTATCGAAGCCTATTGAAGGTCATAGTATAATCTTCGATTCGTCTTACCCTTGTTCTCCAGCTTGAGAAGCTGAATCGTTCCGATCTCGCTCAGCTTCTGGACGTGAAGTCCACCATCAGCTTGTTTGTCTATCCCCTCTATCTCGACGATTCGAAGCTGCTTCTCCGCGGGTGGAAAAGCCTCCGCGAGCTTTACCAGTTCAGGACGTTTCAGCGCTTCCTCGCGCTCCATGAAATATGTCTTGACAGCCGCGTCTTTCTGGATGAGACTGTTCGCTTCTTGGACGAATCCTTCAATTTGGGCCCTATCGAAGGCTTCCAGGTTGAAGTCCATTCTTGAACGGTCAACGTCGATCTGGTTGCCTGTTATGCGGGCGTTCACTTTGGTGTAGAGTATAGCGCTGAGCAGGTGTCCAGCGGTGTGCATTCGCATCAGCCGGTGTCTTCTCTCCCAGTCCAACTCTCCGTGGACACTCTGTCCTTTCCCGAAACTCGGAACGAACGTGAGTGAATGGAGGATCTTGTCCTCTGACCTAATCGTTTCGACGACACTGGTCCCGCCTAAAGTTCCAATGTCGCAGGAGACCCCTCCTCCTCTGGGATAGAATAGTGTCCGGTCTAGCACAACGTTGTTGCCGTCCAGCTCCTCGACCGTTGCGGTGAACTTGCGCGAGTACGGCTCGTCCCAGTACAGCTTCCGAGTCAAGAGAAGACCGCTCTGTTAGCGTGCGCTCATCTTTGCGAGAACGGGCTCGCTGGTTTTCTTAGCTTCCTCGAAAACCTCCTTGGCTTCCCGCACCGAGGCCTCCTCGTGGACTATCTCTCGGATCGCCCGGATCATCGCCACCGGATGGTCTGATTGCCATATGTTGCGCCCCATGTCAACACCGACCGCTCCTTGCCCAATTGCATCATGGGCCAGCTGGAAAGCGTCCATCTCCGTCTCGAGTTTAGGCCCACCTGCCACAACTAGAGGGACCGGACATCCCCTGACAACTTTCTCGAAATCGTCACAGTAGTAAGTCTTGACAAAGTGCGCGCCAATCTCAGCAGCTACCCGGCAGGACAAGGCCAGGTACCGAGAGTCCCGTTTCTCAAGCTCCTTTCCAACCGCCGTAACGGCTAGTACTGGGATGCCATAATCCTCAGCGTCGCTGACAAGCTTGCCCAGATTCGTGAGAGTCTGATGTTCATGTTCGGAGCCGACGAAGATTGACATCGCAACGGCGGCAATGTTGAGCCGGATTGCGGCTCGAATCGAAGTTGTTAACTGCTCGTTCGTCAGGTCCTTTCCGACGATACTTGCTCCCCCGGAGACTCTGAGCACTATCGGCACGCTTGCTTTCGGGTCTACGGAGGTCCTCAGCACTCCACGTGTAAGCATGAGCGCGTCTGCGTAAGGTAGGAGGGGCTCAATGGTTTTACGCGGCTCTTCCAGTCTATGGGTTGGACCCATGAAATACCCATGGTCGACCGCTAACATTACCGACCGGCCGGTTTCTGGTTTGATGATTCTAGACAGACGGTTTTCGATTCCCCAGTCCAACGTTCAACGCGCCTAGGCTGAAGGGTCGGAATATTATGGTTTTAACTCGTCGGAGACGCCGGACTGAACGCAGACGTATCGTCTAGACCGTGATGAGCGGTGACAGAATTCCTAAATCCGCTACCGGCCCGGTTCGCTCGGACCTAGACAGTTCTGCACTGTTTGGAGCAAGGATTCGAATGATTCGACATGGATGGGCATATTTTGAGGACTATCCGTTCCAGGAACGGTTTCTCCGCCTCGACGGGCTCGAAATCCACTATGTGGACGAGGGATATGGAGGTCGGACTGTCTTGATGGTCCACGGAAACCCAGCTTGGTCTTACATTTGGAGAAGGCTGATTCCCCGAGTGTCAGCAGAGTACAGGGTCTTGGCATTTGACCTGATGGGATTTGGCAAATCCGACAAACCACACCCGGGACTCCACGATTTTCCTCACCATGCGAGAATAGTCTCAGGGTTCATCGAATCCCTTGGCCTTCGCAACATCACTCTGGTTGCGCATGATTGGGGTGCGACCTTTGCAATGCAATACGTCGTGCGCCACCCGGCCAATGTATCAGGACTGGTCCTGATGAACACTTTTCTAACGACTGATTTTCGCATTCCGCCCGCCGCAGCGGCGAAGATTTCGCCCGCCACCATAAAGAGCTCTTGTCTTCATCCTGAGAATATTTCAGACTCGGCGATGGAGGCGTACTGGTCACCGTTCCCGGACGACGATGCGAAAAAATCCTACCAGGCGTTCGCTCGAATGTTCCCGGACAGTCTGACCCACCCTAGCTACAAGCCGATGAAGGAAATCGAACAAGCACTACCAAATCTGAAGATTCCAACGTCCATCATCTGGGGAACAGCACACGGGGGAGCTGCCTATGCGGAAAAGCTTGCGAAGACTATTCCCGGCGCCAAGCTTCACCCTGTCAACGCGGGCCATTTCGTCCAAGAGGACACTCCTGCAGAGGTTGAGAAGCTCGTCATTGATAGTCTAGATGGAACGGCAATCGCTGGACTAGAGAATGAATTAAATCCCTCCAGCTCTAGCAAGCCTGGACGGGTAGACCTTGAAAGCTGAACCCCTTCCCATCGAAGGAATAGATTATGTTGAATTATATGTAGGGAATGCAAAGCAGGCCGCATACTTTTACCAGAACGGTTTCGGCTTCGCTCCTTCCGCCTACAGCGGCCCAGAGACAGGGGTCAAGGACAGAACATCGTATCTGATGCAGCAGGGCGACATTCGCCTACTGCTCACCTCAGCGCTCTCACCAGACCATCCGATTGCCCGCTACGTGATCACCCATGGGGACGGAGTCGCGGACATTGCGCTCCGAGTCAAAGACGTCGATTGGACCTACAAGGAAGCGGTCAAAAGGGGAGCGAGGGGAGTGAGGAATCCCTCGATTCTAAAGGACGACCATGGCGTGATTAGGGGCGCTGCGATCGCTGCTTACGGGGACACAGTTCACACTTTCATCGAACGGCATGAGTACAAGGGAGCTTTCGCTCCAGGTTTTGTGGCGTCCAAGGGGAACGCCGACCCTGTCGGACTGAAACGGGTCGACCATGTTGTGGCGAACGTCGAGGAGGGAAAGATGGACTATTGGGTCGAGTTCTACGGGAAGGTCTTCGGATTCACCCAACTCATCAGCTTCGACGACAAAGACATCAGCACAGAATATTCCGCCCTCCGCTCGAAGGTCGTGAAGAACCCGACCGGCACCGTGAAGTTTCCGATAAACGAACCGGCCACAGGAAGGCGCAAATCGCAGATTCAGGAATACTTGGATTACTTCAAAGGCGCGGGAGTCCAGCATCTCGCAATCTCTACCGATGACCTCATTGCGACCGTTTCGCGCTTGCAGGGGCGGGGTATCGAGTTTCTCAACACCCCTGAATCGTACTATGACGGGTTGGCGAAGCGGGTCGGCGGCATGTCTGAGAAGATTGAGGATTTGAAGAAGCTCAGGATCCTAGTCGACAAGGATGACAAAGGGTACATGTTGCAGATATTCACCAAGCCCCTACAGGACCGGCCGACACTCTTCTTCGAGCTGATTCAGCGGAAGGGAAGCGAGTCGTTCGGTAAGGGCAACTTCAAGGCGCTCTTCGAGTCTATCGAAGCGGAACAAGCCAGGCGTGGAAACCTCTAGCCTCAGTTGAAACTGGTCACCTACAGCGACAAAAAGAGACAGGAGAATACTCACGCTGGGATTCTCTGGGGAAACTGGATCCTCGACGCGCAGGATATAGGAAAGATAGCAACTAGCCTTCAAGTCAAGGTTCCGCCGACAATCCGGAAGCTATCGAAGACTCCGACTCTCCTCGAGCTCCTCGCAAGGGGCCCGCGACCGCTTGACGACCTCCGAAACCTTTCCTGGCGGGTTTTCAACAGGTCCGAGCTGGGAAACAAACGCTTCCTCAAAAGCGTAGAATCCGTCAAGCTTCACGCTCCTATTCCAAAGCCTCCAACCTTGAGAGACTTTTACTCGTTCGAAGACCATGTGAAGACTGCGCGGGCCAAGCGGGGCCAGGAGATTCCCTCGGAGTGGTATGAGTTTCCTGCTTTCTATTATTCTAACCCAACGGTCGTGTATGGTCCGGATGATGATGTTCCGGCGCCGAGCTATACGAAGATGTTGGATTTCGAGCTGGAAGTTGCCGCTGTGGTCGGCAAGCCCGGGAAGAATATTCCTGAGGCTGAAGCGGAGGCCTACATCCTCGGCTATACAATCATGAACGATTGGAGCGCGCGCGACGTGCAGGCGAAAGAGATGAAGATTGGCCTGGGCCCGGCTAAGGCGAAGGATTTCGCGACGTCGCTGGGGCCATGGCTTGTAACGGCGGATGAGCTTGAGGACAGACGGGCTGGTCCTGGATTGTTTCATCTCAAAATGATGGCGAGGGTCAACGGGAAACCGCTTTCGCAGGGGAACATGGACAAGATGCACTGGTCTTTCCCCCAGATGATTGCGAGGGCGTCGCAGTCCGTCCAGCTGAACCCTGGTGAAGTGTTTGGATCAGGGACGGTCGGCTCAGGGAGTATTCTAGAGCTTAGGGAGGTGAAGCAGAAGTGGCTGCAACCGGGTGACGTTGTCGAGCTCGAGATTGAGAGGCTTGGAGTGTTGAGAAACAGAATAGTCAAGCAGAAAGATAATTGACTTAGATAGTATTATTAGCGAGTTCGAAGCAAGTCCCGTATAGGGATAGTCGAGATGCGAGACCTCACCGGCCTCGAGTACCTTCTGAACGACCCGAGCATTGAACGCTGGCTAAGAAAAAGACCTGAGCTTACTCGATACTACTATCTGAAACGGTTTGACAAGTTCCTCTCATTCATCGGACCGGAACTTGGAGTAAAGGAACCCAAGGAGTTTCTTGCCTGGGCCAAGTCACGCACAGACAGCCTAGATGTTCTCGACATTGTAGAGAAGTTCGGGGAGAGCCAGTCGAAATACTCTCAGCGATTCGCTCAGGCTGTTGTCAGAAGTTATCTTAAACGAAATGGATATGCGAACCTGGGCACTATGACAGGGCGAGCAATCCACAAGGACATTCATCCGGAATACAAGCGGGAAGAAGTCATAGAGTTACTTGGGTTTCTTGACGACAAGATTCAGAAGCTCTACGTCTATTTTGCAAAGGATTCTGGACTCAGAGCTGCTGACATTCTTTCGCTAAGATACGGTCACGTCAAGGATGATTTTGAGGGTGAAAAGGGTTTCGTTCACATCGCCTTCGAGCCCCAATTCTATGAGCGTCGAAAAGCCTCAGGAATCACGTTCATCGGTCCTAACGCGGTCAAACTTCTCAGGGAACTTGTCAAAGCCGGAAAGATTCGTGCCGAGTGTTCGTGCATACCAAGCAAAAACAAGGCGGTTCTTCACGAATGCCCGTTGATTTTCCCCTTCAAGTATCCCACCATAAATGTCGGTCTCAGGCTGGCGAGAAACAAGGCCGGACTGGACGCTCGAATTCAACCCAGTCACGGATTGCGCAAATTCTTCACGAATAGTCTAAGTCGAGTGGGTATGGATCATCATCGAAAGCTACAGCTGGAAGGGCATTCGCTCGGTGTAGAATGGTCCTATACGGCCCAGGACATCGAAGAGTTACGCAAACTGTACCAGCAGGCCTACCAGTTCCTAGACCTCTCCGAAGAAGCGGCCGCTGACAGCCGGCTTAAAGAACTAGAGAAGAGCCTGGCGGAGAAGACTCAGCATATCGAGGCTTTGAAAGCTGAGCTCGAAAAACGAGTTACCTTCCTCGAACACAAGAACAAAGAACTCATGGTCTACCATCTCGCAGGCGACGCTATCATACCGCTCGTGAAACTGGAGGACCTGCAGAGGATTCGCACAGAAGACCTCGAAGAAGCCCTGATGCAGTTTGTTCGCGCAAGAGCCCGAGAAGCGAGAAAGGGTCCAATCGACCCTGCCCTACAAGAGCTGGCACGTCAGATAGGCAAACGTGTCGGGGACCGGCGTAGAGAAGCCGAGACCAGACACGAACACTCGTTTGGATCAGAATGACCATTCTGAACGAGTGTTCACACACTCTGGACTGTCCGAGAAAGCTACAGACTGTACTGTTCCATCGTCAAGTCTCGAGAGAGGAACTCCGCGTGGTTCAGAATCAGATTGTTACAGCTGAGACTCAATTGAAAAAGCTGAAGGGCTGAACGTAAAGAACGGGCGAACCTTCTCTTCCGAACTTCGCCTCCATTATGTAGCCTTCGTTATGAAGGGAGCGAACCGCAACAGCCCACTTGCTTTCCACGAAACTCATTATAGCTATCTATTGCAGCTGCCAACGAAGCCCAACTCTGGTCAGCTCGCGAAGTCTCTCAGAAAGGGCTTACGATACAATTGGTCAAGTCGTTCTATCATTCTATCTCTTTGTTCCCGACACAGAGGCACAAACGCTTCGAAGCCTAGTCCTCGGTTTGACTTGAAGAGACCTTCTGGAAGCGGTCTCGTCCAGCCTCTTTAGGGGGCAGCGGACAGGTTACCGAAGCACTCCGTCGCGCCTACATGAGAGGCGTCGAGTTGCGGATGTTCATGGAAGGACTTGGCCGACGCGAAGCCAACGGGGGGATTACGCTAGAGGATTTCGAGAAGTTCCTAGACGTGTTCGTAAAACACCCTAGTAAACACCCTGGTAAACAGCAGCCGCCCCCCTGACATGGCCGTAGGTGAAGCACGAGAATGACCAAAGACCAGAAAAAATTGGCTACGACGCAGAAACCCGGTCAAAAGAAGAACCCGGAAGTCGAAGAAGCCTCGAATAGTCGAATAGTCGAAAATGAGCATTCGACAGGGGCCGACACGGCCGACCCCAAAGTGATTCAGCAAAGAAAAAGACGGGAAACTCTCATGCCCGCAAACATAGAAGCCATACAAAGACTTCGCCGAACAGGCGGCAGCATAGAGGATATACACAAACTCACCGGCTTCGGCGTCGCGACCGTCAGCAAGTACACTCAAGGCATAGAGCCGCTGGCCAAATATGTCCCCAACGGTGGGCCCGGTGACCAGACGACTCTCCCAACTCTGACCCCTCAACCTGCGAAGACTGAAGCAGAGATTCAGCAACAATATCCACCGCAAAAGGAGACGATTCTTCACCAGGAGACGAAGAGTTACCTGTTCGATGACATAGTCTACGAAGGCTCCCGTGAGTAGTCGCATCTCTTCCTCCTCCCGCTGCGGGGGGTTGCATGTATGCGGTGTGGTTCTGCAAGGGCTTCTCTGTTCAGGACCCTTTCGGGGTAGGCCTATGGATCCGGCCATCTTCTCCAGCATTTCTCTGGGCGTGAACTTGGGTTGTGGTGTGATGACGGGGTTGGCCTGGGCGTAGATGTTGCGCAGGTATTCGAGCCCTTTCGACTGATATCGTGGTAGGTGTCCAGACCGCTAGCACGGTAGACTAGCGAGAATTAGTGGGGTTGGGGGAAGACAGTGAATGAAGAAAATGGAAAATCAACATCGCATGTTCCCGGCCTGACCATCGCTGTATCCTTGTCATGGTAAGGGTTGATCTGTTTAATTGTCTATAGTTCCATTTGAGCGCGATGTTGCGAAATTAGTTGTCCTTCCGTCTGTTGCAACTGTTTCATCGATTCTATGACGTCCATGAAACGAATCGACTTCAGAAGACATATCGGATAAGCTATGACCATCATCTCAGACTTGAGACCTTGACGGCGCAAAGCTCTGTAAGATCCTGTGAAGTAGAGAATCTTAGATTGTTCCAGTACATCGAGGGCGATTCGTGTGTCCTTTGGAAGGGTCTCGTAGTTCGAAATAAGGAAGTATGACACGCCCGTGGGAGAATTGCTTGTCCCTTCCTTCTTGACACTTCTCATTTTCAGTTCGTCTACAATCTTGTAGTAGATCTTCTTAATGTCGCCTCCTTTGCGCAGAATCTCGTCCTCCCTTTGCCCACCAACCTGTCTAATCTTTTCCTCAGCAAGGGTTGCGTCGGCCCGGGATTTCTTTGCCTGCCAGATCTGTCTTGCTGTGAGGAAAAAATCACGGGGATTCCCCATTGATGCCATGACAATTTTGTGAAAAGCGGAATCGGAGAAGAAGTCACTTATCTTATAGTTGAGTCTCAGTTCACCCAATCTAGCACGCAAAAGTTGACACTAGCCGGGTTAGAAAAGATCCTCGGGGATACGAAGTACATCGGTAGCGTGATCGAGAAACAATTGGCAGAATTCATTGAAAACGCTCGTTCATTCCGAATGTCGACTGAGCAGATTCTCCAGCGTCTGAGATTAGCTACGCCACGTGTTCATCATTTCGGAAACCTTGGTCTTGCGGTTTTGCAAAGATATGAGCGAGAATTGGCTTCGGAAGACCGAATCGATTTCTCAGACATGCTTTACCGGGCCGCGGACATCGTAGAGAAAGGTGCCGTCGAACTTACCGTCATGGATGGCTGTGAAGTTGGAGCGAGTCTGCATGAAGGGTACGCCAAAGAGACCCGTCAAATGGTTGAATTCGATCTGGAACATCCTCGCCTCGCTAACTGGACCCGTCAGTGAAACATCCGGGTTCAGCTGCAATGTGGCCAGATCGGACGACGACAACGGCGAATCCATTCCGTCCAATAATCCGGCCCGGAAGGCGGCAACTTCTGATGGTGGATCTGAGTAGATCCTAATCAAGAGAAATGGAACGTTGGGCCCGAAAGGCCCCCATTGTGTAGGGTCGGAAATCGCCACGGCCCCCGTCGCGCGCGGAATAATTGGCAGGAACGTCCGAAGAGGTGAGAGAGGCGAAAATGCCATAAGAATTGAAAGTATGAATATGAAGGAAACCTTTGCACGGCCCAGAATACTCATAAAGGAGGATTTTAGTATTCATTATGAATGATTTTTGGCCGTCGCCAAGGCAGCTGAGAACCCTCTGCACCTCTGCCTGAAAGAACTGGGCCGCACGAGAGAATAGAGCGGGCTTCCAGAGATGTTGACCAGCGACCTCAACCAATGAATTTCCTGGGACTGAGGCCGGGTCTCTTTTCTTGGGAGTATTTTCTTGGGAGTACTGTTGGTCAATCCGTCCTTCAAGAACCTGCGAATGTCCAGAAGGAAAATAGTCCTGGGCTCATCCGAAAAGTTGTTAGGACGTTTGGATCTGTATGGTTACGGGTCCGTAGTAGTTGTAGTCGGGTGTTGAACTTGCACATGGAGGGTTACGGTTGCAAGGTCTGGTAGTGAAACGGGGGAAGTCGGTTGTGTAGAGTGTGAGGCCGGGCGTTACTGTGGCCCGAGAGCCTTAACGCAGTAGCCCTGAATATCCTCCCTATATCCTGGCGAATTCGCGAAAACAGAGCTATTCGGCCGATGCATCGAGATAAGAGTGAGCGGCTTGAAGCATTTTCTTGATTGAGTCATAGTAGTACTTGTATTCTCGAGCAACTTCCCCGACCCTAGTTTTTTCCGGAAACGTCGTAATGGATCGGTCGATCAGACGCTGAAGTTCATCATTCTCTTGGAGTCCCGTAAGCTTGCGAAGACTTGAGTCAGACTTTGGAGCCTCCAAGACCGCCATTACTGCTGCAGCGACATCCGCATCGTACAAAATGAGCTCGTCGTGAAGCCGGCTAATCTCCTCTCCTCCATGTGCGGGTGGGAAACTTAGCCTACGAAATTCCTCGTAAAGTCTTTCAAGCTCCTTTCGACTATGTTCTTTCGTCAAATTGGGATCGCCCTCAGTCGTACCAAAAGGAAACTATCTTGCCTTCTAGTGTGTAGATACCCTCAGGGCCCGGAGTAGGGATTTTCCACCCCATAGACGGTCAGTGGGCGGGCGCTATCGTGTCTAAAACGCTGTTCGGGTCGGCTTCATGGTTATGGTAGCGAATACGAGGCAGTCTCTGACCTACATACTACGGCACATCGTCCACGACGTTAACCATATCCTTAGGTCCATGAATGAGTCCGGGACACCAGAGATTCAGTGCCTCGTCTGCGGGGAGCGATTGGACTCCGAATAGACCGATGGAGCGCAGAGGAGAACGGCCACTGAGGGGATTAGTACTATAAGTTCACTCAGACTTATTGGAGGAGGTACGGGCACTCCCAGGAAGAAGATCCCGGCTTGATCTTCTGGAACCAAGAAGATATACGAGATGGCCGCGATGCTCCCGAGAATCGTCGCGGTTCGGGGTCTCATGAAAATGAGGACAAAGGAAGCGATGCCACAGTATTACTGTGGCCAAGAAAATAGGGATCAATGCGTAGGACCTAAGCGTTGAGGGAGAACGAGTCTCCAATCCGGCAGGGGTCAAAAGGAAGCCGAATACTGCCATCACACCGAACGCGACCACAAGGATCTTGCGGTTTCTAGAGAGTTCCATCTGCTTGTCTGGGCGATTGATTGAGAGTGGTGATAAGTATTCGCTCGCTACTTAGATTCGAGCAGTAGGCATTCAAATCCAAATCATGGTCCAGGATACACCGCGGGTTCTACCGATCACTTCGCCTCCCGATAGTATATCGTTTCTCCCATGCCCCACGTACGCCGATCTAGGTAGCACCTATCAACAAATAGGTTATTGTCATATTGCCAATCAATTCGGCACTTCAAAGTCCGTTGTCTGATCCAAGGTTCATGACGTTGTCGTGCAACCTGAAGAGTCTGAGGCTTCGATAGCATCAGGGCCCCGGGCCTCCAGGGGGGTCTTAGCCTGGAAGACTGCTCCACAGTACCTGCTAGCACGCTTCCCCTCTCTCGATTCGGATAGTTTCACTTTTCGCCGCCCCCTACCTCTCCTGTTTTTTTGCGCCCTGAAGAAGCAGCCGGGCTTCATGCGTGGTTCTATTATTGGAAGACAGTTCTGTGTCATCAACCTGGCGAAAACGGGGGAGAGCGAAGGAAAAGTCCTGGGTGCCTGCCGCGAACTGATTGAGAAGAGCGCCAAGCTCGTCGTGGCAGATTTCAACTTCAAAGATGTCGACAGACTACGGACGTTTTACTCGATCGCAAGGAAAACCGGGAGAAAGCTCGCCGTAACGCTCGGAGACGCGTTTCTCCTGAAACACCTCACAAAGGACCCGAAGCTCCAGGTTCCCCCGCCCGACGACAGCCACGTAGTCATAATCGTTCCAAAGAGAGGAACCGGCCAGTATCGCAAGGAGGACTACGACAGCGATGAACGGCAGTTCCTAAGCCAGCCGAACGCTTGGACCGCGGACAAGTTGAGCAAGGACCAGGCGAAGCTAATAGCCCACGTTAGCTACTACAACATAGGCGAGCTAATCGACATAAGACCAGAGATCGGCAGCTCGTTCATACACTCTCTGAGAGAACCTTTCAACGAGGAGATGCTGGGGGATTTCCAGCGCCTCCACAAATGGCTCGAACACTTCGGGATGTCTTTCACTCAGTCCCACGCGTCTGGGCACGCGACTGGCGAGGAGTTGAAGCAGATTATTAAGGAGATTGAGGCGAAGACGTTGTTTCCCATTCACACCGAACATCCAGAACTGTTCAGGGAAATGGCCAAGGAAACCAGGGCAGTTCAGGTGGGAAGGACTTACAACCTATCTGGTTAACTAGCAACGATCTCAACGCCAATATTGACAAATTACTAGTGGCTCTAAAGCTTTTCAGAGAATGCTCTCTGTAGAGGTCGAGTCCGTCTTTTTATTCTTACACACACGTTGGCTGAGAAGGTGTAAGAATGGAAAGACAGGCTCCGGAATCTCCTTTTGAGGACTTACCAGAGGCCTTGGTCGAGGAGATGCTTTCGCATTACAAGAGACTTGGTGAGCAGCTCTCGGCCTCTCTGCAAGAGATACAATCCAATAAGGAGAAGATAAGGGAATCACTAGGCTCCCAGAATCTTCTCAGAGCCGACTCGGCAGTCATCCACTCGCACGCGTATCCGACCACCTGCGGTGTCGACGGGTCCTACGCGATAGAGAGATTGTTGTCGACTGACATAGCTGCGATGGCAGGGGTGGCAGTAGAGGGACTGACTCCCCCAAGCGAGAAACGACATTGGCCCCGTCCACACTATCTATGCGATGTTTCTACCGTTGCCCATAGAGATGCCACCACCTTGATCATCCGGGCAGTTATGGTTACGATGGAATTGGAGTTGGCAGCGCTTGCCCCACATGACGTTGTCTTTCTCGACGGGTCTCTTACAACTCCACTAATTCATCTCAACCAAGCACTTGCAAGGCTCGGTGAAGTTCCCGAAGAGCTGTCCCGGGTCTTACTGGGTCGGATCGGGTCCGCGTTGGACCACTACGCGGAGATTCTCGCCTCTAAGAGAACGGACAAAATCTTTGCAGGCGTTCCAAAATACACTAGCAGAAACGAGATTTCGTCGGCGCTCGGACTGTCCAAGCACGAAGATCGCTCTTTGCTTTCATACATTTTGAGAGGCGGCGAGGTGATTGGGCCTAGCGATATGATCAAACCGGAAGAGGACTGGCATTTTGGCAGCTTGCCCAGTGCAATGAAGGACAAGGCTAACCACATAATTTCCTCAGTTTACGAGCTGAGTGTTCTGTACTATAGACCGTACGACTATTTTCCAGCGCTTCGCATAGAGGTTTCTCCCTCAGTTGCGAAAAATCAGGCCAGGTTATCAATACTTCTTGAATCGTTCCAGTTGCAGTGTGGAGCTCCAGGAATTGTCGAGCCCTATCCATTATACCTAGCTGACAGAATGGTGAAGCATCTGAGTACAGCTCTACCGGCGATAAGAAAGGCGACAACGATGGAAATGGCGTCGGGGCCGACACAGGATGTTGGAAGTATTTTCCTAGCTATGCAGGGTTATCGGACCGAATATTGAGAGGCGAGGAACTATACCGACCGACCAGCTGAAAAATTCGTTCGACCACGCTGAAAGAATAGGTGTAGTCGGGTCCCCATCTTCAACCAACAGCCTCGTTCTTGACATACTCGGCACCGCAGCGGACAAGAAGCTGGTGGGAAGTCTGAGCATGTTCAACTTCACACAGGAGGCTAGTGACCATTATGCGCTTGGTCAGATTACCGAGATCAGGTTGAGGAATGTTTGGAGCGAGGATCCTACCATGAGGGGACTAATTCGTCAGAAAGGAAGAGTGGACCCGATCACTGAAAGGCAGGATACACACAACGCGACGATGTTGGTCAGCTCAGTCTTTGTAAAAACTGCTAATGGCTTTGAACCCAGCATGCTAGGCACGGTGCCCGCTACCGGCACTTCCATCAAGCTGGTAAACGAGCAGATCATGCATGACCTGCTTGCAGATTATGCTGTCGAACTCTTCTACCTGGGAAAAGCGTACGGTTCTACGGTTCTTCTGCCCATGTGGTTCAAACACTTTGGGTTTGAAGAGGGGGGAGCAGGAGAAGCGTACCACATCGGGGTCTTCGGCAAGACAGGATCTGGAAAATCCGTCCTGTCAAAGATGCTGATGCTTGGCTATTCAAGGCACAAAGAGATGACTATGTTCGTTCTGGATCCCCAAGGCGAGTTTGCGAAGCTCCGCACTGATCCCCAGATTAGCGAAATTCTTGCGAAGAAGCTTTCGAAAGAGGTCAAAGTTTACGACCTCCACAACCTCGTTCTGACAGGAAACGCTCTTTTCAGAAAGGTTCTAACTCTATCCGGATTTTTCGACAGGCTGGGGATATATCTCGACGAGAATCAGGCGAGAGCCGCCGATCAAATAGAGTCAATCCTCGGAGGAAAAAGGCCGGGTCTGTCAGGAATAGCCAGTGCGACCAAGCCATGGGACTACCACAAGCGTGAGACCTTCGACGCTGTCCACAGAGCGTTACAGAGTGAGGATGTTCTTCAGAACATTTACACAAGCAAGGAACTTCGTGAGCGAGTGAGATCCGCTCTTAGCGTGGCTAACAGCGACGACCTTTACGACCGCTGGGCGAAGGTTGCGAACTTGTTTGCTTACGAGGGTAGGAAAGAGTATGTCAAGATTAAGGATCTTACTGAAAGTGTGACTGCAGGAGCCAAGGGCCAGATAATCATGATCAATCTGTCCGAAACTGACGTTCCATTGAACATACTCTGGAATGATGACATCAGAATGATAGTGATCAACGAGTTCATAAGATCACTGACCTCTGAAGCACAGAGCACGTTCAAACAGGGAAAGGCGCTAAACACATTGGTCGTCTTGGACGAAGCTCACCGACTAGCACCACGAGAAAAGCAAGAAAACCCTGAATTCGAGCTTGTCAAGAGTACGCTGAAGGATGCCGTGAGAACGACCAGAAAGTACGGGCTAGGGTGGATGTTTGTGAGTCAGACTCTTTCCAGCCTTGATAGGGAGATAATCAACCAGATCCGAGTCTACATCTTCGGCTTCGGATTGGCTTATGGAATTGAACTTCAGGCGCTAAGAGACATTATCGGCGGAAACGAGGAGGCCATAAGGCTCTACCAGCTCTTCAAAGACCCCCAGAGTACTCCAAGACAAAAGGAATACTCTTTCATGACGGTTGGGCCTATTTCACCTCTCTCGTTTTCGGGAATCCCGCTCTTCTTCCAAGCGCTTCAATACACTGACGGATTCGTGCATGCAAACGCGTCCACCTTGAACCATCTCAGGACCACCCCCTGATCTTTCACTCGGTCCCATGTGTCTGGGCACGCGACTGGCGAGGAGCTGAAGCGGATTATTGGGGAGATTGACGCAAAGACCTTGTTTCCTATTCACACCGAGCATCCGAGACTGTTCGTGGATATGGCCGAGGAAGCCGAACGTAGTCTTGGGACTCTTATCTAACTACTGACACTTTCCCTGGAATCCCCGATAGTGACAGCAATATGCTCCTAGGGTTTGATCTTCGAATAGTTTTCCTACGTCTGTGCCATCGTTTCACATATACTAGACCAGGCAACCCGGCCACCGTCAAAGACATGACCAGAACCACAATCAACCATAACGGTGGCGGGAGTGGCGGCGGGCTTGGGCCCTTCACGACGGTTACTCTTGAAGTATCTGCCGCAGAGTTTGCCAGCACCGTCTTTCACAATGAGCTCGACGTCGTACGATCCCATGGTCGCATACCTGTGAATCACCGATCGGCCAGTTGCAGATGTCCCATCGCCAAAGTACCATTCATAGTTTGCTATTTCCATGTTGTCGGATGATACGAAAGCGTCAAATTCCGACTACGGTTCGACACTGGCCTGGGTAGACAGATCCCTGGCGAACCTGCGGACAAAAGGGGTCTACGACGAGATCAATGGAATGCTGGTTGGGCGTACATTAACAGCTGGTTTCAAGCCAGCATCGACAGGCATTGGTCTTGACAAGATAATCTTGGAGAACACGAGAGGCTATGACTTTCCGATCATGATGAACATGGACTTTGGACATACTGATCCACAGATGACGTTGCCGATAGGTGTCAGAGCAACCATGCGTGCCGAGGAGAAGTATCTGAGTATTGACGAGCCTGCGGTGTCGTGACGCTGTTGAGGGATGGCTGAGACAGCCAGGTCCCAAGAAGAAGTGAGAGAAAAAAGAGGGTTGGAAGGCCTCAGTCGCGAGGCTCTTCCTTATACTGTTCCTTTCTAGCGGGCTTTTCGATAGCCCCCGGGGTACCACGGTGCACGCTCCCCGACTAAGCGATGCTGTGGTGCTGTGGACTGACCACGGGCTCGAACCATCCCAGCTAGGCCTGACAAGTGTAATTGCTGGCGTAGGTCGCTTACGGGTCTGGAGCCGGAACGGCACTTAGCAGTGAGTGCTAGGAATGACCAGTTGCCATCAGCAGCTCTTGTTTCGCCGTGTTCACCCTGGCTCGAAGACTCTGTATCCGCCGTGTCTGGGGGGTGTGGTCGGCTTGCAAGTTCCCGTATATCATTCCTCCACGAGAAAATTCCCATTTATTGTGGCGAGATTTGCCACCTGATTCTGAAGGCTCTGCACGAGGCCGGGTCCAGAAGCATCGAGTCAGAACTCCTTGACTTCAAGAGGCGACCAATAATCAACCGTACGAGTGCTCCGACAGCCAGAGACATCCGCGGCTGGACCCGACTGTGTTCTGAGGAATGATTGGTTAGATCAAGAAAACTCTGTTAGTGGCTTTGACTGTTTGTCCGATGCCGTTAATTGATCTTGAATGCAATTAATCACGGCGCTCTAATCGAATCATGACTACATTTCTAGTTCATCAGGGGACGGACCCCTGTCCCTATGTCTGCAAACATTATGTCGCGAGTTTTCTGATAGCCCAGTTTTTCGAGGATTCTCAACGAGGGTTTGTTTCTAGATTCGACGTAAGCAATGGCCCTTTGTGATCTCTTGAGAGCTTCTATCGTTAACGCAGAAGTAACTGTTGTACCTAGCCCGAGCCCCCTGTAGCGTGGGTGTGTGTAGAGTCCCCCGAGCATCCATCCATGCCGGCTTTCGATGTAGGTGCCTGCAACACATACGATCTTTCCGTTTACGAAGATACCATAGACTGTTTGACTGCTCAGCCACTTTTCATAATTTGCTAACTTCTCGAACCAGCGGTTTGGCGGGGATAGAAGTCCAAGAGTTTCTCGGCCTCGGTAGACGGGATTTTGACCGGTTCATATTCTGAGCTGACTGATGAGATCGGGCTGTCTGTGAGGCTTAGCTCATTCTCAAGACAGCTCCATATTGATCTGTATCTTTCCGCCACAATGTTGTATCTGGCTGGCGAGACGAGTATCGCAAATTTTTTCCATGATAAGACATCCATCAATTTTGAACCTATTTCTTCTGATTCTGCTTCTAGTATTGCCATTGGATGAGAGAGGCCGCTGTACTGCAGCAAGTAGCCTAGCATTCTGTTTCCCTCGAAACAGGAGTATAGTTTCGTGTTATCTGGATCCCGGGTCAAGTTCCAAATCGCGTATAGATTCTTAACTGGATCTCTCTCCAGCTCTCTGAGTAGTTTTGATCTTCCGACCTCGGCTGACTCTAAGAGTTTGATTGTCAATCACATCGCCTGCGACGACCCGGTTTTTCTCCTGGGTGATAGCAAGCGCATTACAACCGGAATTGAATGATGATTCAGGACGTCTCGTTGGGCGGGGTCGTTTTCGTCGTCGCTATTATCTTCGATATCCTGGCCTTGTCCATCTCCACGTCTTCCCAGATCGACGTGTAGCCGAGAATCTCCAGTACTTTGCCCTCTTCCTCCTTTACCCCTGAGGCCTCGATTATCCCTAGAGCATCTGCTAGCCTCTCGACACCTCTCAGATTCTCGTCGATCTGGTTGAGCTTGGCCTTTGAGATTAGAAGATCACCGACTCTCACATACCCTTCGGGTTTAAAGTCCCGTAAGGCCATCCTTAGCGACGCCACCGCAACACCTTTCTCATCAGCAACCTCTTTAATGCTGACCACGTCCCCATTCAGCGCGATTGCCCCTCCTCTGTTGAGTTTGTCGGCCTGCTCCCTTACGATTGAAGCCTCCCTCTCCTTCAGATGCTCGATTATCGGTTTCATCGGCACGTCCTTCTTGTAGTATATCACCAGCGCTCTTCCCTTGAGCCTCTCGAGCTTGGAGCAGGCCAAACCCTCGTCGGCCGCGATGATCATATCTATCCCGGCGGCAATCGAGTTGAGCTTGTTTATCTTCCTCTCAAGATACTCGGGAGTCCAGAAACCGACCACCTCAAGGTAGACCTTCACGCCATCCTTCTCGAAGCAAAAGTCCGGGATCAGCACGTGGGTGCCTGCGATGAGAGGCTCAGGCTCCCTCCTTAGTACCCATCCTGTACCATGGGAGAGGAACGACCTGGAAAACCTCTCCTCTGTGCTGCTGTCGTACGGCTGGCCGGCCTGCGGCTGTTTCGCATTCTGACCAACTGTGTCGTCGACTCTTCCGACATTCGTGATGAGACCCTTCAGTTCTTCGCTATCGGCTTCGAAACTGTACACTTTTCCTCCCTTGCTTCTGGCGAGAATCTCTGCCTTGATCGCCCACGAATCTGACAATATTATTTGAGGGAGGAGCTTTGCTATCGATGTCCCATATCTCTCTGTCATCTTGAAGAGGGAGAAGGGGCCGTCGAGTGAGACCTTGAACTGGCCCTCTTCCCTGTCAATGGAGTAGATTAGACCCAGCCACTTCACGTTCCTGAAGATGTTCTTCCAGTTGCCGGATGCGGAGAACTCGACCCTGAGCGACTTGAAGAGTAGAGTCTGCGCTAGGGAGAGGTTGTAGTACTTGAGAAGCGTATCGGGGCCGGGGAACGGCTTGAAATCCCTCAGTATCAGTTCGTCCTCGATATCGCTGAAGAGTGTCCTCTCTAGTGCTTCAGAAGAGACGCCTAATTCGGTAGAGACCCTTTGAAGCACCGTGTTCTTCTCCCCTGGGCTTGACGCCCTGGTCCTGCTAGCCTCTCTGAATACGGTTCTTCTGGCCTCGACAGGGTTCAGCGCATTCTCGGCCTCAAAGGTCGATCTCCTATCGAGAAGGATTGAGAGTCCTCTGACCAGCTTGAAGTCGTGTCCGTCGTTCTCTGCTTCCTTTAGGTTCTCTAGGAGTTCGCCTTTCCTTTTTCCCACTCCATCTCTATAGGTGCCCGTTATCCTCTCCGCCAGGGCCAAGCTGCCAGTATCGAGAGCTACGTAGAGTGGGCGTATCCTTCCTTTGGAAATTCTTGCCCGGAGCAGGTTTGACGGGAGCATCTCTTATCGCATCATCATTTTCCTACGCGACCACTACTTCTTCACCCTCGTCGTAAAAATCCTCTTTGTCCTTGCCGAATTCATCTCTGACTTCCAGCCGTCCAGCCTTCCTCCTCTCCTCCCTCTGGCCGCGATCATGTTTCCTGTTCCGCGTCCTTCTGCTGCTCGTCCTAGTCTCGGAAGTCTCCCTCGATACGAGCTCTATCAGCCTCGCCTGCCCCTTTCCTTCGCTCTTCCTCAGGAGTCTGCCAAGGCGCTGGATGAACTCCCTCGAGCTGCCTGTCCCGCTCACGATGACCCCGAGAGAGGCCTCGGGCACATCGATCCCCTCGTCGAGCACCTTCGAGGTCACAATGGCCCTATAGCTCCCCTCCCGGAAGCCCTTCAGCACTTCGAACCTCTCCTCCTTTCCAGTGGTGTGGGTTATGAACGGGAGGAGAAACCGCCTCGATATCCTGTACACGAGGTCGTTGTGCTGGGTGAAGATCAATACTCTGTCGTCGGGATTCGAGTGGAGTATCTCCTCGAGCTTGTCCAGCTTCGCTTCGGAGTTGAACGCGACGGACATTGCCCTGTTCCTCGCCAGGAGAGCCTGCCTCGCCAACGGATCCCTCGAGCTCCTCATAATGAACCTCCGGAACGCGATAGGGGAGTTGAGCCATATCCTGTTCTCCTCCAAATACTGCGTGAACACGCTGTAGTTCTTCTCGTACTCCGCCTTCTCCTCCTGCGTGAGCTCGACGTTCACCTTCTCGAGCCGAAAGGCAGAGAGATATCTTCCAGCAAGGTCTTCAGGCTTGAGCCTGTAGACCACGCCCCCGATTAGTCTCGGAAGCTCGAGGTGGAGCATGTCCTCCCTCTCGTAGGTCGCGGTCAGCCCCATCCTGTACGGAGCAGTGAACATCTCCGCTATCTGCCTGAAGCTCTCACCTGGAAGATGGTGCACCTCATCGAAGATGAGGAGGCTGAACCTGTTGCCGAGCTCTCCGGCCCTTATGTACGCGGATTCATAGGTGCAAATCGTAACGGCCTTGACACTGTTCTCTCCACCGCCGTACACCCCGACCTCGATGCCGAGTTCCTCCTGTACCCTCTTCCTCCACTGCTCCAGCAGGTCCAGCGTCGGAACGATTACAACGGCAGGCAGGTTCACAAGCTCGATTGCCTTCATGGCAATCACCGTCTTTCCTGCACCGGTTGGCAGGACTATCACCCCGCGTCTTCCTGCCTTGTCCCACGCGCCGAGCGCCCTCTTCTGGTACCCCCTCATGGTTACGGTTCTGCATTTCATCAGGTCGGGATAGGGAGGCAGGTCCTGAACAGTGTCCTTGACTGTCGAGAGGTCGCTCTTGTTCAGAAACTCGACTATCTCCCCGTAGTATAGGCCCTGTGCTCTGAATGCCCGCACCCTATCGTCCCAAGTCGAGTAGGGAACCTTGGCATCGCTCTTTATCAGAATGGTTCCCTTGTTGAAGAAAAGGTAGGTGGGTTGCATCGCACTTCAGTGGTTAGCGTTGCGAACGCCGGTCAAAATCTCCCTATTAAATAGAAGAGGCATGTGAAACTGAGTGTCGGACAGCGTTCACCACTAGATTAGAGGTGCGATTCACACGTGAAGATTCTTGGAATAGTATAGGCTTGCGTAAGGACGCGCCGGTTTGAATCGATGCTAGGCCTCTTCCGGGATGTAATGGGACTGAGCGTTGTTCACGTGGAGGACCAGTTCGTCGTATTACACACTGCCAACGGGGATACTGTCGAAGTGTTCGGAGAGAAGAGAGGCGAGACCCATTTTTTCCAGAAGTTTATCATGCGACAATACCCTTCGAGCTGTCTTCTTGATCTGCTGATTACTGCCTGTAAACTGAGGCAAAATAGATTAACACTTGCTTTCGAGTGGTTGATTCACTAGGTGAAGACAATTCGATGTCGTGGACCGATAGAGCGTTGCAGGTGGGCGGTGTGGTGTGCGTCTCCTCGATTATCGTCTCGACTCAACTATGGAATCGGTGCATAGGATGAAAATGCACCCACGAGGCGCGAGAGCATTGTCGACTTTCGAAGGCACCTCGAAGCCGTCTCCATACGAGGTGGAAACGTCGGAAGCCAGGTTACCTCCAATCTAGAAGGAAATGGTCGAGGTCCCTATTTTTCCATAGTCCTCCCGGACCAGTTAGGGGCAAGAGGTATCACACTGATCTGAGCGCAGTAGTGGACAAATTAACGACACGGGGACGGTGCGCCCGCCAGAATTGATCCAATAATCGAATTGACTTGTGCATTGTGCGTGTTACAAGCTAAATGCATTGAATTCTGTTACGCGAGCTTTGGTCACGTTAAGCCAAGTCGGAAGCTCGCCCACTCAAGCGTTGGAGAAACTAGCCTGCACACTCTTGGCCTACCAGCAAAGAAACGAAGAGACCCAGCAAGGTTCCTACGGAAAAGGCTAAACTCA
Organism: Candidatus Bathyarchaeota archaeon; assembly: GCA_005888735.1. Lineage (GTDB taxonomy): Archaea > Thermoproteota > Bathyarchaeia > 40CM-2-53-6 > 40CM-2-53-6 > BA-19. Next base: position 84,968 of record VBBN01000034.1, read on the forward strand.
GAAGCAGCTAGTGGGAAACGTCCAACCGGCAAGGCAATCGTTCAGGAAACAATTCCCATACCGGAAACACCGCCAATCGAATCCTGAAAGAGCGCAGAAAAATGGTCTTGAGAACCAAAGGCCTATTCATGTCCTATTAGAGGCTCCTGACCCAACTCAGCACTCCCGATAGAAAGAGACCTGGTCTCAGTCCCAAGAAATTCATAGGTTGAGGTCGTTTCCGGAGCGGGGTGGACTCGCGCACCAGTTTACCTCTGCAAGAACCAAACGTATCATATAGAGCACTTCTCCGAAAAGACTCTCTATCCGAGAGGGATCGAATGTGGCACTACAGTCTGACCCGGTGCTCCAAGCAATCGTAGCTGTTAGCATACTCCTGCTGGGAGCCAAACTTCTCGCGGAGCTATTCGCAAGGTTTCACCTTCCCATAGTTCTAGGAGAACTAAGCGCCGGCATTGTACTGGGGCCTCTCTATTTTGGTGGGCTCGTGCAGATCCAGCCCAATCTTGTCGAGGTCAATGACGTGGTTCTCGCGTTCGCTCAGATTGGCGGGATTGTAATTCTCTTCATTGCTGGTCTGGGAATGCCTTTTCGCGACTTTGTCAAGGGAGGCGCGGCCTCGTTTACCACCGGAACCTTGGGAGTCGTGCTTCCATTCTTCGGAGGGCTCCTATTATTCGCCGCGCTCGGTTTTGACGCAGCCACCAGCCTGATGGTTGCGGCGGCTCTGACAGCCACGAGCATCGCCATATCCATCGAGTCACTCCGCGAAGTGGGAAGGCTGAACAGTCCAGAAGGAAAGCTGGTAATTGGAGCTGCGGTTGTCGACGACGTTCTTGCGATAGCTGTGCTAAGTGTTGTCGTCTCTGTGATAACTAACGGTCAGGGCTCAATCAGCTTCCTAAGTGTGGCCTCCGTGATCGGCGAAGTCCTTCTCTTGTTCGGCATCCTGCTAGGGATTTCAGTCCTCGTTGAGCCACGCCTGACCCAGGCCCGGATTTGGAAAGCCCCGGGCAGTATTGAGACCGTGGTCACCGCCTTCTTCTTCGGCATGGCAGCTCTGGCAGCCGCCATCGGCCTCTCACCAATCGTCGGGGCCTTCGCCGCAGGAATGGGCCTAGCAGGAGCAAATATTGCAGCACGCATGCGAGAGTACGTGGAGAAGCTCGAGCTCATATTCAGACCACTGTTCTTCGCTGTCATCGGAGCCAAAGTCAACTTGGCCGGGGTCACCCCGACAGTTGCCTTAATCGGCGTCGGCCTCATCGCAGTGGCCGTAGTCACCAAGTTTGTCGGTTGCGGATTTCCCGCCTCTCTGTTCCTCAAGAGCAGCATCAGCGGGCGGATAGTGGGAATCGCCATGATCTCCCGTGGCGAGGTTGGGCTAATCGTCGCTGGACTAGCAACCGCCTCAGGAGTAATCTCACCCGCCATCTACTCTATGATCGTCTTGATGGTAGTCGTCACCACAATCCTGTCGCCCATCTGGCTCAAACGAGCCACCGCTGTGCCTGCGAGTCTTCATAGCTTTCCTCCGCGGGAGCATTTGGGCGAGGCGGGTGGGCCAACCAACAAGAAGTAAGAATTGTTTCGCTTCACTATCTTAGGCGATAGGCCTCTTGAGGTTTCCTCTTGCAGTATCGTCTTGCAGCATCCTCGGTCATTTGCATTTCCCGCATAGTGGTGCGGGGGGTGGGATTCGCGCACCTCGCGATTCCAGATTTTGGACCAACATTCCCCTGGCAGTCGAGACGCCTTAGAAGGGAACCGGACTCAGGTTCAGCTCCTACCTGGGTAGCATCTGGAAGAGCCCGATAGGAGTCCGACTCTCCCCGGACTCCCGTTGAGCTCTCACCACTTTATCCGGAAAACGCTCTTTTTCCCTCAAGGAGACTCCAGAACCATTGCGCGCAGTTCTCCTCTGAACATGCATAAGGTATCATTCGGCTTATTTTGACCGACTATGGTCTTAGCAAGACTATTCTCGACGGCGAGTGGGCTCTCCGGATGTCAGATGATCAGGGAATCGTGAACCTCACCAGCGAACTATGTCGCCAGCTAGGTATAGCGCGTCTTAAGCCCAGCGACGTGATCTGGGTGGAGAGGCATCCGGCTGCGTCCCCATATGTGAGAGCAATGATGCCTCCGGACATTCCCGTTTTCCAGCGTGGACACATCTGTTTGGCCAGCAGTGTTAGGGAAAAGCTGGAGGCAGAGGACTGGAGACCTATCATAGCATCTTCACTAATATTTACCTATCAACTAGGCGCGGAAAAGATGAGTTCGAACCTGCGCTGGACACTGGGCTGCCTAGCCTATCTGGGCGGATTCGCCATAGTTGGGAAAGTGATTGGAGGATTCTTCTCTTCCCTAACCGCTCTTTTTCTCGCGGTGGTTCCCCTTTTACCTGTGGGACTGGTTTATGCTCTCCGCGTGGGAAAAACCGTCTACAGGCGGATGCTGAGGGCAGACTTGAGGACAGCAGAACTCATCGGAAGAGAGAGACTAATTTCGACGTTGAAGAAGATCGACAATATGCACCTTCCTGATGTTGAGAGGAACAACGATTTGCGCGCGAAGCGTAGCCTCCGTTCATACGGTCCGAGTCTTCCCGAGCGAATTGACAACCTTCTCTCTGGAAGGGCTGAGCTCAACCCACCTTGAACTGCTGACGTTGAAGAAAGCCAATCCATGACAACAGGTATTCCTGCACAACTTCCACCACTTGAAAAGAGTCCGCCTTCATAGTTGATTCTAACGCCATAACTGACTCCAGATTTCAGATAGAGTTGATATTGGTACTGGAAAGAGGCACTAGACTGTGTGACTGCCGAGCTTAGCGACTGTCCATCCTGACCATCAAAGAAAATTGTTGTGGGGCTTCCTCCGTATTTGTTGATGTCTCCGTGAACGAGCGTGACTCTCGTCAGACTTTGAAGCAAGTGAAGCTGGTTCTGGACTTTGTTTATAGGCTCGGACTAGTACCGATTTTGCGTGGAGAGCGCCAACTATGAGAAGGGTGGCTTGAGTGGGAAAGGAGGATACTAGGAAGCGTAGGCAGCCGGCGCGTAATGCTCACAGCAGACGGGCCCGCCGCGGGAGACGATTCCAAAGAGACAAGCATAGCGGTCGTCCACCCAATGACTAATGCGAGGGCAGCGGAGGAAGGCCGTTTGATGATGACGTCTGGAATTTGGAGCGAGGGCTGAGGATGAGGAAGGGCAGGGGAGTATCAGGACCTCACATGCTGCTCAAGATTATAGAGGATTCGAAGATTCCTCTCGGAGAGGAAGAGACTAGGCTGCAATCAATTAAGGGCAAAGTGGAGCGGGACGCGCAATTGTCGAGGGACGATGAGGATTTCCTCGCCAGACTGGCTGAGAGAGCGAACGAGTGGCAGAGGGGAACGAAGAGCTCAGAGGCCACTGAAACTGCAGACACGATGTCCGGATGAGAATGGAGAGCTGGAGAACCAGGAAATGAGCTCGGAGGATGTCGAGGCGAACAGTGGAGAGGATGATGAGGTCGATGAGGATGAAGAGCTGGAGGAGACTGAGGACGAGTCGGCGGAGCATGTTTCAGAGCAGATAACGGAGAAAGAGGAAGATTCGGAACATGGAAAAGAGAAACCCCCGAAACGCGCCAAGACGACAGGCTGAGAGATTCGCTGACGCCGCGACTAGATAGCAAGCCGTGTAGATGGGCTTGTTAATGGATTGCACCGACCGCCACAAACCCCCTGATGCTCAGCGTCATTGCAGAGAAGAAATGCAAATGCCCTACAATCCTTGTGTCCTCAACAAATAAGAGACTTGAACCATATGCGATAATTGTTCATTACGAATCCATCGACGTGACTAGGGTCACACTAATCTTCCACTCAATACCAAACGGGGGAACAAGACTCACCCTTCACCAAGAAGGCTACTCCAAAAACTCGGAAACGAAAAAGACAAGAGACGAACATATAGAAGGCTTCAGGAAGTCTAACCAAGCAAGGATTACAAACTAAACCCTAGGAAAACACTTCTCGCCTTCCCAGAAAATGGGATCTTCGGGAGCAGCACTGGCCAAAGAAGTTCACAGAACCCACCAACCAGCATCGCATGGTAATCTTAGGGTTGTCTTTCTCGTCTTGCCGTATTGTGATATGGTCTTTTTCAGAACGTAACTTTTTGGGCCGTAACCGTAAGTTCTGAGCCATAGCTTGACAATATGTCTGCACCTCCGACAGCGTACCCTCTCTGCTTGGACCAGCTTCCTCTTCCATACTTCTCTGGTGGCGTTCCAACTTGCCTGGCTGGCCAATTTTAGCTGCCTGCTTCGGTTATAGTATTCTGTCCAATAGTTGAGTCAGCCTTCGTCTGTGACGGGAGAAGACTTTCCGTGCTCTACGGGATGGTGGCCAGCCATTCTATCTCAAAGTCCAATCCCTGGAGACATCTCTATCACCCTTTCCGTAACTGCAGTCTTTGTGAAAAACACCAGCTGAGAAGAGTTAACCGCATCCCAAATCATGCCTCTCTCGAGGACGGTAGTAGTTCAAATGTTAATTGGGACAATTCACGAATGGCAGAAGATACCGGCAAACGCCGGTACCTTGGCGAAACAGCCAAAGAAGACGCAATCGGAGGGACAGAGGGTTTGAAGCGAAGAAACTTGGTAAGATCGTCCCTCTTACATTCCTCTGTCTGCTCTATGACCGCGTTTTGAGCTACTCCAACATGGATCGCTTCGAGCCCCAGCACCACTCTTGGAAAACTCTACCAAGGCCAAAGACGGACACACAAAGAAACTATATAGGCCCGCATTCAAAACCATGAATGTTTAGCCATGCCCAAGAAGAAAGAACCTGCAACGGTCGTTAAAAAGACAAAGCCTGCGCTTGCTGTTAAGGAACCTCCGTCGAGTTGGAGCCCTTCAGTCGACAAGTTGTTGGACACAATGAGCCTAATTCCCTGGGACCCCTTCAGGGGATTCGAATGGCCAATTGAATATGAACTGCCAACGCGAATACCTTACGTTGATGTTATCGACTCTGACAGCGAATATGTCGTGAAAGCAGAGCTTCCAGGGTTGAAGAAGGAAACTCTGAATATTCAAGTTGGAACGAACGAGTTGTCGTTGTCTGCTGACTCTGACATGGAGAAGGAAGAGAAGGGAAAAACCTATTTGCATAGGGAAAGAGCTTTCTCTACATTCCGCCGAAACTTCGGCTTTGCCGAAAGCATAGATACAGAAAAAGTGTCAGCAAGTATGACTGAAGGTATTCTCGAAATAAAACTTCCCAAGCTTGAGCGCAGGTCTGAAAGGAAGACCAGAAGAATAACATTGTGAAGGCATCGCAAGAAGCCAGAGTTTCTCCATTTCCAGATTCCGGTCTTGAGACAACGACTTTGAATATGCCTTCGGCATCGAATGATGCAACCTGCTAATACCGGGCTCAGCGTCTTTAATCCTCTCGAAAAAGGGGACTTCATCAGCACGGCCAGTCTTGGTTCTCTTCCTTCAAGGCTGTCCATGCGAACCCGGCGGGTCCGCCACCCTTAGCGTGAATTTGTTCCGCTTCTCCAAAGCATCCGATTAACTAAAATTGCACACCTATGTTCGACTCTGTTCTTCGGGCGAAAGAGGACGACACGTAAGGAATGGCAGAAAAAGAGGAAAAAGATGGCCGGCAAGGAAGGACTGAGGAAAGGCAGGATTCGCTAATCAACGACCGAGACTCTCTGACTCCTTCTCAAGGGACAGTACTCTATTCGGACTTGACCGGGGCCGCGAACCAGGAGACCAAACTTCGGACCCTCTTTTATAGCAACGCGCATATGGACGCTATGTTGTTGGACTCCGAGATACTATGCAGCAGTCGTCCTTGATCATAGGGATGAGTCAACGCAATGAAAAATAAGACGGGTACGCTAACATGCACTTTCAGAAACTCAACCCAGCGGGTCCGCCCAAGTGTCCAGAAAAAAGTCCTTGGGTAACCGCGCTCTCGAATCCAACGGTTGTTAGACTCATTGTTATCGTAAAGTTACGGTTTGCGAGTCTTCGTCTATTTCGGATACTAAAAACTTGGGGAAGGTCTACGAAGCTATATTTCGGATTGTTACGCTTTGAAGAACGGTGCATAAGCGAGAAGTGTCTCGCCATGGAAGATGCCTTCGAGATTACTAACTTTCTCAACGGATTGCTTCACGATGTCTTCAGAGGTTCTTGCTTGCCAGAGTGCTACGATGTCGAACTGTCCTGGTACGGTGCATGCTTCTACGAAGCCTGGAATGTTGCTGAGCTGCTTAATGGTGTTCTCGATCGATGTGTGCTGAACGTTCAACAGTGAAACTCCCAGGGCCATTTGGCTCTCGAGCTTCTTGACCGGCTGAATACCGTCGAAGCCGGTGTGTGTAGTGGTGGTGCGTATGTCGCTGATCTCGCGGATTTGGTTGACTGTCTGGTATACATTCTGTGGTGTGTTGGCCTTCAGGCGTAGTACTAGGTCGTATCTGCCTGTGACCGGTGCGATGAGGTCTATCTGGCTGTTTCGCTTTAGCTCCGCGACCACGTTCGTCATGCGGCCCGGATTGACGGTCGCGAAGACGTAGGTCGGGAAATCTATATTGGTTTGCATTGTTGTTTTTTTCTCTTGCATTTTATTGCAACATAGTAACAGGTGTTACTTGCTTATAAGACTTTTAATCTAAAATTAACGTCTGTTACGTAGCATCGCCGACTACGTCGACTGAGAAACCAGTACCTCACTAAAATCCGAAGCCTGGTGGTGGTCAGATCTTACCTCCGAAGCTGATGAAGATCAGCACACCATTCAGTGAGAGTATAATCCAACGAAGATTATGGAAAAGATCGTCGTTAGCTTGCCGTTTGTGAATACTCCCATAATGTTCCTGTCTCTGGTGAACTTGACAAGCGGTAGCAAGGGCAGTGGAAGCATCAGGCTGAGAGCCACTTGGCTGTAGACCAGAATCAACAACGGGTCCAATCCTGCCAGTATCGCAAGGGTGGTCGGGACCGTATCCTAAGAATTACGAGAGAGTTGTGCGGCGAACTCGGCATTACTAATTTCTCTCCCACTCAGCTGACCTTGCGTGACGAAATCTCTTCGGGGAAGGGTCCAGCTACATTCGTTGCTCCTGACAGGCCTGTGATCGGACGCAACCGAATAGTAGTTGCCCCTGTTATGCTGGGACGTCTTTCTCCGGAAGAATGGGTCCCCTTGTAGCATCGTCCTCGATTTTCTACAGGAAGATGTGGTGGAAGCAAAACAAGACCCATCATGTTTCGAACCGTCCTACCATTCATGATTATTCCAACAATCGTCACCTTTCTAATCCCCTTTTTGGTACCTTTCTCTGTAGGAAGGATACTGATTCTCAGCGTATGTCCCCTTCAACTTTGCATCATTAATATTTGGCGCGTTAACCAGCGGCAAGCCCTTGAAGAAAATTGATGCTCGGAGCAGACCGGGAAGCAGCGACAGTCATTGGGAAAGAGCCATTGCTAGGCGTGCTGAGGAAGATTGAGCTTATTGGATTCAAGGATGTCGAGATGACAGAGAAGCACAAGTTCTTGAATTACTTGACCTCTAAGCCCAGTGTAAGAGAGAGAATCGAAAATCTCACCCTTTCGAGCTCAATTAGCAATCCCAAGAGATGATCGATTTCCCTGAGGTCGATCGTAGCACTCTCATTCCCCAGAGATGTTCGAATGTCAAATTGCCTCAAAACATTAACCACTTCCCCTAGTCCCGGCGAGGCTTTCGCGTGCCCAAGATTATCGACTCTTTCACGAAGAGACTGAAACAGGTGGCCTATGAGATAGAAGAGGTTCCTCCCCCTTAGCCAGTGCAAGCGATTCTTGACATATCTGCAACGAATTGACCGTTTCTGTTGATACGGCTTTTGGAGTTACGGATTCATCGTCTTGAGATTCGACACCAGCGGATGCAGACAGAGTGGCCCATGTGATAGAGGGCGCGGCATAATCCTTCTTCATTTCCCCTTGAGTTGCCTACCATCCAGCACCGATATCAAATTCATCATAATGCTTCCAGCATCGGAGCGTGGCCCATCCTTACAATATTCCACTAAGGGGCTGAGACAGATGGGCTCCGCATGTGAGTCGTCCCGCTCGCCCGAAACCTGATTTGAGGTTCGATTCCCATCTTGTGGCGAAAAAGCTTGTGGGGAAGGGGGTTTGAACTTGCATTTGCACCCCCGCCCGAGGCGCTCAACTTGAAGGTCGAACCCCATGCCTTACAGGGTCGTGAGGGACCAGAAAAGGAATCGCCACCCTTGTGCGACCAGATT
>VBBN01000035.1:0-170172 GCA_005888735.1 Candidatus Bathyarchaeota archaeon
GCTCCTTGAAGAGGTGGCCGCTTTTCGAATCTTATCTTTCCATGCAGGCATCTGTTCCATCTCAGCTATTGCGGTTCGCACCGCTTGCTCCCTGCTCAACCAACGGTTCTTCATGGCCTGCTGGACGAAATCTTCGAATTTTCTCTCGAACGAGAGTAACTTTCCGTCCATGTCAGTGCAATGTACACAGTAGGGATTGTCGGAGTCTTGAGCTCCATGATCCTGGCTTGACGCCATCGGCATGCCGCAACTCTCGCATCGAATAGCAACTGACAATGAGACGCACAGTCACTAGCAGCAACATTCTAACAAGTATTAACCATAGCCTGACGCGAAGCCCACAACGGGAGTTACAAATGCAAGCTGTTTGAAGAGGTGGTTCATTCGCTAAACCTATAATAGTCCTGCCCTCGAGTGACCCGTGCAATCACTCGAGGAATGCTCTTATTGCGGGGGAAGGGCCCAAAAGCGCCTTTCGCATCTCTTACGCTTGTCATATTTCTATTCGGACGAAAAAAAAACACGCCAGAGGAACGACTTCCAACGGAAGGGGTCAATCCATTCCAAATCCCAGACATAATGCAAAAGTCTGTGATTGAAGGCGACGCAAAAAGAGCGCGCGACCGCCTGCGAATCGCTACCCTGGAACGGGACATCATTGGCGGGGCACTCACGAAAATCTACGAAGCAGAAACCAGGGGCCAACTTAGCGAGTCCGAGAGAACCCAACTAGTTCAGCGTTACAAGACCGACCTCAAGCGTGTCGACTCGGAAATAGACGATTACAAGAAAATAGTCGACTTATCAGAGCTGGAATCGGCGAAGGAAGACCTTCTGAAGAGTTTCCACGCTAAGCTCCTGGAGATTGACCAGCGCATCAACCAGATCAAACCTTCTCTTCAACACGCCCTGCTACCCAGCCCCAAGACAGGAGACACGCCCGGAACGGCCCCGCCTCCCGAGGCTGACTCCACGGACGCCCAGCAAAACCAGACGAACCAGAGAGGGAAACCCACCAAAGAAAAACCCAAGAACAAAGCAGAAGAACGAATAGACGCGATCAGGGAAGAGGTCTTGAAAGCGATGGAGCGGCTGGAACAAATCGAGACGGAGGGTTGACGATACTGTCATGGGTAGAAAAGGCCCGCCTCAATGCCGCCGCACAGTCCATCCGAGAACTGCGCCAAGGCACCATAGTCGGGTTGGGAAGCGGAACAACAGTCCTCAGCACCTTAGAATTGGCCGCGGAGAAGATTCGAAAGGAGAACCTCGACATCAGGTTCGTCCCTACATCCTACCAGATGGAGATCGCCGTCAGAAGTCTCAAGCTCCAAACTACGCAATTGGAAGAAGACATGGAGCTTGACCTAGCTCTTGACGGAGCAGACCAAGTGCAGTGGAGAAGTCTCGATATGGTGAAAGGTGGAGGTGCGGCACTCTTACGCGAAAAAATTGTTGACTCAACGGCGAATCGCCTCGTTGTCGTCGTTGATGAGAGAAAACTTACCAAGACTCTCGGAGGGAGCCAACCAATACCGGTAGAAATCGTCCCATTCGCATACAGCTCTACCCATGACAAGATCAAGCGTCTTTCTGAGAAGGCTGTTCTCCGCCATGGAACAGGAAAAGTGGGCCCGATCATAACTGACAATGGAAACCTAGTTGTAGACGCGTACTTCAGGAACCTACGGAGACCAGAAATAATCGGTGAAAAACTCAAGAAGATTCCAGGAGTTATCGAGACGGGGCTTTTCCTACAAATGTGCGACGTGGCCTATGTCGGCCGCAAAGATGGCCGAGTGGATATTCTCCGGCGCGGTTGAAAGTGCCGGGGACGGGAATTTCGAACCCAGCATCGGGTTGTCGAACCCGCGACCTCCGGATCTCTCACATTCCAGGCAGGTTATGAGTCCGGCGCTTTGGCCCTTAATGCGAGGTCTGGCCAGGCTGAGCCACCCCGGCAAAATTGACGGGAAAGCCCGTGCGGCTAAAAGGGTTGCCTGACAAACAAATTAAACTCCATCATCCAATCAACCAACCCAGCGGAAGACTCTTCGATTGCGACCATTTGACTTTCTCACACTCGATGACGTGGAGACCTCTGGGAAGAGAGTCTTCCTGCGAGTCGACATCAATGTCCCCCTAGACCCTGCAACTCACCAGATCCTTGACGATACGAGAATCCGCGCTATATCATCAACACTAGAGGAGCTGGCAGACGCGAGGGTTATTCTCTGTTCACACCAATCCAGACCTGGAAAGGACGATTTCACGTCGCTCGAACCACATGCGAACCTGCTGTCGCGCTATTGTTCGCAGGCGGTTAGGTTCGTCGACGACGTTCTTGGTTCGCATGCGAGAAAGGAGATTAGTAGCGTCAAGCCGGGGGAGATTCTCGTCCTGGATAATCTTCGCTTCTGTGCAGAAGAGAATATCGACGAGAAGCCCGAGAAGCTTGTCAAGACCCTTCTTGTCAAACGGCTCGCTCCACTTTTCGACCTCTACGTGAATGATGCTTTCGCCACCGCCCACCGCTCCCAACCGTCAATCACAGGACTGCCAGAGTTACTTCCCAGCGTGGCTGGGCGATTGATGGAAAAAGAGATGACAGCGGTCACGACACTCCTCTTACAACCCAAGAGGCCTTGCGTCTACATTCTCGGCGGGTCCAAAGTGGAGGACAAAGTCCCAGTGATCGAGAGCATTCTGTCGAAGGGAAAAGCCGACAAGGTAATGCTTGGGGGTGTACCAGCCAAGCTTTTCCTAAAAGCTCAAGGCCGGAGACTCTCACCGGCCGATGAGAAAGATCTCTCAGGCCTAGGGAGCTTTCTCGACCGAGCCACAGCGGCGGTCAGAAGATATGGAGGGAGAATTGAGACCCCCACAGACCTGGCCTATGAAGTTGAGGGAAAGAGAACCGACCGAAGCGTGAATGGAACCGTGGCAGGAAGCTCGGCACTTGATATTGGTTCCGAAACCCTCGACAGCTATTCCAAAATCGTGAAGGGAGCGGCGACAACTGTCGCCAACGGTCCTCTTGGGGTCTTTGAGAGAAATGGCTTCGACCTTGGAACGAGGTCCATCCTTGAGTCGATGGCGCAATGCGATAGTTACACGATAATTGGAGGAGGACATCTTGTAGGTTTGGCGTCGATTCTAGGAATCGATGAAAAATTCTCGCACGTGAGCACAGCGGGTGGAGCGATGCTATCTTTACTGTCCGGACAAACCCTGCCAGGAGTCGACGCGCTCGTGCGGGCCGCGGCTAGGACGAGCGGGACAAAGACCCACTAGAGGATTTCTGATAATGATTTATCTTCCGCCGCCTTTCGGCTGGCGACCTACACGCCCCGGTAGCTCAGCGGTAGAGCGACGGCTTTGTAAACACCGAAAAAGCCGTAGGTCATGGGTTCAACCCCCATCCGGGGCTCCAATCTGAGCTGTTTCTGCGAGTTTTTCTGTGCCTGGTGGAGTTCGGGGTCCTCTTAGCAGGGAGAAGATTGCGGAGATGAGGGTGATGACGGCGAAGGCTATCAGTGCGTGCTGTATGCCGGCGAGGAAGGATGACGCGTCCATCGGAGACAATTGGTTCTGCCCGATTATCCCGACTAATCTGTCATATGGGATGTCAGATGTCATCAGAGCTAGTGCGAGCGGAATGCTGGCTACTATGCTTGTGTTGATTATCGTAGCGCGTAGTCCTGAGGATATTCCACGCTGGTCTGCGGGTACGGAGCCCATTACGCTGCTGGCGTTGGGGCTTCGAAAGAGACCTACCCCGACACCGATTACTCCGAGAGAGAGGAGAATCTGCTGGTCCGAGGTTGTCCGGTTGATGTTGGCGAGGAGTAGGAAGCCCGCTGAAGATGTGACCAGCCCGAGAGTACTGAGACCCCTGGCGCCCCACCTGTCGCTGAGTGAACCGCTTACAGGCCCAACCAGTAGAAGCGTGACTTCCAATGGTATTAGGGCGATTCCGGCATGATAGGCATCATAGCCTCTGACTAACTGAAAGTACAGTGTCATTGTGAACGCGAGAGCTGCGAAGGCTAGTCCGCTGAGAAGGTTGGCGATGTTGCCTGTTGTGAAGAGCCGGTTTTTGAAGAGGGACAGGTCGATGACCGGGTGTTGGACCCGCCTCTCTAGTAGGAGAAACAGGGCCATTAAGAGAATGCTCAGCGTGACGAGTGTTAGTGTTAGGGGTGAGGTTAGCCCGCCTAGTGTTAGGCCGAGGAGGAGGCTTGTTAGTGAGCTTGAGAAGGTTAGGGCTCCTAGCTTGTCGAATTTTTCACGGTGAGAGGAGTGGTGTATCTCTCTCAGCCGTTTCTTGGACCAGTAGGTTCCAAAGAGTCCGACGGGGACGTTGACGAGGAATATTGTTCGCCACCCGAGAACCGGTGTTCCTATCAGGAGCCCACTGAGAGTATAGCCTACGATCGTTCCCGCGTTGATGGCAACCTGGTTCATGCCTATTCCCTGACCGAGACTCTTGCCAGCGAACGCGTCTGTGACGATGGCCACGCTGTTGACGAAGAGAAGAGCGGCTCCTACCCCCTGGACGAGACGGAAGAGGAGAAGAGCCTCAGCTGTTGGGGCAAGGGCGCAGAGTAGGGAGCCGATGGTGAAGACTGCGAAGCCCATGTTGTAGAGGCGGACTCGGCCGTAGAGGTCTGCGAAGCGTCCTATGCTGACGAGTAGTATTGTTATCATTAGGCGGTAGATTGTGATTATCCAGACGCCGACGACAAGGTTGGTGTGCAGGTCTTCGATTACGGTGGGCAGTCCGACGACTATTATGCTGGCGTCGAGGGTGGCCATGAAGATGCCGACTGTTGTGACTGTGAGGGTGACCCACTTGTACTCCAAACTCTATGGACCTTGGCTTGGTGGAAACAGTTTTGACGGGCGGGATTTTAACGGCTGGGACTTCTGCTGTTGTATAAATGGACAGTTTCCAGGCTGCCGGAGGATGTTTCACGTCTCAAACGGCCGCGTCCGTGCCCGGTCGAATTTTCAGCGGTCGTTTTCTCTCCGGCAGGGAGAATGGGGCGATTTTTCACTGACAGGGCGTGTTATAGGCGAGTCTGGGATTTTGACGAAGTGGAATCGTTCGCATTTTCCTTCAGGCCGTCAAGGCGAGCGTTGATGATCGGCGACGGATTGCGATTCAAGGCTTATTCTGGGGGATTTGTTCGGGAAATCTGGCACTTTCACTGGAGGAGTCTCTTGCGCGCTGAGAAGGGCCTTTGGTTTTGAAGGCTTTATTTGGCAAAAGCCTCGGCGAGGATTTCGGTTCCATGCTAGACCGCGACGATGAACTCAAACTACTCGGTTTTCTTGCGGGACTGGCTGGGCTTTTAGGAATTGTCGTTTCCGTGAGCCAGTTCGAGGTTGGCTCTGCATCTTCAGCAACGGTGCGTGCTTATTTTTCTGTAATCTTGGTCGTATTCATGTTCGCGTCCGCACTTGCCTATCTCGGCGCACTGGCGGACAAGGACGTCAGACAGTTGAATCAGGCTGTCCTCGGATATTTCTCAGGACTGTTAGGCTTGGTGTCGGCCTGGCTGCTGCAAACTTGTTCCCAGTGGCCTACCAGTTCGCAGGATTCTGGATAACAGGGCTCTTAGTCTCTTTCCTATTCTGCTGGAGTCTGCAGCGATGGCACAGAAATCTCAAGTGGAGCTCCGGGCAACACTAGACCTCTCTAGGCCCTTTCGGTGTTCGGCCTGCTACCGCTCCCGCAAGCTTTTGTAGTTTCGGAATTCCAACTTCGAAGCCTCTAGAGTTCAGCCTAGGCTCTCCAGCGAATCCTTATTCCTAGCATGCCCCCATTGGAACTCTTGTGAAACTCGAAGACCCCGCGGTCGAATGGCTACTCGCATCAGACGACCCTTCAGTCCGCTACCTCACCATCACAGAGGTGCTTCAAGAGTCACCAGACTCGAAAGAGGCCCATGTCGCGCGAGATCAAATTCCCAGTGGACCGCGTGTCAAGACTCTTCTCGCCGGGCAGGGCAAGGATGGAAGTTTCGGCGGCCATCCCTACCAGAAATGGGCAGGTGCGCACTGGCGTCTCGTCTCGTTGGTAGAACTTGCAATACCTCCAGAAAACCGTGCGGGAGAAGCGACTGATCAGATTCTCAGGTGGCTGACCGGCAAGGCTCACCTCGCCAATATTCCCAAGGTTAACGGGCTCTACAGAAGGTGTGCCTCGCAGGAGGGCAATGCCCTTGCCGTTTGCAGTCGCCTCGGCCTTGCCGAGGACAAACGTGTTGTCCAGCTCGCAGAATCTCTGGTTGAGTGGCAGTGGCCCGATGGAGGATGGAACTGCGACAGGAGGCATGAAGCTGACCATTCCTCTTTCTACGAAAGCCTGGCTACACTCTGGGGCCTCGTAGAATACCAAACGGCGACAAACGACGAGAATTATTCGAAGCCCATCGATAAGGCGGCAGATTTCTTTCTTCAGCATCATCTCTTCCGTTCGGACAAGACAGGAGAAACAGTCAATCCAGAATGGCTGAAACTCCATTATCCAGTGTACTACCATTACGATATTCTCCAAGCCCTCATGATTCTTTGGCGATCTGGAAGACTAGACGATTCGAGAACAAAGGATGCCTTGGACATAGTCGAGGCAAAGAGGGGCCCTGATTCCTTATGGCGTGCCGAGGGTTACTATTGGCATCTCGCAGGAGAGAAAGGAGTGACCGGGTCGATTTGGTCTCCTAACGATAAACAGTGGAAGAAACGGGTCGTGTCCCACGCAGATGTGGTGGACTGGGGCCGATGGGGTCCTAATAGGATGATAACACTAAGCGCGCTTCGAATTCTAAACGCCGCTGGCAGAATCAAATAAATTCGGGACCACAAATGCCCCTAGACGACCAAACCGTCGAATGGCTTCTAGAGTCCGAGAACCCGTCCGTCCGGTATTTCGCCCTCAAAGACCTGTTGGATGAGCCAAGCAACTCTACAAGGCTCAGGGCTGAGCAGGCCAAGATTTCTGGAGGCCTATTTGTCAGATCACTGTTGTCTGGGCAGCAGGCGGATGGAGGGTTTGGTGTTCACCCATATGCGAAGTGGACCGGAGCTCACTGGCGCCTGGTCTCTCTGGTCGAGCTAGGAATCCCTACACGTCATCCCAAGGCTGTGAAGATGGCTGGCCCCGTCTTGGAATGGTTGACGGGCGAGAAGCACCGAGACGGGATCAAGAAAGTCGAGGGGAGGGCCCGGGCACACGCTTCCATGGAGGGAAACGCGCTTGCGGCGTGTTCGAAAATCGGACTTGGAGACGATGAGAAGGTCCGAACACTGGCTCAAGCCTTGCTTGAGTCGCAGTGGCCTGATGGAGGCTGGAACTGCGACCCACGGCCTGAGGCAGACCACTCCTCATTTCACGAGAGTCTCATCCCGCTATGGGGACTAACTGAGTATGTGAAAGCAACAGGGTCGAGAGGATACAGGAAAGCTATCGACCGTGCCTGCGAGTTTTTCTTGAAGCATAAGCTGTACAGGTCCTGCAAAGACGGGCGCCTTATCAAACAGGAATGGTTGAAGTTGCACTATCCCTGCTACTGGCACTACGACCTACTACAAGGCTTGCTGATACTTTCAAGAGCGGGAAAACTTGGAGACCCGCGCACCCGGGAAGCCCTCGACCTCATCACCCACAAACGACGAAAAGATGGAAAATGGCAGCCGGGAGCATACTACTGGCGTCGACCAAGTAGCACAGTTGAAGCTAAAAGGTCGAAGGACGAATACCGGGAACCCCCATCGAGCGACCTTGTCAATTGGGGAAGAAACGGGCCCAACGAAATGATAACCCTGAACGCTTCCAGGGTCTTGAAGTCTGCAGGTAGGATTTTGATATAGATGAACTAGGCACATTCACGATAAGCGTCTCGCAGAAGCACAGGTGTCTCCAAACCTATTTCGAATGCTTGAAGGTTTTATCAGGCTGCTTTTCTTGGAAGGTTTTCTGAGGCGGGGGTTGCCAAGCCAGGTCAAAGGCGCAGGGCTCAGGACCCTGTCCCGCAGGGGTTCGTGGGTTCAAATCCCACCCCCCGCACCAACGACAAACCCCGAATCAGCCGTTTTAGAATTCTCTTTTTTTGGATGAAGAGGGAAGGATACAGAGAAGCGACTCTAAAGAGATACTCCAAGATTATTCGAACCTTGACTAGGACAGTCAATCTTCTCGATGCCGAAGCTGTAAAGTTCGAGATTGCAAACAAGAACTGGTCAGAGGGGACGAAAGAATTGGCCTGTGATGCCTACTCTTCTTGCCAAGTCTAAGGGTTCAGTTTCGAAAGGCCGAGATATGAAAGAATAAAGAAGCTGCCCTTCATACCCTTAGTCAGAAATTGACGCTTTGTCGAGCGAGCCCCGAGAACTGTCAACCTAACAGGAGAATTCTAACGTCCTTGCGTGCCTTCTTATTCTCTCCCCCTGTGTCCGTCATGCAATCAGTTCAGGCCCGGATCGCTCACTACTCTCTCATTTGCATAGACCTACGACGCGTGGCGAGGCTGTAAAATAATCAATAAAGCTAGCCAGGTAATAATCCCGAGTAGTACTAGAATTGCTATGAATCGAATAATCCCGGCCGGTCTTGAACCAGATTCATTTTCAGATATGGATTGCCGATGCTTTCCGCTACCTTGGTATTCATCTTCGCCGATCATTGCTATCGCTAGACCATCATCTCCACCCATAGCAAACCCCATTAGAAGTGCTTCATCTTCGTCTTCACCCACTAGCTACGTTCAAACTCCCCAAACAGTATTGTTTCTCCAGCTGGACAATCGATGCTATGTTTTAGTCTTGTCCTTTTTTTCCCTTCAGTTTCGCGTTTCTCTTCCCGCTCGATTAGAAATCGAGAGAGTTCGTGCTTAGTCCGTAGACTTATCCTTGGGTTTTGCTCTTCTATGTAGGGTCATTCTCAATTCAGAGTCCAAAATCCCGCCAGCTTTTACTCTGTTTTACTCCAGAATCCAATAATAGCCAATGCCGTCCTTCTCCAACACCTTCCGCAACGCGGCCTTCAGCGGCAACGCATTCTGAGCCTTCGCCTTCTTCAGCTTTTGAATTATGTCCTTAGCACTGCTGTTGAAAGTAATCGCTTTTCCAGCACTCACCGAGGCCTCCATTCCAAGGTTCACTTTGCTTCAAGCAGATTTTCCCCGGCATTTTACATGGTCGCAATTTTTCAGAATACGATCTTGTCGTGAGCGGGAGTGCCAGGTTGAGCCAAGCTCGGTAACCGCCGAACGCCGGAGATATGTTAAGTCCTACCTCAGCCGCAATGGGCTGAAGCTGCCAGATGTCGGTCAATATTGGTAGAATCCTAGGCATTCCGATAAGGATCCACTGGACGTTATGGCTCGTCTTCGTGCTCATCGCTTGGTCCCTGGCTACGCCCGGCGGGTACCTTTCCCTAACTTATCCCGGGTTAGACTCGACAACTTAC
Source organism: Candidatus Bathyarchaeota archaeon (assembly GCA_005888735.1). Lineage (GTDB taxonomy): Archaea > Thermoproteota > Bathyarchaeia > 40CM-2-53-6 > 40CM-2-53-6 > BA-19. The sequence continues at coordinate 9,476 of VBBN01000035.1, forward strand.
TGGTCTATCGGAATCGTCTCAGCCCTGCTCCTCTTCGTCTCCGTTCTCCTTCATGAGCTATCCCACTCTTACATCGCCAAGAAGAATGGGTTGCCGATTGCCCGGATCACTCTATTCTTCTTCGGAGGAGTCTCAGAAATGACCGAGGAGCCTAAGGATGCAGGGCTTGAAGTTCTTATGGCTGCAGCTGGTCCCTTGACGAGCTTCGCGATCGCGGGCGTCATGGGCACGCTTTGGCTTCTGTTCATGTTAGTCTCGGCGCCCGTTGCAATTCTCGCGATCCTCGGGTATGGTGCCCTGATAAACGCTGTTTTAGGAGTGTTCAATCTCATTCCCGCCTTCCCATTAGACGGCGGGCGAGTCCTGCGGGGTAGCCTCTGGAAGAGATCCAGGAATCTGCTCGGGGCCACCGGAAGCGCGACGCGCGTCAGTGAAGGACTCTCGACCCTGATGATTGGGGTTGGACTCTTGCTGGTTGTCTTCACAGGGAACATTGTCAACGGTCTATGGATTCTCTTTCTCGGTTGGTTCATACGGTCTGGCGCGGAAACAAGCCTCAAACAGACCCGAATGACAGACATACTCTCCCGGGTCAGCGTCAGTGACATCATGACCAAACAGCTTCTCACAGTTTCCCCCGACATTACCGTTCAAGCCCTCGTCACCGACTACTTCCTAACACACCCCCACGGAGGATACCCGGTCGTTCAAAACGACAAGGTGGTCGGCTTAGTTACCATGGACTCAGTCAGAACCATTCCTGGAGACAAGAGAGATTTGGAACTGGTCAGTCAAGCAATGGTCCCATACGAGAAGACTATCACAGTTACTCCAACTGTCTCAGCGGCAGACGCCCTTAAGAGGATGGCTCAGAAGGGAGTCGGACGCGTCCTCGTTATGGACCAGGACAAGCTGCTAGGGATTGTTTCAAGGGGCGACATAATGCGAACCCTGAAAACGAGACAAGAACTCGGCCTATGACTGATCTGAATCGACCTAAGCCGAGAGGAAAATGAAAGCTGCCTCGTGCTCGTAACCCAGCTTTCCAAGAACAAGTATCAAGAGCCTCAATTCTAGGAACTCCCCGACCACTAGCGGAAAGGCTTGGCGCGGTTTCACAGTCTGCACATTCCATTCGAGTGCAAGGGTTGTTTCGAGCACAGGGAAACACGGAGGACCGCTAAGGGTCTGCTCTTCATAGAGGGCCGAGTAATATGAGCAACGCAAGCGAAACGCTTGCCAGGCTGCTCGCTTCAGAGATCAGAGGAGACCTTCTAGTCCTATTCCACAGAAATCCGGGATTAATTGATACTCTCGACGGTGTTGCTCGAAGAATAGGAAGAACCGCTGCCACGATAGAACAGGACGTAAATGATCTGATAAACCTAGGAGTTCTCAAAACTAGGGTCTTCGGCAAGTCTCAAGCGCTTCTACTAGACCGTGAAAGGGACCGAGAAATTCTAGAGACCGTGGCGGCCCACATTAAGGACACGAGAGAAGGAGAGACACTTTGAGCATCTCGGGCGGAAAGACATCACATTCCGAGTTCGGCCAACTCCTCGGCGGCCGAGTCGGGGAAGGCGCACGGGTGAAGACTGGAATTATGGAGCTTGACGAGATGCTGAGAGGAGGATTCATGGAGGGAGACGCTGTTTTGCTTGCAGGAAGCGCGGGAACCGGGAAGACAACGCTCGCTCTCCAGTACCTAGTGACCGGGATTACCCGGTTTGGCGAACCGGGAATCTACGTAACCTTCGAAGAGCTGCCTGACCAAATCTACCGAGACGCGAAGAACTTCGGCTGGGACCTGCGCAGCTTGGAGGAGGCAAACAAGTTCAAGCTAGTATGCACGTCTCCAAACCTCCTTCTCGAATCAGGCACACAGACCATTCTCGACGAGGTCATCAAAGAATTGCCAGCAAAAAGGATCGCGATAGATTCCCTCAGCCACCTCGCCATGTATGTACAAGAAAATCAGCTGAGGCAGGAAGCTTACAGACTGGTCAGACACCTCAAAACGCGGGAGCTGAGTTCGCTCCTGCTGTGGGAAGTGAATCAAACTGGGGGGTCCTCTTTTTCTGTTACTGAGATTGGGCTAAGTTTTCTCGTAGACTGCATCGTTGTGCTCAAACAGATCGAAATCGAATCCTCTCTGCGAAAAGCCATCCTAATCCAAAAAATGCGAGGGAGCGATCACGACAAGAGACTGCGAGAGTTCGAGATAACCCCTGGAGGGTTCAAGATAGAGTCAGCCTTCTCCGAATATGAAGGTCTCATGACCGGCTCAGGTAGAAAGGTGGCATCTGAGAAATTTGTTGAACTGTTCCGAGGAGCTTCTGGAAAAACCAAGTCGAGATGAAGAGTGAATGCTTGACCCAGTAGTCGTTCCAACGTTGTACTTCGTGGCGGTCGTGCAGCTCATCCTGACCGCAGCGGTTGCCTACTACGCCTTCAAAGTCACAAAGCTAACGGGGTCTTTCAGAGCCTGGACACTGATAATTTTCGCATTCGCTCTACTAACGGTTAGAAACGTCATATCTCTGGCTTTGACCCTCTCCCTTCCAGCTGACCAGCTGGGAACCCTGATAGAATCAGTCGGGGTCACCACTACACTGGCCAGTCAGCTGGTTAACATTATGGCGAACGTCGCACTATTCCTTGGAATGTTCGGTCTTGTCAAGAGATTCCAAAGCCAGTCCAAGCCTTCCTAGGAAGGCCGCCGCTTCATCCTCAGACACTGAAGCTGCCCTCCGATTGGTAGAACTTTTCAAGAACGCTTCGAAGGGAAATAAGTCTCGCGCGAGCCCGGACGTAAATCCCACTTCTAGAGCAGTCAGTTAGACGCGGATCGACGTCTTGGCACTACGTCGCAGCAATGACACTGACACCACAGCCGTGACAACGCCATAAACGATGTGCAGAATGAAACTCCCAACCGCGAAAGTTGCGTCAGTCAGGTCGGTAGGGACAAGAATCCCCGTCACGGGCACATAGACCAACACCCAGACTGCAACGCCGGCCAAAGCTCCCACCCAGAGGCCCCTGCGAACTGTTGAAAGTGTTAGGATTTTCACGCGCGATGTCACTACTACGAAGGTTGCTCCAGCGACTATTCCCACCAGAAAGTGGAGGGCCCAGCCGCCAGCGATAGACGCTTCTCCAAACCCGAGTTTCTTTGCAACCGTGACGTAGAAGACTTCCTGGCCCATTGCCACAGATCCAAGTCCCGCAAACACACCGAGCACAACAGAACCAACTACTCCACCTAAAGCACCTACTCTCAGCCCTCTTGACACTGAATATTCAGACAATTGCATATTACAGCGTCCACTCTCCTACAGTTATTAATTGATTCCGGACAGTCCTGTTGGCCCGACCCGAGAGAAAAGCCAGGAATTCGAATCCGCTTTTATTCCGGACTGTTTGGAGATCGCTCTAGCACGAAAATGGAAAAACTGCGAGTTCGACCTCTGGCCCAAGATGACAAGAGGTGGGTCGCAGAGTTCACCGAGGAGCACTGGGGCGCGAGGAAGGTCGTCGCCAAGGAGCGAATCATCTATCCAGACGAGCTAGAGGGGTTCGTAGCCTTCAGAGGCGATAGGAAGGTTGGATTAGTCACTTATCACGTAGAAAGGGGCGAGTGTGAGATAGTTACGCTAAACAGCCTAGTGGAGGGACAAGGTATCGGGTCCTCCCTGATGGATGCGGTGAAGAAGGCTGCCATCTCCGCAGGTTGCGGGAGACTTTGGCTGATTACGACTAACGATAACATGTCCGCCCTGCGATTCTACCAGAAAAGGGGTTTTCGACTAGCAGCCCTTTACCTGAATGCTCTTGACCGCTCACGCCTGCTAAAACCGCAGATTCCATTGTTCGGGAAAGACGGCATTCCGCTGCGGGACGAGATAGAGCTCGACATGTCGCTCGCGTAAGGCCGTCGTGAAGGAGCTAGAAAGTGTATTGAACGAGAATCCCGACCGGACAGAAAGCAAAATGAAAACGGAACACAGGGCCGACGGTCGAAGAGTATCTTCACGGCCTTCCCCAAGAGGCGTTTCAGGAACGCTTCTTGCTCTGTTGTTCCGTTTTGCTCAGTACTTCCAGTTCTTCGGTGGAAAGGTCGCAGCGAGTGCCTGATAGATAGTCGCCGAAACCGTCCTCCCATCGTGTTCAAATCTGAGTCCCTGTTGTTCGGCGAGCTGTAATAGCCATGGCAGAAGAGCCACCTGGCGGATTCCTCACACTCAGCGATCTTGAAGAAGCCGCCTCAAAGAACGCCCTCGAACCAGCTTGGGCCTATGTTCAAGGCGGCGCCGGCGAAGAGCTGACGATGAAGGCAAACCGCGAAGCATTCCAACGAAGGACACTTCGACCCCGCGCCCTAGTCAACGTAGAAACCCTAGACCTCACATCGACCCTCCTAGGGGAGAAAGTGAGCGCTCCTTTCTACGTCAGTCCCACCGCCTACCAGGGCCTACTCCATGCCGACGCGGAGCTAGCCACTGCTAGGGCAGCCAGTTCAGCAGAAATTCTCGCGATCTTCAGCACCATCAGTTCACGCTCGTTGGAGGATATCGCCCGAGCCGCCCCCAAAGGTCCTCGATGGTTCCAGCTCTATTTCCAACCAGAACAGGCAACGACTCAACGTTTGGTGGAACGGGCCGAGAAGGCCGGCTACACAGCAATAGTTCTGACCGTGGATGCTCCCGTTTTTGGCAACAGGGACACGACAATTCTAGGAGGATTCAATGTGAGTTCCATCCCTCTCGGAAATGGCCCCGACGTTTTTCCTCCCACACACCCCACGGCCATAGACCAGCTGTACCATAATCGCAGCGAAGCTTCAGCCACATGGGACACAGTAGACCAGCTTCGAACGCTAGCCCATCTTCCCATCTTAGTCAAGGGGATCCTCACAAGTGAAGACGCTCAGCTGGCCTTAGATCATGGTGCAAAGGGAATAATCGTCAGCAACCACGGCGGACGCCAGCTCGACCAAGCACAAGCCAGCCTAGACGCCCTCCCGGAAATTGTTGAAACGGTCGGAGCCAATGCCGCCGTCTACCTCGACGGGGGAATTCGTCGGGGAAGCGACATTCTAATCGCTCTCGCCATGGGAGCCAAAGCTGTCGGAGTTGGACGCCCCGTATTGTGGGCTCTAGCCGCAGGTGGGGAAGCGGGAGTGGCACGATTGCTCTCATTGCTGAAAGAAGACCTCGCCATCGCAATGGCCCTTACAGGACGGCGAACGATCGCTGAAGTCGACCGGACCCTTTTGGGCACACCCATTCAATAAGAACTGTTTAGGCTGGACCCATTCTCATACCTTACTACCAAGCTTCCAAGGCGCTTTTAATCTTCAAGAGAGTTCCGGGACCTTTGGTCCCCGACTGAACTCAGCTGGCTCTCGAATTCAACATGGCTCGAGAAGACGTGTTCGCTACCGAACTTTCGTCCGCACGAGCAGATGAACTCGTTTCGGTTTCTTGAAGCTAGGAAGTGCTCCGACTCTGCGAGAGTCTCGTCTCCGCCCGACTCTTCTGCTCCTTCATCATTGTCCAGTGGAGGGCCTCCGGGGATGTCTGGAGGCACGGGGATAGACGCATCCTTGGAATTGTTGTCTCTGTCCCCCTTTAGCTCTGCAACTATCAAGCCCGCAAGATCGTCTGACAGGATGCGAACATCTTCGAGCGTGGCTTCAATGATTGCCTTGCCGGGAATGTTTCCAGCTCTATGCTCCTTGCAGCCGTTCAGGGTAAAGGCTCTGCAGGTCAGGCAGTGATACCCTTTGGTCCACCAAATTGTCAAGCCGATGCCTCTGCAAGAGCCTAGGAGTAATGGCAGAGGAGGCGTGTGTTCCTCGATTTAACTGGATTGTACCTTCGATAGACCAGTACGCATAAGCGGGCGTCCTCCCCTTGGGGAGACGATAATCCCGGCTCTGGGAAACCCTGAAACTCTCAGGGGTCCTAAGGACTAATCCCGTGGAGGCGAGTTGCTCGCGACCAAGGCGTAATGACCGTTCGCCATAGGTGCTAGAGTGATGCACGCTTATTAGAACCAGCCAACTGCATCCAGAAGCAATGGTCGTCAAGACTGGAACCATTAGGCAAAGACTCCTCATAGCCTCCGTAACACCCAAAGAAGTCTACAGCGCTCTAATCGACCCGAAGAAACACTCAGCATTCACGGGTTCCAGGGCCACCTGTGACCCTAGGCGTGGTGGAAAGTTCAACGCCTGGGACAAATACATCTCAGGCAAGAACTTAGAGCTGGTCAAAGGCAAGAAGATAGTTCAGGAATGGAAGACCTCAGAGTGGCCTGAGGACTATCCAAGCTCGATTCTAGAACTCACCTTCACGCGGAAGAAAGGCGGGACGGAGCTGCGAATGGTGCACTCAAAGGTCCCAGCGAGCCAAGTGGCGAAGTATAGCGAAGGATGGGGAACATCGTACTGGGAGCCTCTCAAAGAATACTTCGGAAGAACAGTGAGGATTGAGACAAAACCAAAGTCTCCCAAGAATTGGGAGGAAAATTTCAGCTGCCGGTAATCATTCATCTAAGGTCGAGTATTCTATCCCAGAATAGCGTCGAACACTATTGTTCCTCTTTTCTCCTTTCTGGATCGTTCTGAGAGCTTCTTCGAGTGCAACGCATATTATTCTCCAGATGTAAGAGGGAGACGGGTCTCGTTACATAATCTTCTACTCGACTGTTAATCCAGATTTCTGATTACTGAAGGCTCAAGGGTCTTGGTCAGTGCTTGCGAGGATCACGAGGGGTCCTGTTAGCAGTAACCCTCTTTCTAGGAATCCTGGTTGCGGTGGGCGGCCTCCACAAAGTCAACGCCGCTGGGGAGGGATTCACGCTCACTTCGCTCCCCGCTCGGACCAGCGAGGGAAACGCCTCTGGCGTCGATCTCACGCTCTCGGTTACTAACGCAGCAAATCCAGGAAGCTACAGTTTTACCTGGACGGTGACAGACCCGTCTGGTGGGTCGGCGAGTACGACCAAGCCGGTCTTGTCAACCGCTGCAGCGTGGACTGTGGCTGCCAAGTATCCGTCAGACTTCGGCGCATCTCTTAATCTCGTTGGCTCTTACGATGTGATTATTGCCGAGAACCTCCCCTCGCTAAACTCCAGCATCGCAACAGGACAATTTACAGTCGGGCTAACAGACTACACATCATACCAACGGACCTCGACAGTGCATGTAGAGGCCAGCGGGTACCTGCCCGCCGACAACGTGACGATCAACATAGTTTATGGAGCTACCTCTGTCTCTGGCTACCCATCGAGTAAAAACGCGGATCCTACGGGGGCCGTCCAGTTTTCTTGGCAGACCGCCGTGGACTCTGCCCTTGGAAACTATACCGTCAGCCTTGCGGGAACGAACACCGTCGCCAAAAATCCGGCTGACATTCAACAGGTCATAGTCTATCCGACCAACATCACATTGACGCCTCTGAGGACAGGCAGCATCGTCGTCCAGAGAACTGAGACTGTTGATTTTTGGTTCAACGCTACATACCCCAACGGGGCTTTTGTCAACACCGGCTCGGCCCCGCTACGGCTCATGGAGCCGGATGGTGTGACTATTCACACTGTCAACGCTATCTATGACCTGTCTTCTGGCACCTATCACGCGGCCTACCCGACGAGCCTCACCCATGCACAAGGAACATGGACAGCTACTGTCGCCTCGGCAAGCTTCACTGACGCTTTCGGGAACAGCGGACCCTCCACAGTTCAGCAAACCAGTTTCAGTATCCAACGCGCAACACTGGCTGTTTCGCTTCTATCGTCCAGCGGAACATATGCCCAAGGCAGTGTCATTCCCCTGTACACCAAGGTCACGGTACCAGGGAACTACAATTTCACGCAGGGAGCAGTTAGCGCCGTTTTCATAAGCTCCGGACGAACCATCGTAGGACCGATTAGCCTAGTCTACGACCAGTCTCTGGGAAAGTGGACTGGAAGCTACAAGGTCAACAGGGTAGACCCGACCGGCACGTGGGTCGTGACCATAATCGCGTCAGACAACTACGGCAATATCGGTCAAGGAACCGCCTCTCTTAACGTAGACACTCAGGGGACGCAAACCTCAGCGGACTTGGGCTGGGTCGTCTGGCTACTTGTACTTGTAATCGTCGGGCTCGGTTGCGGAATACTCATTTTGAGACGTCGAGGCGTGATTCACCGAGAAGTCAAGCTTGACGTTCAAGCCATCAAACAGAAGGCTAACGAAGTGAAGGGCGACGATTTTCTTCAGTCAATCCAAACTCAGCTGAAGAGGAGAGCTGAGAGAATTGCGGCCGAGAAGGAGAAACGTGACTAGAAGCATAGCCGTCCACTCCTACAAAGGGGGCACAGGGAAGACAACCATTACCGCCAACGTAGCGGTCGCACTGGCCCTGAAAGGACGGAGAGTTGGAGTGATGGACATGGACCTGGAGGGACCTGGACTCCATGTGTTCTTCGACTTAGACCCAAGCCAGCTCAGATTCACCGTGAACGATGTTCTCGCGGGCGTCGCGCCTCCGGAAGCCGCTTGCGTCCGGATGAGTGAGAAGATGAATCTGAACGGGGGCGAGATCTACTATACGCCCGCCAGCGTCAAAGTCTCCGAGATCATGCGCACCTTGAAGGAGGGTTTCGAGCTCGACACGTTCGAAAACGCCATCAGGAGACTCCAGGAAAAGTTCGGACTACATTACTTGCTCATAGACACGCACCCAGGCATACAGCACGACACGTTACTCGCGCTGGGAATTTGCGACCACCAAGTCGTAATTTCACGAGTCGACCAACAGGACATTTTCGGGACAGGAGTACTGGTCGAGATTTCAAGCACGATGGACAAACCCGTCCATCTAATTTTGAACATGATTCCACCGCGCATCAGAGAGTCAGAAGTGCTAAAGTTCGCGAGGACCCTTGGAGCGCACTTTACAGTCGACATGGCCGGATGGCTTCCCTTCTCCGAAGAAGTCATCGGCTCTCTCAGCAAAGCCATCCTAACATTGAAAATGCCGAGGAATCCGATGAGCCAGCGGTTCCGGGGACTCGCAGAGGCCATTGAGTCCTTCGCCTAGGCGAGTGGCTCAGGCTATTTGGGCCGCGGCCAGCTAGCCGTGTTTTGCTAGAAACCCCAACACTACACTGTTGAGCTCTGCTGGATTCTCAATGTGTGGGAAGTGGGCACATTCCCCAATCACCGCCACCTCAGCACTCGGGATTGCCCCAGCGAGCCGGTCGACTATCGAATGTAGGACTTTCGGGCTGTTCTCCCCGTTTACCAGAAGAGTAGGAGCGGATATCTTTGACGCATCCACTTTGCCGAAAGGCGGAACCTCGGCAGTAAGCTCTCCTATCGTCTTCTCGTTCTCTTTCACCATCCTTTGAACGGCTTCTGGAAGCTGATCAAAGGCTCCTCTCCGGTTCATGATCCCATCCAGATTGAGTCTTAGAGCGGCGTCGAAAATCGCCACGTTGGAAAGCAGCTAGTGATGGGTCTAGAGATGTTCGCTGAAACCGCGCAGCAGACATTGCTGTTGAAGGGCTTCTCAGTAAGAGCGAAAGGAGTTGCGGTATGCTCTTCCGATTCGTCAAGAGTATCGTCGAAACTGCCGGTTCTACAAGCGTGAGCGTGTGGAAAAGTCCAGGGTTCGTTGCAGCACAGTAGGCCGCAGCGAACCCTCCATAAGAATGGCCAACAAGATGCACAGGCGAGACATCTAGTTCATGGATCAAGCCAGCAAGATCAGCCGAGTTGTTCTCAATGGTACTGCCTGCATAGTCTTCCCGGTTATGGTTCGGGTTCGCCAGGCGTCTACTGTAAGCAATTACGTGATAGTTGGCCGAGAAGAGTCCAACTTGGGCGTCCCATGCGCGGTAATCCGTAGGAATGCCGTGCACGAAGAACACGGGATCACCTTGCCCCGCTTCTCGATAAGCGAGACTAATCTCGCCAACCTTGGCGATTTTCAAACCTGAGGACTGCATTAGCCCCGAAAAACGAGTTCTTCCCCAAAAGGTATTCCACAAGAGGACCGCAACTCCCCGGCAAAGTCGTCCCGGCAGCTTGGGCGAAGCTGATAAGGACAAACAAACGTCGTTAGTCGCGGAGTGTATGGGAAACCCTGAAGATCCAGGTCAACGGCGCAAACCTCAATGTTCTAGAGCTTGGAAACCCTAAGGCCAAGCCGATCGTTCTCATTCACGGCTTCCCGTTGAGCCATGAGATGTGGAACCCTCAAGTCGAGTTCCTGAAACAAAGCTTTCGAGTCGTCGCTTATGATATTCGAGGACACGGGCAAAGCGATGTGGGCGATGGCCAGTACACGATGGAACTCTTCGCTGAGGACCTCCTCGGACTGTTGGACAGTCTGAGAATTGAGAAAGCTGTACTCTGCGGGTTGTCTATGGGAGGATACATAGCATTGCGCACTGCTGAGAAGAGCCAGGAGCGGGTCGGTGGGCTCATTCTCTGCGACACTAAAGCAGAGGCGGATTCCGACGAGGCCAAACTGAAACGGGCCACCACCATAAGATTCATCAAGGAACAAGGCATGAAACCCTTCATCAAGTCACAAATTCACGCCCTCCTCGCCTCCCAAACCGTCACAAAGAACCCTGCCACCGTTGAAATGGTGAGAAGAATAATCCAGGGCAACTCGCCAATCGGTGTGTGCGGAGCGCTTCTTGCAATGGCCGGACGCACGGACACCTCAGCGGCTCTTCCCAATCTCAAGGTTAAAACACTCATTATAGTTGGCGAAAACGATGCCCTCACTCCACCAGAGCTCTCAAAGAGTATGCACGCAAAGATTCCAAATTCCACTTTGCATGTGCTCCGAAATGCAGGTCACTTGAGCAACCTTGAGAAAACGGAAGACTTCAATCACCACCTCAGCGACTTCCTGTCAAAACTCCACTAGGCTACCCCAGAGGGCTCTTAAGTGAACAGTCCGATTCTGCCTAGAGAAATATCATCCTACGACTCCCTGTCTCTGAAGTTCGTCCTGTAACCCGGCCCTGATCTGCCTAAGCCTGATACGGTGGTCCGCATAGTCGTCGCCTGAAAGCTTTCCATTCCTGAAATCATCGTCGAGCTGTTTTAGCTGATTCTCGAGCTCTGACATTCGCCTTCGCAGCTGGTCTAAGTAGGATGTTGGCGTGTCCTGGCTGGCAATCTGGCTCGGGGTGAGCGAGGATTTGATGGTCCCATCCTCGATCCTCATAATGTTGTCCGCTGCCCTCGCAACATTCTGGTCGTGGGTGACCATGATCACGGTTTTCCCAAGCTCACGGTTCACCTTAACAAGAAAATCAGTGACCATCTTCGCATTCACACTGTCAAGTTCGCCTGTAGGCTCGTCGGCCAGCAGCAAAGGGGGGTCGTTGGCCAACGCAGCGGCTATTGCCACCCTTTGTTGCTCTCCGCCGCTCAACTCGTCAGGCTTGTGATCCTGCCGGTCCAACAATCCCACCACGTTCAGGAGTTCTTTCGTTCTCGCTGAACGAGTTCCACGAGATGTCCCAGCGGCCATCATCGGAAGCTCGACGTTCTCAGCCGCGGTTAGAGTCGGAATCAGGTTTAGGGTCTGGAATATGTGGCCGACCACCTCCCGTCTGTAGTAGACCAGTTCTACTGGTTCCAAGTCCGTCAGCACGGTGTCGCCGACGCGAACCGTCCCGGCCGTTGCCCGATCGAGCCCGCCGAGAATATTCAACAGGGTCGTTTTTCCACTCCCGCTTGGGCCAATAATCGAAACCATCCCACCGGTTTCGACCTTGATGCTGAGGCCTCGCAGTGCCTGGACCTCAACGCTTCCGAGCTTGTACGCCTTGACCAGAGAGTCGACGATGATCGGGACTGCTGTCAAGCAAATCTTACCGTCCGGCTCATCCTAGAAAGGTCCTTTCTCGCGGAGGTAATTGCCGGGAGAAAAACACCGGCGAACAGTAGTCCAACAGTCCCCAGGATAGTTTCGGTCGCCCAGAGAGGAAAAACAACCCTTCTCTGAGCTAACATGCTCGTGTAGCTAAGGTTAAGGGTGCTTTGGGCCAGAGCATCACCGCGAACTGTAATGAGACCGACAGCGGTGGCGAGGATTAGCGCAAATATGAGGAGGGGAAGTACCTCGGTGACCAGTAACCCTAGCATTTGCTTGTACGAAAGGCCTCTCACCGCGATCATAGTCGTCTCCTTCTCGCGTTCCTTAAAGCCGGTATAGGAGACGGCGCCCACCCCAATGCACGCGGCTAACCCGGCGAAGACTGTTCCCAGGCGGAGAACATTCTGTATCCCGTTGGAAATGGTTCCCGTCGCTCCTTGAGTGCTGACCTCAGCTGTGTCGACACTGACTGATGTGTACGCTTTGCGAATCGAGCTGGCTAAGTTTGAGAGGGGTATAGCTGAGTCCGCCTTTGCAAGTACCGAGTAGGTGCTGGAGAAGATGGCCGGGTTCTCGACAACGAGGCCGATTGGAACGTATGACCATCCCATGGGCGCAAACCCACCGAAGCCTGGAACGCCGAACGAACCGCCAAGGGACCTTTGGGAATAGTCGGGTCCGAAGAGGCTGATAACTGAGAGAGCCTTCGTGCTACTGATGTTCACGTAACTTATCCCGTAGTACGACGCAACCCCATGATCAAGCACAATCGTCTGATTGTCCAGTGCCAAGATCCGGAAGATATCGTCAATGTTTCCGGTGAACCAGCCATCCTCGTAGTATGCCCCCTGCCTCCACGTCAACGGGTCGATGGCTTTCATCTGTAAGTACTGGATCCGTGAAAGCTGGAGCGAAGTGGCCCCTTCAACCGTCGCCCCTGTAATATTGCTCCAGGAGCGTAACTGACTGGCGAACATTGACGCATTCGTTAGGGAGTTGAACCCGGTTATGCGCAGGTCGGAGCCGACTTGGGTCTCGGCTTGTCGGAAGTTGTAGTCTTGCTGGCTGGCCTGGTCGCCGACAACCCAGATCGAGTACCCCGCGATCAGGGCTACTAGGAAGACGATTGCGCTGACCCTGCGAGGGTTTCGGAAGACATTCTTGGAGGCTAGGGTTGCAACGTCTCCAACCAGCCTCTTGGAAAGTGAGGCGAATCCCCGGTGAAATCGGAGAGCTAGCCCTGTAGATAGCTGGGTGGCTCCGTATAGGAAGAGGAATGGGCCTATGAAGGTCAGTCCAAAGTCTGCGACAGCCATGATAATGAGAACAAGTGCGAGCAGGAAGTTGGTGCCGAAAAAGAATCGGCCTATGTTCTGGAAGTTTATTCCGAGGGTTAGGAGGATTATCTTGTAGAGGCCGAGAGAGAAAGCTAGGATAGCGCCCGTCTTCCTGCTAGAACGTGTGTCTTCTAAGTAGACGTATTCTCTCAAGGCTTTAGCTGGGTCCATTGAAGCCGCGGCACGGGCAGGCGAGAAAATTGAGAGCAGCGTCAGAATCACTGTGAAGACTATTGTGATGATTGCGGTGTTGCTTGTGAGGAACACGGCTCCTGGGTTGCTCCCGCTGAGGACCTGGATAAAATAAGGATTCAAGGTCACCGCAGCCGCCAAGCCAAGACCTCCACCTACGAGGCCGACGATCAGTGCCTCGACCATGAAGTGTCTGAACAGTTGCGCATTGGAGAAGCCCTTGGTCTTGAGAAGCCCAATCTCCCTCCTCCGCAGGTTGAACGAGGCTTGGGAAACAGTTCTTCCAACAAGCCAGGCCACAAAGAAAACTGGAAGCGAGAAAATCGTGAATGTGAATCGGAGGAGGAAAATGCTCTGCGAGAAGCTTGCCAGAGGCCCGGTCAGACTTTCACTTGAGCTGAAATTGTACCGAGCAGCCTCATTTGTAACCTTGGCCTCGATCTGTTGTACTTGGGCAATACTGCCTTCGATGTTGAACGCGCTTAGAAGCCTCGACCTGTCAAGGTAGACATTTACAGTTGCGGCGATGTTGTACCCACCGCGATTATTGGGAGGAATGGTTTCCTTGTACTCCCACCGAACTAAGGGAAGGAAGGTCCGCTCCCAACTCACAATAAGAACACTGCTCGGTCTCTGGACAATGTCCGTTCCTCGGAAATTGCTGACAAGAGAGCTAACGCCCAAGGTGGCTGAAGCCAAGGTGTCCAGTTTCGCCACCCCTACAATCCTCAGGGTCACATTGTAGCTGTGCCGGTATGAGCCAAAGCTGTACCCTACCGTTTGACCAAAGGTGTAATTCTGCCCAAACGGTGAGTCCGCGTTAACAAAAGACTCATTGGCCTCAAGTGTCTTTTGACCGTTGACAACTGACAGGTGCTTATAGAGAAGAGAACTGTCCTGAATTGCTTTCACCGTGGGAAATGAAGGGTTGAAAATCGGGCCTTGTTGGGGTGCACTCCCGAATAACTCCACAGATGCCACCCCATCCACTTGTCCGACCTTTGCGGCAACGTTTTGGAAGGTCTCCGGTGGAACTGGTATCGAGCCTTGCGGGAAACCAGTCGAGGGGGTGAGTTGCATGTCGACCGGGGTATCGGCTAGTTGGGCATCGAGAGCCTGTTTCCCAATCGTATCGGCTCCGACATTGATTCCACCGAAGAACGTTGCGGCCAACATCATTCCAAGTATTAGGGACACGAAAAGTTTCCAGGACCGCACGATCCTCTTCAGGGCATAGGACAGCATCGCCGAGTGGCGCGTCTACCTGGCCGAGGCCTATTCAGCTTTGCCGAATCCAATGGTCAAAGGGAATACTTTTCGGAAGGCATTCGAGGCTTGTGGTTTACCTCTCAAGCCATTTCACTTTTCTTGGCGTGAAACTTTTCCAGAAGACGAAGCATATCCTGGTCCTCATATTCTTCAACCAGGACCCTGTACCCCTCGTCAGTCTTCTCGTCAACTAGCTCTTTCTTCGCGTAAACCTCGCAAATGTAACTGTCCTCCTTCAAAAGGCCGAGTCCCTGCGGACCAGGGCCCAAGACATCGAACAAGATCTTCATGAGGTTATCCAGGTCCTTCACGGGTCTCGTGTTTGTGACGCTGGGAGAACCTTTCCACAGGAAGAAACCGACGGTGATACTGACCAGTCGTCCTTTCATCCTGGACTTGAGCTGTTCAAGATTGTGCCCAGTAGTCGCTTCCAGAATCGCCTTCCGCAGCTTTCCCTCCTTCTCCGGCTTGTCTTTACCGCTCCCTATCGTTACGGGTTCGAACGGGATGATGGCGATGTCGAGGAGCGTCCGGGTGGACTCAACATCCTCTGCCTCATCTTCCAAGTTCCGGTCGAGGCTATGCCGCCTCTGTTTACTACTTAAGCGGAGGAGGTGGTCGAGCCTTGGACTTCACAAGGCCCCGCTGCTAATCGGTCTCTCTGAGGCCGTGCTCTACCCGAGTCTGAAGAACTCAAGCCGACCCTCCAGGTCCCTGTTCATGAGGTAATGGGCGCAGTCGAGTTGATCCGGTGGAGTGTTTCAACCGCAAAAGTAGTCCATCGTCCCTGTCCATCTTTCTGCTCTATGATTATTGACCAGGTTCCGTTGGAAGGGTTCCGGGACACGGTATTGTGGAGAGGCCCATCAGGGCCTTCGAAGACGAACTTGATGGAATTTTCGTTGTTCAACCTGCCAAACCCGATGGTCTCGGAGAACCTTCCACCAAACACGTCAAGCCAGTGGACAACATAACGCTCGCTCATATTGTCATATCCGATGAAAACCAAAGCTTCGTACTCGGCGCGTTCCTGCCTGTCTCCGCTGTCGCGAAGCCGTTTTGTTTCTGAGTCAATGAAATTGACACGGAGAAATTGATGGTTGAGAACCCACGCCGATTCACAGTACTGATTAATTTCCTGACCTGCAATCTTTCCTGAGACCCTCCAGGTTCCTACCAGCCCATCGAGAAGACTATCGTAGAAGGGGTGGCTCTCGCCATCAACCTCCGCAGCTTTCTCCTCGGACAATCAGAATCTTGCTAAAGGTTTTCTGGTAGCATATTATCCGTTTCTAGCACTCCCCTCTCAGGGATTTGAGGCGACAGGCTATCGTCAATCATCGGAGAGTATATCTCGGCAAGGCTCCTGCATTGCGCCGACATGAGACTAGTGATCGTGTCTAACAGGTTGCCCTTCGCCGCTGTGAAGAGGGGCGACAGACTATTCTTGCGGTCCAGCACAGGCGGTCTTGTCTCAGGTCTGACAGAGTACTTGGAGTGGGCCGAGAAAACCGTACCTGGAGCAAGTCATGTCTGGCTCGGCTGGCCGGGAATAGATGTTGAGGAGGATCTCAGGGAGACATTGAAGTCCAAAGCCGCCTCGAAATACCACGCAGTTCCCATTTTCATCGACAGCCAGACAATGGACAAGTTCTACCACGGATTCTGCAACAGCACACTCTGGCCACTCTTCCACTACTTTCCCACCTATGCCAAATTTGACGCTGAGTTCTGGGAACAATACGTTCGGGTCAACGAGGCCTTCAGCGAGGCTGTGGCGAAGGTCGTCCAGCAAGACGATATCGTCTGGGTCCACGATTACCACCTCATGCTTCTGCCAAACCTTCTACGCAAGAAAATTCCCAACATCTCAACAGGCTTCTTCCTCCATACTCCATTCCCCTCCTACGACATTTTCCGCCTATTACCAACAGAATGGCGCAGACAAATACTGGAAGGGGTTGTCGGGGCGGACCTCATAGGTTTCCACACGATAGACTACACTCAACACTTCCTCAGGTGTGCACTACGAATTCTCGGCTACGAACACAGCTATGGACAGTTCCCCGTAGAAGATCGAATAGTGAAGGTTGACACCTTTCCCATGGGCATAGACTACCAGCTCTTCCACGAATCCGCCAAGAGCGTCGAGGCCCGGCGCGAGGAGCGTGGACTAAAGCAGAAGCTGGCCGGGCTGAGAACAATACTCTCGACAGACCGGCTCGACTACACGAAGGGGATCAAAAATCGACTTGAAGCGTACTCAATCTTCCTCGACAAGTATCCCCAGTGGCGACAAAAAGCAGTTCTCGTACTTTCTATTGTCCCTTCTAGGCTTGGAGCAGAGCACTACCAGGAGATGAAGGAAGAGGTTGACAGGCTTGTCGGCAACATCAACGGAAAGTTCGGAACCATCGACTGGACACCCATAGTGTACCGCTACAGGTACCTACCATTCAACCAACTTCTAAGCTTGTTCAGCATCAGTGATGTCGCCTTGATTACACCTCTGCGTGACGGGATGAACTTGGTCGCCAAGGAGTATCTTGCCTCGAAAACCGACAGGAAAGGCGTCCTAATTCTAAGCGAGATGGCCGGAGCTGCCAGAGAGCTCGGAGAGGCTCTCGTCATAAACCCAAATGACACAAACGAGATTGTGGAGGCACTCAAGACGGCTCTCGAGATGCCCGAAGAAGAGCAGATCCGGCGTAACGAGGCGATGCAGGACCGGCTCAAACGCTACGACGTGTTCAGCTGGGGCCAGGACTTTATCAACAAACTGAACGGTGTCAAAGCCGAACAGAGGAGGTTTAACGCCAGACTTCTGGACCCTCTGAACAGGGAGAAACTCGTTAAGGAATTCGTGATCTCCGATAAGCGGGTCCTATTCCTCGACTACGACGGCACACTCTCCCCTTTCGCAGATAGTCCTGAAAAAGCCGTGCCAAGCGATACCTTACTCGAGACTCTCAAACGGCTCTCCGAAGAGCCAAGAACCAGAATCGTCATCGTCAGCGGACGCCACAAGGACACACTTCAACAGTGGTTCGGCTCGCTAAACATCGCTATGATTGCCGAACATGGGGGCTGGGTCAGAGACGAGGGCGGAGAGTGGCGTCCCTCGGTCCCCACCGCCATTGGTTGGAAGGAAAAAGTTCTTCCTGTTCTCAAAACGTACAGAGATAGGTTGCCAGGGTCGTTCATAGAAGAGAAAGAGTTCTCGCTGGCCTGGCACTATCGACGCGCAGACCCGGAACTTGGACCGATGCGGGCCCGAGAACTTGCAGACGAATTGTCCGACTTTCTCGCCAACACAGAACTTCAAGTCCTACAGGGCAGCAGAATAGTAGAGGTGAGACAGGTGGGGGTCAACAAGGGCTCGGCGACAGCTCACTTTCTTGGACAAGCCAGCTTCGTACTCGCCATCGGAGACGACTGGAGCGATGAGGACCTCTTCAAAGCGATTCCAGACACGGCGTACTCGATCAAGGTTGGCATGACTAAGTCCTACGCCAAGTTCAACTTGAGAAGCTACCGTGAAGTTATTCAACTCTTGAAAGAACTCGCTCAGAACGCTAGCCTACTCCAACCCGTCCGGGAACCTGCATAATCCCATCTTTTCCCGGCCCAAACGAACCCGGCTGATCGCCAGCGGCGGAGACCTTTCTAGCGCCTTTGACTTCGCGTGACAGCGCTGATACGTATCGCTTCGAGCTGCTTCGCTGGCGCGCGTACTTGAGACGAACAGCCGCGTTGATAAGTCCCATATGCGTGTAGGCTTGGGGGAAGTTCCCCAGCGCCTCACCCGTCTCTGTGTCTATCTCTTCCGAGTAGAGTCCAAGATGGTTCCCACGCCCAAGCAGTTGGCTCATAAGTCTCTCTGCGTCTTCCACTCTGCCAAGCCGAGCTAGACAGTCGACGAGCCAGAAACTGCACACTGTGAACGCTCCTTCTCTTCCTGGTAGGCCATCATTTGCTGAGTATCGGCGCACCAGGTCGCCCGAGCCGAGTTCCTCCATAATGCGTCGGATTGTGGACTCTACCTTTGGATGCTTCGCAGGCAGAAATTTCGCCAGCGGCATAAGTAGGTTCGCCGCGTCCAAGTCGTCTCCGTCAAACGTCATTGTGAACGCTCTCTTCCGGGCAGACCATCCTCTCGTCAGAATCTCACTCTTTATTCTCCTCTTAATCGGGTCCCATCTGGAACAATCTTCATGGTAACCGAGTTCCCGAGCTAGTTTTGCAGCTCGGTCGAGGGCAATGTAGCACCACATTCGAGATTCTACGAAGAGCTTTCGCTCTCCTCGCATCTCCCAAATCCCACTATCAGGCTTTCTCCAAGCCTCGATTACTTGGTCAGCGGAGGGTCTCACAAGAGTCTCGTAAACCTGCTTTGTAGTATTGCCCGACACACGGTGGAGGAAGAACAAGGAATCTATCAACACCCCGTGTATGTCGAGCTGAAGCTGTGCGTGGGCAGAATTGCCCAATCTGACCGGCCTTGAGCCCTCGTATCCTTCAAGATGGTCCAACGAATATTCCGGGCCAACTTTGTCGCCGGTGACAGTTCTCATGATCTGCATTCTCTCGTTCGAGTACTTGTGAAGGCTAACCAACCACCTTGCATAGTCCAATGCCTCGCCTGTAACACCGACCGAGGTCAATGCCCAGATGGAGAATGCAGCGTCTCGGACCCACGAGTATCGGTAGTCCCAGTTTCTCGTCCCTCCCAAGCACTCAGGGAGAGACGTGGTGATAGCTGCCACGATCGCGCCTGTGGGGGCGTACTGGAGTAGCTTCAGTACAAGGCAGGACCTGACGACGTGAGACCGGTATGGTCCTTCATACTTCACATGTCTCGCCCAGTTCTTCCAATACTGCAGTGTCTTTGAGAGTTTGGTGCTCGTTCGATAGGGAGACGCAGGTTTGGTTCGTGCGGTGCCGTATTCGACAAAGAAGGAGGCTCTTCTCCCTTCTTCCAACCTTATTCTTTGGCCAGCCCCTTCTCTCCTGACTTGAAGCCCAGACGGCGATGATAGGGAGAGCAAGTGTTTCGCGTTCTTGGCATAACAGCCCCGGGATGTCTTTACGAGAACTGTCTTCCCGCGCGAATAGTTCAGCCGCGGTTGAAACGTCACTCGGAGCATAACCTCCCCACTCACGCACTCAACGAGCCGGTGAAACTCATCAAGGACCCGGAGCTTTCCCTTCTCCATGAAGCAAGGCATGAAATCAGTCAGTACGGCCCTGCCAGTAGTCGTTTGGAAAGTAGTCTGGAGAACATTTGTTTCTTCTCGGTAGTTCTGGTGAGAGCTGAACCGACCCGTGGGAGCGATCTGGAATTTTCCACCTTTCCTCGTATCCAATATGGATGCGAAAACACTTGGAGAATCAAATCTTGGAACGCAATACCAGTCGACAGACCCGTCAATTCCAACGAGGGCTCCCGTATGCAAGTTTCCGACGACGCCATAGTCGCGAATCCGCTTGTAACCCGCTGCTGACACAGTTGGCTCTTCACTGGGTCGAGGTTCTTCAGGCATTTGACCACCGGTCTTTTTGAGGTTCTACTTTCTTGATGTCTTTGCAGGCAGCTTGCTAGCCCATTCTAGTGACCGCCCGACCCATGAACGGATTGTCTCTGGGTCCTTCCACCAAGCGCGAGGAATCATCACGTATTCCTTCATCGGTCTACTCTGCACAGGCTCTAACAACGAAGCGCCTTTCTTGAGAAGCTCTTTCCGATGATTGTCAGACAGTCGTACAAACAAGTCGTTTCCGAACACTCCGAAGAACATGTTGCCGTTCATGAATGCTGACACGTTGTCGAACATTGGCCGAACCGTAACCCTTGGGTCGTCAGGCAAGAACGACCTGAACGCCTCCTTAGACCTCTCATCGGCCCGAGGAATATTCATGCCCGACCCCTCGAAACCGACCCGTCTCTTCTTATTCCTTTTAGGACAGGGAGCTTTATGCGGTCTCCCGTCTGCTTTACAGTTGCTTTAGCGTACGGTTTGCCCATTCGAGTTGCCGCTGGAGGTTCAGCGCGTATTCTTTCAGCATGAAGCCTATTTGCTTCGACGGTATCTTGTCCCGTTTCAGCTCGAGAACGTCGCGTACAAAACTAAACTGCCCTGATACCATGTGGGTGAACAGATTTGGCAGCTGCTCGGGCTCCACGAGTTCGATGAATAAGCGTCTCATCGCCCCCCAGTTCTCGCCTGCTTTCCGAAACATATCGCTTGACTGTCGCACGCGCCTTGCACCTTTGGGGGTGATGTGGTACACCCGCTGAGAGGTCTCGCCTCGCCGATGCGGTTCTGTCTTGATGTAACTTTCAGCGAGGAGTTCTTTCAAGATTGGATAGACGGATCCTGCCCCAGGTCGCCAGGAGCCCTCCGTCTTGCTGGCGATCTCACGAAGGATATCGTAACCATGTGCGGGTTTCTCTGCTATCCTATGTAGGATGTAGTGACGTAAGAGACCTCGTGGAGCGCCTTGTGGGCCCAGCAAGCCATGCTGCGGGGGCTTCTTGTCCGGGATAGCTTTCGAGCGGGGCATGCTCACCATGATCTGAGGTGCTGTCTGCTAATAAGGCTCGCTCGTACAGTCTCTCTAATGTCCAATACTTTATATCGCATCATATCTGATGCGATATATCCAATACGATAGTGTAAGCAAAATGGTCGCAATTCAGGTTGAGAATCTCGTCATGACCTATGGAGACGGAACAAAAGCCGTCAAGGGGATTTCGTTCGGAGTCGACGAAGGTGAATTTTTCGGGTTCTTGGGACCCAATGGTGCTGGAAAGAGTACCACCATCAAGATACTAACAACTCTTCTCCGGAAAACCTCAGGCTCGGTCAAGGTGGCTGGGCACGACGTCGAGCATGACGCGCAGACGATAAGGAAGCTCATCGGCGTCCAGATGCAAGATACCGTAATCGATGAGGACCTGACTGGAAGAGAGAACCTCATGCTTCAAGGCCATCTTCAAAGCTTGCACGGAGAAGACCTGAGGACTCGCGTCAATGAACTCCTAAAGATCGTTGACTTGGAAGGGGCCGCGAACAAACGCGCGGCATATTATTCGGGTGGTATGAAGAAGCGACTTGACCTGGCATCCACCCTGGTTCACCAACCAAGGCTTCTCTTCCTCGATGAGCCAACGACCGGGTTGGACCCACAAACCAGGGCAACGGTGTGGAGCTATCTGAAACAGCTCAACCAAGAACAGGGAATCACGATCTTCATCACAACCCAGTATCTTGAAGAGGTTGACCGCCTCTGCCGGAGGCTTGCAATTCTAGACCATGGCGAGATTGTGGCGAAAGGCTCTCCCGCGGAGCTAAAGCAGGAAATCGGAGCAGACGCCATAACCCTGGGCTTCGGCAACGGTACGACTGGGAACGGAACGGCTCGCGAAAAAGCGAAACAGATTCTGACCGGGCTTTCTGGAGTCACGAACATAGTCGACGCGGACGGCGGGGTCGTAGTCTACGCAAAGAATGGCGGGTTCATGGTCCCAGACATTGTCCGAGCCTTTGACGGAGCTAACATACGGCTGTCCTCGATCGGAGTGTCGACCCCGACCCTGGACGACGTGTTTCTCAAGCACACCGGTAGGAGAATCAGGCCGGAAGAGCTCGACAAGTCGAGAGGTTCGGGTAGAATGTTTAGCAGGAGAAGGTGACTCCGGAGAGATGACCCTGTTTTCCGACACTTCTCATCTCTTTGTTCGATCTATGAAGAAGCTGCTCCGCAACCCAATACTGCTCTTCTTCTCGCTCTTTCAGCCCGTAATCTTTCTCTTGTTCTTCACCCAACTGTTCAGCAAGTTCTCCCTGCTGCCCGGATTTCCAGCCGGGGCCAGCTATCAGGACTACGCAGTGGCAGGGATAGTTCTGCAGAACGGGTTCTCCAGCTCCTTCCAATCCGGAACCGCCATCGTAGACGACTTACGTTCAGGGTTCCTCAGCAAAATGCTTGCAACGCCTGTGAGCAGGTCAGCGATCCTATTGGGTCGAATCCTCAGCGATGCTTTTAGGGTGATTGTCCAGTCGACCATAATATTCGGGCTCGCATTCATTTTGGGCACTTCTGCAGCCACTGGAATACTAGGATATCTCGTGGCACTATCGATCATCGCCTTTTTTGGGCTAGCATGGTCTGGAATCTCTCTCTCGATTGGGCTAAGGACGAAAAGCGCTGAAACTGTTTTCGGCATCGCAGGATTTCTTACCTTTCCACTACTGTTCACAAGCACTGCGCTGGTGTCGTCCGGTGTACTGCCGAAATGGATGCAGACTGTATCGAGCTACAACCCGATAAGTTACACGACTGATGCGATCCGGGCTCTCGTTCTCGGCATGAACTCCAACACAGGCTATACTGTAGGGACAATTCTAACCGCCTATGGAGTGATCGGGTTTATCGGAATCTTGACGATGGGAGCCACCCTATACCTGTTCCGAAAAGTGGTCAGCTGAGAACCCAGATCTCCACAGGCAGAGCAGAGGGACCAACTGCACCACGGTGCCCGTGAAGTCTACTACCTAGCCTCACGCCCGTAAACGATAAAGCGAGCGACTTTCTCTCTGAAAACCGTGAGCACTTCTAAAGGTCTAGGTGAAGACCTGGCTAAGCTATCTCTCGACATCGCTTCGAGAGAGAATGCGACATATGCGGATTTTAGACTGGTAAATGGTCGAGACCAGATTGTCACTGTTGTCAACGACAACTCTAGCAGCGAAGAGACCCAGTCCATGGGAGCTGGCATCCGCGTCCTCTATGGAGGAACCGGATGGGGCTTCGCAGAAACAGACGAAACGAACGACGACAGCATAAGAGAAACCACGCTAAAAGCCCTGTCCCTCGCCAGAGGAGCATCAAAGATTGGCTCAGCGGTGTCCTTCGCCGATGAACCTGTCCATGTGGACAGGTGGGAGTCGCCTGTCAAGAAGGATCCCTTCGATGTTTCGTTGGAGGAAAAGTACCGTGCTCTCCAAGAGTCAACCGGCAAAATGAAGGGAGAGGGGATCGTTGTTCGAAGGGGACAGATGAACTTCTCCACCGTCGAGAAATACTTCGCCAGTTCAGCCGGCTCAAAAATACACCAGAACTTCACGTACTCCGGCGCCGCGCTAGCTGTCGCAGCGAAAGGTCCTGCGGGTCTCCAAACGCGCTCAACCCGACAATACATGTCTCGCGGCTACGAACTCATTGACGAGCTGGATCTGCCAACGCAAGCCCCGGAGCTAACCAAAGACGCACTAGCACTAGTCAACGCGAAAAGGTGTCCTGATGGAAAGTCTGACATCATACTCAGCGGGGACCAAGTCGCACTTCAAGTCCATGAGTCGGCCGGGCATCCCATAGAACTAGACCGCGTCCTGGGGTACGAGGCCAACTTTGCAGGTAGAAGCTTTCTCACACCCGACCAGCTCGGTAGATTACAATACGGGTCGGACAAGGTCAACATAGTGATGGATGCAACCCCGGAGCACGGTCCAGGGCTGGGAACCTTCCGCTACGACGACGAAGGCGTCAAGTCCCAGAAAAAATATGCTGTCAAGGAGGGAAAGTTTGTCGGTTACCTGATGTCACGCAACACAGCTTCAAAGGTTGGAGAAGCCCGGAGCAACGGCTGTATGCGAGCCGAAGGCTATCATCTCCCAATAATCCGGATGACAAACGTTAGCCTGGAACCAGGCGATTGGAACTATGACGAAATTGTCGAAGACACAAAGGATGGATTTCTAATGGTCACCAACTATGGCTGGAGCATCGACCAGAAACGGTACAACTTCCAGTTCAACTGCGAAAAAGGATACCGCATACGCAATGGTAGCATAGAGGAAATGGTGAGAGGACCAGGCTATCAGGGAATTACTCCCGAGTTCTGGAACTCGTGCGACGCCGTGGGCGACCGTAAGAGCTGGGTTCTGTGGGGAACCCCTAACTGCGGCAAAGGACAACCTACCCAGATAATGATAACGGGGCACGGAGCCTCTCCTGCAAGGTTTAGGAACGTCAAAGTCTTCGGAGCCTGATGGACATGGCCCAGAAAATGATGCAGCCCGACAGCCTGCTCAAGGAGCGAGCCCACGAGTTATTTCGCACAGTGAAGGACGCGGCTCGCGAGGCAGACGGAATAGAGATAACCCTGACCACCGGCCAGAGCGAGAATCTCAGGTTCGGAAACAACGAGCTCGGACAATCCCAATTTGGCAAGAGCCGAAATCTGTCAATCCGCCTGACACTAGACAAGAGGCAGGCCCGGGCGACTACTGGACGGCTCGAGAAGAGCCTCGTCGAAAAGACGGTCGAAAAGGCGCTTAGTCAAGCCCGTACCAGCCCTCAAGACCCAGACCATCTACCAATGTTGGAGGCTCAGCGTTATCATGGCTTGGACAGGTATCACGAGCGGACTCTTACCGAGCCTGCTGAGCAAAAGGCTGCCCACATAGGCTTTGCCATCGACCTAGCACGCAAGAACGGTCTCTTGGCATCAGGGGTCTTAGGGACGAACGTGGGCAACGTCTGGATACTGAATAGCGTTGGGCTAGAGGCCAATTACAAGGGGACAAACGGATTCTATTCGCTTACAATGGACGCGGACAATGGCAACCAAACCGGGTATGCGCTTTCCACCTTCGCCGATATCCGAGAGCTGGACGCTGGAAAAGTTGCAGAGACAGCCCTCGAGAGGGCTCGGCTAAACAAGAACCAAGGTGAAACCCTGCCCGGAAAATATGACGTTGTGGTGGACCCGTACGCGTGGAGCGAGACTCTCTTTTTCCTCACAGTTTCCGCCACGGCAGGGTACGCTCCCGATTTCGGCATGAGGCAGTACAAGGAAGGGCGAAGTTACCTCTCCGGAAGACTTGGAGAGAAGATCATGGGCGATAACATCAGTATCGAGGACGACGCCTACCATCCCCTCCAGACGGGTCCCAGCTTCGACGGCGAATGATATCCGAAGAGTCCCGTCTCACTTGTTGAGAACGGAGAACTGCGAGGTCTCGCCTCCTCCCGAATCTCCGCCCACAGGTACAATGACGCGAAGCCCACGGGGCACGAGCTGCAACTGCCCAATCCACTCGGCGAGACCCCGACCAATCTCGTCGTCCGAGCCAAAGGGCCTACGAAGACTGTGGAGAAACTTGTCGGGGAGCTAGATAAGGGGATACTGATCACTCGGCTCTGGTATGTTAGAGAGGTAGAGCCGAGAACGAAGACAGTAACCGGCATGACGAGAGATGGAACATTCCTCGTTGAGAATGGGGAGATCAAGAAGCCTCTCCGGAACCTGAGGTTCAACCAGAGCCTCCTAGAACTGTTCAGCAATATCGAATCAGCTTCTGAACCGATCAGAAACACCACCGACTTTGGCGGGGCAACAATTCTCCAACCTGGAATACTGGCGAGGGGCTTCAACTTCACCAGCGCATCCGTATTCTGAGAGAAAGCACTCCATACCGCGACTTCAATCTCTCAACAGTGCCCGGGAAGAGTTACGCCAGGTTAATCACCAGTTCGGAGTCTCGAAACATTAGTCCACGCGTGTTGCAGACACGCCGCCGAGCATCGCCAAGAACAGCCAGTGAGATATGTGGAAGACGCAAGAAGCCAACGAGAACGAAGCCCACCCTTGGCTGAGTTAGTCCAAGGGGAGGCGAATCCGAGGAGACCCGTGAGTACTACAGGAAAATACTCAATTCAAACAGGCTCCGTGCGGAAGAGAGACGAGAGATCGAATTTGTAGAGAAGCTCCAGGTCAACGCTGAAACCCTTATCGAGCATGCCCGAAGAGTAGCGGCTCAGCAGGCGCGGAAGACGTACAGATGCGAAGCCTGCGGTCTAGAGCTTCTTGGCGTTCTCGCGTTCGCCGAGCATGATGAGCAAACCTCCCATATGACTGAACTGGGCAAGAAAGTACAGTTCGGCGGCGAGGTCTAAGAACAGACCGAAATATTCCTAGTTGCTCGTGCCTGCGGCAAGGGCTACTAAAAGGTCGCCAACATTCGTCCCAGTAGGCCCAGTTACAATGAGGCTGTCGAGCTTCTCGAAGAAGTGGTAAGAATCATTTCTCTTCAGAAAGGATTCTACCTTCAATTTTCGGCGAGTCGCAAGATTTAGAGTATCCCAACTCGCTAGAGCCCCTGCCGCACGGGTCGAGCCATCTATCCCATCAGTGTCCATTGAGCCTATGGCAAGCCCTTGCACTCCTGCCAATCTGAGAACCGCGGACAGTACTACCTCCTGGTTCCGGCCACCCATTCCCCTCCCCTTCACGGTGACAGTCGTCTCTCCCCCGCCAACCAAGGCAAAGAGACGCGAAGCTCTGAACCTAGAACTGGCGCCGTCTACTAGGGCGCTGCCTATTGCAGTGCCCACATGTCGGGCCTCGCCTTGTAGCCTTTCCGGTAGGATTGTCGTCCTGTAGCCTTTCCTTCGAAGGAAGCGAGCTGCCTCTACACATGTGTCTCTATTGGTTCCCACGATGAAGCTGTGAATGCGGTCGAAAATCTTCGATCCTCTTTTCGGGGTCTCAGGGAGAAGTCCTTGCCGCCCGTTCTCGATAACCATTCGGACGTTTTCCGGGATCTTATTCCAGAGCCGGTATTTCTTCAGAACTAGCTTTGCTTCGGCGAAGGTTGTTTCGTCCGGCGCCAGGGGCCCAGATGCGATCGAGTCAAGCCTGTTCGAGAGAACGTCCGAGATAATCAACACTACGACAGTCGCCGGACAAAGCCGTTCCGCCAAGCGCCCTCCTTTTATTGCGGAAAGATGCTTTCGAACAGCGTTAATCTCCTCAATTCTAGCTCCGGATTTCAGGAGAAGGTCGGTGACTCGGACCTTATCGCTGACGCGAATCCCTGAAGCTGGCAAGGGCATCAAAGCCGACCCCCCTCCCGACAGGAGGCAGATCACGAGGTCTCGCTCTGTCCGGTCTCTGGTCATGGACAGCATTTTTTCGACACCTTTGGCGCCAATTACGCTGGGAAGAGGGTGGGTGGCCTTGTGGAACTGGACGAACCTGGGTTTCGGGATTGAGGTGAGATAGTCTGGAACATTTACCAGGCCTTCGGTTATCTTATCTCCCAAAACTCTCTCCACCTCCAAGGTCATCAGAGCAGCGGCTTTCCCTCCGCCTAGCACGAAGAGCCGGTTGAACTTGGACAGGTCGAAGTGTCGAGAGTTCACTCGGAGATTGTGACCCTCTAGCCGAACGTGCCTCCGCAAAAGCCTCTGAGGGTTCGCGCCCTCGAGGCCTGCAGACAGAGCATCGATGACATGTCTTCGGGCTAGGCTCTCCTGCAGTCTCGAGAATGTGTGTAATGCCTCAAGCGCCTTTGCACTCCCCAGCATGTTTGACCCCTTGATTCTAGATCAGTTTACATAGTCAGACCGTTTGACAATGTTCTTTGGCTGCAATCCTCTCAGGAACCTCAGAGTATTCTCAACTGCCAACACGACAGGGCGACGTCCAACCACTGCTGAAGGTCCAGAAACGTGAAGCGTTCCGATAAAGTTCGGTAGGGCAGTGAACGGGAAGGTGGTCTCAAGCGACTCCTTACCATTTCTGTACCACCAAACATCTGTTGCGAATCGAAAGGTCGGATTCGCTTTCAAGTGCTCGAATAGTGCTCTCTCCTCGACGAGTTCTCCCCGTCCAATGTTAACAAGTATGGCGTTGCTCTTCATCTCTACAAGCGTTTCTTTGTTGATAATTCCTCTCGTAAGCCGGTTCAATGGGAGAGCGAGCACTACGGCATCACTCTTCCCAAGAACTTGGGTCAGTCCTTTCCCACCGCTGAAAACCCGAATACCCCCACTCCTTGACTGCTTCCGTGAGAAAGCATTGACGTTCATCCCAAAGGCTCTCGCTACTCTGGCCACTGAAACTCCAATACCCCCATAGCCCAGAATTCCCAGGGCCTTGCCCGTCAGAACCGTGATGCCTCTGGCCGCATCCCCATGCCGGACAAGAACCCCCCGACCCTCTTTGATTTGGAGGTGTTGTTCAACGATACTTTTCGCGGCAGCCAGAAGGAGTCCCCAGGCATGTTCCGCCACTTCGTCCGAGTACGCCCCCGCGTTACTGCAGACAATGACATTCCCGTCGATGAGTCCGAAAGGGATGTGGTTAACGCCTGCAAGAATGCTCTGAATGAATCTCAACCGTTTCATCCGCGCTAGTCTTTCCTCCGTGAGGAAAGCCGGCCACGCGAAAACCAACAAACAATCAGTTGAAGGGAGAAGGACCTGAAGTTCATTCTCGGCAAGCCTCGTGGCAATGATTACGTTGGCGTGCCTTGAGAGACGTTTGATGCTCTGCTTGTCAAGCAGATCTGTGGTGACAAGCACCGTCCTTCTAGTCAAATCGAGAGCTAAGGCGGTCCGTCAGCGCAGATAACTTGGTACCCCTAGACCTAGTTGACCTTTCTGTAGAATTGTGCTCTGCCCCGTTTCCATTCTCTCAAACGCTCAGAGGTACCGAACCGACGACTACAGAATTTTAAAATCCAGGTTACTTGGTCCTGACTTCACCTCGGACAGAATGCTGTATAGGCTTCCTAGACTTGCTCTTCGCAGAAAACCCGGTGTTGGCATCGGGTTATGTCCTGACGACTCCAGCGGGCCGCAATCTTCGAGCTACGACTATTCCAAAGAAGCCTCCCAGAGCGCCGATAAGGACGTCAGTTATCAGGGCGATCACCCAAATTGTGAGAGGGAGAATCGTGCCTAGCGCTTCGAACAGTGCAAGGACCACTGCTGCCATTGCAAGACTGCCAAGTGATGCCGCGAGGACGATTTGAGACCGAGAGGGAGAAGTTCGTTTATCCCGGTTGATGACTTTCAGATAACCGTCGAAAACTAGCCCGTTTACTACGAGGGCTGCAGCGACATGAGGGGGAAATGGAATTGGGGTTAGCAGAAAGAGTAGAAAGATGAGCCCTGAAGTCGTTCCCAGCAGTGTAGCCGTCCAGGGTTTTCCGACGACGACTACCAGAATGGCGAACAGTGCTGATATTAGAAAGAACAGATCCGCAGAGCGAGTGACGGTCCGGAGAGTGTAACTGGATACGGAGCCGACGACTACGTAAAGGGCTGTAAGTGCGGCGACAATCGAAACGTCTCTTGTAGTAAGCATGTTTCGCTACCTGAGGGATGCGAGTTTCTGTTCGGTGTGCATGAAATTTGGGGGTATTTAACGGGGCTCTCTGTTAAGTCTTGTAATCGTATAGATTCGGCGAGCCTTTTCTCTCAAAGAGTGTCATAAGTCTAAGCGTACTCTCGCTCCTTTAACGGTGCGTGGAGGAAATGTGTATCTCTCAAAGAGATTCACTGGTCAATCATGGGTCCCAAAGGTTTCGACAGTTTGTTTGTCGTGGGCATATCGATGACTGACATTGCGACGTTCTTCGAGGGTGTCTGCCCCTGCAGCGGAATAGGGGGAGGGGGTGCTGAACCTAGGAAAACTGCTTTCGATGACACGTCGGCACCAAGCTCGGGAGCTGTTCTGATTACGAAACCCCCGATTATTCTCACCAGAGCTGCGAAGAGAAACAGGTAGGCCCCCAGGCCATATCCCCAGTTGACCATGGTCGTTCCTACCACGTCGAATTGTTGGCTTGCACTTCCGGAGACAGGATTTCCTGCGACTGCTCGCACAAGTGAGTCCAGTTGAGGTGGAATGTTCGTTCCCGGGAGTAGCCCTGACGCCAGCGGAAGGAAACTTGGTAACTGGTTGATGAAAACGAAGATTAGGATAAAGGGCAGAAGCGAGCTGATTGCTCCCAGGATGAATTTCGAGCCTAGTCTTCGTCCATTCTTGACTCCGATAATGTCTAGGGCAAGCAGGGCAGTTCCAACGGCCAGAAATATTGCGAACGGAATTTGCAGAAGGAACAATGTCGTGAATCCTGAAGTTGAATCACCGCCCGCACCCGTGAACAGGTTAACCTGCACTCCGTGGATTCCATCGATGCTCAACAGTGTGACACTTCCGTGTTGAGCAAGCGGTCCTGACTGTGAAGAAGCGGATATGGAGTACCAAGGTAGGAAGAGTGCGACGACCGTAATGACGATTGCTACTGCTCCGAATAGCAATCCGATGAGACCTCGGCTCTTCAAGAACTTGCCAAACAGCAAACCTCCCTTCCGGTGAAGCCTAGCGATTCCCACGACCTTCCAAGCCCCCCTAACTGCAAGATATGCGGCTACGATGACGACGAGATAGGCGGCGAGAAAAGCGAGAATGAAATAGTTCCCATCAACTCCCAGAGTAGAGCTAAGGTAGGACTGGGGCTGGGACCATCTGGTTCCGCCTTGGTTGAAGACGGGTCCAAGGGGCCCGGCCCTTCCGAGGACGATTTCTTGATCCGTCCCGACATATCCCCATCGCCCGGGGAAATCCAGCCAGCTCTGGTCGGAAGTGTGGGAGCCTTTCTCTCCTAAGAGAACAAGTTTGAGGTTGGCAGGGTTTATCGTTGGGCCGCTATTCTGGACGACATCGTTCTCTACTCCGATTTTTCCTTGGTAGGGTCTGAAATAGTTGGCGTGTGATCCTTGGGCAACATAGACGACTGGATGGGTATCTGACTTTTCCACATCGTTCCATGCAGCGTTCTCGCCCGCACCGTGTTGCGAGTACAGTGCGTGTTGAGGGCTGCCAGATGAGTCAAGGAAAAGTTCAACAACCTCCAAGTCACCTTCATGGTCGTTGAGCGGCCCATTGTTGTACGCGTAGAATAGCCAGTACTGAATAACCGTTGAAGCGGTCCCATTAGCGACATGAACATATGTGAAATATCCAAGGCTGCCGACTTTGGATGAGTAGTCATTGGCTATGGCGTCGCGAGTTCCCAGCTTGTTATCAAGGAAGTAATCCGTCGAGTTGTATGTTCCAAGATTTGATGGAGTTGGGCCCGGGTTGACCAACGTCGATGAGCCGTTGACTAACCTCTGTTTTAGAGCGGAGGCTCCGATGAGATAGTCTACAGATGTAGGAAAGAATCTCTCACCGGAAGTAAAGTGTAGAACGGGCGCGAAGGTTGAGGCTAGAGACGATGAGCTTTGAGCCCGCGCAGGAGAAGAACTGTCAAGGCCAGCAAGTGCCGGGAGTAGCAGGATAAGGAGGACGAGGAGCAGGCAAGTCTTCCACAAACGCGATTTCCTGCCCGGAGCAAGTCAGGCTCGCTGGAAGTATTTCGGTAATAAGGCTAGTGCATTTTTTTGGGTTCGAGTGTGAGAATTATCCGGGGTCCTGAGTTTCGTTTGCACTAGGTTTTTGTTGTGGGTTGAAGTAGACTAACACGCTTGGCTCAGGAGAGCCTCCCTCCAAGAGCTTCCTCATCCAAGCTAAGCCTTGCTGACACCTGTCATGGTGCTCTCGTAGCACCGTCGAGGTTATTTTCAACCTGAACCGTAGCCCTACCCAACTCTCAACCTCCTCCACAGGCATTCCACTGCGAACTGTCTCCTCGATCTCTCTACGCGTCATGTAGGGCAGGTCGCAAACCAGGCAAATTGCCATGGGGCATCAAAAGCTGCATGAGTATCTTATTTGTGAGTGAGAACTGAAACTGTGGGGGGGTGCCTCCGCTAGAATCGGAGTAGAGGCGTCGGAGGTAAGGGAAACCTCGGGAACTAGGGATAAGGAATCTGCTTGTAACCTTATAGCCACTAGGTTCGGGCACGTCCCGGCCATGGCCTCGAGCGGAAGAGTATCTTTGCATTCCCGTCTGGCTGTCCTGTCCAGCAGGAGGCGTCTCGTTCTGTTGGTTTCCGTTGCTTTCTTGGTTGTAGTGTGGTCGATTCTTGCTGTGCGTGCAGCTACGTATCAGCCTCCGTCAAACCTAGACAAGTATCCAGCTTCCTCCATTCCACCGTGGCTCGACACCGGAAGCAACGCCTGGATGCTGACAGCCGCGACACTTGTCGGTTTGATGAGCCTGCCCGGGCTGGCAATCTTCTACGGCGGCCTCGCAAAGAAGAGATTCATTCTCAACACGCTATTCATGATATTCTACGCCTACGCCTCTGTTCTACTCGTGTGGCTGCTCTTTGGATACAACTTCGGTTTCGGGAAGCCAGGAGTCAAAATTGGCGATTACGGGATACTCGGAATTCCCACTCCAGCCTTGGATGCCTCTTTCCTGGGCTCCCAAGCGGCAATAGGTCCCGCCCAAGTCTCGTACAATATTCCTATGCCATCCATGGTCTTCTTCCAGTTCGTATTCGCCGCCATTACGCCTGGGTTGTTCGCCGGAGCCGTCATTGAAAGAATCAGCTTCAAGGCTTGGATGATATTCGTCCCACTTTGGTCGCTGCTTGTTTACAGTCCACTCGCCTACTGGCTCTTCGCTGGTGGGTGGCTGAATCAGCTTGGCGCGGTAGATTTCTCAGGCGGTTATGTAATTCATCTGTCCGCAGGGATCACGGCCTTAGCCGCTGCCCTGGCAGTAGGACCTAGACTCGCCTCGGATAGACGTATCAAACCCCACAATGTAACACTTGTATTCATCGGCGCGGGGATTCTCTGGCTCGGCTGGAACGGCTTCAACGGAGGAGACCCCTACGGCGCCACCATCGATGCTGCGATCGCGGTTCTCAACACTGAGCTAGCCGGGGCAACCAGTGTAATCGCTTGGATGTTGTTGGATATGAAGTTCAAACACAAGCCCACTTTGATAGGTGCTACAACTGCAGCCGTTACGGGCTTGGTCGCGATCACCCCCGCGGCGGGATACGTCAACGGTTGGGGGGCCCTCATCATCGGAATTGCGGCGGGCACCATTCCTTGGGCGGCAACCGAAAAACTTGCACCGAGACTGAAGCTAGATGACGCCTTGGGAGTGTTCCCAGCCCACGGGGTCGCAGGCTTGACTGGGGGACTCTTAGCAGGAATTCTCGCGGACCCAGCCGTTACTCAGTTCGTCTACCCTGGCCTTACCGGTGCACTTTATGGTAACCTCTACGAACTGGGAATACAGGCTCTGGCTGCCTTAGTGGTAGTTGCCTATGTCTTCCCTGTATCATATGCTCTTCTAAAGGTGATAAGCCGGTTCACACCGCTCAAAGAGAGCGAGGAAAAACTGAAAGTTGGAGACGCTGCGATTCACGGAGAAATTGGGATTGACCTTGGCGACTGAAGTCGGCCTTCCCTAATCACGAACAGAAATTTTCAGAGTCAAGAATGAGGCAGGACCATTTATAGCACTGGTGAAAAACAGAATCGCGTAGTCTAAAACTCGAAATCTTTCTTTTTTGTTCCCTTTCAGAGCTTTCGCTAGGCTACGTAGTTTCTGTATTCCTTCTCGAATTCTTTCACAATCTCGAATTTGGGCAGTCTTCGAGTCCTGAGTTCTCCGTGGTGCTGGAAGCTCATCTCCGGGAAAACGATGGCAGGACCATCGACCGCCAGTTTGGTTGCCGGATGATCGGGGCCCAGTATCCGCCCGCAGATCTCACGTGTGAGCTTCCGAACCTGTCCCTCGTCCACATAACCGAGGGTGTGAAGGTACTCGTGAAGCAGTGTATAGTACACGTAAGCGTTTACCTGTCGTCTGTCCTTCGCTATGTGTGTGACTTGGTCTAGGAGGAGTCTGTTCATTACGATGAAATTGGAGCCTATCTGGTGAAAGGCGCCGATGTACTCGGGAAGGTCAGCCAGGCCTAGCATCAGTCCGGTTCGTCTCCTTCCTAGGCTGCTCTTGACAGAAGTCTTGACCAACTGGAAGACTTCTGAGAAGTTGAAGCTTCGGTCAAGGCTTTCAGATGTGTTCATCGGCAACCCCCATAACGAATTGTCAGGGTGAGCTAGAGAGCCCGAGGCGCTTATTTAAGGACTGGATTTCTGAAAACTGATTCGGGGAGGCTTCTCGGGCCACACTAGGGAAGAGTGGAAGAGAATAGTCGATGCGGTTGAAACCTCTGTCCCTCTCTACGAGACTATTAGCGAGAGGATCTCCCTAAACCTCGCGAGCTCACTTAGGCGACGGGCGGTCTCCTTATTGTTGCGGAGGAGGCGTGACTGGGTCCTCGATTCGGGTGCCGGTCCGGGTGTTTCAACTAGCTTATTGGTTGAGTATGGGTTTGAGAAGGTTGTTGCTCTGGACCCTTCTGTGAAGCTGCTCAGGTTTGCGAGGTCGAAGCTCGGGGGTGGTTTCGAACCTGTTGTCGGGACGGCTGAATGCTTGCCTTTCAAACCTCATTCTTTCGGGGCGGTCCTTACATGTTTCTCGCTGAGAGATGTCAGAGACTTGGCTCGCAGTCTACAAGAGTTCGCCCAAGCCGGGAACCCTGGGTGTCTTCTCGCCATTGTCGATGTAGGAAAACCTGATGCCGCTCTTGCTCGCACTCTGGTTGGTCTTTACATCAGGCACGTCATGCCGGTGCTCACGAGACTGTTGGTGCGCAATCGCCTCGTAGGAAATCCCTTCAGAATGATTGTCCCGACATTCGACCGACTGGTGACAAACCAGACTCTCGTGGCCACTGTCCAAGAGAAGTTTGCGAGTGCAAAACTGGCCGAGTCTCTTTTGGGGGGACTGATCCTCATAGAAGGAGTCGGAACAGCACCTTTGGACTCCCCCGATTGAAAGGCCATCCTTCCCCGTTCAACCTTCCTAACTTGGTCTCCCCGAGGCTGTGAAAGTAATCAGTGGACGACAAGCGTGAATCGCCCAGAACAAGCCCTGAATCGTAATCTGTCAGCGATTAGTTACGCTCCCCCGTGATGGTGTTAAGGAAAGCCTAACTATTCCATAGTCCGAAAATTCTAGACTTGCCCATAACACGCCCTGTCAGCTGATACTCGCCCGTTCTCCCCGCCTGACAGAAAACGAGCCCAGAAAAAATGACAGGGTACGGACGCGGCCGTTTGAGACGTGAGAGACGCTAGCCAGCCACATGAGAGAAGTCCTTCGAACAAGCCGCCCGCCTCAAACGTTTTTCGCACCTCTCTTTCGCTTTAGGACTAGCCAGTCTACATTTCAGACTGGACCGGGAAGCTTTGAAGAGTCTAGGCTGGGTTTTCGACCTTTACCATCAAAACGGCCAGATGATAGTCTGGCTGAAGAAAGATAACGGTAGCTGCGTACGGCTCGTTGACCAGTGGAGGCCACGAGTCTACATCGCAGGCGAAACTCGAGATCTACTAGAGCTCGCTTGCAGGGACGAGTTTACCACGTCACGGCTTGTTTGGAAATATGAGCAGCCTGGCGACATTGAAAAGACTCGAGCATTGGAAGTAGAGGTCGAAGGCGATCGTGAAGCCTTAGCGCTCGCGGAGAGAATCGAGAGAAACGGCCGCTATTCCATGTTCCGTCTCTACAATGTTGATATTCCACCATCCCAAATGTACCTCTACGAGAAAAACCTCTTTCCACTCGCATACGTGGAAGTGGAACAATGCGAAGGAAAGGTTCACTGGTCACTAAAAGATTCGAGAGAAGCGGTAGACTATGAACTCCCACATTTCAAAACCATCACAGTCCAAGTAAAGACAGCGACCGATAGAAGGATCCAAGGCTTCGCAGACGAGCTTAAGTCTTTACG
Organism: Candidatus Bathyarchaeota archaeon; assembly: GCA_005888735.1. Taxonomy (GTDB): domain Archaea; phylum Thermoproteota; class Bathyarchaeia; order 40CM-2-53-6; family 40CM-2-53-6; genus BA-19. The sequence continues at coordinate 45,747 of VBBN01000035.1, forward strand.
CATTTCCTCCGAGGATGAAGCTCTAACGATAGATTCTGGCAGCGAGGCTGAGAAGCTCGCAGAAACCTCCAAGGCATTCCAAGAATTAGACCCTGATATTGTTCGCACAGAAGGCGGAGACTCTTTCATCTTTCCCTACCTGGCCGGTAGAGCTCGAAAGAACAATGTCCTCGCCAAGCTTGTGCTGGGCCGCGAGCCCTCACCCCTCAACGTGTACAGCGTGCAGGGGCACAGCTACTTCTCGTATGGAAAGATACTGTACCGTGAGACAGCAGTCCGGCTCCCAGGAAGGCTGCACCTAGACCAGACGAACGCCTACATCAGCAACGACTGCGACCTTGAGGGACTCTTCGAAGTCTCGAGAACTTGCATAATCCCAGTCCAACGCGCGTCAAGAGCAACAATCGGGACGAGCATGACCTCGCTCCAACTCTACAACGCTGTAAAACAGGAGGTCCTCATTCCCTGGAACAAGAACAAGGCTGAAGACTGGAAGAGAGACGAGGAACTGATCGTCGCTGATAGAGGGGGCTTCATCTACGAACCCCAAACAGGCGTCCACGACAATATCGGAGAGCTGGACTTTTCCTCCCTCTACCCAATGGTTATGCTACAACAAAACTTGAGCGGAGAAACCGTTGGATGCTCCTGCTGCCGTGATTCTGCCTACAGAGTCCCGGAACTAGGCTACAACATATGCCAGCGCTGGCAGGGCATCGTCCCGCGCAGCCTCGAAATTCTCCTCGCGAAAAGAGCAGCCTACAAGAAACTCAAAGAAAACGCGGACCCACCACCCGCGGAGGTATATTCGAAACGCCAAGCCGCGCTGAAATGGATCCTAGTCTGCTCATAGCCGCCTAGTAAGCGGCGGGCAATCGGCTACCTGGGGTTCAAGAACGCTCGGTTCGGAAAAATTGACGCGCACATTGCAACCTGCGCCTTCTCTCGGAGGGTATTGAAACAAGCGATAGAAATCGTGGAAGCGCACGGGTTCGAAATAGTTCACGCTATTGTGGACTCAATGTGGCTTCGCAAGCCCGGATCCACTCGAGAGGAGTACGAGGACGTCTGCGAGGAGCTTAGAGACCGATTGAACCTTCCCATCAGCTTCGAAGGCCGGTATAAATGGATCGTTTTCCTCAACTCAAAAGTTGACCGGCAAGCTGCAGTGCTGAACCGGTATTATGGAGTCTTCGAAGACAAGACTTTGAAAGTTAGAGGGATAGAATTGAGAAAACACGACACGCCGAGAATAGTGCAGAGGTGTCAAGACAAGATGCTGAAAGTATTCTCTAAAGCCTCCGATTCGCAAGAGTTCCACGAACTAGTTCCCGAGGCCTTGAAAGTGCTCATAGAGCATGTTTCAATGGTTAGACAAGACAAAATTCCGATAGAGGATTTGGTTGTTGTCAAGAGTCTGAGCAAGAACCCCGGAGAGTACACGAACCTTGTCCCCCAGGCCATCGCGGCTCGACAGATTCAGAGAGAAGGAGGCTCGGTCCATTGTGGACAGAGCATCAGTTACGTTCTCACATTCGACAAGTCCAGCGTAGAAAACAACCGTGCCAGGCCCTCACAGCTCTTGGATGAGAGCACACCCTATGACAAGCTGTGGTACGAGGATCTGCTAGTCTCTTCTGCAGCGAACCTCTTGATGCCCTTCGGACTTGACAAGGTGCAAATCAAACATCTACTCCATGACGGCTAGCCTCTAGGCATTTCTAAAACCAAAGAATGCAACCCTCCACCTAGGACCATAGGCGTCACTCTACTGCCACGTGTATAGTACAGGCCGCATCAAATACCAGAAGAGGACTACCTAAGCACTGGTAAGAAAAATGTCCAAATCTGCATCAACCAGCTTCATCTTCGCCAACTGCAAAGGTGCTATCACCAATACCATAAACCAGATACGAAGAATCAGCAACGTCGAAACTGTGACACCCGTCACTGGCCGTTTCGACCTCGTCATCAAGCTCCGAACTAACGAGCCAACGAAAGCCTTCAACGTGCTTGAGAGAATCAGAGGTATCAAAAACATCACTAACACTCAGACAGCGCTATCCTTCCAATCTATTTCGAGCGGGACTTCGAGGGCTTCGGAAGAGGACGAGCAACCTCTCGCCTTTGCGCTAGTGAAGGTGAAAGGGGCTTTCCAGAATGTTCTTCGAAGGATCAAGTCCTTCCCGAACTTTCTAGAGGCTCATGTGATCCCTGGAGAGTTCGACGTCGTCGCCGCTTTCAAAGGCTACAGCCACGAGGAGCTCTTGGAGAATTCCGTTGAGAAGCTCAACACTATCAATGGAATAACCTCTAGCGAGACCCTCATCGCCTGGAACCCCACCAACGCCACCAGCACATACTAAACTCGGCCTGGAAGCCAGAACTCAGCTTCCTTCTCCTTTTTTTTCTTGACTAACCTGTTGTTGAAGTCTTAACCGGTTTTTTTTCACCGCGCTGCGATTTTCCTGTTAGACCTCTGATTTCGTGAGGATAGACTCCCATCGTCCACTGCAAGTAATCCACTCGCCCAAGTCGCGGGTTCCGGTTCAGCATAGTCGCAACGTCCTTCAAGGGTTACTTGAGAGCCCTCAATTCTTGCGGGTGCATGGGCAGCTCGGAGCAATATGTTCTCCATTTCCCTGTTACGTGATTGGAGAGTTGTCGTGAGGATGATTGTTTCTGTTTGTTCCGCGATCGCTCTTAGGAGCCTGACGCCTTTGGCGAAAAGGTTGATAGATTCTTTCGCGTTTTTTACATCGGGGTCACAGTAGAGCTGCGTTATGTCTGAAACAACGGTGAACTTCGTGTTGTAGCGGTCTATTCCATTGCGAAGTCGGGTGACAAGTGAATCCACTTGGTGGTGTGTGAAAGCCCTGCTGAGATGAATACGCTCATGTACCTTCCTATGATCTAAACCAAGGATTGTTGCATAATGGTCTATTGCGTAAGAGTCGAACATGTTTCCGCCATCGATGAAAATGCAGTCACTGTTAAGACCCTCAGGCTCTGGAAGGATGGCCCTTACGCAAAGTAGGTGGCTGAAGCTAAGTGATGGCTCTCCATGAAGAGAGACTAGTTGCCCTTTCCTAATTACGAGGACCCGGTCGAAGTATTCGACCCCTGTTCTCAGGCTTTGCCTCAAGTTCCGCGTCAAACGATTACCCCTCACGAGGCTTAGAGTGAAAGGATCTGAGGGCGGGACAATACTGTCTGGGTCAGAGCAGTTGGTATTGGTGTAGAGAGCTGCTCCATCCGGGACTTTGAAAGGGTCGCGTTTTAGGTTGTTTTCTAGCTCGAAGCCGCATCCGGGGCACGTGTTATCGAAGATAAGGACTATTTTGAGGGGATGGATATCTCTCGCTGTGAGGATTAGAGCTTCATCGCATAAACCGCAGTAGTAGAGTTGCCCTTGTGCTCCTTTTTCAGGCTGGTTTATTTGCCATGTTTTTGGTGCGAGCGGTTGCCCAGTTAGCTTTGCTGCCATTCCGGGCCCAATTGAGCGTTCCTAGTCGTCTCGCTTGTTTCTCGGGGTTGCATCTTCGACTCCTTTCTCTGTAATTTGGAAGTAGTTTTCCGACTCGGGGAGGTATGGTGAGTCGATTATTTTCGCGATGCGTATTCCGCCGGAGGCTTTCTTTAGCATGACTCTGTGCGTGGAAGCGTGGGCGAGAATGTTTCCTCCTGCAGGCCGCATAGGGTCTCCAAAGAATGCTTGAGGGTTGGCTTGTACTTGGTTGGTGATGACTACTGCGAGATTGAGTGCTTGGGCGATTCGGAGGAGTTTGTGGAGGTGGCTGTTGAGGCGTTGTTGTCGTTCGGCGAGGCTTTCTCGGCCGATGTATTCGCCTCTGAAGTGGCTTAGGATTGAGTCGACTACCATGAGTTTTACGTTCTCTTCTTTGCAGATTTTGAAGGAATGGTCTACTGTGAGAATTTGATGGTCGCTATTGTAGGCTCGACTGTATATTATTCCGTCGAGTACTTTCTCAGGGTCGAGTTGTAGGCTTTGCGCCATTTGATGGACTCTCTGGGCGCTGAAAGTTCCTTCAGTGTCAATAAAGAGGACTCGTCCTTCTAGTCCACCGTCTTTGTTTAGTTGTTGGGCGTTGACGCTGAGCCTCATGCATATCTGTGACTTTCCTGCTCCAAACTCTCCAACGAATTCGGTGATCGCCTGTGTTTCAAGGCCCCCTCCTAGTAGCTTGTTGAGGTTGTTGCTGCCGAAGCTGAGACGCTGGAGGGTTTGACGTCTCTCCCAGAGCTGTTTGGCTGTCACGAAGTCTGTATGGATTGTTTGACGTGCAGCACGGCTGATTTTGAGAGCTGTGCTGTGTTCGAGGTTGGCCTTTTCGACCAGTTCCTTTATGGGTGCTATGGCGAGGCTTTCGACGCTGTCGAAGCCTGCTTCGTGGAGTTTGCCGGCGGTTACTGGTCCAACGCCATCAAGGTCTTGGATGTCAGCTATTTCTGTGGACAAGTTTGAACCTGTACAGTGCCATGGTTGGGAGGCTAATCTCGGAGAGTGAGGGGCGAAAGTAATCCATCCTGTTCTAACGGGTTGAGCAGAGTGTCCACGTGAGGCTGGGCGGGAAGGTCGACTGTAAGAGTATCGGTTATATCGCTCGAAGAGGTTTGATGGGGTTATCCGGACTTTCCCATAGATGGAAGACCGTTTCCGAAACCCCCTTGCTGATGTAGTTGCTGCACGTTATGCATCTCACACCTCGCTGTACAGGGCCGCACTGAAGGACACAAGGTTCTCCTCAGGCTTCGGAATGTATCCTGACACGTACAGGCCTAAGACAGGAGGTTCGCTGGCTTGGGTCCTGGTCAAGTTCGGCTTTGTCGGAGGACTGGGCATTTTTCTCAATACGTACATCCTCTACCTCCTCACAGGACTTTACACTGAAAGATTCCTGTTGCCAAACGCTGTAGTCAGCAGCGAGGCTGCGATTCTAGCTAACTTCTCCTTGAACGAGCTGTTGGTGTTCAGGGCTCGGAACGGGAGTAGCCTGGTCCATCGGATTCTGCTCTTCAACTTGGTCTCGTCTGCGGACCTGGTGTTGAGGCTTCCCCTCTTGTGGGGTTTGACGACTTTTCTGAACGTTCAATATTTGAGGTCCAATCTTTATGCGATACTCTTGACTTTTGGGGCTCGGTTTGTTATTAGCGAGAAAAAGATATGGTCGAAAGCTGCTAGTAATGCCGAACGAAAGCTTCCACAGAATGCACGAGGTCCAGCCATGGCTGAACCTGCAACTGATACAGCTCACCACTAGGTGTCCGGGAGAATTCTGAAACGCTTTTCCTCACGAGGTCGTCGACTATCATTACTCGTTTCTTTACGTAGTCGCTCTTCTCAGCGACGGGCAATTGCCCGAAAACCTGTGGGGCAGCGAGTCGGACGGAAGCGTACATGGCCCATGCTAGGTCACGGATTTCCCACTGGGCGTCGGCGGCACAACGCAGGTTGAAGAAGTGCAACAGTTGGCGGGGGCTCATGCTCATGACAATGTTGGTCGTAGCGGCGTTTGGCCGGAGGTAGCGGCTGTCTTCCGCTTTGACACCTCTCTGGACGAGTTCTTCTTCAGCTTGACGGGTCAAGTCCATCACGTCGGCGAAGCTCAGCTCTAGTTTTTGCTTGTTAATTTCGACCGGGACCCGGAGATTGTCTGGTATGCTGGGAGGTTTGAGGTAGCCATAGCTACGGGTGATTTTCACGTAGCGCTGGCTTTGCTGGCTAAAGCTGGCGACTCTGTGTCGGACGATTTGATGGCTTGCGGCTCGGCTAACACCTTGGAGGTCGAAGGTGAAGCTGCCGTGCCGGTGAAGGTCTTCGTTTGCGAACTTTACGCCTCGGACTTGGAGTGCGCGTATGAGATGCGGATAGTCAGTGTAGCTGAAAAGTATCGACTTTGTCATCGCGAGCCTAGCTCTTTTGCTTCAGCTGAGAGAACGGATGAGACATTTGGCGCTGCGATAGTCAGGGATGAGACGAGTTCCTTGGTTAGGGAGGATTGTGTGTTGTTCCGAGCGAGTTCAACTAGGACGCGGAGGTTGGTGGTGATCAGCCAACTGCCCTCATCGAGCCGGCTGGTTTCGAAGAACTTTGATGAGTTCAGGAGAGAGAGAATTTCCTCTTCTTTTGCCTCAGCGAGCCAGGTGATACTGTTGTGTTCTAGGATGTCATAGTGACCGAGTTCGAGGGCGCGTCTTAGGAGACCGCTGATTCTTTCAGAGTCGAACACCTTCTCGCCCTCGAGGGTCCTGTCCGGGTTTGTATGAGTGAACAGTTCGTAGCCGGGGTGCGGTGAATAGCAGCTGCGCATGGCAGCTGCGCACACACGTTCCAGGTCAGGCTCATAGGCTACGAGGTGGGCACGCAAAGTGAAACTCATCGTGAAATATGGTAGTGGTTAGGCTGGGCTTGGTAAAAGAACTATCTGCGAAGAGGGACATTTCACAGGACAAGCATTCATTTGGGCAAACGCGAGTTTCAAGTTGAATCTGCCAATCACTCGCGAGCAGGCGATCGAGGTGTTCAGATGGGTGAGTTACTCAGGCGAGTAACTAGGTGAGTCTAAGTAAATGCTAATGACGTGAGGAATAGATAAGCCGTTCTTGAAGAGCGCCGGTAAGCGCAAGCTTGTCGTATGAGATCGCTCCCGGTCCACGTCACGATATCGTGGCGTGTGTAGAGTGCGGAAGAGGTATGTGCCGGACGTGCCCTGACAACTATCACCTGTGTGGAAGGTGTAGGGTCGAGCTGTGCGATTTGTGTGTGACTGAGCACGTTTGCAGATGCTAAACAGGCTTGCCTTTCTGCTTCGAGAGTGTCCTCGAGGCCGGTCTGATGCTAGATGATCGCGAAGGCCGCGACAGGAGTCTCCTGTATACCAGGCCGATTGGAACGACCGCCAGACTGATAAGAAGCAATCCTCCGACAAACGGTAGCATCGCAAGCGAAACGATGAGAGAGACCCAGGGGAACAGTCTCTTTCGGCCTTCACCAAGAAGCCTTATGCCGCAAGCAGAACCGACAACGTATACGATAATGGCGGCTCCACTTGGGATTAGCAAGGCTGTCTCCAGGTCAATGTTCAGAAAGAAAGATACAGCCAATGCGACGACCGACAATCCAGACAAAAGCGCTAGGGCGTTGGCAGGCGCGCCAGTGTTGCTTTGTATTCGGCCGAGCCTCCTAGGCAAACCTCCGCCTTCAGCTACTGCTGAAACAACTCGTGACATTCCAGTTGTGTAAGCATTGACTGTTCCGAAGATTATGAAAACTGCCAAGATGCCCGTACCAATCGCTCCGTAGATCCCTAGAGCATTGGACAGGATGGAGGCAAACGGGGCGACGCTACCTCCTGCGCTATACGACTTGGTTCCAACGGTCGCCACGGCAACGGCCAGGTAGAGGGTGCTGATCAGGACGACACTGAGAATGATACTTCGGTGAAAGTCTCGCTTCGGGTTCTTGAACTCCCCTCCCACGTTGGACACGTTCTCATAGCCCAGATACGACCAGAAGATCAAGGCCGCAACAGTGCCAATGGGGGGGAACCCGTTTGGAAAGAAAGGAGTGAAGTTTTCAAGTCGCACAATAGAAGCGGAGGCGATGACCGCAGAAAGCAGGAGAGCGATTATTGAGACGTTGAGTGCAAGTTGGACTTTGCCGCTGATGGTTATGCCTCTATTGTTGACGAGGAAGGTTCCAAGAATGATCAGCCCGGCGACTAAGTAGATAATGGTTCTGTTCAGCGGTAAGGCGAAGGCAAGGTACGACGCTGCAATTACCGTTACGACTGGTGCACCTGTGACGTACCAGAGAATGAACAGCCAGCCCACCCCGTCAGCCAGGCTCGGTCCGAAGCTCTCACGGGCAAAAGAGTAGACCCCCCCGGATTCAGGCCTCCGTGCTGAGAGACTAGCGAACGTGTAGGCTAACGGGTAACTGGCGACTGACAAACCAATCCATGCAAGCAGGGAAGCGGGACCTGCAATCTTTGCAGCTAGCCCCGGTAGCACCAACACTCCGGAGCCGAGAACTGAACTCATGTAGAGTGCGACGGCGTATCGCAGTGTGACTGTCTTATGTAGTCCTGAGTCGTGGGACATCTGCCCGGCCTAAAGGTCTCGAACCACGGACGACGGGATAAAGTCTGGGCCGTCCTACGACGGTTGCCTCCGCCAGGCGAGTATTTGCAGAATTCCCACCGGACTCTTTGCCCCTAATGCAGTTGTCGTAACAAGACCTAAATCCGCTTGCCACGAAGGCTGCGCCTCTAGCAGAAAATGTCCGCACCAACAACTTCCCCTTCAAAACCGAGGACCAGGCGAAGGCGCGTTTTAGCCGGGACTATTGCGATCATTGTTCTCATCGTGGTCCTCGTTCCACCACTTCTCGCGAGCGGCTTCACAATACCCGTTTCCAAGGTAACCTTCAACGAGACCACCGGCTCCCTCGCATTCGCAAGCGCCAACGCCACGGTCCAAGTCATGACAGCTTACCAGTGGCTCTTCACCGTCCGCACCGGAGGTCTGATTCAGACTTCTAATACAGACGTCTCAAGCTCGCGAGGAACCGTCAACATCACAGTAAGGCTAGAACTAACAAACCCGTCGAATCAGGTGGTAGATTTGGGAAATACCACGATCAACGGCGCAATCGGAACAAGAAGTCACATTCTCTACCTCTCAGTCGACCAGGGAGTCCGCGTTGCAGGCACCTACAAGCTTGACATAATAGTCAAGGCCGATGTCAATCCTGTCGGAGGACCGATACAGCTCGCCCTTACAAAAACCGTTACAGTGATCTTCACGATATCCTGACCGTGATCATAAAAGCATTCTAAGTCTGGCTGAAGTAGACAACGGGTATACCCTGTCGAACGAGGGTTGCCTTGGGTGGAGGAGGGTTTCCACGGCATCGGCAAGTCTTAAATCAATTTTCCCTCGCCAGTGAATAATCGATTCTTGAACACAAAGACGCCATCGTCCGTGTTAATTCTAGCACTCACTCTGATTATGATCATGCCAGAAACTCCTCCGATTCTAGCACTCGCACAAACGACCGCGATGGTGTCTATCAATCCCTGTTTCTCAGTGGGAGATCCCGGGTCTATCTTCCAGGTTGAAGTTGACATATCTGGCGTCCCCAGCTTGGTGGCGTACGATCTTTCATTTGAATTCAACCCCGTTTCGCTAAATGCTACTGCGGTGGACTTTGACGCCTCGACTGTCGTCGCCGGAACAAGTCACTTCAATGTGGCAACGATCGTCGACAACAGCATTGGGCAAGTACGGTATGCGGTTACGCTCTTGGGGGGAAACGTGGTAGACGCTTCGGGAACGGTGACCGCACTGAAGCTCACTTTACAGGTTGTCGGTACCCAAGACTCACCCATTAGTATCGCAGCACAGATTGTTCAACTTGTAAATGGCGTGCCTACAACGGTTTCCAACGTCATCGTGAGTAGCTGCAGATTCGTAGTCCCTCCCACTATTCTCATCGTCCCACCCAATTCCGATGTCAGGCCCGGTCAGAGGCTGCGGCGGATCAGCAAAGCTCAGGACCATGTTGACCTATTAGGCTACATACAACTTGCACCCAACTCAACTCGGCCAGGCTTCGGGGGTGTGGTCTTCGACATAGTCGGCCCCAATGGTGAAGTTCAAGTCTTCTCCAGCATCGCCTTCATGTTCCCAGGTAACTCCACAACGGTGACAGCGTCGTTCTCTTATCCGCTGGACAGCTCCTCCATCGGCACGTACAACTACAGCGTTTTGGCGGTCCGATGTGTGACGACGACGGCTTGCATACAAGGGACCAAAGCATACATGAGCCTAGATGGGCCATTCTTCAAGGTCAAGGCATAGACACCCTCACACGAACGAAGATAATCCCCTGGATGGTGAGACAGTATTGGACGGGTCCCTTGAGCATTGTGTTTCCACGAACTGATTCTTCCGGGTTGTCCATGTTCATCTAACAATTCCCCTAAGGCGTCCCTTATAGTATCAGTTGTCGACAAACACGCTCATGGGAGCCGCGGAAATTGTGGTCCGTCGACTCAAACCTGAGCTATTGGATGACTATCTTCGGTTTTTCGACAAGGACGCTTTCACGGATTTTCCCTACTGGTCGGGCTGTTACTGCGGCTTCTACGAGACCAGTGGAGAAGAGTGGGACGCAACCGCTAAGGCGGGGCCGGCCCATCGAGCAGCAAAGGCAGAACGTATTAGCTCCGGCAAAGCCTTAGGGCTGCTGGCCTATGTGGACGATAAAGTCGTAGGCTGGTGCAACGCGCAACTTCGCTCCAACTTCGTCAACATGCGTCGTTATTCCGTCGCAATCAATAATCCAGACGAACGCGTCGGCTCGATAATGTGCTTCCTCGTAGCTCCAAACTACAGGAGAATCGGAGTCTGTACTGCACTCGTGAACGCTGCCTGCGAAATGTTCCGATCCCTTAGCCTCGAAGCGGCCGAGGGCTATCCCACAACCAGTCCCGCGAAGTCGAGCTGGGAGGTCCCGTGGGCCGAAGAAAACTACAAGGGCCCTTTGAGCATCTTCTTGAATAATGGTTTCAAGATTCACCGCCAGCTAGAACGATTCGCAATAGTGAGGAAACAGCTCTAACGCCTGTCTCGGGCGCTGTCATTGGCATGAATTCGGAGACCTCAACCTCATCACCTGAACAAATCCCTGATGGGCGGTGCCCCATGGGCGCTCAGCTTCCTAAGACAGACTAGAAGTAAAAAGTGAGCTGTAGGGGCGGTAGCAGATTACCTACAGGCATTTTTTAGCAGATTAGGCAAGGCTTGGGGATTGACGAGCTGTGAGCCCAATGCACCGCAATGGACTAGTAGCTTTGGCGGTCATCACAATTCTAGTGTTCGAATCGATGGTCCCAAGTATGGTGGCAGCAAGCAATCCCGTCTTGGTTTACTCGGGACTCAATTTTCCAGTTTCCTTCCGGTTCACACCTGATGGGCGAATACTCTTCAACGAGAGAACGACAGGCAATATTCGGGTAATCCAGAGCGGGATAATCCTCCCAACACCGTTTGCAACACTGGCAGTGGCAACAGATGGACCCGAGCAGGGTCTTCTCGGCATGGCTCTAGACCCTGACTTTGCGACAAACGGGTTCGTCTATGTCTACCGGACAGTCTACAATGGGTCTTACTACCATGGACTGGTCACACGCCTCAACGCAACAGGAAATACGGGAGTAAACCCCGTAACCATCTTCGACGTTACCAATCCATCTCCAGGCAACCTGTACCACAACGGGGGCTACCTCAAGTTCGGACCTGACAGAAGGCTTTACGCGCAAGTCGGCGAATTTCAAAACCAACAGCTCGCTCAAAATCTCTCATCCAATGCTGGCAAGATTCTCAGAATGAACGCCGATGGAACAGTACCTATCGACAACCCATACCGAGGAAGCCTTGTGTATGCCTACGGTATCAGAAACGGCTTCGGAATGGACTTCGACCCTACAAATGGCAATCTCATTGAAACCGAAGCAGGCCCGGCCAGCAATGACGAGATCAATGTCATCGTCCCCAAGGGCAATTACGGCTGGCCCAATTGTTCAGGAAGGTGCACCAATACAGCCTACGTAGACCCCATCGCCACGTTCACTCCGGTAGTGACTCCCACGGGAATCGCTTACTCTTCAGGTGGCGAGTACTTTTTCGGCGAATGGACTGGAGCCAGCCTCAACAGGTTGAAATTGAATTCGTCGGGTACTGTTCAATCCATTGAGCAAATCTCCCCCATTGGAGCCACCAACGATGGTGTCCTTGACGTAGTTCTCGGCCCTGACCAGAAAATCTACTTCTCTACTAGGTCGGGAATCTACTCGTATGATACATCCTTTCCAGGCGGAACGGGACCGCCTTTCGCGCCTAACATTTCCTCAAGTCTGATTAGCTTCGGTCTCATCGCAATCGGAATCAGCGCAACAATAATTTTCGTACTGTTCTTCCAAAGGAGGCGCAAGCGGTCCGAGAGCCGACAGCCCGTGTGTCCAACGAAGTCGAAAGCCCTCCTTACCCTCCGTCGCCTAGAATCACAACTCTAGATTAAGTACCGCACAGAATTAGCCCTTCTGCCCTTAGAGGCAGGAGGGGCAGACACAGTATGAGGCTAATCCGTGGATTTCTTGCATTCGATTCGTGGAGAATTTCGTCTTGGAAGATCAGCATGCGCTAAGGCCTCCGCAGTTGAACTCAGCACCGCATATTTCACAATGGAGTATTCTCTCAGTCCCCATTGCTAGAAGAGCGAAGAGCTGAGCGAGCTCTCCTAGATGGACTATCTGGGATGGCCACCTCTCATGGAGAGTTCACCTTACCTAGGAAAGCATTTCTTTTAGTAAGTATGACGCGCGAGGAATTCGACCTTGAGCGTCTCGAGCCGGCTAGCCGATGACCTCTTCGCTCTCGATGATAGAGTGCGTTACGTTGCAGTCTTGGATAGGAACCACAAGCTTGTCGAGTCGAGAATGCGGTCCAGCGTTATGAGCTTGACTCCTGGGGAATATGATCGGAAGTTCATGGGAAGCGTTCCACCCCTCGTTCTAGATACCGTGTCCCAGCTCGAAGCCCAGTGTGGACCTGTGAGCCACATTTCAATACAGTACCAGAGAGTAGACTTGGTTTTCTTCCCCTACAATAACCAGATTCTCGCGCTGAGCCTTGAGCCAGGTCCGTTGGAGCCAATTCTTCGCAAGCTGAAGGAAAAGTTCGGTTTGAAGATCCATCTCTGAGAATTCCTTAATACTGCTGGCCACCGTTCCGCCAGGCGCGCAGCGTCATCAGGGATGGCAAAGACTCGTAACGGTAGAAGCCAGCTTGCAAAGCTAGCCAGCGCCCATAGGCCCAGCCCCAGGCTACAGACACCGCGCAAAGAGGATTACGTCGAGATAATCTACGAACTCATCCGAGAGAAAGGATTCGCAAAACCAGTTGACATTGCTAACCACCTACATGTCACCCCGCCCACCGTCACTGGTATGTTGGACGGCCTGCGCAGGGAGGGTTTGATAGTTCATGAGAAGTACGGTGGAATAGCCTTGACTGCGAGAGGCTCGGCCATGGCCGAGACGATCGGGGAGCGACACGCATTGCTGGTCAACTTTCTCCGTCTCTTCGGCGTTCAAGAGGCTACAGCTCAGAAGGACACGGAAGGCTTGGAACATTACGTCGCCCCCGGGACCCTGGAGCAGTTGGCCAGACTCATTGATTACGTGAAGGCAAACCCTGACTGGTGGAGCCAGTTTAAGAAACAGTCAAAGGCCTAACGTGACTGTTGAAGACAAGAGCAAGTTTACTGATTGCATCGCCTATCTAAGGTGCAGAAGGAAAAACCTACTTGAGAGATGAAGTAATTTCCTCCACTAGAGGATTCAGGTCCAGTCCTTTATAGCCAAGGTCTCGCAGCATCTCTTCTACCTGATATTTTTGCCCGAGTGACCACCACTTCTGGAGCTGTATCCCTGCCCCCCTCTTTAGGAACCAGTCTTCCCCAAAACGCTCGGTTAGGATGCGCTTGACTTGGGATTCGAATATCCAAGCGCGGAGATAGTTGGCACAATAGAATCCGTCATCAACATCCATCAGATAGTGGCTGGCGGGGTGCTTGAACACCAGCGACAACTCAAGAGTCTCTTTGTACCGGTTCGGGGCGTCCTTGAGACCCTTTCTATGAAGAGCGAGTTCGTATGTGAGTTTCGCAGCGTACCGGCGCAGGAAGTAGAGCTTGTAGAGATAGACGAACTTGAGAAACGCTCTTGGCTCCCTCATACCTGTATACTTCGCCAGCCAGTGGGGGTTTGTCAGTAAGTATTCCATCAGGAATGCGTAGCCCTCGGTGAGCGAATTATCGCCAAGATACCGGTATTCGACTGGGAGGTCTGAACGTGTCGACCCATAATGTTCGGCGTGGCCAGCTTCGTGGAATATCGATGCGTAGTCATCATGCCCGCCTTGCGGCATCACTACTAGTCTAACGTCGTCCGGGACCTTGATTGGACTGACAAAGGCCCTCGGCGTCTTCTTAGGTCTCTCCTCAACATCGAGGTGGATGTTCCTCTGTTCATCGAGTCTTATTCCCATTCCTGCAAGGGTCCGCTTGAGCGTCTCAATCGCCTTCTCTCTCCTGAAGAAGCTATCGAACTCTATGGCTCGGAAGACATAACTGATGTCGTGTTTCTCCGCCTCCGGCAACGTGGCTCCTGCTTGCGTCTTTGTTAACTCGCCTAGTTGCGTAGTGTAGGAAGCTTTCGTCTTCTCGAGAAACGAGCGTAGCAATAAGTCGAGAGATTCCAGTTGTATAGATTTGATGTCCTCGTAGAGTTTGACATAGTCAGAATAGCCAAGCTCGTGAGCGGTCTTGTGCAGAACGAGCATTCTCTCCTCGAGAGTTGGGTTGATGGTCTCGATGACCCGATTACGTGCTCCGAATATTGATGCTCTTTTTTTCCTGTTAGGCTCGTTGACCATGACAACGGCGGCTTGACGGAAAGGATACGTGTCCCCGGCCACTGTTACAGTGGCTTCTGACTCTACTGTAGTCGCTTTGTCTGACAGTTGTTTAACACGGTTCTCCATGTAGTTGCCGAAGAGAAAGGAGCGCAGGTACCTGAGCCTTCTCTCCTTCTCCCCGTCGGCGGACCGGGCCTCCTTCTGGACCTCGTCCAAGATGGCCCGTTTGAACAGGTGACCATATTTTTCATAGATCTTAGCAGCTTCAATCTTATCCTTCAACCCGGCTCCATTGAGATAGTATTCTTGGTCCAATAGACTGTTGAACTCTTCGAGGTCCGAGCGAATCTGATCGATGTTCAAGATTAACTGGGCAGTTAGACCGTATTTCCGTGTAGAAAAAGGCTAGAGCATCTGCCTTGCCCAACTTTTAAGGTCGGAAACGATGCCCACTTCCTCAACTTTGCAAACGAAGGAGCCGAAAGTATCGTACCAGCGAGTCTTTGAACTCTTGGAAGCCCATCACAAATGGTTCCAGCAGTCCCTTCCCCTGATTGCCAGCGAGAATATCCCGAGCCAGGCTGTTCGCGAAGCGATCCTCTCGGACTTTGGCAATCGGTACGCAGAGGGGTGGCCGGGTGAGAGAGTCTACGCAGGTTGCAAGTACATTGACCAGGTCGAGCTTTTGTGCAAACAGCTAGCTGAGGAATTGTTCCGGGTCGAGTTTGCGGACGTTCGCCCCGTCTCGGGGGTCTGTGCAAACCTCGTTGCATACACCACTTTCACGAACCCCGCTGATACGATGATGGCTCTACCCATTCCTGCTGGCGGGCACATCAGCATGGGAAAGAAGGAATTCGGAGGGACAGCAGGCTCTGTTCGAGGGTTGAACGTCGAGTATTTTCCGTTCGATACCGACATGATGGACATCGATGTTGACGCGACAAAGAAGAGGGTCGAGAAACTGGTTGCCGAGGGCAAGAAACCTGCTCTAGCCATGTTCGGTGGCTCGGTGCTCCTCTTTCCTCAACCGGTCCGTGAGCTTTCAGACTTCTTCCACGAGCTTGATGCGAAGGTCTGCTTCGACGCGGCCCATGTCGCTGGGCTGGTCGCGGGGGGAAAATTCCAAGACCCAATCCATGAAGGGGCGGATGCCATGACATGCAGTACGCACAAGACACTCCCAGGGCCTCAGGGAGGACTGATTATTTCACATGCTAGGTATGGCGAGGCAATAAAAAAATCTACCTTCCCTAGCAACTTGAGCAACCACCACCTGCACCATTTGGCGGGGAAGGCCGTGATGTTCGCTGAGATGATGGCGTTCGGCCGCGAGTACGTTACTCAGATTGTCAGGAATAGCAAGGCCCTTGCGCAAGCTATGCACGAACGTGGTTTCAAGGTCATGGGCGAGAAGCGTGGTTTCACCGAGTCCCACCAATTGGTAGCTGATATCACGAAGTACGGGGATGGGAGGACTATAGAGAAGCGGTTGGAGAACTCGAACATCATTCTCAACCGCAACCTTCTGCCATATGATATCAAGGCCGGCAGGCATTTTGAAGCTCCCGGAGGGATCAGAATGGGAGTATCCGAGCTTACACGTCTTGGAATGAGCGAGTCTGAGATGGTCGATATCGCAGAGCTAATCGCACGAGTGGTTGTGAAGCGAGAGTCCCCTGAGAAAGTGGCGGCGGACGTGGCCGAGTTCCGAAAGGACTACAATCGTGTCAAGTACGCCTTCGACTCGACACGCGACGCATACGAGTACATCAGACTGCGCTGATAGACCTCCAAAAGCCTTGGACGGTACGCTTAATACAGTCAGGCGCTGACCTCTATACGACAAACGGCTGATCGGTGTTGGGAGAAAGGGAGAAGAGGCGTCGAAAAGAAGCACCAATGCCAGCCGCTAGTGCTGGACTCTTGCGGTTTTTCGAAGAGGACACTCCGGGAGTCAAGCTCAGTCCCCAACTGGTCGTCATATCGGGTATCCTTCTTGTGACCTTCGCCCTGATGGCCTACTTCCTTCTTCCCTAGAAGTTCTTCGAACTCCGCGGGTTCTGTGCTGGTTACATGATGCTTTAGAGAACTCGCACTCCGAGCACTTACTGAGGACCTAAGGTAGCAGTGTGGGGGGCTACCTTGGATTCCAGCGAGACAATGGACTTTGGGAATACTATCTCGAAAAACAAAAACACTGATTCTCGTTCTGGTCGCATCATTGTTCCTTGCGGTTGGCCTCGTTCCAGTCCACGCAGCCACTCAGTACGCACTGTCTTTGAACCCCGGGCGAACTCAGGAGCAAAGCTCGCCGGGTGTGACTGTAACCCTTACTGTTACGGGCGCTAGTAGCGGGCAGCCTTATTCTTTCCTACTTCTGGTCACTGACCCCTCAGGCGCAAAGAGCAACGCAACACGTAGCACAATCGCCCCTGGGTCCGCATTTTCCTTTCAGCTGAACTACCCATCAGACTTCTCGCGTGGGTCCATCAAATATGTAGGGCAGTACAACGTTAATGTTGCCCAAACTACACCCTCAGTCAGTGCAAGTGTTGCCTCCGGACACCTTGACGTCGGGCTAACAGACAAATCTACGTATGAGAGAACTTATCCAGTCTCGATAAAGGCAGATGCGTATTCTTCGAACGAAACGGTGAGGATTGACATTACACATGCTTCATTATCAGCGCCCGACTTTCCGGCCTTCGTCAACGCAGACCCATCTGGCAATGTTTTCTTCTCCTGGCTAACGACCCCGGATCTTCCAATAGGAAACTACAATGTAACTATAACTGGGGGTTCCACTGTAAAGGCGGTCCGTGACTCTCAAAGCTTCCTGCTCGACCTGACGGGCGTTACGATCCGCGGGATCAATGTCGCGCAGAGTTCGCTTATGCGAAGCCAGACTGCTCGGTTCAGTTTCTCCGCCGACTATCTTGGAGGCGGACCCGTGCAGAGCGGATTCGCGACTCTACTCGTGACTCAACCGGATTTCACGATTCAGCAAGTCCCTGCAACGTACAACGCGACGAGCGCCCGGTTCGAGGCCGGCTATCGGATACCTCTGGTGAGCATGAACGGATCCTGGACTGCCTTGGTGAAAGCAAACAGCCTGCAGGATTCGTACGGGAATAGCGGGCCCGACAGTAGTCCTTCTGCGGATTTCATCGTCACACCGGCGTCTCTAAGTGTCGATTTGAACTTCACCAGGGGTGATATTGTGATCGGCAACGTTGTAGCTATTTACTCGAACATCACGACTCCAGACGGAAGCAGTTTCGCGGCGGGAACAGTATCAGCCTTCGTCTCCCCTCCTGGACGCCCCATTGGAAACCAGGTTAACCTTCTCTATGACAGCAGCCAACGAAAATGGGTCGGCAGTTACACTGTGTCCACTAACGACCCATCCGGGGTCTGGCTAGTCAAGGTATCAGCTTCTGACCCCTATGGTAATTCGGGTTCGGGTTCCACATCGTCAATCGTAACCGTTGTTGCTCCAGTCAGTCAAGGGTCGACTCTTACACTTTGGTTCTTGACAGCTTTCGGGGCTATCGCAGCCGGCCTCTTGGTCGGGCTCTTCTTGTTGAGAAGGAAACGGACTTTTCAGCACCACCTGCAGGTTGACCTTCAAGCAGTCAGCGAGGAGGCTAGCAAGGTCAAGAATCAAGAGTTCTTCCAGTCTATCAAGGAACAGATAGAAAAGCAGAGAGAGGGCAAAGGTTCCTAGTTTGGTTAGGACCATTACGGTTCACTCTTTCAAGGGAGGAACCGGTAAGAGCACAATCACAGCCAATCTTGCCACAGCACTCGCCGCGAGGGGGAGACGAGTAGGCGTGATGGATATGGACCTGGAAGGTCCTGGGCTTCATGTTATTTTCAACATAACACCTGAAGAGGTGAAGCATACTCTAAATGATGTACTGCTTGACGCCGTTAGTCCTGACGAAGCAGTCATACCTATGAACGGTCGACTGGGGTTGGAGGCCGGCTCTCTCTACTTCAGTCCCGCCAGCGTGAGAGTGGGTGAAATGCTCAGAACTCTCAGAACCGGTTTCGAGCTGGAATCGTTCTCCCGAGCCATAGCCAAGCTTGGAACGAGCTTCAAACTCGATTACGTCATGATTGACACACATCCAGGAATCGAGAACGATACGCTTCTGGTGATGGGAGTGTGCGACCACTTGGTTATCGTGTCTAGAATTGACCAGCAGGACATTTTCGGAACCGGGGTCGTGGTGGACATCGCACGGACCCTCGAAAAGCCGGCGCACCTTGTCGTTAACATGGTCCCCAAAGGCCTGAAGGCTTCCGACGCATCAAAGCTGGTGAAAGGGATCGGGCACCACTTCAAGGTTGACGTGGCCGGATGGCTGCCGTTTTCAGATGCGGTCCAAAGCTCCTTGAGCAAATCGGTCTTCATCCTAACCAACCCCAGAGACGCAGTGGCGTCTAGGTTTCAAGACCTTGCAAAACAACTAGAGTCCTACAACTAGGGAGTGGGTAAATGTCAGGTTCACCAGGAAGGTTCTCTACTAACAGCCTGAGACGCCTGATAACTTCCATGAACTCCATCCGGTTCCGCGACGAATCTGGAGAGATTGAGTACTTCGGGCAAAAGGTCGTCCTGTTGAGACGAGACGTTTTTGGGCTCATACGAGGAGAACTTTCACGGGTAGCCGGACCCGCAGCAAACGTCATCATCAGCCTAGCGGGCCGAAAAGTCGGAACGGAAGAGGGACAAGCACTCGCACTCAAGGCCGAGGCCCTGGGATTGAACGGGCCACAGGCGTTTCCTGACTTCCTCAAAACAGCGGTTGAAGAGACTAATATGGGAATAGGAAAGATCAGAGTGTCTGATCTTGACCTTCAAAACGGTAGGGTCGATATCACGGTCGTGAACGGGTTCGAATCGGATCGTCCAGGCGGCTCGTTGAAACCCACCTGCTTCTTCACACTCGGGTACTTAGAGGGAATATTTTCCAAGCTGACTGGCAAGGAGCTTCGCGGACGTGAAGTGGCCTGCAACGCAAAAGGTGACACACTCTGCCGGTTCTCCCTAAACATGTCGGCTCAGTAGCTCTCCCAGAGAGTTCGCTGCGCGAAACTCGGCACGACCCGCGCTTCGATTCCCAGCCTGGCTTTGAGCGCGTATCGGAGCTCGTCGGCGAACCCTGTGAAAATGTAGACTTGACGTGGGGCGCATTCTCTAATGAAACCTACTAGCTGGTCAAAGTCGGCGTGGCTGCTGAGTGGAAAGGCTGTCGCTCGGCTCTTTGCCGAGAGAGCCCACCCTGTGGCGTAGGCTCTCGAGAATCTCCGTCCAAGGTGCTTCCGATCATTCGGCGTTGTCACGTAGACGCACGGCATGTTTTCAAGCGTCTCTTTTCCGTCCGTGGAATGGTCTGAGAGCCAGTGGAGGTTGTTCCCGTTCTTGTGGTAGGTCTTGTTGACGCCGTCGAGGCGTTGGTCCACTACTACGGGGATCCTCGTATAGGAGTTGAAAAGCCGTATGATTTCCTGTCCTTTGCCGGCAGCGTAGACATGGAGGCATGGAACGATTCCGTGCCGTAAGGTGTCCAAGGCCCATTCGACGATTGTGGCGTAGACGTTCTCGCGAGGAGGGAACTTGTAGAAGGGCGAACCATATGTTGCTTCAATGATGAGCACGTCGCACTTCTCCGGCTGGGCTGCCTTCGTTGTCAACGTGTCAACGCAGTTGATGTCTCCTGTGTAGAGAATAGTAATGTTCGGGGTCCTGACTAGGAACTGGGCGCTTCCGAGCATGTGTCCTGCGTTGATGGCTTTGACTTCGGTATCATCGAACTTGGCCAGGTGTCCTAGTTCAAGGGCCGTGAAATTGGTGACTTTTTGGTCGTTCAGTGCGCGGTGAATGTCGCGGGTCTCCGTAGTTGATTGTTTGTGTCCTCGGTGACTGAATCCGCGTGTGTGGTCGGCGTGCGCATGACTGACAAAGGCCCAAGCATTGTGTGGGAGCCGATGGAGCCGGACAGGGTCTACTGCGAGCGTGATATCAGGTGTGGCAACGACCAGGCCGTCCAGCCATCCAATTCTATCGTTTAGCGTCCGGCTTTCCCTCGGGAATACTCTCCAGGCGTTGTATCGCATCCAAGTGGAGAAACAAGTCTCCCTTCGGCTCAGTATTTACGACCTGTGGAATCGGGCTGACGACTGTCGAGCGGAGAATTACTGCGTCCGAGTTTTCCAGCCAGATCCCGGGAGGCTGATGGCTGACAACCGCTAGTTTCCCGGTGTATCCAAAGTCGCGCGTGATAACGACGAGAATTTTCTTTCCTACTAGCTTCTCGAGCCTGTGAAAAACTGTGGGAGATGTTGCTGACATGGTCGTCTCCTACCCGTTCTGGGATGAGTTCCGGTGGACTGTTCATAATTCCTCATTTAAAGAACGGCTCTGGGTTTAGCCGGGAGACCTGTGAATATGACGTATGTTATATGTTCAATTCAATCGTAGACTGAAAGGCCTCAGGTTAGGCAAGGTTAATCTTCTCCGCCGCCAAGTTGAGCGTGAAACGCAACGGAAGCCACTATGCAAGAAATAGACCAATCACTGGACAATGATGGCGTGAACGGCGATGATGGCTATGATGAGGAAATCGGGCCTAACCTTGTCAGGATCGGCAAGAAGCCAATCATGAACTATGTTATCGCGTGCGTAACCCTGTTCAATACAGGCGTCCCGGAAGTCATGGTGCGGGCAAGAGGTCAGTCTATTACAAAAGCCGTGGAAACCGTTGAAACGCTACGCCGTGCTTTCTTCAAGAACGTAAAGGTCCAATCAGTAGACATTGGGACAGAAGAGGTCCAGCGGGAAGATGGGTCAAAGATCATGCTGTCCACAATTGAGATAACCCTAGGCAACTAACCCCGAGGGGCCAATGGACCCTCGGACAGGTAAGGTCCACACTCGAGCATCCGACCGTCTGGCAATCTTATTAGAGGCATGGGCCGGGTCCCCTTTGAACGCGATTGCAGAAGCAGACGAAATATCCGCATATCGCCGTTACGCCTCCAGGTCCCAAGGCTCGAGAGGTTGTCAAGGAGGACCATGCTCTAATATCTAGGTCACTCGTCCGGTTCTATCCGTTGGTGGCCGAGTCCGGCCAAGGCAGTATTGTCCGTGATGTTGATGGTAATGAATTTATCGATTTCAACTCCGGCCTAGTGTGCTTGGCAGTGGGCCATTCCCACCCGAAGGTTGTCAGCGCTATCAAGGCGCAAGCTGACAAGTTCACCCACTATTCGTACACTGACTTTTACTACGAAAAGGTGGTTCAGCTGTCGGAGCAGCTGGTCAAGATAACACCGGGCAATTTCCAGAAGAAAGTGTTCCTAAGCAACAGCGGAACGGAGGCGATCGAGGCCGCCATGAAGCTGGCCAAGTGGCATACGAGGAGACACGCGTTTATCTCGTTCATCGGCGCATTTCACGGTAGAACCCTCGGCTCGCTCAGTCTCACCGCGAGCAAGCCGGCCCAGCGGCGCCATTTCTTCCCGATGGTCCCTGGCGACACGCATGTTCCCTTCGCCTATTGCTACCGTTGTCCGTTCAAGCTCTCCTACCCTGAATGCGGAATGTACTGTGTCGATTTCATCCAGGAACAGGTCCTAGACACGTTTCTTCCGCCGGAGGATGTAGCTGCGCTTGTCACCGAGCCTATTCAAGGAGAAGGAGGATACGTTGTTCCTCCTGACGATTACTTTCCACGTCTGAAGAAGCTCCTCGACAAGAACGACATTATGCTGATCGACGACGAGGTCCAAGCTGGCATGGGGCGGACGGGACGCTGGTTTGGAATCGAGCACTGGGGAATAGAACCCGACATTGTAACCACGTCGAAAGCGCTCGCGTCCGGCCTCCCAATAGGGGCAACAGTCGCCAAATCCGAGATCATGGACTGGGATGGGGGGTCCCATGCAAACAC
Organism: Candidatus Bathyarchaeota archaeon; assembly: GCA_005888735.1. Taxonomy (GTDB): domain Archaea; phylum Thermoproteota; class Bathyarchaeia; order 40CM-2-53-6; family 40CM-2-53-6; genus BA-19. The sequence goes on from VBBN01000035.1 coordinate 68,216, forward strand.
ATTCGGAGGAAACCCGTTATCTTGCGCGGCAGGAATAGAAGTCATCAACGCGATTCGCGACGAGCACCTACTGGAGAACGCTACCAGAGAGGGCAATCATATGATAAAACGTTTGAAGGAGATGCAAGAAAAGTACCCAATCATTGGCGATGTTCGGGGAAAGGGCTTGATGATCGGGGCGGAGATTGTCAAGGATCCTAAGACGAAGGAGTTTGGCGAGGAAGAAGCGAAGGAGATCATGATGAAGTCGTTCAGAAGAGGCCTCGCCCTGATCACATGCGGACACTCCACCCTGCGGATCGCCCCACCACTAATCATTACTCGCGACCTAGTGGACTCTGGCCTGGACATTCTAGAGGGCGCGGTCAAAGAGGTTTCCCAGTCCGCCAAGTAGCCGTTTGCCCAGTCGCTAGGCGCATTGAAAGTTCGAGAGGAGACAGAGCACTGGAGGGCACGGTCGCTCATCTCTATAGGCATCCGCCCCTCTCCCCGGTCATACTGCCTGCTCTTTGAATGCGAGGCTCATCTCATCGAGGAGTCGCAAAGCATCATTTTCTTGCCCTCGGAATAATGGCACGAGTGGGCTAGCGAGGGTTCACTCGGGACGAAGCACAGCCATTTCCCATCAAACTGTTCAATTTGTGAAACAGAGTTCCGGTCGAACAACTGGGATGAAGACTCGCCCCGCCATCAGAGCTCGTGGCCGGGTTCAGCCTTACCGCACCCTGGTTTGAACGTCGGCTCCTGCATATGTTTATCTTGGAAGCCTAAAGAGGCGCTCTCACAAGTCTGGTTGATATGTCGGAAGTACCTATTCTGATTCTAAAAGAGGGCACTTCCCGTTCAAGGGGAAGAAACGCTCAGAGAAGCAACATAATGGCCGCTAAGGTCCTTGCAGAAACCGTCCGGTCGACAATCGGTCCACGGGGAATGGACAAGATGCTCGTCGCAGGCATGGGGGATATTGTCATTACAAACGATGGTGCAACCATCATGAAGGAGATGGACGTTCAGAATCCAGCAGCAAAGATGCTGGTCGAGGTCGCCAAGACCCAAGACAGCGAAGTGGGAGACGGGACAACCACCTCAGTCGTCCTTGCAGGCGAACTGCTGGCGGGTGCAGAGTCCCTCCTCGACAGAGACGTTCATCCTAACGTCATCATCAGCGGATATCAGGACGCCGCCCAGAAAGCCTTGGAAATCCTCCACAAGATAGCGGTCGATATCAAACCCAGCGACGAAGGACAACTGAAGCAGATTGCACTTACTTCGCTCAACACCAAGGGAATCTTCGGCTCGCAGAAACACTTCGCGGAACTAGCTGTCGAAGCAATACAACACGTAATGGAAAAGCGTGGCACTACGATAAAGGCGGACATCGATCTTGTCAAAGTAATGAAAAAAAACGGCCAGAGCCTCGAAGAATCAGAGCTGGTGAATGGAATAATCATCGACAAGGAGGTCTCTCACTCGCAAATGCCGAAGAGCGTCACTGACGCCCGAATAGCCCTACTTAACGCCAAACTGGAGATTGAGAAAACGGAGATGGACGCCAAGATTAACATCAACAAGCCGGAAGAGATGCTCGCGTTCATCCACGAAGAGGAGAACATGCTCAAAGACATGGTGGAGCAAGTAGCCAAAACCGGTGCCAACGTACTCTTCACGGAGAAAGGAATTGATGACCAAGCACTTGCGATTCTCGCCAAGAAAGGAATCCTCACGGTGAAAAACGTCAGCAGCAACGACATGGAAAAACTAGCAAAGGCAACAGGGGGCTCGGTGGTCGGAACCACTAAGGACCTCTCCAAAACAGCCCTGGGCCAGGCAAAGCTTGTCGAAGAAATGAGAATTGGAGATGACAAGCTGGTCTACGTTCGAGAGGGGAAGAACCCCAAAGCGGTTACGATCATGATTCGCGGCGGCTCCGAACACGTCGTTGACGAAGCTGAACGGTCACTCCACGATGCACTTTGCGTCGTCAGGAACGCTGTCGAGGACGGAAAGATTCTCGCCGGCGGGGGTGCGCCGGAAGCTGAACTGGCACAACGGTTGAAGGACTACGCAGTCAAGGTTGGCGGCAGAGAACAACTCGCCGTAACAGCCTTTGCGGAGGCGCTTGAAGCTGTTCCTGTTGCCATAGCCCAAAACGCGGGCTTCGATCCAATCGATGTCATGGTCGAACTAAGAGCCAAACACAATACGGCGGCTAACCTGTGGTACGGAGTGAACGTGTCGACAGGGAAGGCGTCTGACATGTGGAAGATGAACGTGATTGAGCCTCTTCGAGTGAAAACCCAAGTGATCAAATCAGCGATAGAGGCGGTCACAATGCTCCTGAGGGTTGACGACGTCATCGCTTCAAAGGCGCCTCCGGCTGGAGGTTCAGGCGGTCCTCCTGGAATGCCACCGGGCATGCCACCGGGCGGCATGGGTGGCATGGGCATGGGAATGTAAAAGCTCGCTTCTCACCTAGGACGGCGTAGCGCCAACCGGAGATTTAGACTCCTGATTTGAGCTGAGACGACTAGGCATCTTTTTGAACCCGTGAGACCAAATTGTTCAAGGAGGGCACAGTTGCAGGTCTTCCTCGTAGTCACGGTGCCAGCCAGAGGCGGTCTCTTGATTCCTGTGTACGGCTCCTCCTTAGTTCCACAGTTTCCGGATCCAGCATCGTCCAACGATACATGTCCAACTTGTAGAACTCAAGTACTCGCCGACTGGAGGTTCTGCTCGCAGTGTGGAAACCGTCTTCGCTGCTCAAATTGTGCAACGCCTGTCTCGAAGGATGGCAAATTCTGCCCTGAATGCGGGAACCCTACAAACTAAAGCCATGAGAACGAAACTGATTCTAGATACCTAGAAGGTGGTCGAGGGAGACTCCACTCCCTAAGAGAGCCAATGCCAGCGCCGCCAGGAATAGTGTAACATCTAGTTCGTATCCCCCCGGTACTTCTTCTTCAACTTCGACCTAGCGAACCACGTCGTGGAAAGCATCCACAACGCACTCAACACCGCGAGAACTGGGGTCAGTAATCCTATCACCAGCCCGAGACTACCGAAAAATTCGGTAACTCCCCCAAACAAAATCATACCCGCTGGTATTCCTTGGCTCTTCATCCATTGCTCGCCCATTCCTCGCTGGGAGGTTAGCTTCGACAACCGTGGGCAATAAAGAGGCAACCGACAGCTAGGCGTAGGATTAGAGAAGCGAGGCCCGTGTAAACACCAAACAATGACTGAATCGAACCCGCACCAATCCCTCTAAGGCTCCTAGAAGGCTCATTTGTTTAGGCCCATTGCCTAGAGCCCAGAAGCGGACGCCGATCAGGCTCCGTGAACAGTCGTTGTGGTTCCGGAAGCGTCTCTATTGAGGGAGCCTCTATCGCATGCATTTCTATCATGGCACGTGATTACCTCGGTCCATGCTATAAAGTTAGTAGTTAGATACTACTAAGTAGGTAAATGAGATGTGACCAAGTCAAACCCACTTTATCGACGTGCGCTTTCTAAGGCCCACCCGGTCAATCCTATTAGTTGCAAGCCGGGCAGCATAAGACGTGTGGGATTCTCTTGAGCGCGTCTGAGAAACCGGAGGGTGTCCGTTGGATGGCAATCTTTGGAATCATCGTTCGAACTGCTTACGTGGTCGGTGTTCTCTATTATGTTGCGTTCACAGCCTCGGGCTTCGATGTTTTCCAAAAACTCGTCGTACTCATCATCGCTGCCATCATTTACGGAGCCGCTAGCGCGATCATCCACGTTGCTTGGCCGGGGAGGCGGCGAAGAGCGTGGAGCTGGCTTTGGAAAAGGTCCAAGCTCGGGAACCATCTGGATTGGACCGGGTTGCCTTTGCTATCTTCAATCTCAAACTGAACCTCGCCTTCTATTACGGTGTCCGAAACTCGCATTCGGAGAATGACAGACGACGAGCTTTCAAGACACAGGGGACTGTCAACGATTTCTTAACTTCGGCGCTGGAATCAGCCTTGGCCCTCAACGGGCCGCTTCGAGTCTAGGATGGCGCAGAGTTCCTCCTCGACAGTTCCGAACTTTTGAGGAGTTTCGATGAACCGTCCGACCTCTTTCCAGTTCCGGTCATATACAATTATGGTTGGAATCGCCCGTACCCTGAACTCATCAGCCATGTCACGGTAATTGTCATAGTCGACGACTCTAGCTGCCAGCATGTCGTTCTTCGCCGCCATCAACGACTTTGCAAGCCCTGGAACGTAGGCGACACAATCAGCACACCAGTCTGCGGAGAACACGATCAAGTAGTGCTTCTGGTCCACCCGTTCCAGCTTGTCAATAGACGCCTGGTTCGGCATGTATTCCTGGAACCGTTTCTTCATTCCATGCCGCGACTTTTCCAGCCTAACACCGTTGATGTAGTCGAAAGGGTCCTTGCCAACCCTGTGCGCCATCAAGGCTTCTTCAACGCTTCGAGAATTCTACTTCTTCACTGTCTGCGAGAGAAAAACTGTCGAGGCTTCCAGTTCATCCATAAACCCGCGACGTATTCTTACACCGGCCACTTCTACCAAGTCTCCAAGTCTGACACTGTCTGCGAACTCCGCGTGTTTGTCCCAGAGAGACACTCGAATTCTGCCGCTGCTATCCTCAATTCTGATATTTGAGACTCTCGCTTTTCGCCCCTCCCGGGTCTCAATCTCCCTAGCATCAGATCGTTCGACGACCTTTCCACATATGATTCGCAGCACGGGCTCCAGATTCAACGATCCGATGCGAGCCGGGGTAGGCGAGCTAGTAGCGGGCTGGTCACTTCGAGTGACTCTGGATGTCCGGCCGACGTTCACATAGAGCAAGCCGTTCCTCTCGGCCGCGTAGGCTCCCTCAACGAGGACATTCTCTCCTTCGCCTATAGCAAGCGCCACTTCACCTGTATCATCCCAGAATTTCACGATGACCAGACCCGTGTCGTCTTCACAGAGTGCTTGGACGGGGCCTTTCTCGGTTCTACCTTTCAGAAGCTTTCTGATCCTGAGCCTAATAGACGGCACAGGTCCCAACGCCTTGGGCAGGCTAGCCACCCGAGCCTGCCACGTCGGCCTGCCAATCGCAGTTGGACCATGGAGAACCTGAATACTGCTCCTCGACCCAAGATGGAACTCGGTCTCGCCCCCTCTCCCATACTTGGTGTAGCCATGCTCAAACCTGACGCGGGAACCAGTCGAAACCCCTTGCTGGGCAAAAAACACACCAACGTCGTCCCACATGACACAACTTACCCGCCCGGAACCGTCCTCCAGCCGCACCCTCAAAACCCTCCCGACTGACCCGTCCTGCCGATTGAATTCAGAAAGTTCACCAATAGACACTACCTCCCCGCCGATTGAGGCATCCATAAGCCCAGCTTGCAAGCTAGCAATCCGCTGGTCTCCGACCCCAACGACTGGAATCGACACGGTCGAGAGTTGTTGTGCTAGTAGGCGAATCGCTCCCTCATCCGAGAGCAACCCGTGAGATTCTTGTTTCTTCTTCTCGACCAGAGTCAGCAACTCCTGGGGTTGAATATTCGGGTTTTGTGAGAGAATGAGATTCAACAAGTCCCTGAACTGGTCGTTCATGCTAGTCCCAGAACATTCGTGTACGCTCGAACGCTCGCTCAGCTTTCAGAACATCTAGATATAAGTCATCTTCTCTGACATGTCGACCCCGTAGGATCCTCGCAGCAGTGGTTGGTCCTACACCTCGCCCGGCTAAGACGATACCCGCTTTCCTTCCGTAGTTCTGTATGAGCCCGGCGGCTCGCCAAGCCGTCATCCATTCCTTTTCCTCTTCCTCGGTCAACTTCTTCCCACGCTTTTTCTTGGAAATCGTCGACGCTAGGCTGTCGTGGCTCAAGTATGTTGCGGCAACTAGAGACGACCGGCATTTCGGGCAACGGATCTGGTCGCGTAGCGTCTCAACAGTACGAATACTGTCCCACTCTCCGCAGTTCAGGCAAAGAAGTCGTTGCTTAACGTGTAAAAGGCGGGTCTTCACCACCTCGACAATCGACGCCTCTTCTACTGCTGGGCGAAGCAATCCATGCGGAACAATGCGGTCCAGCAGAGGAACAGCAAAGGGAGTACACTCTCCGACGTCCTGGACAACGTCCAACTCCACTTCGTTGTCGTGGATCATTTCGAGTACGTGCTTCGCCCCTTCAACGTCTAACTTCTCGGCGAACAACTCTCTCCTCGTTTCGGCATTTGCAACTGAACCCTTGAAAATGTCGACGAGTTGCCGTGCTCCTCGTGCTTTGTACTCGGCCTCCCTGCTCACAACTCCCAATCGCCGGAGCACGTGCCAATGTCTCCAGGCGAAGAGGTCGGATGACTCCATAGTATCCTGAATAATCCTCCCCAACTCATCACTGGTCAACCGGTCAATTTCCCCAGCCACCACAGCAGCACTTATCGGGTGGGGAAAGATGAGGGCAAACCGGTACTGGTCCACTTGCGTCGCAATGTTCGCCCCAAGGCTCGATCCGAATATTGAAGCGAGAACGGTCACCAGCGTCTCGTTTACAAGGTTTCCAAAACATGAGTGAACGACAACACTGTTCTCGAATCCCTCGACCAATACCCGCTTATCGGAAGGAAGGCCCGCGTGCTTCTCGTGTGACCTAATCGTCGCCCTCGCCCGTTCCACCTCCTCAGACTCCAGCTCGGCCACCTCACCGTTTTCCCTGACCGTCCTCCTGAGCCGACCAACCTCGGATGCAACATCCATCTGAACAGGTATCATGTCTCCCTCCCACCCTGGGATGGCGGTTAGGCTCGGAGGAGCGGGTTCAACCTCAACGTGCAGCTTCTCCTCGTCAACGGAGAGAACTTTCCAAGTCTGTCCATGAAGGATGAACTCAGCACCGCTGGCCAATCTCCTCGCGACAAAATCCTGGTCTAGGCTGCCAATCCTCCGTTTTCGAAAGAAGTCAAACACGCTATACCGCTGAACATCTGGGATTACGGAGAGATTGCGGAAATAATACTGAATCGCATAGGGGTTGCGTGGCGAATAGCTTTCTCCCAGTTTCCTGACAAACCGTAGATCCTCCAATTGTCGGACCACACGTTCGAGTTCCTTCGCATCAGTCTCTCGGAAAGGATAGGAGCGACGGAAGATTTGGAGCATCTCGTCAAGGCTGACCCGTCGTTTCTGGAGCAGAAGACCAACAATTTGATGGGCTAGAACATCCCAAGCTTTCTCGTGGATAATCGGACGTTCAAGTCTACCTTCTCTAGCTCTTCTCACGAGAATCACGGATTCTAGTATGTCATCTGTTCCGATCGTCAACACCGTCCCTCGAGATGTTCCCCCTAGGGTATGGCCGCTTCGGCCCATTCTTTGAACCAGTCGTGTCGTTTCTCGGGGAGAGGTGAACTGAACAATGTAGTCAACACTACCAATGTCGATCCCCAGCTCCAATGAACTGGTGCATATCAGGCCCCGAATCCTACCTTCCTGAAACTCCTTCTCCGATTCCTCCCGAACCTCGCGTGACAGGGACCCGTGGTGAACCCTAACTCGCCCGAAGGCACCTAGGGCGTGCAGTTGTGCAGCCAAGGCCTCGGCCTGCTCTCGCGTGTTTGTAAAGACAAGAGTTGACCTATGAGTGTCAATTATGTTCAGAATCTTACGCGCCCGTGCCACTGTCGAAGGAGGAAGCCCCAATCTCTCCGCTTCCTTGTGGTCTTCGGAACCTGGCTGTGCAGAGCTAACCTTGATCTGAAGCCCGCGCGTCTCGTCAGACCTTAGAATCTTGACGACGCGGTCTCTGCCCACGAGAAACTGCCCAATCTTCTCGGGTTCCCCGATGGTTGCTGAGAGGCCGATTCGCTGAAATTCTACCTGCGTGAGCTCCAGAAGCCTCTCCATAGCAAGGGACAGTTGGACGCCTCGCTCATCCGTCGCTAGCTCATGGACTTCATCCACTATGAACCAGCGGACTGACTTCAGATGCTCACTCATTCTCCTCCCAATGAGAATGGACTGGAGTGTCTCCGGGGTTGTTATCAGAATGTCCGGCGGGATTCGCGCCTGCCGGGAGCGGGCGCTTATCGGAGTGTCTCCATGGCGAACCTGGATTTTCACATCGAGGTCTCGACCCATTTCCTCGAGTCGGCGCAGGAGGTCGCGATTGAGGGCGCGTAGGGGGGTGACGTAAACAACTGAGATTCCTCGGGCCCTTTGCTCAATCCTTTTTTCAAGGAATTTGTCGAGAACGGGGAGAATTGCTGCGAGGGTTTTTCCAGTCCCGGTTGGGGCGATGAGAAGAACGTTGTCTCCGTTGAGAATTGCGGGGATCGCAAGTTCTTGGATTGGGCTTGCTTCGAGGAACCCTTCTTTCTCAAGCCTTCGAAGAACTGGTGGTTTGAGGACGGAGAAAGCTGAGGCTGGCATCTATTCTACGAATAACTCGTTAAAGCCTATTCTTCCTCGACGGCCTTCTTCTTCTCGCTTGGCCGTTCATAGGCTATGTAGAGAAATATTAGAATCATTGTCACGAAGCTCAGCACGTACAAAAGCAACTCTATGGCAGAGTAGTACTGGTCTGGGTTGTAGGACATGCCCTATCGCCAATGTCCATCGGGCAAATTCCCTTGCGGCTACAAAAACCTTGAGATTCACGCGCTACGGCTTAGGGGTTTCCACTTCGCAGTAAAACCTGAGTAGTCAGAATCTGCCATCCCATTCTGACCGTATTTCCCAGAGGCCTCGGCCAAGCCCTGTGCTATGAGATGATAGCACAGCTGCCGCTTCTTACCCATCACGCGGAAGTAGTAGTCGTCACATGTGCAGAACATACTCTCAGGCACAACCTGATACTCGCTCTTTCGACCTCTGACCACCCAAATGATTCTTCCACTGGGCTCAAACCTGAACTTCCGAACTCCGTTGCCCTCCACCAAAGCTAGAGCTTGACCGGCCCTTTTCTCAAAGTTCCTGTCGAGGACACTCTTCAATTCATCGTCGATTTTTCCAGTCTGGCGTATCTCGTGGCAGACCTGCCGTAGTACTTTGGACTCTTGGATGTCGCTCGCCGATTCTGTCCCCAGAAAGCTCAGTTTTGACTACCAAGAATACCTTTTCATCTTGAAAGACAAGGCCAAGATTGCAGGGTCCTTCTGCTGTCAAACCGGGTCACAGTCAAGCCAGTGGCCGACCAGCCAGCCCTCCTCTTAGAGAAGGATCGTGAACGGGTCTTGGTAATCGCAGACCTTCACCTGGGCTGGGAGGTTACTCTTGCGCATCAAGGAATACACGTCCCAAGCCAGGTGCCACACCTCTTGAGCAAGCTCCAAAATATTCTCGACGAAACCCATCCTAACCAGCTCATTCTCCTTGGAGACGTGAAGCACGCGGTTGCGAAGGTCGAACTGGAGGAGTGGAAGTACGTGCCGGAGTTCTTCGAGAGCCTTGTTAACTTCATCCAAAACGTCCAGGTTGTTCCGGGAAACCATGATGGTAATCTGGAACCCCTAACCCCGCCTAGCGTGAAAATAGCAAATTCTCAAGGAATTCTCCTCTGGGATACTGTGGGTCTCTTCCATGGACATGCGTGGCCACCGCCATCCATGCTTGGATGCAAGTATCTCGTAATGGGCCACCTCCATCCTGTAGTGGTTTTCAAGGACCCGTTAGGGTTCCGGATCACTCGTCAGGTTTGGGTGCGAGCTAGGACTAACGGGCAGAGGCTCGCTGAAGGGGTCCTCAAGCATGAAAGTGTCAAATTCGAAGGAGACCCTGTTCAGAAGGCGGAACAAGCCTACAACCTTAAAGTCCTCGATGCTGAATGTGTAATCATGCCGTCCTTCAACGATTACCTGGGGGGCCAGCCGATCAACCGAAGCGCTTCTGAAGGGTGGACAGCTCTGTACAAGGAATACATGGGGCCCGTCCTCCGCTCGGGTGCGATAGACTTCGAGAACGGAGAAGCATACCTCTTTGATGGAACGTATCTCGGCAAGGTCCGAGACCTGCGAGAAATGAACCAATAATTTCTACGCAGACCTGTCCTCTCACCATTCAAGTGAAAGGACCCTTGGCTTCAAAGTCGATGATGCATTCGAAGAATGAATCTTATTCTTCTTTAGGAGCCATCGTGGCCAAGACTCGCCACATGTCTCCGCCACCGTTTAGTTTTGCAATCTCACGGAGCAGGTCATAGTATGACCTGACGTGTCTCCGCCCATCTTTGGCATTGTAATAGTTGAAATTGGCAAACATGGTGGGGGCCACTTCGTGGTTATACATAGGGTAAGAGGTGTCCCCCGCATTTAGCTCTCCAAGCTCTTGCGAGAGAAGGCCGTCGCGTCGTTCCAGAACTTTCCGGCTTTTGCGCTGCCGATTCCGGTCTTTGACCCTTCTACCCTGAAGGCGGCACTCTTCACTGTCATATTTTTCCGAGAACCAGCCTAGGAACTTGCGCCCGCACACCGGGCAAGTCTTGAGAACTTTCTTATCAGCTTGGGCCAACGTTGGACTCCTGGTTTCTGGTTGTGGCGTGTTCCGTCTAGCGTGTGAATATTTGTGTGGCACTAGTATAAAACCAAGCCGTACGGTTTCAACAAATTCGCGATAGCTGTAACGCCTGTTATTGCTCCGTCCTTAGGCCCATGAAAGTAAGAAAGAGTAATAACGGCTTTCCGGCCGGTCTTGACCCGGGGGCTGTCGGCTAGAAGATCCTCGACGGGTCCGGCCAATCAGGTCTAGTAGACTTAACGTCTGGACAAGCCGCGTGGCTTGGGAGCAAGCTTAGAGCCAGGAGCCCACGAAATCGGCGGTTCAAATCCGCCCAGCCCCACCATCAGATTTGAACCGTACTCGGTTCAAATCCGGACTGCTTCCGACTTCGTTGTGTGGATGTAAGACCAAGCCTATATGCGTACGAATTCAGCAATTGAGCAATTTGGCTCTGTCTGTTTGCATCTCTTACCAGTAAAACAAATGCAATAGTGTTGTCCGAAATACAGATGGCATCTTCTATCCCCAATTTCCGAGTTGGCTTCTTCTTCAGCGTTTGGAAGATCCAAAGACTGTCCTGTTGGGTCTCAGGTTGAGGTTACGCTATCCGGTTATTGCTTCGAGTTAGCTCCAGAGTTCGGTCTAGTCAACTTTGCAGCAGTCCGTAGTTCTGACTTTGCTCGGGGGAGCAGTTGCTGGCGTAGGTCTGCTGTTCCTTGGATGTGGCCCCACGCCCGGTGGAACATGTGCGACACCAAGTGAGGACGTCGTACTGGGCTACCTTTTCGGGTCAGCGGGAGCTGCGTTAATTACGGTGGCGCAGATGAAGGGAAGGAGAGGTTCGACATCGGTGTCCTCACGGTCATCCCACCAGGGCGTTGTTGGGGCAACAACTACTTTGGTAGGAGGGACGGTCATGATGATGGGCCTATTGTTCAGTTGTGCAAATCCATTTTTCATTGCTGGCACGGCATCTTGCGGGGTTGGACCATTAGCCGCGCTCATAGCATATGGGTTTGGAATTGGAGGCGCGACGCTCCTGGCTATGGGCTTGTTCGAAATGAGAATGTCGTGGACGCATACGGGGAAACACTCGGAACGGAAAGAACCGTCGACGTAGCCTTTCAGTAACTAGGATCGCAAAATGCGGTCTACTCTGTCAGCCAAACTGACAAGGAACATGTAATTCGGCAAACTGTCATTATCTGACACGACGAGCAACGCCCTATATCGCGCCAAAGCCTAGATGGCTATTCTTGGTTGGCCGTTGGACTAGAGATTGCCTATTTCTGCTAGGAAGGCCTTTTCCTCTTCCAGTATCCTGTCCACCTGTTGAAGGAATCGGGAATCACGTACGAGTGAACTGTCGGACTGCATTGCCCCTCAACCAATCCTTTGTCTCTTCCACGGTATAAAATCCCTCTCTTATCCCCGTCAGAATTCGAGGGTCATGAGCTACACTAGGATGTTCGTCGTTTGTCCTCAAGAACGAAACGGTGGCAACGTAGGCAGTCCTCCTGACGCCGCTTGCGAAAGCGTGGCCTCTGACAAGCTCGGTCAAGAGCACCGCTGCCTTATCGTACAAATCCCCTTCCTCAGCTCGCATTTTCTGGGTTGCAGCCTCTAGCTTGGGTCGAGAGAGGACCCGATGTCGGACGGCCCTTTTCACGCTGATTTCTCTCAAGACTCGTCTATTCGTTTCGATGAGCTCGTCGACCGATGGATAGATTATTTCCAGGCACATTTTGGCCTGCATCTTCTCTCCTTTAAGATTCTCCGATCTACGTGATAATACGGGCCCGACACTCGTCAGGGTGCGGCGGAACACGCACGTCATAATCAATCTTCAACATCCTTTAGTTAGGATTTGAACCGTTTTGGGTGTAGGTCCTCCCAGCCCCACCATCAGATTTGAACCGAGATGGGTTCAAATCCGAGACATCTTGAGAGGCTCGCAATTAGGTTCAAAGATGACCTTTCACGTGCCGCGTCCCACGCACGACGAAAATTCCCAGGGCCGAAAAGCGACCAACCTTCACGATTTCGGGGGCACTGCTCTACCCGCGTTTTCCCGACGGTCCTTCCATTGGTCTCGCCAGGCAACGAGAACGATTATCTGCGCGCGGCCCACATGGGGAAGTGATTCAAGGGTTTGAGGAAGGGGCTGCTCCTACCTATGATTGGGTCCGTATCGTTTCCCGTGGTAGCCGTCATTGGTGTGGTAGCTCCTCTAATGTTTCCGACCATCGGGTTCTATGACACGTTAATTTTTCAGTGGGGCTATATGATAGCCTTGTTCGCAGGCTTCTATGAATCCTTTAACGGCATTGCAATTATTGAGGACGCGCGGGCACAGTCAGTAGTACGCGTAAAGAAAGTGGTGAACATTGGATGGGTCCTTTGTGGGGTCTTTTTTGCAATTTTGTTCTTCCCTCTGATGATTAGCCTGGCCACTTCTGTCGAGGTACCCTTTTACGAGGTACGTCTTTGGATTGGTAATGCGGCCCTCGTGTCTTGGGCCCTCGTCTTTGGAGTATGCTCGTTAATCGTCTGGGACAGGTGGTCTTCCCTCTCAGTAGAAGAGCTCGATATTCGCTACTGGGAGAACCTCTCGCGAAGAGGCATGATTGGCCTGGTATGTCGGATAGGAATATTCGCGGGCTTTGTTCTCAGTGTTCTGCTTCCAGCCGTGGGGCTAGCCGTTATGGCGGCGGCTTCCGTACCTTTCATTTTCCTGACTCTGACAGGTAAGAAAACTCAAGTGGAGCATCGCCCTCCATTGCAGGGTCCCCCTGAGAAGGTCGAGCTACGGAAGGTCAGTCGTAAAGAGAAGCTCTCCATTGGAGAGCAGATCTGCGACCTCATATTATCTCAGTACGGCAGGAGGAGGGTCCATGCGGTCTGTATATGGGGAGACACTGCGGAGGACCCGGATCTCCCATACTCCAGCCTAGACTTGCTTGTAGTTGTCCGCGACGGCATACGGCTTCCGAGCGAACAATATGTGTTCAGCGGTCTGCTTGTTGGAGTCAACTATTGGCAGGAGATTCAGATTCTCCATCGTGCAAGAGAGTTTGATGAAAACTGGCCGTGGCACACAGACCGCTTGAGGAAGAGAATTGTTCTGTTTGAAAAGAAAGGCTGGCTACACAAATTGGACAGAGCTTTGGAAGAGAGCGACAAGGCGGATTCCGCGGAGCCGATTCGCGACACGGCCCTGAAGTTGGTAGAAGACTTCGGAGACCTGCGGAATGCTCGGCTGGAGAATGATGAGTCTTGGATGAAGATGTCCTGTGGGCGTATCGCCTGGAGCACTGTTACCCTCGTGTTCTTGCTCGACAGGAGATACTTGAGAAAGGGCTGGGAGGACGTGTTTGAGTGTCAGGCGAAGCCATCAGATTTCCGTCGGTTGTTCGAAACGGCAGTCGGCTTCATCTCTGCCTCACTTGAAGAAAGGATTCAGGCCGCCGAGAAACTGTTCGTTGAGAGTCTTGAACTGGCCGGAACCAGAGGGATTTCGCTGACTTCCCCTCAACTCCAAATCTGAAGAGGTCTTTCTTGACGTGGCCATAAGACAAGAATCTCACTCTCTAAGAGAGCATGCGTCAAGGATCTTCCTGAGGTTTGTATGACTGCCTCTTTGCTGGAAAAGTCTCCAGCAGTGATAGCTATGGTGTGCTCGATCAACAACCCAACGAACAAGACGCGGCTGCTGTACCGGCGACGGTGAGGCTCGCGTTGGTCGCTAGCCCCGAGAACAATTAGTCACGATGACGGTGACGAGTTCCTCGATGCCGAAGACTACTATCAGCACGATCTGCTTTCGGCTGAGCAGTTTTGTGATGTTAGGTAGCTAATCACGCATGAAGGTCGCGCCGACCTCATCTAGTGGAGTGGGAGAGGAATGTTGCGACCACGAAAAATTGGTTTCTTGATAGGCGGATTTGAACCGTTCTCGGTATAGGTCCGCCCACCCCCACCATTGCCATGGTTCGGGAATTGGACGCCAAAGAATCGAAGTCAGGCTTCGACGATTACCCTGAAGCCGCCATAGACCATACGCTTCATGTCAAATGGCATCGGCTCATCTTTTTCCGGTGCATCTTTCATGAACGGGTCCTTCATCACCTTCCCGTTGACCATGTCGCGGTGTTTTCGATTCTTGAACACTATGTATGAGAACACGACTGTCTCGTTAGGCCTTGCTCTTACGGTTTTGGGGAACTTAATCCCGGCCCACTTCGGGCTGAGGTCATTGCCAACCGCCTCGATATACTCTAGGGCACCGTGCTTCCGCCAGATTCTGCCTGCTTTCTGAGCCAGACGCCTATACGATCGTATTTTCTTCTTCGGAACAGCCAAGACAAATCCGTCAACATAACCTCGCATGGATACGACTCTCCCCATTGAGTATTGATATGGCTTACCTGCCTTCATGGCTCGCGATCGTGCATCTGAGACCGGGGCGCCAGTACCTACTAGCGCTTTCCTGTCAGCTCCAGAACCAGTTCTGAATCCGCTTCCCCCGCTGTATCCCCTAAACAGACCCTTCTCTCGAAGGCAAATAGCGTTCAAGAATCACTTGGGCAAAAATTCGTCGACCGATTCTTGGAAGTCGTGTCTAAGCCTTTTTCCTGCTCTCTGAGCTGTCTCGGTTGACGCTTTCTCTCAATCTACCCAAGTACTCATCCTTCAGCCGCAGAAGTGATATGTCCATTTTCTCGGGAAAATCTCCATAGCTCTTCATCCAATAATGTTCCCTGTCGATCGCCCCTTCGCTGTATCTTGGTCCTGCTATCTCGTCGGAAATGTGGTGAAGCATTTCCTCGGCCAAGGTCTCAAGGCCCACAAAGTATGAGTCCGAATCGTTGCCGAAGTACCAAGCATCGATCAAAGAGGCATACGTTTCCCTACCCAGTGCCATCACATTCAAACAATAATCAGCGTACGCATCCAGGTGTTGCCAGCCAAGCCTCGACTTGTCAGGCAGCATCTCGCCGGCAAGAGAGAGGGAGTCGACGAGGCTTTCTGCGGAGTAGTCGACGCCGGGAAGGATTATTGGTACGACCGGGTTTTGGATTTTCTTCGGCGAGAAACGGATCCCAACACGAGGAAGTTTCCTGAAGACGGATTGAATTCTCTGGTAGTCTGCCCGTCCCTCAGTGGATTCGTATGTTATGAATGGTATTCTCGCCTGAAGAAATGGGTAGTTGTACGCGTGTCTCTCCAGGTCTAGTTTCATTTCTTCGAAGAAGTCGGCGAGGAAGTTCTTCGTGAGGAGAATGAAACCCTCGATGACAGTTCTTCTTGGATTCCTGGGGAGGTCTTGCTCCGAAATCTCTGAAGCTACTCTTTTTGTGAGCTCGTACGAAGGTATGGACTGGAGATACTCGGTCAGCTCGCTCATCCGAGTAAGCTTGTACCATGAAGGGTGGATTCCCATCGTCAACTCTCGGACCCTGTAGACAGCGGACTCATATCTGGGCATCCGTGTTAATTGTTTGGACCTCAGGACAAAGTATGAAGGGAGGCGTGAATATCACTCTCATTGTTGTCAAAGACCGCGATGACCTATCAGATGCGCGTCGAGAATACTATGCCTCCCTAGCTGAATTCTTTCTCAACCAGATAGGAAGAGGACCTGACACAATACTAGAAGCCGGATCAGGGAAAGGTCAAATGACTTTCCCCCTTATCGCAAACCTTTCGCGGAGAGCTCGTCTAATTACCGTCGACTCATCAGAGGGGCCCTACGAAGGGTCCTTGGAACGGTTCCATTCAGGTTTGAAAGAGCAAGGGCTCGGTTTCAACATCCGGTCTATCAAGTCAGATGTGAGAAAGATGAGCAGCGTGGGAGACGCGAGTGTTGACGCAGTTATCTCGAACGAGTTACTATGCGACCTCCGGGACGAGGTTCAGCTCTCCAAGGCTCTTCAGGAGTTCTACCGGGTTCTTCGCCCCGGCGGAGTGATGATTCACGGTGAATGGTGCTCATGCCCGGCAAACAGGTCTCAGAAGATGACCATCAACGCCGACAGCTGCATCGGGACCAGCACTCCGAGCAAGTTCTGGAACCCGGACGAATTGTTTGCAGCGATATGTCAAGCCGGGTTCGAGCGATTCTCGGTTACATATTTCGCGACGACGATGAGACTGAAATATCCTGCTGCCGTTGAAGAACTTCGAATCTGGGGAGTAAGAAAGGCATTCATAGAAAGAAACGACAAATCTCTACGAAGGTACGGAATCGAGCTACCCTTCGAGCATATTGTGAGATGCAGGAAGCCCGTTAGGGCTGGGCGAACCTCAGCTCTTTGCCCTCAAGGTCGATTCAGGTGAGAACTAAATCGAGCTCATCCGCTAACTTCTGCTGGAGTAGTGAGATTCAGGTTCGAAGAAGCGTTGTCAGATCATACGTGCAACGTTCTGAAAGTAGCGGACCCCTTTTTTGCCATTCATGGCCTGCTCAATCGCCTGGTCTACAGCATCCTTTGGCGATGACGCAGACAAGACCTTTACTGTTTTCCTGTCATCAAGGAAAGTGTTGGCAATCTTGTCCGCCGTCCCGCCCGTCCCAGCCAAGGCAATGATCGGCTTGCCCTTCTGGTAGGCAACACAAGCCTCCACATATGTTCCCGCACCACCCCCAACGACCACTGCTGAATCGGCAGAATATGCCGTTATGTAGTTCCGAGAGAACCCTATCCCTGTCGGTATGATAATGTCGCAGTACGAGTTCGCATAGCTCATATCCTCGTGTGGAATAATTCCGACCACCAGGCCGCCCTTGTCCTTGGCACCTTTGCCAGCGGCCTCCATGACTCCTCCCAAACCTCCAGTAACCAGTATTGCGCTGTGGGAAGCGACCTGCGCACCGACTTCTTGAGCAGCCTCATACACGTTGGCAGGACAATGGTCCCCGTCGGATCCGATGACAAGGACCTGGACAAGACGACGAAAGTTTGATTGATGGTTTCGAGCGACTCCTCTAAACACTCATCGCACCTCTTAGAGAATAGGAAGGAGAGGCTAGCAAGCCGCGGTTTCTTATGAGTCTCATGTAACCCTACCATAACCGGGGAAGGTTTTAATCAGGACCGCGTCTCGAGCCCTCGTTCCTATTCACAGGATAGTCCCATGCCAGCCTTCAAACCCGGAAAGATCGAACGGGTCGCAGGGCCAGTCATCGTCTCCAACGGCATGCTTGGTAGTCAGATGTACGAAGTAGTACGGGTCGGCGATCAGGGGCTCATCGGGGAAATCATACACATCGAAGGCGACAAAGCTACCGTCCAAGTCTACGAGGAAACCGCAGGCATACGCCCTGGAGAAGCCGTTCAGAGAACCGGCCAAGCTCTCTCTGTAGAATTGGGACCGGGAATTACGGGTCAAATATACGACGGCATACAACGCCCCCTAACGGTCCTCTTCGAGAAGACAGGGCCATTCGTTCGCCGGGGAATCGCGCCCTCTCCAATTGACAAGTCGAAGAAATGGCACTTTGTCCCGACCATAAGTAATGGTGCAAATGTCTCGGGTGGCGACGTACTTGGAACGGTGAAGGAAACTTCCTTAATTACGCAGAGAATCTTGGTCCCGCCGAACCTCTCAGGGCAGATTACGCACCTGGAGGGCGAAGGCGATTACACCGTTACGGAACAGATCGCTGAGCTACAAGCCCAAAGCGGTCCGACACCACTTTACCTGATGAGCAGTTGGCCAGTAAGAACCGCGCGGCCTGTTAAGAGAAAGCTTCCTTCCGATACGCCACTCCTCACCGGGCAGCGTATAATGGACTTCTTCTTCCCAATTGTCAAGGGTGGAACCGCTGCTATTCCCGGGGGTTTTGGAACCGGAAAGTGTGTCGACCCAGAAACGCCCATTCTGTTGGCTGACGGCCGACTGAGGAGGATGCGTGAACTCGTCGGAAATGCTTCAAAGTCACGCGTCGTGGAGAGTAATGCTAACGAGACCATCTATCAATACAATGACCCTCTCCGAATAGTCTCACTGTCCAACCCAGAGTTCAACGAGGCTGAAGCACCGCTTGGTTACAAAGGCCACACTCAAGAGCTCGTTTCAGTCAAGACTCGGAGTGGCCGGATGGTCAAAGTCACACCAGTTCATCAGCTACACCAGCTACGACAAGATGGCACCGTGGTTGAGACTCCGGCTGGCGAGATCAAGACTGGAGACTTTCTCGTCGCGCCGCGCAAAATTCCTCTCTCGCTGAGCATCAAGAGTATCGACCCGTGCCAGTTGCTTCCAGGGACGATGAGAATCAGAGACCCTAAGTCTACCGCAACAGCGAGGAGACTCATAAGGAAGTTGGCAAGGGCAACAACCCTCAAGGCCCTCTCAAAAAGTCTTCACGTCAGCTATCCCTCACTTCTCAACTATCTCTATGGTAGAGCACGCCCAACCTTGAGCTTCTTCGCCCAATTATCCGCGGCCTCTGGCGAGAAGATTCCCGTCGAATACGTGGAGGCTCAGAGACAGGAAAAGAGAATCCGGGTCCCACCGCAGATGACAGCAGATCTAGCCGAGTTAATCGGACTGATCCTTTCCGATGGAACATTAAGGGCGGGAAGAATTGTTGCTCTTTTCAACAATGACCAAAAGGTCCTGGGACGTTTCACCCAGCTGGCCCAGCAAATCTTCGAGGTCAGGGCGAAGCCGGGAAAGCACCGTGGAGGATCGCTTGTTGCGGTGGACAGTACGGCACTAGCGAGCTTCTTGGTCGGCATCGGAGTGCCAGCGGGAAAAAAGTCGAGAATTGTCAAAGTCCCAGACCTCGTCTGCATGTCTCCGGACAATGTCATGGCGGGCTTCCTCGTTGGCTATGCCGCTGGTGATGGCTCGTTCCGAGAATTCGCGCTCGAAATCGGCACCGCTAGCCAAGAAATGGCCTTAGGTCTATCCTATCTCCTAACTCGGCTGGGGGTTCTTCACAGGACTATGCAGAGACAAGTGGACGACCACACCCACCACAGAGTCATTGTCGAAGGAAAAGATGCGATTACAGAACTCTTCAAGCGCCTTCCAAGGGGACTGCCCTACTCTTTCCTCGGAAGAATGGCCGAGTATGTAAACAACAGAAAGAAAAGTTACAACTCGACGGATACAGTCCCGTTGGGCCCATCGATTATCAGGACGACGATAGAAGGTTTCGGCCTCTCCAGAAAAGAACTCGAGGAAAATGGGCTTTGGACCCGAAACTACACGGAGCTTGGTGAGAAGCCTACGGTCGCCACTCTGAAGCGTTTCGTGGCATTCGTTAAGGAACGAGGCGAGCCGAAGCATCATAACTCTGAAGCGCTCGAAAACTTGGAACATATTGTGCAGCTTTCCGAGCATACCTACTTCGACGAAGTGGTCGATGTCCAACGGGTCCCCTATCAAGGCGAAGTTCTCGACGTGGCTGTCCCAGGCTATGAGAACTTTGTAGGTGGCTGGGGACCCATGATCTGCCACAACACAATGATGCAGCAGCAGCTTGCAAAGTGGGCGGACGCGTCGGTCATCGTTTACGTGGGGTGTGGCGAGCGTGGGAATGAGATGGCTGAGGTCCTGGAAACGTTTCCCAAGCTTACAGACCCCCGCAGTGGTGAGCCACTGATGAACCGAACGATTCTCGTCGCCAACACTTCGAACATGCCGATAGCAGCGCGAGAAGCAAGTGTTTACACAGGAATCACAATCGCTGAGTACTTCCGTGATATGGGCTACGATGTGGCGCTCATGGCAGATTCTACTAGCCGTTGGGCAGAGGCTTTGCGCGAAATCAGCGGCAGGCTCGAGGAGATGCCTGGTGAAGAAGGCTACCCTGCCTATCTCGCGTCTAAACTGGCGGAGTTCTACGAGCGAGCTGGACGTGTCGAGGTTCTTGGGGCTGAGAACAAGATAGGCTCAATCTCGGTCGTCGGAGCGGTATCGCCTCCAGGGGGCGACTTCTCGGAACCCGTCACTCAGAATACGCTGCGAATAGTAAAGGTGTTCTGGGCGCTAGACACGGAGCTCGCACACAGACGACACTTCCCAGCCATCAACTGGTTGACAAGCTACTCCCTCTATACAGACAATCTTGACACGTGGTACGAGAAAGAGGCTGGTGACCAGTGGGTCAGCTTGCGCAAGGAAGCAATGTCATTGCTACAGCGAGACGAAGAGCTACGCGAGATCGTTATGCTCGTGGGACCCGACGCTCTTTCTGAAGGCCAACGGGTAATCCTCGAAGCCGCGAGAATGATCAAAGAGGATTTTCTGATGCAGCATGCCTACCATCAGGTAGACAGCTACTGCGACAGACTCAAGACCTACCGCATGATGCGTCTCATCCTCGACTTTTACGGCTTCATGCAGAAGGCGGTGGAAGGCGGAATTCCGCTCCAGAAAATCGTTGACCTCCCCGTGAAATCCGAAATTAGCAGAATGAGGCTCACACCAGGGGACAAGTTCGACGATTATGCTCAGAACATCACAGACAGCATGAACAACCAGTTCAAACAGCTCATCAGGTGATAGAAATGTCACTATCCGGCCTTGAATACTCAACGATTAGAGAAATATCTGGGCCGCTACTCTTCGTCGAATCCGTAAGAGGAGTTGGCTATGGGGAACTCGCCCGAATCAAGACCCCTTCAGGCGAAGAGCGTAGAGGCCAGGTCCTGGAGATCGGTGAGGGAATCGCCGTGGTGCAGGTCTTCGAGGGGACCTCTGGTCTCGATGTTGAGAAGACTAGTATTCGCTTTACTGGGGAAACGGTCAAGCTTCCAGTCTCTTCCGACATGCTCGGAAGGATATTCGACGGAAGCGGTCGTCCCATCGATGGTGGACCCCGAGTCATTCCCGACGATTACGCAGACGTTCACGGTGCTCCGATCAACCCATTCGCAAGGGAATACCCCCGGGAGTTCATCCAAACAGGTCTCTCCTCGATCGACGGTATGAACACACTGGTCCGTGGACAGAAGCTACCACTTTTCTCGGCCTCGGGTCTTCCTCACAACGCAGTCGCTGCCCAGATTGCCCGTCAGGCGCGCGTCAGGGGCACAGAGGAATCCTTCGTCACAGTGTTTGCCGCCATGGGCATTACCGCTGATGAAGCGCGGTTCTTCCGCGAAGACTTCGAGAAGCAAGGAGCATTCGACCATGTGACCATGTTCGTGAACTTGGCAGATGACCCTGCTATCGAGCGCATTCTCACCCCACGTCTCGCCCTGACAGCGGCGGAATATTTCGCGGTCAAGCTCGGCATGCACGTGCTAGTCATTCTTACGGACATGACCAATTATGCAGAGTCGTTGCGAGAGATCTCTGCTGCCCGTGAAGAAGTTCCAGGCCGACGCGGTTATCCAGGATATATGTACACGGACCTCGCCACGATTTATGAGAGAGCCGGGCGTCTTCACGGGTCAAAAGGATCCATAACACAAATGCCCATTCTCACGATGCCAGGTGACGACATCACCCATCCTATACCTGACCTAACCGGCTACATTACCGAGGGCCAGCTTATTGTCGACCGTGGTCTCCATAGAAAGGGCATCTATCCTCCAATAGACCCATCACCTTCACTCTCGCGTTTGATGAAAGAAGGCATTGGAGCTGGTAGGACGAGGGAGGACCATCGTGAGATTTCGGACCAGCTATACTATGCGTACGCTGAGGGTCGAAGCTTTCGCGACCTTGTGGCTGTCGTAGGCGAAGAGGCGCTATCGGCTAGGGACAAACTCTACCTTCGTTTCGCCGATGACTTCGAGAAGAAATTTATCAGCCAAGGGGTCTATGAAAACCGGGATATCGACGCGACTCTTGACCTTGGCTGGAGCCTGATAAGTGCCATCCCAGAGACCGAACTTAAGAGAATCGACCCGGCCACAATCAAGAAGTACCATCCAAAATACCGCGAGAAGGCCAACTAAGTGTCCGAGATCATCCAGGGTGCTCGCACCACCCGGATGGAGCTCATCGCCCTTCGAAAGCGCAAGAAAATCGCTGAAAGAGGCGGTGAACTGTTGAGAGAGAAGCTGGACGCGCTAATGATCGAGTTTTTCCAGTTCGCCAGGGAAATCACCGCCCTTCGAGCAAAGACCCAGGACATACTCCAGCGAGCCTATCTGAAATTCATCGAGGCTCAGATGCTCATGGGGTTTGCACGTATGGAAGAAGCAGCTCTAACAGCCCAGGACAGGTTTGAGGTTGAAGCCTCTACACGAAACGTCATAGGTGTCTCTATCCCCTATGCCCAGGTCAAGATCAAGCCTCTAGAAGGATACCCGTATCCGATGATTGGGACCTCGGCCAAGCTTGACGAGGCTGTAGCGACGATGTCGGAGGCTGTGAAGAGCGTTGCAGAACTTTCAGCCGCGGAAGCTGCTATTGTTCGTCTTGCAGAGGCGATCGCGGCCACGAAGCGGCGTGTCAACAGCTTAGAATTCATCGTCATTCCGCGGATTCAGAACACGATTAGGTACATTGAAATGTCATTGCAGGAGAGGGCCCGCGAGGACTTTTTCAGGCTGAAGAGGATCAAGACTCGTCTGGAAGAGGAAGAAGCCGAGGCCCAGCCTGAGCCTATAGCAGCCTAGACATCAAGTATTCCATAGCGACGCCGTCCAGTGCAGCGACTCCGCCGGATTTGAACAGAGTTACATCTTCGTCTGAACGGTTCAGTTTTTCAGGATGCAGAAGTAGATCTCCCAGCTCTCGAATTTGCGACTTTCTGATCGCGCCCTGTTTCAGGGGTTTCATGATGTCGCCATAACTGGCTAGCGCCTGAGCCTTCGAGTCTACAACTATTATCGAGCGTTTCACGAACTCTGTGTCTATCTCGCGCGCTTCTGGGGTTGCGGCACCCACCGCATTGACATGCGTTCCCATTCGAACTAGTCGCCCTGGGAACAGCGGTTTCGTCGAGTTCGTTGCAAGCACGAGAATGTCTGCGTCTCTGACAATTTCTAGGGGTTTCGCAATTGGTCTAACCTCTATTCCATTCTCAGAGGTCTCTTTCGCGAACTTCTCACGTCTTGCCGTTGACCTTGAGTAGATGAGAACTCGAGAGATTTTCCTGGCGGTTTTCAAGGCCTGAACATGCGCCTTAGCCTGCTTTCCCGTCCCGAAGATACCCAAGACTGATGCGTTCTTGTGTGCCAGCAGATCCGTAGCAACCGCTGAACTGGCTGCCGTACGCAACGCTGTCAATGTCTCCGCCTCAACTCTTGCGAGCTCGCGTCCTGTTGTGGAGTCGTACGCGTGTATGGTGGCCTGGACTGATGGTAGCGCACGGTTTGGGTTTCGAGGGTTGAGCCTCGCAATCTTTACTGAGACCACCCTTCCTCCAATTATGTAGCTTGGCATGCTGTAGACCGAAAGCCCATCCTTTGTCAAGAGCCAGGCTCGTTCTGGGCTCGCAACCTCTCCTTTCGCGAGTCTGAGGTAGGCTTCGCGGGCAAGCCTGATCGACGTTTCCACGCTGAGGTTTTCCTCAACGGTCCTCTCGCTTACCCAAAACATTCTGCTCGTTCCTCACTTACTTCGAAGATCCGGTGCAAAAAATGGTTTCAGCCCCCCCAACCACACTGTCCGAAGAAGCGAGTCAACAGGATAATCCGCCTCAACGGCCTGAAGGAAAATGTTAACGACTCCGTTATCTCAATACACCAGACTCGCTCATTCTGCGCCCTGTCTGCTGAGACATGCCCACTCCCCTCGCCAGACAGAAAAAGACTGTTCAAAAAAACGAGCGAGCACGATTCCGACATTTGATACGTAAGACCAGGGGTTCCTTTCATGCGAAACCTTCAGTGGAGAATCGTCGGGATCCTTCCGTCTAGCATGCTGCAAGGGTGCCCTCGAAAGAAATTCAAGGGTAAAAAAGGGGTTTACTCCCAGGACCAATGGTTCTCTCATGCTTTGCGCTCTAGGATAATCTCTATGGTGGAGACGTTTCTAGCATCCTGGTTTTCTCCGACAATCTCCGTGCCCAAATTCACATGCTTGCTCAAGCCGCCCTGGAAGAAGCGGTTGTTCACCACTTCAGCCACATCAACGGCAGTGCTGATGGCTCGTCCACGAGCCTTTAGGGTCAGCTTCTTGGCACCCGTGTTGTAATGCATCATGACGGCAGTTGCATAAGCCATAATCGGCTTCTTGCCGATCAGTATAGTGTCTGGTGGAATGTCGGTTCTGCGCATCTGGGTAGGAGCCCTCTCCGTCTTCCTTGGTTCTTCCAATGTCAATCGTTCACCTCCGAGACTTCGGTAGTACGCTGCCTTCGGTGAAGGCACAAGGAAGTGACGCTGGCTAATTAACTAAGCTTTACCTAGCAAATTACGGAACATCAGGTAGCTATCAGTGAACAAGCCATACGCCATAGTCAAAAGCCCAAACCACTCCACGACCCAGCTCTTTCTCGGCGACTCTCTCGAAGGCATGAGGAAACACGTTCCTCCACGCTCAATCGACGTTGTCGTCACCTCTCCACCCTACAACATAGGCGCCCGCTATAGCAAGTATCGGGACAAACTCCCTCGAGAAGCCTATCTCGCATGGCTTGGGCAAGTGTGCGAGGGCGTGAAACGCGTCCTCAAAGACGACGGCTCCTTCTTCCTCAACATCGGCTCAACCCCCAAAGACCCCTGGACCCCGTTAGACGTGGCACAACAGCTTCGAAACATGTTCATTCTCCAGAACATTATCCTCTGGGTCAAGTCCATCGCAATTCCCAAAGCAGACGTGGGCAAGTCCCAGAACATCATGGGAGACATGGCGGTCGGCCACTACCAGCCGATAGGCGGCAATCGCTTCCTGAACGAATCCCACGAATTCATCTTCCATTTCACCAAGACCGGCAAGGTTCCCTTGGACCGGCTGGGCATCGGCGTCCCGTACCAGGACAAGTCCAACGTGGGACGCTGGAAGAAGGCCGGCTGTGACCTCCGCTGCCGGGGCAACTCTTGGTTCATACCCTATCAGACAATCTGGAACCGCGAGAAGCAGCGTCCCCACCCGACGACTTTCCCCGACCGTCTTCCGGAGATGTGTATCCGACTCCACGGTCTCTCCAAGACGCGGATGGTCATGGACCCGTTCCTCGGCCTCGGCTCAACCGCCCTAGCCGCCATGCGTCTTGGCGCTAGCTGCATTGGCTTCGACCTCGACCCACACTACTTGGCGGAGGCCAGACACCGCCTCGAGGGATATGCTCGAAAGCCCTAGGTCTGTACTAGTCCGAACGAAAATGAAACTATTCCAAAAATTTCAGAGTGAAGACTTCTCGGAAACTTGTCGCGGGTCTTGACATAACCGGACAGTTGTGCGCGAGGCCAGGAATTCTTAGTTCTAGCCTAGAAATAGCGGTGTCATGTTAACCAGCCACTAGCAAGAACAATACCGTACCGTTCAACCGTTCTGAACAGAAGATGTCCAATATTTTTTTCGCGTTCAATTATGATGCATTATCCTTAACGACTGCACACACTGTAGTCCATGGCGAAGTTCATCTTCTCCCTGGGGGACGCGAACTACCAGATGTTGAAGAGCGAGGCCAAGTTGCGCGACATTACCATCCAAGAGCTTCTCCGCGCCGTCATCATACCTGACTGGATGAAGATCAACATGGAAACACGCACTCTCGGCAGCCACTCCACTTCGAGCCTGGTCTCCTCTTCTACTGGAATCCTGAACCGTAGCTCGTTTGCTCAGCCGACGTCGATTGGGCGCCTAAACCTGAAGCCTTAGCCCAATCGACCCCCTCTTTTTCGGGAGAGACCAGCCAGCTTGGCCGTCGAAACGTCGTATGCTTCCTCGGGTGACCTAGCCAAAAGGTGGCTGCAGGGTGGGATTGACCTGTTTAGCGGTCTCGGAGAACCGCTGGGAGAACCGTTCGTACATGCGAAGCTCCTGGCCAGAAATGGGCTTTATCTTCTGCAGAGCCTCGTCGAAGTGTCGTCTCGACACTCGCAGATCCTTGGCCTTCTTCTTGGCATCCTCAGGATCCTTAGCTTTCCCTATCAACTCTCGAAGTGCCAGCATCACAGCCGTATTACAGACCGAGCCAATATCAGCCCCAGTGTAGCCCTCAGTCCGCCGAGCCATTTCATCAATCTTGATATCCTCGGCCAAAGGCGTCTTCTTGGTCCGGATCTGGAAAATCTGCTTCCGAGCCTCCAGATCAGGCGGTGGAACATAGAGGAGACGGTCGAAGCGTCCCGGTCGGAGAAGGGCGGAGTCGATAATGTCAGGCCTGTTAGTAGCGGCTATTATGACCACGTTCCGGAGTTCTTCCAAACCGTCCAGCTCGGTCAGAAACTGGCTGATTACTCTCTCCGTAACCTGCGAGTCCCCGACGCTGCTGCCCCTTACCGGGGCAACGGAATCTATCTCGTCGAAGAAAATGATGCACGGTGAAGCCTGCCGCGCCTTGCGGAAGACCTCCCTGACCGCTTTCTCTGACTCGCCCACGAACTTGTTCAGAAGTTCGGGTCCCCTGACGCTGATGAAGTTCGCCTGGCTCTCGTTAGCAACCGCCTTTGCTAGGAGCGTCTTTCCCGTTCCAGGCGGGCCATAAAGCAGCAGACCCTTGGGGGGAGTGGCGTTCACTGTCGTGAAGACGTCAGGATATTTCAGAGGCCACTCAATCGCCTCTCGAAGCTCTTCCTTCACGCCCTCAAGCCCGCCGATGTCCTCCCACTTGACATCGGGCACCTCCACAAGCACCTCCCGCATGGCAGAGGGCTCAACCTCCTTCAATGCTTCCTGGAAGTCGGCCATTCGAACGATGATCTTCTTGAGAACGTCCTTTGGAATGTTATCTGCTTCAAGGTTGATCTCTGGAAGTATTCTCCTTAGGGCACGAATTGCGGCCTCCTTCGCCAGTGCCTCTAGATCGGCACCGACGAATCCGTGAGTGACATCCGCCAGCTTCTTTAGGTCGACGTCCTCTGCGAGAGGCATTCCTCTGGTGTGGATCTGCAGGACTTCCAACCTCCCGTCTCGATCAGGAACGCCAATCTCTATCTCGCGATCGAACCTTCCGGGCCGTCGGAGAGCTGGGTCTATTGCGTTTATCCTGTTGGTCGCGGCGATGACCACTACCTTCCCGCGTGATTGAAGCCCGTCCATCAAGGAGAGAAGTTGCGAGACGACCCGCTTCTCAACCTCTCCGGTAACCTCTTCTCGCTTGGGAGCGATCGAGTCAATCTCGTCGATGAAAATGATGGAGGGAGCGTTTTCCTGCGCCTCCTTGAAAACTTCCCTGAGCCGTTCCTCGCTCTCTCCATAGAACTTGCTCATGATCTCGGGACCTCCGAGGCTGGTGAAGTTCGCGTTCGTCTCACTAGCCACAGCTCTCGCCAGCAAAGTCTTCCCGGTCCCCGGAGGGCCGTGCAGCAGAACACCTTTAGGCGCCTCAACGCCCAATCTCTCGAAGAGCTCGGGGTGTCGCAGCGGTAGCTCAATCATTTCACGGACCTTCTGAATAACAGGTCGTAGCCCTCCAATGTCTTCATAGCTAATCTTCGGAACATTACGGACTGGCTCCTTGACCTGTTCACCAAAGAGGATCTCTGTGTCCTCTGTGACAATGACTGCTTCAGTACTGGGGGTCGTGTTTGTCACGACCAAGTCTATCTTGCGTCCCATTATGTTTATCGGGACATAATCTCCTCGGGAGAGGACGCGTCCCTCAAGAATCTGCGCAAGATACTCCTCACCCCCGACAATCCTCAGCGGCTCCGTCGGAGCCAAAGTGAGCCGCTCAGCAATCTTCGCGTCAATCTTCCGAATCGTAACCTTATCGTCAATGGAGACCCCTGCGTTGTTCCGGAGGTAGCCATCGATCCGTATGATTCCCTTCCCGTAATCCTCTTGGTGAGCGGGCCACGAGAGCGCGTTCGTCTTCCTCTTTCCAGTAATCTGAACAACATCACCTGAAGTCAGCCCCAACTCATCAACAACCTTCGGATCTATACGGGCTATTCCGCGCCCGACGTCTCTCTGGAGAGCGTCCACGACTCTGAGCGTTGCGGTTTTTTCCGGCATAGGGACTCCTCAGTTGCTCATCCGAAACTCAGGTGTGGCGCTAATAAATCCTGGGTCGAAGCTACTCTGTGTAGCGAAGTGCTTCCGCAGGGGGAATCCTCGATGCCTTGCGTGCAGAGCTAAGCACGGAAAGCAACGCGAGGGCATATGCTGCCACCGAAATTTCAATAATCTGCATCCATGGAACGACGAACGTTAGACCGGAGTTGGGCTGAGCCGTAAACGCGTAGGCCAAGTCAACTCCCAGCAACACTCCTATGAGAATCCCCAGCAAAGCAATGTAACTATTCTCGACGAGGAACGCCGCTAGAACCATCTTCCTTCGGAAGCCCAGAGCCCGAAGGACGCCGATCTCATTTCTCCGCTCTACAACAGACCTTATGGAGATAATCCCGACCCCCGCAACGCCTACTACCAGTCCTAGTGCCAAGTAGCCTTCAAACAGTCCAAAGAAGGAGAGGAAAATCCTCTCTCCCTGTTCGATAGCCACCTGGATTACTATTGTTTGCATGCCCAGCTGGATAAAATTCTTCTTCAACAAATTCGCAACATTAACAGGGTCTTGGCCCTTTGCCACGGTTACAAAACCCAGGGTGCCTGATTCGATGCCGAACGATTTTTTCAGAAGTCCTCTAGCACCAATCAGTCCACCTCCTCCGAACAACGACCCGCTTATCACTCCCAGAACCTTGACAGTTCTCGACACGAACCCGTTATTTCCTCTGGCCACGAGCAACATATTGTCTCCCGGATTCGGGCGATCACTCCCACCGCCGAATGCGTTTCCAGCAGACGTCGACCAGACCACGTAGGATTCATTATTTCTCACGGCATCCCAGACTGCTGCGGCAGAACTGAATCCACTAGTCATGTTTACCATCTTGAACGAGTTGGAGGTGAAGAAATTATCAGCTCCCGGCGCATTCGGGTCTGCTCCCACCAGTAATGTGTATGTGAAATTCTCCATCGTAGTCAGGTCCCGCGCTAGGTCAAGTTGCATGGTGGTAAACGGGATTACCGCCGAGATCTTATCCTTCAACGTCGCATCTGCCATTATTGACAAGGTCAGGTTAGCGACAGGGGCTGTGTTGGTAACAATGTCATAGCCTCCAGATGAATCCTTGGCGTTTTGGCTGATTGAGTTGCTCAACTCTGCCTGGATGCCGGCCACTGCGGACACGGTGAATAATACGAGCGCGAACATGGCAACTGTGGCGGCTGTTCGAAAGCGTTTGTTCTCAGGATATGACAGTGCGATTTTGAAGATGGCGGTCAGAGTTCGCCTTCCGCGAAGAACGTAGCGTAGAGCCTTCAGAGGAACATCAGTGTTGTACATTACAACAATGACGGAGGCGACGACCATGATTACTCCGCCTACGATGAACAATTCTGCGCCGGAGCTATACTTCGAGACGAGCGGACTGTCAAGCGATAGACTGGGGACTGCCCAGTAGACGAGGAGGGCGAACCCTGACAGGCTGAAAGCGTAGCGGTTGCGGAGAAACCTTGACAGGATGAGACCTGCCCCGAAGATGATGAGGCTTGGTCCTACAAGGGCTTCGATGGCTGACTTGGCCGCGAATGATGCTTCGAAGAGGACGACTCCGGCAATAGCCATCGCGAAGCCGGCCACCAATAGAAGATTGTAGGTTCTCTTTCCGCTCGGCGGTTCGGGAATGTTCCGTATCGCTCTGATGATGTTCAACTTGCTAATCCGCCAAGAGGTGAGAAGAATCGTAAGATATGTTATCAAAACCCCCGCTGTGAAAGCTGTAAACAGTGACTCGGGAGAAATCGTGAAACTGCTGAGAACCAGAGACTCGTTGACACCGGAAAAGAATGATGTGAATATGTTCCCAATCGCATAGAGAATTGCGTACGCAACTCCAATTCCTACTAACACCCCGACAATGGAGGCGCCAGCGGAATAGAGGCTGCCTTCAAACAGGAACAGCTTTGTAAGTTGACTCCTCCTCATACCAACGGCCCGAGCCATTCCCATCTCCGACTTTCGCTCTTCAGCCAGCATGATGAAGATGTTGAGAATCAGGACGACTCCCGCTAGAATGGTGAAAGAGCTGAGTATGAGAAAGAAGCTGGAGAGGCTCTTGGCTCCTGCACTAGAGTTGTCAACTGCAAGCTGCTTCTCTGCGTAAGCGCAAGGAATCGAAGGCGGCGTTGCAACTTGTGAAGGGTCCGATTTGCACCCCGCTCCAGCAGTCGACGTGACCGGGTAAAGGCTGTTCAGGGTCTGGTTTGCCGCAAGGCCTACCGTCTGGCTGTGGGGAAGCGATCCTCTGAGCCCTCCAATATTCGTAATCGCGATGTAGTTGACCGAGTTCGAGTGCCCGGTAAACTGCTGGGCGGCTTGCAATGTGACAAACACATCGTCAGCTCCTGTGAACGACGCCCTCGCGTCGGACACCGCTATTCCCACAATCGTCAAGTTCATGTATTGTGAGGAGGAACGCTGTCCCGGGTATACCTTCACGACGTCCCCAACCGTCGCGTTCAGGTCTCGGGCCGCTTTGTCATTCAGCACTGCTTCTGTGTCTCTGAAAGCGGATGGAATTATCGACCCTGATGCGGAGTAGAAGTCCCCTAAGACGCGTGATGCATTGGCATAGGTACCTATGAGAGCGGCTCCGGCCTGAACTATTCCCTTATTGACGTCATAAATGCTGACAGTTTCTATTATTTCCGGAGTGACCCCCGCAACGTCCTGTCCTGCGACAGGATTGCCGAAGAGGCTGGTGGAGAGGCTCTGGTAGACGTTGTATCCCAGATACTGGTAGGCAGAACCCTGAAAACCGAAAGTCGTACTGTTTCTCGCATAGACAACCTCGTCTGCGTGGCCGTATCCAAAATAGGCGCCCCGGGTGAATAGTTCAGTCAAAGTGTCCCCTGTTACAAGGGAGCCTGAAATCATCGCGGTCCCGATCATCAATCCCGCTATGACCAGGGCCATGTTGGTCTTGCGTCGTCCAAAGTTCCGGAGGGCCATTCGGAGCGTTATTCTGTTGCGGAGCACCATAACGAGCGAGGTGGAGAGTAGGAGCCAGTCAAAGTACAGTTCCAAGTACAGCAACGACCCGCCCAGGACGGGGCTGAGAACCGAGAACCAT
This sequence comes from Candidatus Bathyarchaeota archaeon, assembly GCA_005888735.1. Taxonomy (GTDB): domain Archaea; phylum Thermoproteota; class Bathyarchaeia; order 40CM-2-53-6; family 40CM-2-53-6; genus BA-19. The sequence continues at coordinate 99,859 of VBBN01000035.1, forward strand.
AATGCGAGTCCGAATAATACAGCGAGGATCGGGGCAAAGCTCAGAATCCTCCGCGACATCAGCCCTGCCCGGCTAGTGGGCTTGGCTCGGGCTGAGAGGTAAGTGAGGGATCCAGCGCCGAGACCCAGAACGAGAAGTCCGAGTATACGAATGGAAATCGAAGCAGAGTTCTCTGACACGTACTCCCGGAGGAAAAAGTTGTTTTGGTACTCTGTGAAAAGCGCGTAGAGTTCTCCGAGGGAGATTACGAGAAGCAGAACCGCTACGGCTAGGAGCAACGGCCTTGACTTGGGAATGCTGCTCATGTATTTCGCCTTAGACGCGTCCGAGAATCGACCGGGCACGATGGCTACGGGCTATAAGACCCCTACGCCTTCGATGGCTGGCCCTTTTCAAGCCCGACTATTCCACCGTGCAACATTCGGCGCGGGCCCCAGAGTGGCCGAAGCCAGACGAAGAATAGCAGGGCCTGTAGACAGTGGCCCCACTTCCGCCTTAGGTCTAAACTCCGAACCAAGGGGCCCTACAAAACGCTAGTAATCCGAAATCCTCTCCTGCGTGACGGGCCCGTAACCCAGCCCTGAAAAGCAATCTGTCTGCGAATACTTACGCCCACCCTGACAGCCTGAAGGAAAGTACTAACGATCCTACTATCTCAAAATTCTAGACTCGCTCATTCTATGCCCTGTCAGCTAGAAATCTCCTGTTCTCGTTGCCAGACAGAAAATGGTCCCTGAAAAAATGACCGGGTACGAACGGGGCCGTTCGAGACGTGAGAGAGACTATCCCTATCAACGGCCTGAGCCCCTATGGGGCTCGGAGTTGATGTGGCAGAAGATATTGGAGGAAGAAGCTTCAAAGAACAAGGTTCGAGTCTCTTATCACAACCGAGGAGCACAATAGGGGAAGGGCCGCACTAGGAAACGGGAGAATCTATGTCCCAACAGCTCGCAGCTTCACCTCCTTCTTCACCGGCCTACGCGAGCTGGGCCACATCGCTAGTGGACACAAAGCCTGGGAAGGAAAGACAGAGTATGTCTGGGAGTACAAGGCCTTTCAGTGGGCGCTACATTTCTGCAAAAACCGGGCCATACCTGTGCCGCAACACACTTTTGACAATGAGCGTGACATCATAGCGGAAAAAGGTCAAAGAAGAAGCTGGCCTTGGAACTCGAAAGCTCAAGGGTAACATTGTCAATTTCATTAAGGAAGGTAGCGACCAAGACCCTGACGTCGCGTTCGTCAAGAAATGTGTCTCCGTCGATGGAAGACTACTAAAAACCGACTAGAAAACTCGCCCCAGTGGCGTGTGCTTTATACTATCCGGGCGAGTCTAGAACATGGAAGGAGTGCGCAGAATATGGCGGACGACGTGAAACGGATGGCTGATCTGCTCAAGTCAGGAGCTACCATGCTCTCCGACATTTGCCCTGAATGTGGGTCCCCGCTGTTTCGTATCAAAGGGGAAGTGTTCTGTGCAAAATGCAACAAGCCAGTCGTTTACGCACGCGCGACGGGTCCTACAGCGACAATTTCCCCAGGCAACTCCTTTGAGTCACTGGAACAGACCCTCGTCGGAAAAATCTCTGAGACCAACGAGTTTCTCAAGACCGAGAAGGATCTGGAAAAGTTACAAGCATATAGTAATCTTGTGTTCGGCTGGTTGTCGACACTTGAGAAGCTTCGTAAGGTCAAAGACTCGTTTAGAGAGGCATAGTCGACAGTAGGTTCTTCGGATCCAGCGATTGGCCATCAGCCAAGTTTGTTAGTTCGACGGTTCGTCTCCTTCGCCTTGCAAGTATGACGGGCGCGCCTGCTTGCTCAGCGAATCCTAGCAACTCCCTTTTTCTATCCTTGCCGAGCCAAGAACGCCCTGCCTTGCACTCGATAAGAAACGCCCTTCCTCTTCGGATGCAAACTAGGTCAATGGGCTTCGACTGAGCTGCTCGAATTACGAGAAAACCCTGTCTCCGGAAGAGATCCCGCACTCTATACTCCAACCTTCTACCCGCCTCATAGTTAGACAAGTCGTCCGCGACGAAGCCAGCGGGAGCAGTCTTATGAAATGTCTGTGCTCGATGAAACTAAGCGCGTTCCCCTGGTTCTCTTCTGAAAACCAGCAGGAAGAAGAGAACCACGACTGCGAGGAAGAGTATCGTGGCAGTGACGACGAGCTGGCTGTTGCTTATGCTTGTGAACCCGGCGAGTGGAAGCAGTGCGATTGACAAGGCTGTGGTGGCCAGCGAAACTTTTCCCTGGCGGGAAAGCAAGCCCCTCAACCAGTTCACAAGCCATCCCTTTTGTTTTTGGGAGATTTCATCATCCTTCTTCCGGAGGCTCTCGAAGGCCCTGTTGAAGGTAAGAACAGTTGAAGATGCTTCCATGAAGAAAAGGACCATACTAAATTCGATTAGGAGGACAGCCGTGTCTAGTGCACCTGTTTTGAGAATGCTCTCACTTGCCTTACCCCAGATGAGAAGCATCAGAAGGCTAAGAGAACTAGTAGTAGCGAGGTAAGAACGGCCCGAAACATTTCCGGCCAATCCGACAAGCGCAACGGCGAGAACAAAAAACAGTGGTTGTTGGAACAGCGCGGCTGGGGGAATCACCAGAAGCACTAGAGGCGCGAGGAATACATGCTGCAGTCTCACCAGTACCGTGGCAGACTTCAGAACGAATCCTATACGCGCAGTCGTAGCCGCCTCGCCCCTCTCAACGTTCTAGATAGGGAAGCACCTACTGGCCACTGGACTACCGCACATGTTTTCTCAACAGCAAGTAGGACGTTCGCCCTTTCAAGACTAGAAATGTCAAAGGCGAGCCTCTCCGCCTCCGACTGGAACTTCTCAGGGACGCGCGGCTGTGGAGACAGCACAAAAACACTGTACCCAGCTGTGACAAGCTGCCTGATGCCATCTGTCACAGTAGGGTCCAAGAGTGGCGATATGATCACCATCTGAGCCCGCGCAGGGAGCATGAACCGGGCTAGCATGTTGATTACGTAACCTGTGCTGATTACCGCCCTGCCGGGCTTGGCAGCTGCAAGCATGTAGAGAATCCGCCGCTCCTGCCTCTTCCCAAAACCAGGGGGCACAACACCCCTCTCTTCCCCCTGCAGGATCAGCCCGACACGGTTGCCCTGTCTCAAGAGGAGGCTGCCCATCGAGGCTGCACCGCTGATGCTCTGTTCGAACAGATCCTTCTCAGAAGACTCGTAGAAAGTCACGTCCGTATCCAACGCGACCATCACGTCAGTTGTCCGTTCCGCCTCCAGTTCGTTTATGATCAGCCGGTTGGCACGGGCAGAGGCTTTCCAGTTGATCCTCTTCAAGTCGTCGCCAGGAGTGTAGCCGCGCAGGCTGTAGAACTCGGTCCCCATTCCACTGGTTCGTGACGGTATAATTCCAGACCACGGTCCTAAATGGCGCGGTCGGAGTTCAGTTCCACGAACCCGCTCAGCTTTGGGCATGACAGCCAACAAGTCAGGGCCTAGACGTTTCTCGGTCAGGTACAGCCCAAAAACGTCGCTAACTCGTACAGTCAATGGACCGATAGGGTAGTGTCCGCGGCCTGGGTTGTGAAACTCGAATGATAGGTTGATCGTCTCGTCAGGTCGTAAAGTCGCGTGGAGGGCGTTGGTCCCTTTCTCCGGCTTGATTTGTCTCGGAAGAACCTCTTCCACCTCGACATTTCCCAGCGTCTCGGTGCCGTTGTTCTTTACACGCAGGCTGACGAGAATGTCTTCTTCTCCGAAACTCTCTGAGGGCACGATTCTCCTGTCAAGCTCGACCTCCACTCTTTCAGTGAAACTCCAGACGTTGGTAAGGAAGAACAATGAGGCTACTGGAAATACCAAAACCGCAAGCTGGAAATCCTGGAAGAGTAGTGCGAGCATCAGGAGAAACGTCGCTAGCGTGAAGTAGCCGATCGCCTTACGGGTGAACAAGGACGCTACTTGACCCGTGGAACCGGGACGCTTTTCAGAACCTCGTCAACCACACTTCTCGGTTCTGTTCCTTTCACCCAGGACTCCGACTTCATAATCATGCGGTGTACCAACGCTGGTCCTGCTACGTCTTTCACGTCATCGGGTATGACGTAGTCTCGGCTGTAATACACCGCCCTCGCACGGGCGAGCTTGAAGATTGCAAGGGAGCCGCGAGGGCTCGCGCCGATCTCTACTTGCCGCTGCGTCCTTGTCGCTTGGACAATATCCGCCACGTATCCCAACACATCATCATCGACGTGAATGCCCTCCACGGTGCGTTGCAGGTCGAGGACTTTTTCGGCGTTGACGGCCGGTTCGAGCGTGATGTCCTCTTTCTGGCGTTGCATCCTCCGACGCATGATCTCCACCTCTTCCTCCCTGTTAGGGTAGCCTAGGCTCAGCTTGACAAGGAACCTGTCCAATTGTGCCTCGGGCAGGGGGTATACGCCTTCGTACTCTATCGGGTTCTGGGTCGCCATGACTATGAAAGGATCGGTGAGAACATGTGTCTTCCCATCCAGTGTCGTCTGGCGTTCCTGCATCGCCTCCAGCAGAGCCGCCTGTGTCTTTGGAGGAGCGCGGTTAATCTCGTCGGCTAGCAAGACATTCGTGAACACTGGACCCTTGCGCAGGTCAAACTCTCCAGACTTTACGTTGTAAATGTAAGTCCCTGTAATGTCGGCAGGCAGAAGGTCAGGTGTGAACTGTATTCTCGAAAAGTCACAGCCCATACTCATCGCGAAACTTCGCGCCAAGAGCGTCTTGGCGAGCCCAGGATAGTCCTCGAAGAGGATATGGGAGTCTGCCAAGACAGCAAGCATGACCTTCTCCAGAACCTTCTCCTTGCCTACAATCACTTTGCGGACCTGGCCGATAACCTGCTGGCATAGCTGTCCTGCCTCGCTGGGTTTCAAGCCCTCCACGCCTCGACCCGTGTCACGGTCTCCCTTAGCATTTTGACCCGTTCTTGGCCACGAGCGAAAGTGCGGCTATATAGCAAGTCGTACAACTGCCGGTCACGAAGAAGACCTGGTCCCAGCACAGGGTTTCCGAGGACACTCTGAACGCGTTCTCTATCCATCCCAGTCTCCAGAGAGACTCTCTCTGAGAGAATATTCCGCAACCGCACTCTGAGGACCTTGTCAAAGTATTCAGGACTCGCATGCGTAGCTGTCTCAATTTGATCAGTCAGAAATCGGACCTCTCGGCTCAGCACACGGCGCTGGACCCTTCTCACTGGGTTTTCTGACGGAACAGTGGCCCTCGACGCGAGATCTGCGATGAGGACCAACACGAAGGCGGCAAGGGGCGCAACTAGGAAATATGCTGGTGGCGAATAGTCTGACGGTAAGTATCCACGAACGAAGAATACCACCCCATAGTAGAGCCCAGCGCCAACGAGAATTAACGATAATGTGCTACGTTTCAAGCTCCGGTTCTAACGGCCTCCGGCCCCGGCTCGTCTACCAGTGGGCTTGCCTCGAGCTCCGCAGCAATCTCTACAAGGCAACTCTGTGCTTCCTGACCATCAGCCTCTGTCATCATGTGTAGACTATACCTCGCCTCTTCGAACAGTTGGGTTAGCTCGCCGATTCCGGGCCCCGAGAGATGAAACATGCCGCGGATCCCCACTTCCAGTTCTCTGGCGGTGAGGTCGGGCCCAATAGGGGCACCCAGGTTTGCGGCCGCCCTGACCATTCGCTGGTAGCAGGCAATGATGCGGCTTCCCGGGTCAGCCTCCTCTCTCGCTACGAGGGCCATCATCGCCTCCCGGACCGCGACCTGGCCCTCCTGTTGGACCCTCGGTGTCAATAACGCGACTCGCCGCGTTTCGTCTGCAGAGACCCACACGCTGCGGGCCAAGATGATTCCGCCGATAACGATTAGGGCCAGGAAGGGGAAAACGTACCAGTCCGTGGAGAAGAAGCCTGTCAAGTTGGCTATGGTCCCAGAGAAGGGCAGGCTTGGGGGCGGGCCTGTGTTATTGAAAACATTCTGTTCCACGACTTGCGTAATATTCTGGGTCGCGTTGGTTTGACAGCGAAAGCCAGGGCAGCGATAGTAAACTGTCATTAGGGCAAAGACCCAAGCTGCTCCAGCTATTACTAGTGATAGCGTTGTCCGCCTCTTCTTCGCTGTCTTGCTGCGACGACGGGCTGCAAGCCCCATTCCGATTGCGTCCGAGATAACTCTCCACTCGAGAGCGAGTATCACAACCATCACAATCATGCCGACCAAGCCTGCAAGCGGGAGGAGGTAGACCACGTAGAGGAGCCAGTACGAGTTCACCAGAAGCCCTCCGCTGCTCGGTCCGCTACGGGCAAGAGTGCCTAGGCTCCATGCTAGGAAAAGCAACGCTGCCACGTAAGGGAGGCTGCGCTTTGCCTTCAATGGGGAGAAAGCTTCCCTAGAGAAAGTGGAGTCAGTGAATAAGTAGTTGTCGGATGAGCCGAAGAGTCGCTAGTTCCCGTGGCCCAGATCTAGTCTTTTATCGCTTCTAGTAGACTTGCCACGTTCCAGAGCCGGACCCGAGTGTACTGTGGCATGTTAGGGTCTTGGGAGATCTCGTCGAGCATTGATATGGCGTTGGATGCCCGGACCCCGACGCTGTGGGCCTTGTCCTGCAAGGAGTCCATCGCATCCTTTGCCGCTCGACGAATATTGCGTGGTGTCGTGTTATCGTTCGAGACTTCGTTCAGCACGCCTAGTGCTTGTTTTATCCGTGATTCGTACTCCTCCTTCTTTTTCGCTTTCTGCAAGATCCATCACCAAGACTACTAGCGTGCTCCTAATGACGCACGAAACCAAGTCTTGGCATCTCTCCTCTCGATTAAAAGATTTCCATAGAAGCACTGGACAGACAGGCAAGACCAGCACATTCAGCCGCAAAAACTGCCGTTAGTGAGCTGCTTTCTTGGGCTCATGCACCAAGTGCGCTCCTTGGCAGCAGTAAACACATTGACCGCACGCGACGCAGAAATAGTCCGAGGAGAAAAGCTCTCTTTGACAGCTAGGACACTTCTTCCACAGTTGGACTGCGCTCTTACGAGACATGACTAGGTAAGAAGTGGTTCGCTCTGCGTTATGAATTTTCCCAAACCGAACATAGAGCGGTCTTCCGCTAGATGCTAGGGGTCAGCACTGTCGACACCAATAACCCGACTCCCATGTGGGAGGCGATGCGTCTTCAAACTTGTTTGATTGGACATCAGTGGAGCCGACGGAGTGAAGGCATCTTAGGCATTGAAAATCACCATAGCGGAGTGTTGTTCTTCAGCACTCCACCTGTATAGGATAGTTTGAGGATTCCGAGCTTGAGTGAGGTATCCATAGCATTTGCCTGCGCGGTAACCCCGGGGTAGGGTCGTCCTCCCCAGCGATATGCTACCTTCCAGTAGGAATAATCTCCTTGTATGATGTTTGCGCGTTCCATCACTCTCCAAGACCCTTGATGCTGGAATGATGGAAACAAAAGAAGCACACTCCACCCTTGAACAGGAATCTTGCTGGCCACACCAAACTGGTAAAAGTACGCCGCTCCCTGCGGAAGGTTCGTGTCCGCCGTGCCTACGACACCGATGTCGAAATATGGTCCTTCTCTAAAGTCTGGGACGAAGCTTCCGAATCTCTGCCATGGAACACTTGTAGTGTTGTAGTACCAATTCACCTGACTGTTCAAGGGACTGATTGTGGACAGTTCCCACATCATCCTCAAGAAAATTGGACTCGACAAGTTCGTCGGATGCAGAACAATCTGGGCATGGTATCTGAGGTACTGCCAGAAAATCCCACCGCAGTTTGCGTTGCTATCACACGTGCCCCAAGCTGAGCCTGAAACCACCACGCTACTGTCCGGCATGAGAAACGCGTCGGCTCGCCAACCAAAATCCCACCCGTCAATACAGCAGTTCGGGGATTGGACACCCATGCCCGCCATGAGAAAGTTTTCTGGGGCAAGCAGGGCGAGGTTGGCCTTAGCGACGCTTACGCCGATCTCGAGGCAGCAGATTCGATATTGCGTGGAGTTGTAAAAGCCAGCCACGTACGGATAGCTTGGCAATCCTAGAGTCAGGTCTCCTGGACCTGGTGAGATGGAGGAGGCGTAGAGGACGCTTGGAGCCCAGAAACTGTAGGCAATTGGAGCCCAAAGACACACAACGATGACTACCGCGATGGCGAAGCGTCTAACGTCCTCAAGGCCGATTCTCCGGTTCCACGAAGGCTTCCAGGCTAATTTTCGAGGAGAACCCAGTTCTAGAAGCCCGCCGAGAAGAGCGAACAGGGCCCACAACGGCGCAAGGGGAAGCAGCAGGTTTCTGTCACAGGAGGGGCAAAGGAGCGTCCAGAATGTCCCAGTGATGAATGCCAGCGAGGCTATTCCTGAAACTCCCGCAACCCTGACTGACCCGCTGATGCGCGCTGCTAGCATCCCGGTCACCATCTGCGGAACACCGACCAGCACCAGGGCTTGGAACACTGGAAAGGGTGGAAGATAGGTGACTCCTGAGAACCACGCGGATAACGGAAACCAGGTCATCACGGCCGTCACAACCATCCCAGCAAACAGTGCGATGAAAGGAGCCAGCGCCGAGTTTAGGGACCCACGTCTCTCCGCCGCTTTCACAATAGGGGGCAGGGTTCCGAAACTGAACATCATCAAGCTCAACCGAAACCCCGCCAGCCCATCAGGGCCTGTCTGGTAACATTCTGAGTGTAGAAGCCCATGTGACCTGGACGTGGGACACACCACGTAGAACAGGACCCAAATGAGAACTAGGCTCAAGGAGACCTGCAACACGGCCCAACGTGGCCGTAGCAGGTAGGCGAGGAGCACTCCCCCCAACGCGAAGGAGACAACGTCTGCCTCCAGTCGTATCCCGGACAGCTTGCCGTACCAGGTTCCGTTCAGGGTCACTCCGAACCAGAAATCGACTCTTTCAAACAGGTAAGCTGGGAGCCATGGGAATATGGCTATGAGAATAGTGCGCAGAACGCCCTTAGCCGTGAGCCGCGGAAAAAGTGACATCAGGCTAAACCCGGGCTTTGGGGTCTTTTGGGCTTGCCTCGCAGCTATTCCCTTGAGAATAATCCCAATGTCCATGATTCCTTAAGCAACCTCACCTCGGCATGCGAATAGAGATAGCAGTTCCAGATCGTAGTCCTGATCAAATCGCCCAGAATTAGCCGCTTTCGCGGTTTTGAACCCGTGAATTCGAGACACAGCTAAAACACTATGAACAACGCCCTAAATGCTGGGGTCAGAAAACCCTGGATTCGCCAGATTCACGCTCTATCAAGCGAAACTCGCCCCATATCACCGCCAGGCAGAAACCGTCTCTGGAAGAATTCGTAATCGTACGGCATCCCCGAGACACAGACTCCCTCTATCCCGAGAACCCAAAACCGGCGAGAACTGCCAAGAAAATCTTCTCGAAATTCTTTTTGCGGCGAATCCTTTTTTTTCCTTGAAATCTTCTCGACCCCCAGGCCCTCCTTGCATCTCGCGCGCCAGAGCACGCTTCCTATGCACAAGAATGAAGAATAAGGCTCCCCTTCGCCCGCCAGCACGCGGGACACTCGATGAACATTCTTTTGTAGCCCCTAAGGTCCTATTCTCCTGCTCGCCAGCTGAACAAGACCTAGGCCTAGCCCGAACAAGACAGGTTCAGGAGCCCTGCTCAAGCCCCGGGCGCTAGTCGTGGGTCCACTCCTCTTCCACCCCGCCGTCCTCCTTGTTCACCAGCCGCGCCAGGTCAAATAATAGGCTGGACAACCGGTTCAGGTACGGAATGGCCTCAGGGTTGATCGACTCAACCCGTGCAAGAGCCACAACACGTCGTTCTGCACGGCGGCAGACGCTGCGCGCGACGTGCAATTCTGCAGCAGCAATAGTTCCCGTGGGTAGGATGAACCGTTTCAAGGGTCTCAACCCCGCATGAACCTCCTCCAGGACCTTTTCCAGCCCGGCAACGTGCCCCCTATCTACACGTGGAACATTTGCGCTGACAAGCTCTGAGGCCAAGTCACCCCCCAGCGTGAACAGGTCCCGCTGTACCCCCCGGAGCCAATCCTCCACTCTTCCCTTTCTCAGCAGAGCCCGTACAAGACCGACCTGCGAGTTCAACTCGTCAACTGCCCCATACGCCTCCACCCGCGGATTCTCCTTCCCCACACGGGTCCCACCGTAGAGACTTGTCTCACCCTTATCCCCGGTTCCACTATATCCCTTCAAGACCACGCTAGCCTGCAAACATATCCAGCAAACTCTGGCGTTTATAATAGCCGAGAAGCCTGTCAAAGCAGCCATTCCCCCTAACCCTCAACTTTCTTCCAAAACCTCGCCAAGCACCTCTGCCACTCTAACGCAGCAGATACACGGAACCCTCCCAGTGCTCTCTGCGCAGCTCCTCGGTCTCCTGTCATTCGCCCTAACCTGGTAAGGAAAAGGATTTCAGCCTCCCAGCACGAGTCTATAACTGTCCAGGGCAGGACCGTTGTCCGACCTGGGATGGACGGAGCATGCTAAGCCATGATTAAGGAGGCGGAACTTTACCAGCCACTAGCAGACTCCAGGGTCCGCTGCACCGCCTGTGCCCGGTACTGCAACATCCCAGACGGAAAAATCGGCTTCTGCGGAGTACGCCAAAACACAGCCGGCAAACTCCAGCTTCTCGTCTATGGAAAAGTCATTACAGGCCACATCGACCCCATCGAAAAGAAACCCGTCACCCACTACATGCCCGGCTCGAAAATATTCTCCATCGCAACGACAGGCTGCAGCTGGGCCTGTCAATACTGCTTCACCCCAGAGACGTTCGTTTTCACCGACAGGGGGGTGAAGACCTTCGCAGAACTATTCGAGGATGGTTGTAACGAGTCTTCGCACGGGTTAAGTGCAGAACGGGATCTGCCTGGTTTCGCTGCCTTAACTCACAAGGGTCACTTTCGCCAGATAAAACAGATCTTCCGTCATTTCTACGATGGAACCATCGTAACAATCAAGCCCGTCTATCTTCCGCCAATTCGTTGCACGCCTGACCATAAGGTGTTGACCACTTCCGACCCTGAAAGAGCTCCAACGATGGCCGAGGCGAGGTACTTAACAAGGAAGAGTTACGTAGCAGTTCCGAAAATTAGGAACCAAACTTCAACCCTGTCAGTGGACCTTGCGGCTTTTCTCAAGGATGAACCCCTCCGAGACTACAAGGTTCCCCGCTCGGCCATGCAATGGAGAATGAAACGGCCAACGCTAGAGACAATCGCTCGTATGACGTCTGACGGGCACACAAGCCGGACAATCGGGCAGGTCTCGGGTATCCATCCCGCAAATATTCGGCAAGCCAGGTCCAAGCTCTCACACTCAAGCATCAATGACATGACTAAATCTTATCGTACCACAAAAATCATCTCATCCAGCGACACCGTTAGGGTTACAAACGGCAAGAATGCTGTCCAAAGGTTCGTCAAGATCAACAGTGATCTCGCGAAGCTACTGGGGTACTTCTGCGCAGATGGCTCAGTTTCACAGGTCCATAATCGGCCATGTTCATTTAGGGTCACCTTCACCTTTGGCAAGGACGAGCAATCGAACATCGATGATATCAAGGACCTCGTCAGGCGAGTGTTCGGGCTAGACTGTGGCCTAATTAGAGCTGGACCAGTTACTCACGTCTACATCTACAACTCGATACTGGGTCTCTTCTTCAGGAGAGCCTGTGGCGTGGATTGTTACAGAAAACGGATCCCCGACTTTGTACTGTTGGATGGCCGAAAGGAGATCACAAAAGCCTTTCTCAGTGGCTACTTGAGCGGTAATGGCTATACTACCCGTGCTGGGACGGCAGATCGTTCCTACATTGGAGCAAATTCCGTTTCAGAACGGCTCGTCTTGGGTGTCGCCCTACTCTTCCTCAGACTTGGAAACGTTCCAAGGTTCTACATTAGTGAGAATAGCCCGACGACGATAATCGAAGGCAGAACTGTCTCTCGACACAACGACTACATACTGAAGGTGCTCAAGAGAAATGATTCCAGCGGGTCTCAAGCCATAGAGTGGGAGGACGATAGGGGTCTCGTAATTGAGAGAGGCGGCTACTATCTCGTCCCAGTTAGGTCAACTGGTAGTGAGCACTATTCTGGTTTCGTCTACAACATGGAGGTCGAGGGAGACCACACCTACGTTGCCAACCTGGAGGCGGTGAGCAACTGTCAGAACTATGATATCAGCCAAAGGCGTAAGCCCGAGGGCACTGAAATGGAACCTCTTGCGGTCGCCGCATTGGCCACAAGCTACGGGTGCCAAGGACTAGCTTACACTTACAATCAGCCAACTATTTTCATCGAATACGCCCGTGATGTGGGCCGAGAAGCGCACAAGAACGGGCTGATCAACATCTTCGTGTCCAATGGATACGACACCCCTGACGCTGTAGGGATGATGAACGAGTTCCTGGACTGCATTACGGTGGATTTCAAAGGAAACAATGAAACCGAGTTTCTCAGAAAATGGGTCCTAGTCCCCGACGGAGAACCGATCCTTCAGACTCTTCTCGACATCAGAGACAAGACAAAGATTCACACTGAGATAACTGACCTAGTCATACCCGAGGTTGGCGACGACCTCAAGTCAGCCCGCAAGCTAAGCAAATGGCTCTATGATAATCTCGGACCTGATGTGCCGATCCACTTTCTCCGTTTTCATCCCGACTACAAAATGATGAACCTTCCTCCAACACCGGTCAAGACGCTAGAAAACCATTGCGAAATCGCGCGGGCAGAAGGACTGCGCTATGTATATGTCGGCAATGTTCCTGGCCATCCTTGGGAGCACACGTACTGTCCCGAGTGCAAGACCATTGCCATTCGCAGGCACGGATTCGACATTACCGGTTGGAACCTCGGCCGGGACAATCGCTGCCTGAAATGCGGGTACAAGCTGCCGATCGTGGGTTCTCTAAGCACGTCGGTGCATGAAGATCGGTTTCTTCCCGTAGTGAACTGAGGCGGATTAGGCTAGGATTTTAGCGCTTCCAGAATTTCTGCAGGGTGAGAAGCGGCCTTTACGGGGTCGAATATCTTGATTACTTTTCCATTTTGATCGATCAGGAACGTCACACGGCGGGCAACTGGAGACTTTTCGCTGAGAACCCCGTATGTCTTGGCAATCTTCTTGTCAACGTCTGCGACGAGTGGAAATGGGAGGCTGAACTTTTCAGTGAACCTTTTGTGTGAATCAACGTCGTCGACGCTGACCCCTAGAATCTCAGCTCCCATAGCCTTGACCTTGTCATAGACATCTCTGAATCCGCAGCTCTCGATGGTGCAGCCTGGCGTGTCATCTTGAGGATAGAAGAACAAGACGATTTTCTGGCCGCGATAATCATGCAAGTGAATCGTACTGCCCGAGGTGACGGGAGCTTCAAAATCGGGAGCCGACGTGCCTACTTCTGGACGTGTAACTGTCTCCATGGTGCGATCCTTGGAACACAATCCACGATTTATGCTCATCGCGTAGAGCGTTCCAGGGCCCGGCTTTCTCCCATCTCTATCAGTCATCTGGATAGACGACGACTAGTAGCGTATGTGCCGAAAAGCCGAGTCCGCGCGAATAGTCAATGAGAACAGAGTATGGATCCTGAGAATATGGAGAAGAATCTGCTAACGTCCGGTTAGCAAGGCTAATCATCCACAAATTCCTAGTATTTACCCAGATTCACGGGCCTTGAGAGGGCAGGAAACCCTGCCAGGTGTCTCCTGAGTCGTTTATCTGGAAAAGCAGACACTAGGTTAAAATACGCAATCCCGAGAAAATATCTTATTCTTAGGGATAACGGAGCGAACCCAGCACATCCCCTTGCAGAAAAATGGAATTTGAAGGGACTCAAATGACTAGAATAGTCCTGGCCGCAGACGCGACGCAGATGAGTGAGTACTGGGGAATTCCCCTTCTCCCATTTTTCAGCTGTGCACCTGCAGAGAAAGTTCCCAGGTTCATCTTTGACTTCCTCTCGCCCCAGGTAAAACACCACAACGGCGTTGCACAAATGGCTCCATACGGACTGAGAAAACTCGAAGCCTCCATCCTTAGAAGCTATAGGCCTGAAGAGGTCGTCGTAACCCATCCTGACCATGTGGACAACTTCATCGACGAGAAAACAAGCATAGTCGGAATCTCTGCCATGGACCCGCTCGGCCTCGGTCCGGTTAGCATGATGTTCACTGACGGTGGGCGATGGACCGCCTACACAAAACAAAAATTCCTCGAGTTGGTCCAGAGAATCAACACTGCCCGGAAGAAGTACCCGAAAGCCCAGCTAGTCATCGGAGGGTCAGGGGCTTGGCAGATGGAAGTACGCGACCGAGATACCAAGGCCCTAGGCGTGGACCATGTTGTCATGGGGGAATGCGACCACGTCATCGGTGACATTTACCGCGACATCGAGTTTAACGGCAGCCCCGAGTTCATACACGTTCCTCGCGGTCCAAGACTAGAAGACATCCCGGACATCACTGCTCCGTCGGTCCACGGGCTCGTCGAAGTCATGCGTGGCTGCGGGCGAAACTGTCAGTTCTGCGAGCCCAACCTCCGCGTCGCCAAGTATTACCCGGAGGATAAGATCAAACGAGAGATTAATGTCAACAGGAAAATCGGCAACCCCAACGTCTGGGTCCACAGCGAGGACATCTTCCTGTACAAGCTTGAGGACAAGAGGGGATTCATGCCTAACCATGATGCGGTCTTGGGGCTCTTCAAGATGATAATGTCGCTTCCAGGAATAACCTATGCTAACCCGACTCATGGAACTACTTCGCCCGCCGTTGCAGATCCCGACCTCATTCGTGAGATTTCCGAAACAGTCAGGGTTAACGGGTCCCCGCACATAGGAATACAGTCCGGTCTCGAGACCGGTTCTACGGAGCTCATCCGAAAATACATGCCCCTCAAGGTGAAACCATTCAGCCCTGACGAGTGGCAGGACGTCATCTACAACGGCACGCGGGTATTCAACGAGTACTTCTGGTTCCCAGCCTACACCATAATCCTAGGGCTCCCGGGAGAAACCGCCGAGGATGCTGTTGAAACCGTCCGACTCATCGACCTTATGGAGAAAGGGCTTCCGAGACAGATTGGCGGCAAGGCTCACTTCACTGTTACTCCATTGAGCTTCGTCCCGTTGGGAGTTCTCAAGAACAAGGGCTTTTACAACATCGACGACCAGATCGATGAGGCCCGTTTCTGGGTCATCTACCGAAGCTGGAGGCACACGGTACTCGAACTGCACAATATGCCCCCGACTCTGATGAAACTCAACCCCGTGTTGAAGCGGGTATTCACCATGCTCTGCTGGTTCGGTTCCAAGAAAATACTTGAAGGAATAGAATCCTGGGGTCGAAGGCGAGGGTTCGACGCTCAGAAGAGCCTTCGCTTGAGCGAGGGAGAGAGGCTCAGAGCAGAGGTTCTAGCCTAAGCGTTTCTTCCTAACGACCCGTCCTCTTCGCAGGGTTCCCAAGATTCTCTCGACGATGTTCTTTGGGCGAGGACATGATTCACACCGGCCTTCGTTCACATTATTCTCCCCCTGACTATTTCCCTCAGAAGAGGAAGAAGGCCGGACCTTCCGCCGAACCCTAAATCGCCCAGAAGAACCCAGAACATCTCATCGGGCCTATCAGTAGGCACGAAGAAGCTCGACTTTATTCTTGCTCCCTGCTCTGTGTGTAGTCCAACGGGCCGGAGCCATCTTCTCGATGCTGATTCTGCGAACTGTGCAAAGCGAGTACAGATTCCGCAGTCGTTGTCGAAGAGGAGGAAAGGCCCCTTGTGCAGAGATTTGGACTCTTTGATTTGCTCATCCTCTCGTTGAAAACGGCGTTCCCTACAAATGAGGTTAGGGCGCATTAATAAGAGACGGCTCGTCTCGCCGATTCGGTAAGGCGTAGCCGGAGTTTGGTCGACCTAATGCTTTTGGAATTGGGGGGGCTGGCGGGTTTTACCATCTTCCTAGGTCTTCCCGTGGCTCGGCTTAAGGGTCTCAGTACCGGCGTGAAAGGGTTTCTCAACGCGATTTCGATCGGGATTCTGTTGTTCTTGCTCGTGGAGGTGCTTCCTGTTGCCCGGGAAACCGTTGAAGGGGTTGTTCTCAGCTCGATAAGGGGAGCGAGCCCTCTTGGGGACGGATTCCTCTTCGTCGCAACGTTGTTGAGCGGTTTTGCTTTGGGGCTGATGAGCCTTGTTTGGTACGAGAACAGGTTCGTCCGGGTTCCTGGCACTCCGCAGGAGCTTGCGGGGCTTGCTATTGCTCAGAATGGTAAGGGAGCCATTAACGAGAAGGCTTCCCGCAGATTGGCGATGATGATTGCTGTTGGGCTCGGGGTGCACAATTTCAGCGAGGGGCTTGCTATTGGCTCTCAGTACGTCTCTGGTGCGCTCACGCTGGCTATTCTCCTCGTTGTGGGTTTTGGAGCACATAACGCTACGGAAGGGTTTGGCATAGCTGCCCCGTTGACTGGTACTAGGCCGAAGTGGAGCTTTCTATTACTCGCAGGCCTTGTAGGCGGAGGGCCGACTCTTATGGGCACGATTGTCGGCAGCGCTTTTGTTTCCCCAATTCTCTCGGTCCTATTCCTCTCGGTCGCGGGCGGAGCGCTTTTCTTTGTGATCATGACACTCTACGGAGCGGGCCGGAGACAGTCCACCAACCACATTCTCATGGTGGGTATTCTGCTCGGCTTCCTCGTCGGATACTTGACCGACTTGGTTCTGGTTGTCAGCGGTGTATGAATCCAGGGGTCTTTGACTGATGTGCTTTGTTGGCCTAGATTGCAATCAGATTCTCCTCTCTCGCGTCTCAAACGGCCGCGTCCGCACCCGGGCATTTTTTCAGGAACCCATTTTCTGTCTGGCATGGAGAATGAGCGATTTCCGGCTTACAGGGCGCATAATGGGCGAGTCTAGAGTTTTGAGATAGTGGCATCCGTTAGCACTTTCCTTCAGGCTGTCGAGGCGGGCGTTAGTTGTTGTTAACGGATTGCGATTCAGGGCTTGTTCTGGGGGATTTTTGGTTGACCCATGGCGATTAGAGATTCGATTTTCCGGAAGCTCATGCCCACAGCAGTATAGGAGTTACTTGGAACTCGGGTTGCTCAGAATCTTCCTTATCTGCTCGCTCACCCGTCGGCGCTCCTCGTCTGTCTTGGCCATCATCCACTGCAGCTTCAACTTATGAACGGTAGGGGCCAAGTTGCGGTCTTGCTCACTTGTCGAGCCAAGCGCCGCCATAGTTGTCAACGCGGTGGTTTGGCCTGCTCTTTCCTGATATAACTGATTCCAAACTCTCGAAGAGCTCGCATCTAGAGGCCGATCACTGTTCCGATGACGAAGCCGAGGATGGAAAGGATACCGAAGCTCAGGTGGAGCATTATCGTGTTGGCATTCGCCGGGATTATCGCGTGGGGGTCCCTGTAGTTGGCCTTCAACACTTTCAACGCTTTCATTCCAATAGGAAGGGTTACTAGGACGATGAGTGTCACATAGCTGGTGACTGTCTGCTTCAAGAGGGGTTGGAGAAGGACATATGTAATGACGAGCAGGTACGACGCTCCAAGTAATGCTTTGAAGACCGTCACAGATCGGAGATATCCTAGCCTCAAGACCAGCGTGAGCTTTCCGACCGCTTTGTCCGCATCCATATCTGGAAACTCGTTTACCCAGAGAACAGCCGCAATGAGCAGGCCAATCGGAACGGAAGCCAGCAATGGCTCAAGTGCAAACTTGCCGGTTTGCACATAGTACGCTCCCAAGGTCATTACCGGCCCAAAATTCAACCCTACGACGAATTCTCCGACCCCTCTGTAAGCCAACCTGAAAGGAGGGCCGACGTAGAAATACGAGGATACAACTCCTACTAGCCCAAGCCAGAACAAGTAGGTCAGCCCTTGGGCTAGAACAAAGTAGAGCCCAATTACGATCCCAAGAGCAAGGCAACCGGCAGACACCAGCAGGTGGGTGGAAGGCCTGACGAGCCCAGCTGTCAAGATCCTGCCCCCGCCAGCGAACGGATTCTGGTGCTTGACCCGAAGATCGTTTCCACTCTTGAAGTCGAAATAATCGTTGAGCATGTTAGTTGCGATATGAATCAGGCTCGCTCCGAGCAGAGTGAGAGCGAAGAACCCCCAGGAGAAGTGGCCGGCCTGCCAAGCGATGACTGAGCCGAGAACCACGGGGATGAAAGTCGCCTGGAGGAATGGAACGCGCATCGTCTTCAGCCAGAGGGGGAGAAAGGGTGGTTTCTTGATCTTCGAACCATTATCTGTCAAATCCCCGACACCTCTTCTGAAATGGGCGCCGATTTGTCTGAGCCGATATAAGGGTTAACCCAGGCGTGCGACCTTGGAGGGCAAAAAGCTAAAGCATGTCGAGCTGAAAGTGGTGAAGCTACAGCAAAGTTGCTGGTTAAGGGCTTGACTGAAACGAGAGACGTTGTAGTTGTGGGGGCGGGAATTGCTGGCTGCATGGCAGCAGCCACAATTGCCCTGAAGAGCAACGGAAAAGTCGACGTCCTCCTTCTCGACAGAAATACTCCTAGCGAGGTGGGGAAAAAGAACACCCTCGGATGGGTGTGTGGAGACGCTGTTGGGGAGCATCACATCAAGTATGTTCATGAGCGCACCGGGTTGAGCTATGGCCTCCCTGAGATGGAGAACCATGTGACCGCGGTCTACGTCTTCTCACCTGACATGAAAGTCAGAGTTCCCTTCGAGGGGCCCGGGTTTGTTCTGGACCGTCCCAAGTTTGGGCGGAAACTCCTTGACGATGCTTTGAAGGCTGGAGTTGACTATCGAGGAAATGTCCAAGCAACCGGTCTAATCGCTGAGTCGGGAAAAATCGTAGGCCTCGAAGGCCAAACTGCTGGAACGGGGGCCAACGAACAGTTCGAGATCAGAACGAAGCTAATTATTGACACCTCGGGAATGTCCACGAAACTCCGCAGAAACCTTCCCATCCCAAGTTATATCGAGAAGGATATTGACAAAGACGATGTAGAACCGACCGCAAGACTGAACGCGCGATTGCGGGACGGCGTCGAAGTTGAGACTAGCCACTGCGACATCTACCTTGATCAAGAGAAAGCCCCCGGCGGATACCTTTGGCTCTTCCCCAAAGCAGGAGACAAAGTGAACATCGGCCTGGGCATTCAGCAGAAGAGGACGCACAAACCTCTAAACGCGCTTCTCAAAGATTGGATTGCTACAGACCCTCGGTTCCAGGAAATGCAACCATTGAGCGATGACAGCAATCTAAGTGGCGCTTGGCAAGTCTCCGTCCGACATCAAAACGACTGCTTGGTAGCGAATGGCTACATGGTCTGCGGAGACGCAGCTTGGTTCCCCAACCCGATAAGCGCAGGCGGCATCGGACCCGGGCTCATCGGCGGAGTCATGGCCGGAGAAACTGCAGTGCGAGCGATGGAGGCGAACGACTTCACCGAGAAACAACTATGGCAGTACAATGTCGACTTCGTCCAGCACTATGGAAACAAGACTGCCGGGCTGGAAGCGTTTCGGTTGTATCTTCAAACGCTGAACAACAGCGAGATCAACTACGGCATGAGACACTTCCTGTCGGCAAAGGAGGCGACCGGCATGTCGCTAGGTGAGATGCCGGAGCTGTCGCCCGTTCAGAAGCTTACCAAACTGTTCCAGGGCCTCGGCTCCTACAGGGCGTTCCGAGGTTTACTGTACACGATGGACAAGATGAAGAAGCTCAACCAACTCTATCAGGACTATCCCAAAGAACCCTCCGGCTTCGAAGCTTGGAAGCGCCAGGTCGACTCTATTCTCCAAGATGTAAGAATGCGTTTCAATTGACAGCGTTACCTTCGGGAAACGCTTTCTGGAAAATAGTCAATAAATAGGACGCGAGGGCTCAGGCTATCTGGATTAGATGCCTTCTAACAACCTGAGCCCTAGTTTCAACACAGGCCCCTCTGATGGAGAGGAGCTTGTAATGAACATGCTATCCTCAGAAACCGATGCTACATACAGTTTCCAAGGCATGAAACGGAGGCTCGGGCTGCACCAAGAAAAGTTGACTCGCATCCTCAAGAGGTTGGAAGATGACAATCTTGTCACGAGGACCGATGACGGCTACAAAGTCCTAGCTCCTCCTCGGAGAAAGGCGCGTCATCTAGTTGACGGTGAACCAGTGATCCGAGGTCACCTCCCGCCGGGCATCGACGCTGAGAGCTTTACAGGCAGTCTCAAGGGACGCTGGTTCAAGAACTTCCGATGGCTGGGTTACTCGAATGGTGAAACTGGCCAATCGCTCTACTGGATCACAGAAGATGGAAGGTTCCAAGTGAGGGTCTTACTGTCCCCGGGAGAGATCCTGGTCTGGTCCCAGGCCACCGAAGAGAAAGAGGCTGGTTCGCCAGTGGCTATCGCCGCAGGCTACGAGCTTTTTGACCGAGTTAGCCGGATGCTTCCTGAGACCGGAGAGTTCAGCTAAGCACCAGCCGGGTTTGCAACAATGGTGACTGGGTAGACTATTCCCCAGTCAATATTCGAGACCCATTGAATATTGTAAAACAGAGATCTTGCGAATGATACAGGGAAGTAAGACGAAGCGTAGAATGATCAGCATGCTCAAAGTGGACTGGCAGCCCATGGAGCGACACCCACGACCGTTGCGGAGGAGACGGCCGGAGGAAATGCCCATGATGAGAGCTGGGGCGCAACCTCGACCCCCCGAGACATTCTAGAATCCAGCTTTCACGTCTCGAATCTCAACCGGTCGCTTGTCTCCTGTGTTCTTCACGCTTCATTCAAGTCTTGCTCGAACTCTCTCGCCGCACCCTGCCGTCCGAATATTGCTATGCCACTCGGAAGAGCAGCCAGTTCTTGTCCTTGAAATTGACCAGCCGATAGTCTCCCTCTAGTTTTCTCCCTTTGAGGAGAATGTGATACTTGCCCGGCTCTCTCAGGAGAAGTACGTACCTGCCTTTGTCCCAGACCTTGACGGTTCCTCCCCCGTACTGCCCTTTCGGAATCTCTCCTTCGAAATCGACATAGCTTAACGGATGATCTTCGACCTCGACAGCCAACCTCTTCACCTTCAATTCGGTCGGAACCCCTCGTGGGACTGCCCAGCTCTTCAACACACCATCAAGCTCCAAACGAAAGTCCCAGTGAAGGCGCCTAGCATGATGCTCCTGAACAACAAACCGTTGAGTCTCCACACTAGGCTCTGAAGCGCCTAACACTTTAGGACGTTTCCGAAATTGTGAGACAGGACCTTTCCTAGGCACGTTTTTGAGGCTAGCCCGCCTAGATTTAATGTCAGGCGACGAAGGACGGAACATTCTGCTAGAAGATGCTGTCAGTGAGACCTAAACCTGCTGCGATCGCCATCATCGGAATCCTGATTTTAGGAGTCGCCCTCTCCGCCAGTCTGCATCTTGTTCCACTACCCCCGAAGACCTACGCAGCTACTCACTATATCACCCTGAACGGCTCGGCGGCGAAGGGGTGGAACGATACCGTCCCAGGCCCAATCATAAACGTCACGGAAAACGATTCAGTTATCATGACCCTCACTAGCACTGACACACCTACGCCTGCACCTCATCAACTCTACATCGACACTAACGGAAACTTCAACCCTGCCAGCGACTGTGTTTCGGGCATCGACAAATGTTCGATGTTTTTTGGAGACACCCATCCAAATCCAGTCACGTACTCTTTCAACGTGGACCTTCCCCCTGGGACCTATACGTATTATTGTTCCGTCCATCAATTCATGGTGGGCACGTTTGCGGTAAAAGGTTTCAGGATTCTTTCTTCCCCGAATTCGACCGCAGTCGTGCGAGGTTCTTCAAAAATGTCCACTATTACACTTACGAGTGTCAACGGATTCACAGGCACAGCGAGCCTGTCTACAATCTCATCTTCAGCTGGGCTCCTCACCTCACTCAATTCTAGCAGCGTATCGCTAGCGCCTGGAGGAACGTCTGCCGTCTCACTCACAGTTAACGTCAACTCGACCACTGCAGTAGGGACATACAATGTTCTTGTGAACGCCACAATCGGCTTCATCTCCCACACTACCAGTGTGGCCGTCGATGTGAAAAAACCAGGGTTTAGTCTCAGCCCGAACCCCGCACAACTGGTCATACTGCAAGGTTTCTCCAAGTCAACGCGCATCACCCTGACAAGCCTGAACACTTTCAATGGAACCGTTAGCCTCTCAGCAAGCCCCCAGTACCCGGGAATCACAACTGCCTTTGTTCCTCCAAACGTGACACTCAACAAGGGACTATCGCCAGCAGCATCTGTCTTGAACGTGACCGTCGCGCCTTCCGTCATCGCAGGCGAATACGACCTCACGTTAACTGGCACGGGAATTTCCGATACAAACACTACCCTCGTGAAACTTGTTGTGGGACAAGACTTCAATCTCACCGCCAACCCTCCGGAGCTGACATTCCCACAGGGCTCGTTTGCAACCTCGAGAATTACACTAGCTAGCTTGAACGGTTTGAAGGGAAACATCAGCCTGTCCTCTGGAGGCACGCCGATTGGGCTAGCGATTTCATTCAACACGACATCGGTGAACCTTTCACCCGGTCAAACGGCTTACGCTTCTGTCACAATCTCAGCATCACAATCGGCAGCCCCCAAGGCATACAACGTGACTGTCACTGGGACAAATAGCACTCGGGTTCGGTCGGTCAATCTGAGCATAACAATTTCAGGGTTCGCAATCAAGACCTCTAAAGCCTCGTTCGACTTGATGCAAGGCTCAAGAGGGAACTCCACGATCACGTTAACAAGCGTTAACGGCTTCACTGGAATGATGAATCTAGCCGTTACAGGAAGCTCAGCCTTGACGCATTCTCTTACACCGTCACTGGCATCCCTGATTGCAAACAAAAACCTCACTGCAACCCTAGTGTTTTACGCTAATGCCAGTACGGGCATTACTCAGCCAGGGTCTTATGTCTTCAATGTGACTGGAACTGTTGGCTCACTGTCCCACTCGACAACAGTCACTGTTACCGTGACGGCATTGCCTCCTCCCCCCAAAATCTCTGGGGACTTTCCAATCGCGGTCGTTGCCGGAACCGTCGTATCTATGGTCGCTATTGTCTCTGTCATCCTGTTTCTAACAAAACGAAGGCGAATCAAGAGGAGAAATCTGTCGGTCCCTCCGACGAACTGACGCGCCTGGCTCGTTCAAGAAAGTGGTACAAGAAGGCCGACAAACCTGTCGCGCCTGTGATGCCTGCCAGAAGCGCGAGAGAGCCCAACCCTGGGTTTACGATCAATGCGAAGTTGCTGAACGGCCCCAAAGCTGCAGAGCCACAGATTAGACAGAATGGTAGACGGGTCAGGGTCGGGTTGCTGAAAAACAGCCGGCGTCCCAGGTCTAGCATTAGTAATGCGAGACCTTCAGACATGAGAATGTAACAAATCGTGAAAGGCAGTAGAGAGGCCGCCCCTGCTTCTATGGCAGAGGCCACGAACGGGTTGAGCTCGACAACTCCTACGCTGGTTCTCACCCCTACCAAGGTGAGAGAGATATCCGTGACGGCTAAGAGTATCGGAGTTGTGAAAACCCAGCCTCCCCGGTGGTTCAGTATATCCTGGAGACTTTCAACGTCACCCTGAATGATCCAAAGCCCAGCGGCAGAAGAGATGACTCCTGTCAGCAGGACCAAGAGAACCCCTTGAGAGCTCGTCTGGAACAAGCCTGGGGCAAGAACACTGAAAGAAGCGATTAGCTGGCTTGACAGCACCCAATATACTCCGGAGCCGGTGAGCGTAAGAGCAACACCGTCTGGAAAATGCATTAGAAGAGTGGTCCTTCTTCCTGCGTTGGGATGAGCCCCTGTGGTTCCAAGGGCGTCTCAATTGGGTGCGATAGAAGCTCAGCCGGTTGAGCAGTTGACCGAGGCCTTAGGAGGCGCAGTCCCACAGATGCAGCCAAGGAACTTACCAGGGTCGCCAGTCCTGCAAGCGGATAGAGGACCTGGGACGCCAAGCTTAAGCCAGTTCCCTCCCGAGCGACAATGAAGGAGAATTCTCCCCTTGGCAACATGGAGACTCCAACTCGACTTGAATTGCTTCCGACCCTAGAGAGTTTCGCTCCGGCCCAAGCCCCGACAAACTTGCCTAGAATCGCCATGGAAACAATGGCAACGATGGGGAAGGTGACAGAAACAAGCGCTCCGATATTGATCAGTGTTCCCATTGAAACAAAAAATAGGACGACGAACAGGTCTTTAATTGGGCCAATTTTGTCAGAGATGAACCTCGCCTGATTTCCTCTAATCATCAGCCCCATAAGGAACGCACCGACCGCTGGTGAGAAGCCAAGATAGGAGGATAGTATCGCAAAGGCAAAACCGAAAGAAAGAGCGAGCAGAAACGCGGTCTCCTGATTTTCCTCTCTCTTCCCACCAACACGTTGGATCAAAATGGGGGCTGCCTTCCAGCCGAATGCCAGAATGACGCCTACCAGGATCAAGCCTTTGACGACGAAAAGCTCTACGTCAGTAATTGGAACCTTACTATTCGCCACGACGAGACCTGGAAGGAGCAGTAGGATGAACACCGTGGCAAAATCCTCGATGACAGATGCAGTAAGGACCAGATGGGACTCGGAAGCTCTCAAACTCTTTGATTCTATGAGCAACTTCCCCATTATGGCGGTGCTAGTTGTTGAAACGATGACTCCGGCGAAGACTGACCCTAGGTAGCCAAGGCCAACCAAAATCCCGACAGTAAACACCGAAAGAAAGGTGACGGAGAATTCCACGAGAGCGAGGAGGAGGCTGCCCCCTCCCACGCGTAGAATCTCGGCTGGGTCCAGCTCCAAGCCAACTGTAAAGAGGAGAAGGATGATTCCTAGGGAAGCAAGAAGGTTAAGACTGTTGATGTCCTGAACAAGACCTAGGCCAAATGGACCAACAATCATGCCTGCGAGAAGCTGCCCGATCACAACTGGCAGTTTGAGTTTCGAGAATAGAACGCTGAAACCTAAGGCGGCGAAGATTGTGATACCGATTGTAAGAAGAAGGTCGAACTCAGAGCTGGATGCCAACATACCACCGGTTGCTCATGTTGAGCGCTTCACTGAGGCTCGCAGCCAGTTTAGCGCTTTGAACCCGGAACCTACGACCCTCGGTTTCAACCACTAAGGTTTTGTGACCGAGTTCTGCAAAACCTGCTCTTTATCCCCAACCCACTACACTAATGCTACCATGTCAAAACAACCACGAATCTCTGTCGAAAGAGCAAGAACACTACTCAAGGAATACTCGGAAGCACTCGAGGTACTCGCTGAAGCTACCTCAAAGTCGGTCGTCCGCGTTGGGCCCCAAGGCGATTGGGGCTGGCATGGAGGAGGAACAGGCTTCGTATCAGGGCCTGATGGCCTGGTTGCCACAGCAGACCATGTAGTTAGACGCACACGGACTCCCAAAGTCAGCCTTCAGGACGGCAAGTCCTTCGAAGCGAAAGTCGTCGGCCGGGACCCTTTTACGGACGTCGCGGTCTTGAAAGTTGACTCCCCTACCCTTGAACCATTGCCGTTCGGAGACTCAGAACGACTAAAGCTAGGACAGCTAGTACTAGCCGTGTCCAACCCAAGAGGCCTGCAACCTTCTGTCACTGCTGGCATAGTCAGCGGTGTTGGAAGATCATTCCAAGGATGGTGGGGCAGAAACATAGAGAACACGGTGATCTCCGACATAGCTCTCTATCCCGGAAGCTCCGGAGGACCCTTGGTAAACTCTGACGGTCAGGTCGTAGGCATGAACATAGCAACCTTCCCGCCAGCCAGGAGCATCTCGGTTCCATCGAAGACGGTGAAAACAGTCATTGACCAGCTAGTGACGGAAGGCCGAGTAAGAAGAGCCTACCTCGGAATTGCCGGTCAGCCAGTTCAGCTATCAACAAGACTCGCACAGAAAACGGGACTGTCACAGGACAGTGGAATAATGCTGTACTCAGTCGAGGACGAAAGCCCAGCGGACAAAGCCCATCTCAACATGGGAGATATTCTAGTCAGCTTTGCAGGAAAACCAGTGGAAGACCTCGACGATCTTCACAGAACTCTCATGTCCGACCAAATAGGCAAACCCGTTCAAGTTGAAGTGCTGCGCGGCGGCCAGAAGCTTGACCTAACCGTCACTCCCAGCGAACTTCCCAGCCGGCCATAAGCCTACAAGGCAAACGCTGCTCTATCCCGCCCCAGCGGTTTTTCCGTTGGGAACCTTTTTTTGAGCCCGACTCTCGGATTTGAGAGTCTTCTCCAAGAAGCTTCCGGTAAGTACCGGCCACCTCAATCAGCCGCTCAATGAACGCGGAGAGAGCTGGCGACTCCGAACACCGTATATAAGAGCCGTAGAATTTTTTCCATGAGAAAAGTAGGCGACCATTATATTCTCGATACATAGCTGAAACTGAACTGAAGCTAAGCTAGACTTGTCAGGAGCGAAACAGCTACTCCACCTCATTCAGAGCCGCGAGACTGGGACTGACTCCTCCGAAGTTCCAGTCAGCCGTCCGGCCCGCCTGAAGATTGGGGACGTTGTCGCGCTATACGAGTCTGTGGGGCATCGAGACAGCGACTACTTGGATTGGCTGCACGAGGTCTACTCCTCTATGGCGCTTCCTTGTGTGGCTCCAGAGTATAGACAGGTTATCGGGGAAGACAAAACAAAATACACCGTGTTCGACATCATGGCCGATGACCTGGCCGATAACTTCGTCACCAGAAGCAGATTCCTACTCGAGGACTTCGTAAGAATTCCATGGCACAATGCAGTTGAGAAACACGACTATATCGACATCGGCCGAGCCATTTGGGATGACTTCATTAGGTCAGTTCAGAAGTATCCCAGATACAAGGAACTCGAGGGAATTTTCTACTTCGACTTACGCCAAGTCCTCTCCTCGATAGAGTACAGTTCACTCATCAACACTTTCGGCCTCGACAACCCATTCGAACTGAGCCAACATTCTCCATACGGCGTCGCCGTAATTCTTTTCGTGGACATGGACCTAATGTGCATGCCCGAGTTTGACCTGAAAGAACTTAGGACGATGAGATCAATCTCCTTCCTTGCCCAGAAAGTCGCCCACATCGCAAACATCCTTGGCACTTACCCACGAGAGGTCTTAGAGAAAGACATGTCCTCCCCAATAATCTCACTCGCCGTGAGAAAGGGCATTATCACCAAAGACGAGCTAGGCGACAGGGCCGTCCTTCAAAAACTGAAACAGTTGGAATGGATTTACCGCAGCAAAGCTCTCTCCTACGCGGAGAAGATTTCGACGTACGAGAAGCAGATTCGAAGTGTTAACATCCGAGGATTCTCGCAGATGCTAGGGGACTTGGTCGCAAGATGGGGGACGAGCCCTGAGGCCTCGATTGCTATCCAAGGATAGGAGCTTCGAGGATTCTACGCCGAGAGTGCCATCTTCTTTCTGACCTCCGGAATCCGAGTTTCTGGATGGCAGACAATCTCCATGTCGAACAGATTCTCGAACGTTGACACAGTTTTTTGATCGTGCGCTCCAGGATTCATGAGGTAGACAGCTGTAATCTTGTCCGATATCATCAGCTCTAGAGATTGGCGGACGAACGATTGAGTTTTGTCGGCTCCCATTGTGAAGACATAGTGGGACATGTTATCGAAGATTACGGTAAAAGAAGCGCCCTTGTATGTCTCGATAGTTTTGTTGAGTGCGTCTAGCAAGAGGGAGGTATCAAAGGCAGGCAAGAGGAATCGGTCGCGGGCCTCCAGTTTCGGATATGAAACCTTGGATGTCAGGATGAACACTTTCAATCTCGGTTCCTCTCCGACGAGAGCGTAGACTGGGCTATCCTTTCTCGTGAAGACGACAATTCCTTCGAAGTTCGAAGTCGATTCTGCCACGAGAGAGCGAATTACCCTGTCGTAGTCAGAGAGGGGATCGTATTCGAGTAGAATCTTCCGTCCTGCTATTTCTTGATGGGAAAGTCCTACCCCTTTTGAAAAAGTCTCGATTCCCTCTGTTAGGTCAATGACTTGCACTCGGGACTTCAAAAGGTCGAGTGCATCCTGTTGACCTTGAAAAGCGCCAGCTTGAAACATCATCATAATATCCAGAAAGTGATCGCTTGTTGACCATCGAGGACTTGCCAGATGGTCGGCAAACCTTTGCCAAGGTTTCGGAGCATAGTCCCCAAAATCGATTATCAATCGGAGCGCGTTCTTGTCCGTGGCTCTTGCCTCTGAGACGAGCTGTTGAGAGAAAGATAGTGCTGCTTCCTCGTCAAGCCTTCCCCCATTTTCATAGAGACTGCCCAGTGAGATGAAACGAAGGTCTCCTTTTGTGATAAGGTGCCGCACATTAACACCTTCCTTGGTGAGGTGTTCGCGAATCACGGATTCGTCGTCGTGAAAGAAGAATACGATTCGAGCATTCTGGGTCAAGCCCTCATTGATGTAGCGGGAGACCGGCGCCACCCTCTCCCTATTGTTGGAATAGATGACCGCTATGCGGTCTGTTAGCTTCAATCCTAGATGTGTGGGACCTGAAGTCAGGAAGGCCTTGAGGAAGCTTGGTTTTCGGAAAGCGTTGACTACGACCGCCAGTAGTGCGGTGGAAACTAGATTAGCGACGCCTTCTAGGCTGACCCCTAGGGTGTTCAGAGCGCCTGCTGCTAGTATGAGGGTTGAAATGAATCCGAATATTGTGGCAATTACCCATAGTGCTGACCGGACTTCCTCGTCTTTGAGCTGGGATCTTAAGTAACCAAGTACTATCAGCGGATATCCGACGAAGGCTACAATTACGCTGGTTCCAATGGCTAGAAACAGCGGACTGTAGCCGACAACTCTGAATGGAGTACCTGAAAGTAGATAATCAGCCGTCTTCGTCGGACTGGTGTCAAACGCTTGGGGGAGAGCCCAGGATACTGTCAGCGTTGTTATCAGGGGAATCAGATAGACTATGAAGATGTAGTGAATGCGTCGGCTTGGCCTCAGTATCGAGCTTAGTGAGAACCGTTCAGGATGAAGGTAAAGCCTAGTAGCGAGATATCCCCACAATACCGCGATAAGGACGGCGCTAAGGATCATTATTTGAGTCGAGAATAACAGCACATCTTTGTCGGGGTCCGTTAAAAGGACGAGCTCTCTGGCCGGAAACGCCAGGAACGCAACGTAGATCGCGATGAAGTAGTTGCGATACGGCCTAAAGTAGGACGTAGAGTTCATGTAGAGAAAGAGAATTATCGGCGCGTCCGCTATTACGGCGGCAACATTTAGAGCTACGTCTACGGTAGGAATCGTATTCTTCAGCCTCTAGTTTTGCAAACGCCAGCATTTTCTCCCGCCGGCTTCGCACCCTCCTGAGGAGGGCGACACTCAGAGCGCTGGCTGGTTAGAATCTTGTTACCAAAGAGCCCAAGCAGCAGTTACCGACTAGGCGACTTCGGGCAGTCCGAGGGATTTGGCTGCCGCCTTGAGATCCCGCATTCTACTTCGTATCGTGACTTCTGAGACGCCTGCCGCTTTAGCAAGGTCTCTCTGCATTACCATCGACCCCCTGATACGTGCAGCGAGGTCCAACGCCGCAGCTGCGAGTCCGTCGGGGTCCTTGCCAACATTCACGCGCAGCCGTATTGCTTCGCGGAGAATCTTTCCCGCAAGCATTTCTGTCTGCGAGTCCGCTCCTGCTCTAGACGATATCTTGGAGACCCGTTTCAGCGGGTCTTCGATGGCCATTGTTACGTCTAGAGATCGGACTAGTGCTCGATAATAGTGAGCTAGAAGCTTCCGGCTCATCCCGGAGGCCTTAGCTATCTCGCTTAGGGAGCGCGGAACATCTGTTAGTCTGCACGCAGCGTAGGTTGACGCCGCTACCATACCATTGATCGGACGACCTCTAACGAGCCCCTTGTTCAAGGCCCGACGATACATTAACGCCGCTCGTTCTGTTACAACCTCAGGAAGGTTCAGCCGCCCGGCAAGTCCTCGAAGCTGGCTCATGGCTCGCGAGAGGTTTCGCGCCATGGAGGAGCCTGCTGAGGCTCTTAGCTGAGTACGTCTTAGTCGCCAGAGTTGGAGTCGTTCGTCGGCGCTCAGCGACCTGTTCGATGCCTGGGCCCTCGAGATTATTGTGGAGAGGTTCTTGTCAAAGGCTGAGAATCGTCCGGGGGGCCCGGACTGGCTCTCTAGTAGTCCTTCCTCGGTGCGTCGGGGGACTGGGGGGGCATACTGTTCGGTCGGGTCGGACAGGACGAAGCCGCAGTTTGTGCATATGACCTCGCCCGTTTCAGCGTCCCTGACTAGGCTGGAGCTTCCGCACTGGGGGCATACGTAGTGGCCGACTTCGTCTCTAGTCTTTGGCCTTCTACTCATTATGGTGCCCGCCGCCGGGAATGACTGCGGAGCCTTGGCTGGGAGGACTCCGGTTTTCCGTTCCTGGGTAACGCTGGAGGTCCCTGCCATTGCTGGTTTATCTAGTGCCGGGTGCCCCTCATGAAGCTTGTTACCCCTTTAAAGGTCGATGGCAATGCCCAACGAGTACGTTCCAGGAAAATGTAACATCGGGCACAGGGGACGGGCCACGCGATTCTCCACAGGAATTATCATACTGGGGATTTCAGGCGTCTTCGGATTCCTCTTTCTTAGGGACGCTGCTCCCAGCATTGTCCGGCTGATCCTTGTCCTACCCTTCTACGGGGGCCTGATTTCAATTCTTGAGGGAACCATGTCATTTTGCGTCTTTCACGCCGCAAGAGGTACGTACGACCTTCACGAAGAGACATGGCGAACAGGCAGGTCTAAGACAAGGGTTGAAATCCCCTCTGACGAATGGAGAAGAGCCGACAGGCGAAAGGCTCGATTCATGCACGCAGAGGCCATTCTAGGAGCCATTGTGTTGACGGCAGCCGTCTTCTTTGCCTAGGCAACCGGCAGAACAGGAGAGACCGGGATCCGTGAAGGCGAAAACCTTGCGATATCGAAACTGTTCTGCTCCCCGACCGCCAGCTCCGCTAGAAGCTTACCGATCAATATGGCGAACTTGAAACCGTGTCCTGAGAACCCGTACCCGTAAACAATGCTCGCGTGTTTAGGATCGCGGCCAATGACAAAATCAGAGTCTTTAGTCATGTCGTAGAGACAGACCTTGGTTGAGAGCACTGGTTTGTCCGCAAGTTCCGGAACGAAGCGTTGGCAGACCTTTCTGCACTCTTCGACAGTGGCTGGGTCGACAGTTCTCTCGGCTTCGCTCGGGTCGACGGGTGTCCAGACTCCTTTGTGCGACACTTTGACTCCTTCGATTCCGGCCGCTGGTAGGCCGTAATATTGGTCCGCGAAGAAGACCGGAAACTTCGGTGACCGGTAATTGCTTATTCTGGTTTCTGGGTTGAAGTAGACGACCTGCTGGCGTGTTGAGGTGATTTCCACCATGTTCTCGCGGCGTAGCGGGTTGGACCAGGGTCCGGCGGCTATGACTGCAGCACCGCATTTGACGTCACTTGCGTTTTTCGTCTGAATTATCACCGAACTATCTGAGGCGATTGATGTGACATGCGTGTTGTCGAGAATTTGAACGCCGCTTTCTCTCGCTCGGGAGGATAACAGGCTGAGACACTTCGAGGCGAGGAGCGTGCCAGCATTTGGATCGAAAACCGCCTCGGTCGATGCGAACTGTGGGAAGCGTCTCTTCATGTCTCGAGCCTCAAGCCATTCTGCACCGAGCTTGCTTTGGGTGAGGGTGCGGTAACTGCTCTTGTTGAAATTGTTCGAGTTCTCGTCTTCTCCCATAAGCATGAGCAGACCGGAGGGAGCGAGAAGACTCTCTCCTGTCTCCTTTTCCAGGCTTACCCATAACCTGCGGCTTTCGACCGCCATTTTGGTGTAGAAGACGTTCGCACCATAGGAGTACCGGAAAACACGATTTGCATCGTTTGAGCTGCAGTAGCTGTTCAACAATGAGTACTGGTCGATGAGGATCGTCTTGAGGCTAGGATTCTTGCTGAGCCAGTACGCCGCTGCAGAACCCATTATCCCAGCTCCAACGATACAAACGTCGGCTTCGATCATTGTGCTTCGAAACAATGCATGCATCAGCCTCTTATCACACTTCACGTGACCTAGCACTCCCGGAAGGGCAACACAATCGCTCAGCCGTGGTAACAGAAGGAAGAAAAGAGGTTCAGTCGACGAAAATATTGTCGGGCCAGAATCGCCCCGCCATTCGCGTGTAATAGTCAATGCTGAACCTGGCGATGAAATACATAGCGCTGTTGAGAGCAGGTTCCCGAAGGTGGATGTAGGCGGGACCCATGTCATTCTGGCTGAGTTCACTCGTACTCCCTGAAGACGTTCTGGAACATCTCGGGAAAGCAAGTGGTCACTTAGTTCCCTCTGACATTGAAGGACTAGTCTCCGTCCTCAGAAATCAAAGGACAATCATAGCGGCTAAGCATGAATCGTTGAAACATGATTACGAGTCGTATTTGCGCTTCTGTACGTCGCTCGGGTTGGACCCGGGTGAGGTTCAATCCTCGGTAAGAAAGTTTGAGACTTTGAACCCCAGAGCCCTCGTTGGCACCATGGAGCCTGACGGCCAAGTTGACATTCTCAAGGGCATACCGGTCACATTTAGTGAGATGGACCGCCTCCGAGGCTTTGAGCAGACTTTGAAGGACCTGGATGGGCTAATCGACCTGCTGTCAAGGATCAGAGAACGATTCTCCGTAGGGGAGAAGAATAACGAGGACGTGTTGCGTCTGTTTATCGTATCGTCCGGAAAGGGAGTAAGCTTCAGGCTTGTCTACGAGCCTTTCTCTAGCGCGAGGATGAAACACTCTCGAGACCTTACTACAAAGAAGAGCATGAGAGTTCAGCCTAGCTCTTCAAGCAACCTTGACGTGCAACGGTGGATCGAGTATGGACAAAGAGCTCTTCTAGAAAATGCCTCTAAGGCCAGCGCAGCGGTTTAGGTTCGCAGGTCGGCGACTATACCTAACTGCTGGGAGATGGGTTTCTCTGCTCAAGCTCGAGGAGTGCTCTCTTTCGCTTCTCCCCCCATCGATAGCCGCGCAGCTCTCCATCGGCACCGATTATTCGGTGACACGGGATTAGGAGTGCAACATGATTTGCTGCGCATGCTCGAGCAACCGCACGAGCTCCGCGAGGATTCCCGAGGGTCCGAGCCATTGCTGAGTAGGTAGAAAGGCCGTGGCGACAACGTCAATCGGTAAGTCTTCCGGCAGTTGCTGGCCCGCGAAATATTCCTTGAACTTGGAAGCCCATTTGAAATTGGCTTGGTCAATTCTCCGCAGCTCAGCGAGCGGATAGTCCTCTGCGAGAGCTGTTTCAACCTCAACGTCTGAATTGCCGATGCACACGGTGCATAGGCCCCGTTCAGTGGCTCCTAGCAGCAACCGTCCGAGTGGACAGTCGATAATCGTGTATTCGATCTGATACCCGTCCCCACCCCTTCGAACCTCGCCGGGACTCATACCGAACCTGCTGTGAGTTTTTTCGTACAGCCGGCTTCTCGAGGTGAAGCCTGCGTTGTAGAGTGCCTCGGTCACAGTCTCGCCTTTCTTCAGTAAGCGTCTCATCGAGGCGAGGCGACGAGCATCCACATACTCGCGCGGTGAGATTCCTAGAGCTTTCTTGAAAGTCCTTTGCAGATAGAACGGGCTGACTCCTACTCGTGCGCTGATGTTGGGGAGGGTGAGTTTTCCTTCGAGATGCGTGTCTATGTACTTGCAGGCC
Source organism: Candidatus Bathyarchaeota archaeon (assembly GCA_005888735.1). GTDB lineage: Archaea > Thermoproteota > Bathyarchaeia > 40CM-2-53-6 > 40CM-2-53-6 > BA-19. The sequence goes on from VBBN01000035.1 coordinate 133,642, forward strand.
CGACCGACGAACGCCGTCTTCGACGACGTATGGTTATCTCGCGGTTTGCAGCGCTCACATGGCCGGTATCCTGACCGTTCCGCCTCGTCTGGTTCTGCGAAGAACACGATTTGGTTTGGCCGGGCCCGCCTGGCCGGGCACGATGGTTTGCAGTAGATTCTGGTCGAGCGAACCGCGAATACGAATGAACCGTCGGTACTCGCGTCTCTCGCTTGGATCGCGGCCCATTTTTCCTCGACAGTTTGAGGAACTTCACGGTTCGGAAATGCTCGGTCTGTTTCGTCCTTGCCCTGCTGGACAGTTAGCATGCCTTGTCAACGGCCGTGACGAAATAAGTAGTTTGACTCCGAATCTTGCTGTCAAACTGCAGCAGGAGAGTGCATGGGCATTCAGGTTAGCTGTCGGCTTCGATGCGGGCATAAATACTGAGGATTCTGGATGAGGTTTGTGTCTCCTGGGTGGAAGGTTAAGCCTCCGAAGACTGATTCTGAGTACTTCGAGCGTATGACCAAGGCCATTTTTACAGCCGGCCTGAGCTGGAAGATGATTGAGAACAAGTGGCCGAATTTCACAAAGCCCTTTTCAGGGTTCTCACCTATCAAAGTGAAGGGTTTCTCGGAGAAGGATATTGGAGGATTGTTGAAGGATGAGGGTATAGTGAGGAACGAGCGGAAGATTCGTGCAACTGTGCACAACGCAAGCCAGTTTCTGCTACTGGGCAAGGAGTTTGGCTCATTCCGAGGATACCTTGACTCGTTCGGAAAAGATGAGGAGCGATTACAGACTGATCTTCGGGAGAGATTTCAACACCTAGGTCCCTCCACTGCGAGAATGTTCTTGTGGTCGTCCGGGTGCCCGCTTACTCCGAACCGTGAAGAGAAGAAATGGATGGCAAGCCACCGCTAACCTAGCGCCATTCCAGAATCTCCACTCTCACGTCTCAAACGGCCGCGTCCGTACCCGGTCGTTTTTTTATGAGCTGTTTTCTGTTTGGCGGAAGTTTCGGGTGATTTCCAGCTAACAGGGCGCAGAATAGGCGAGTCTAGAATTTTGACAGAGCGGAATCGTTAGCATTTTCCTTCAGACCTTCAAGGTGAGCGTAAGCAATCGATGACAAAGGCGAAACAGGGCTGATTCTGGGCTTGTGACGCTGACGGGGCCACTGGATTACTTTCGCAATTTCTAATGAGGCTACCTCTTCTGTCCGAGCACAAAGAGAGGGGAAGCAGGAGAGTGAACGGGATCTTGCACGGTTTTGAACCAAAGGATGTCGAATCCGCCCTCCGTCATCATCCTCAGATTCGTCCCGTCATCGTAATGGCTCCAGTACATCTGAGCGCCATGCCAATCGTCGATATCCTCCGGGAGGTCACCAGCCCCCAGACAAAGTAAGGCTAGTCCGCTTGGTTTCAGAATCCTGTGGAAATCTCTCAGCAATTTCGAGTGTTCATTGCATGGAACGTGGATGATCGCGTAGTATGAACATAGGGCGTCAAAGATGCCGCTCGTGAACGGCATGTTCGAGAGGTCTGCACAGACGAGTCTCGTATCTAGAGCTGTTCTCTTCGCAAGGCGAAGCTGTTCCTCGGCAAAGTCAACCCCTGTAACTTGGAGGGACTTGGCGAGGAATTGGGCTACTGGATAGCCGGAACCGCATCCGGCGTCGAGCACCATTGCCCCCTTGGGCAAGCGCCTCACAAGCAGGTTCAGGAGTTGAACGTCTTCCGAGTCAGATGTTCTGGCTGCCACACAACTCGACGCGATCTTGTTGTATTCGGCTCTCACAAGTCCTTAGCGTCCACGCCGATGCCTCCTCAATTATCGAGCTTTATTGAACACCATTGGTGCGGGGTGGGATTCGCGCACCAGTTTACCGGTAGATATAAGCCGGGGTGACCTTGGTCATGCTTTTGACCAGAATCCAGGCAGAGGTCCGAATCCGCCGCGATTCATACCCGAACGGGTATGCGTCCTAGTTTCAAGGGAATGACGGGCCCGGAGGTAATAGGTAATGGTAAAGACATCAGCAGTCGTGATGGACCCACATCTTTCAATGGTAAGGCGGAACGTGTAATCATAAAGACGCTGCCCTAGTTCCCGCACAGGTATTCTTTGACGATGTTCTATTGAATACGCGTTGGGCAGACTACTCACGAAGAGTCATAGTATGAACGGTCGGTATTAGGACAATTGGAGGGATTCTTCTTTGATTCCCTGTTCAGTGATGACCATCAAGTCCACACCGTCCCCGCTGGATATGTCTCTGGCCATTGCAGATTTTACAGCCCTAAGGAGCACAGGCTTTGCTTCGTCAACAGACAATCCTTCATCGTATTCTGATTCCAGAACACCTATCGCGATTGGGGCCCCTGTTCCTACTGCCGCGTACTTGTCCGAGAGAATAGACCCTATAGGGTCTAACACGTAGAGCTCGGGTTTTCCGTCGCTCGTACCAGCGATAATCGCCTCGGCAAGGTAGGGAAACATGCGACGGCTAGAGAGCAGATTGGCGATGAGCTTGGCCGTGTTCTTCACAGTCCCCGGCCTATCCCTTTCGTACTAGTAGATTTTCATGTAGGCCCGAGCTTCCCTGGTCAGGACCTGCATATCACCCACAATGCCCGCGCAGGCGACGCCAATGTTGTCCGTAATACTGAAGACCTTCTTCGCGCCCTTACTCATGATGAAGGTCCCATACGCATACCGACGTTCAGAGGCCAGTAGAACTCCATCTTTGGAAACCATGCCAATTGTAGTCGCATCTGGCATGAAGCGCTCTTCACTCATAAGAAAGGACGGCGGGAACCCACCCCGTCCTGCTTTAAAGATAGCGACGCGTGCAAGTCGGGTGGGCAGGAAGGATTCTCGAATACTTGGCTCTCAATTTCGTGCTACGAACTCAAACAAGTGCTAGACTTGCGAAGCCTGCGCATTCTTGTCTTGGTCGTTTCCTCGAACAAGAGTAATCTGTGTGTGGAAGAGACGAAGAGACGAAGGTTAGTTGCATAGTTGGGAGTCCGACCTCTGGACAAATCATCAACCTCGCACATAAAGCTGCTTTCAAGCCCTCATGAGTGGTAAGTTCAAGATAGCGCAAAGGATGGAGGAAACTGGATGTCGAAATGTCCTTTTGAACATGACAGAAGGATCGGGACGAAAGTTGGTAAAGGTACGAGTCGCGTTGCGATCACAATCGGGGCTCACAATGAACGCTGTACGTGTGACTGTGAATGGTGTGCTAATAGGAAGAAAAGATTCCCGGTCGGAGGATTTCACTTACGCAACTGAGCCCGTTGCTCTCATCGGCGAAGGGGCACCGGAAACACCTCTGCCATCTTCAGTAGCTTCCGAAACCTTCTTCATTCAGGATTTTCCTCTGGCCCTACGAGAACCCCTCGACCAAGCCTAAATGTACAACTCCAGGTTCTTGCATTTCGTCCCCGATCACCTAAAACAGGAGCGAAACGTGCCACGGGTCAAATAGTACTGACTCATTCTTCAAACCTCTGGGCCTCTGCCTTTTCATAGGCAAGGTAGCCCCCAAATAGCAAGATTTCCAAAGTCGAATTGTACTATTGACCCGTTAGTACTCATTTAGGCTGTTCACCAATCTATTGTCCCCCTTATCGACCCCTCGTTTACTGGCCATTCTGAACAGAGCAATCTCGTCTAACCTCTCCTGGCTTCCATAACAGTCATCGTTGGCGAGTTTTAATCGCCTTCCGGTTTCGAATGCCCGGGCATTTTGTTTCCCGAAGACCCGTATTCCGGCTTTGGCCTCCACCAAGCCTTGCCTGAATTCGCTCGCTACATGCTGCCTTTCTTTGAAGATTTCTTCTTTCCTTTCTTCTTCGTCGGCATCTACTTTTTCACCTAACCCAAGTCTTTCAACCTTGCTTAAGACGCCTTCGTACTGGGAATCGTCAGTGTCGATTCTCCGGAGAAATTGGAACTATGGAGGTTGGCTCCGCTGATCAGCAAGCCGCATCCGGAACGCTGAGGTGAAATAGGACGGATGAAACACAAGGTTGGGAGTATCTGGGGCATTAATCGCACGTCTTCTCCTCAATTCTCCCTTCCCATCATGATTGCATGGAGTTGAACCGTAATATGGCGGCTAGAGATGTACAACTGAGGGTCGACGATGCTAAGCAGCGAGATGTTGGCCATGGCAAAGTCCGCATCGATAACGAGACGATGCAGAAACTCGGCATAACCGCCGGCGATTTCATAGAAGTACACGGAAAACGAACGACGGTTGCTATTGCTTGGCCGGCTTACGCCGAAGACCAGGGTCAAGAGATCGTCCGGATGGACGGGCTTCTCCGGCGGAACGCAGGGGTGGCCCTGAACGAGTATATTACCGTCAAGAAGGCGGAGGTAAAAGACTCCCAGACAATCGTCTTTGCACCGACCGATGTTCGTCTTAGCGTGGACGAGGAGTTCGTGGCCTTTGTCAAGCGTCGATTCATGGACCTACCCTTTGTCGAGGGCGACTTGACCCTGCTCAACATATTCGGCAGCTCTGTTCCACTTATGGCAACCCGGATTCGCCCCCACGGTCTCGTCAAGATCGCAGAGTCGACCATTGTCCAAGTGATGAGTGAGCCTACCCCGGAGAAGAAGGGCTTACCTATCGTAACCTATGAAGACATAGGCGGACTCCATGGCGAGATTCAAAGAATCAGAGAAATGGTGGAACTTCCCCTCCGACACCCAGAACTCTTTCAACGGCTGGGCATCGAGCCTCCCAAAGGAGTCTTCCTGTACGGACCGCCGGGCTGCGGCAAAACGCTGGTGGCGAAGGCCGTTGCCAATGAGTCAGATGCCAACTTCTACGTCATCTCCGGCCCAGAAATCATGTCCAAGTATTACGGAGAGTCAGAAGCCCGGCTAAGGGAGATCTTTCAGAAAGCTCAGGAGATGGCTCCCAGCATCATATTCATCGACGAGATGGACGCCATCGCTCCCAAGAGAGAAGAGGTGACGGGCGAAGTGGAACGTAGAGTTGTGGCGCAACTGCTCTCCCTAATGGATGGCATGGGCGCCAGGGGAAACATAATCGTGATAGGTGCTACCAACAGGCCCAACGCCATCGACCCGGCGCTCCGACGCCCGGGACGGTTCGACCGGGAAATAGAGATCGGAGTCCCTGACAAAGTGGGCAGGCACGAGGTTCTGCAGATTCACACGCGAGCAATGCCATTAACCTCGGATGTGAACCTTCACCGTTTGTCGGAGATTTGCCACGGCTACACCGGCGCCGATATCTCAGCACTCTGCAGAGAGGCCGCGATGAAAGCACTGCGACGCTACCTTCCAGAGATTAACCTGAAGGAGGAAAGAATCCCCGGTGCCATCCTTGAGAAGATGGAGGTAAATTTGGGCGATTTTACGAACGCCTACCGGGAAATAACACCCACCGCCATGCGGGAGGTCTACATCGAAGTGCCTTCGGTCAACTGGGCTGACGTCGGCGGACTGACGGATGTCAAACAGGAGCTTCAAGAAGCTGTCGAATGGCCCCTGAAGAAGCCCGAGGTTTTCACGCGAGTTGGAATCAGGCCGCCAAAGGGCATTCTACTCTTCGGGCCGCCGGGATGCGGTAAGACTATGCTGGCGAGAGCTGTTGCCACTGAGAGTGAAGCTAACTTCATTTCCATAAAGGGTCCTGAGCTCTTCAGCAAGTGGGTCGGAGAATCAGAGAAGGCTATCCGCGAGGTCTTCAGAAAAGGTCGTACAGCGGCCCCGTCCATTGTCTTCTTCGACGAACTGGACTCGGTTGCCCCCAGGAGAGGAATGGGCCTCGGTGACAGTGGCGCCTCAGAGCGCGTGATAAGCCAGTTGCTCACTGAGATGGATGGCATCGAGTCACTGGTCAACGTGGTCGTCATAGGCGCCAGCAACCGGCCAGACATAATCGACCCAGCTATCCTACGACCCGGCAGGTTCGACAGACTCATTTATGTGCCGGCACCAGACCACGACACCCGTCTTCAGATACTCAGGATCCACACTCGAAACATGCCCTTGGTCCACGATGTTGACCTGGACCAGATTACCAGGCAAGCCGCAGGCTACTCGGGAGCAGACCTAGAAGCTGTTTGCAGGGAGGCAGGCCTCATCTCATTAAGGCGGGACATTGAAGCGAAGAGTGTCACGATCGAAGACTTCCGTGATGCCTTGGAACGCATCAAGCCATCAGTGACTCCTGACATGGATAACTGGTACCAGGGCTTCCGCAAGAGGTTCAAGAAAGAAAGAGCCCCGGTCGCCGTAACATAGACGGCGTCGGGTAAAGCTCTGCTGGTGACCAGCGTTGGGCAAGATATGGAGTCCGAGGCCCATGTCCCTAGCCATCATCGAGATTCTGGAAAAGAAAGGAGCGCTCAACGATCTTGATTTACTGAAGGAGCTCAACTCGAATTTTGGCGAGGTTAGCTTTCGAGAGCTCAACTCTAGCTTGATGAAAATGGAGATCGGAGGGGTCGTGTGGGTTTCAAGACTAACGAAAGGCAAGAGACACGTCGAATTAACTGGAAAGAGTCAGTGAGAAGAATGGTGCGGGGGGTGGGATTCGAACCCACGAAGGCCTTCGCCACAGGATTTCTCCTGTGCCGGATCTTAAGTCAAGCACCGTCTGATAAAAGACGGCCCTGCCCCTTTGACCTGAGTCCCGCCCATAGAGCGTTCGCGTTGGGTCTCGGGAACCCCCGCCGGTCGAAATTCGGCGTTTCAGCCTTCTTAAAGCCGCTTAAATCGCTGGGGAATTGCTCCCCGGTGAGTAGACACCCGCTGACCAAAACCAGGGGTACGACTCGCACAAATTCCCCCAGCGCACCTGCTACACTCGTGCTTGTCAGCAATGTCTAGGAGTCTATCATTGAGACCCTTCACCCCCGGGTCGTTAAAAGCGCTAATAGTCCTTGAAGGCTTTGCGATCTTGCTCTTAGGCTCCTGGCTGTACGTCGAGTACAAGTATGCTGCGACCTTTCGCAACCTTCTGAACGACCTGGTCTTTTCTCGGATCACGTTATGGACTACGGCCATTGGCGTCTCATTAGGGCTCATCGGATCCGCAGCGGCGATAGGCTTGTGGAAGAGTCAAGGCCGGTTGAGACACAAGATCGAGACGTTGGAACTAAGCCTGAGAGAGGCTTCATCCGAGACACAAGAGAAACCATTCCCTCATGTACCTTCTACTTCTCCCACTCCTCCATACGCGGGCAATCAATTGGCGACAGTCAATCCTCAGGCAACGTCCCTCGCGATCATTCCAAATCACGCCTCGTCAAGCTAAGACGTGCAAGCCTGATGTTGAGTCAAGATTTTTCTTGATCCATGGCAGAACCGAGGTGATGAAGCTCGGGCCGTGGTGAGCTAGAAAGTCCAACGGACCGGGCGTGAGGAACACCTGATTTGTCCTCACTGCTTTGGTTGATTCCCATCCTCGTTTGCGGATGAGTTTGGTCAAATCGCCTTGTTGGAATGGTTTGAACATCTTGGCCTCGTAGATTATGACGTCCGGGTCTGCACCTCGTACCGCTTCCAAGTCGGGGCTCAACCACTCGCTCGGCTCGTCTCCGTAGACCGCCCCTGCCCCTAGGAGCCTGAGAGCGTCTGTGATGTAGCTGTATGCTCCGAAAGTGACTGGCTGGCCGAAGTCAATCTCCACATAGACCTTCAGTTTCCGTTTGATGGGCCGTGGCTTCGCTAGTGTTTCAACCAGTTTCCGGGCGAGCGTGTTGGCCTGGCCGATTCTGTTTGAGAGGAGTCCCACCTTTACGACCGTGTCAATAATCCCGCTGATGCTCACAGGTAGTTCGACGGCGTAGACCGGAAATTCGGTGCTCATTTGCTGAGCGAACGCTCGCTGGTACCCTGTTGTGGTGAAGACGAGTTCGGGGTTGACCTGGCGGAGCAGGTTCTTGTCTACTGTGTTGTAGCTTCCCAAGACCCGTTTCTTTTGAGCTTCGCCAGGCCTGTGACAGAACGCTGAGACCCCGACGACGGCCTCTCCAGCGCCTAGAAGGAAAAGGGTCTCAGTTACCGCTGGGCTGAAGCTCACAATCCGTTCCGGGACATCAGGGAGCTCTAGCGATGTCCCGAGGGTTTCACAGAAAACCTTCCGCAAGCTCCGCCGTATCCAATCATGTGGTTGCGAGACTCATATTGAACAGCCAGTGAGCCGTCTAAGCCTGCTGAGAAAGGAGTTGGCAGTCAGCCTTCTCCCAACAACGAACAGAGACAAGACCAGTGTCTCTATGATCACGATTGCGAGCAGCATTTCCCGCGAGAAACGGTTGACAGGCGCAACCGGCGAAGAGGGAGTTGAGGCAGGCCGAGGGTTGAGAGTCATGAAGACTGGCGGTAGAATATTATTGGTGAGGATCTGTTCCCCTTGAACCGGAAGCACCTTCACCACCAAGCCGTAGGTTCCGTGTGAATAGTCGGTGGTGTTCCAATGGATCGTAGAAACGACCGCTGAGTGGGACCCGATCGTCACGATCGAGTCTAGCTCAGTGAGTGTTCCGTTGACAATTAGCTGGACTATGGCATGCTCTGTCCCGGTTCCATAGTTCACGACAGTGGAGTTCACCATAACCGTATCCCCAACGTTCGCAGTCTTAGGAATTGCCTCCTCCACGACTCCTACGTCATGCACGGAAAGTGTGGTGCCGTGTTTGGACCTTGTTGGCATGGACCGGCTTTGCATGTTCGGGCCGGTTTGTTGACCGTCCCGTTGCGCCTGCGTTATCACGGGCTTGGAACTGGGGTGGGGCGCCCCTGGGTCGATGTGGCCAGTCGCTGAAACATGGAAGGCCACTACTTGCAGACTCAGGAAGATGAGAAGCGTTACCCTGCCTGCCTCTGACATTCGCAACTCTGGTGGCCACAAGGATTGTTTTGCAGCCTGGCCTTCGCCAGAATAGTGCTTGGCGCGGTGCCGGACAAAAGCCGCAAGCATTGGAACAGTATCGCTTCCTTTTGCTGTGAACGTGTACTTGGCGACCCGAGTGTCTTCAGGCCTCCACATCGTATAGCTTGGCTAACACAGCGTGCCTGTCTTTTTTTCCGATTAGCCTGAAAAACATTCCTAGACCGAGAGAAAGGATGCCTGTCTGAAGCAGCCAGACGGTTCTTTGATACGCCGCAACCCCTCCTCCAAGAAATAGGGGGTAGGCGGTGAGGCATGAGACCCGAGATGGCGAAGACCTTGGTCCTAAGCATACGTGTCTGGCAACGCTCCAAACCTCCCCTTCTCAGGTCGCTAAAAGCCAGGCCGACTTTTCTTCGAAAAAATAGTTCAATCTAGCGACGCTGGATGACTTCTCTATGCTGCACCCTTAAACCGGGAAGGGGAAGAAAGAAAGGTTGGGCGATGGGTACTGCTCACGGTCGAACTCAAGAACGTTCAAGATCAGATGCGTGATGTTGCAGAGTTTGTAAAGTCCAAAGTCAAGACAAGTGTCCGCGCCCAGGGCAGCCGGCTACAGTTCGATATGAGCGCTAGGGAAGCGAAACTTCTGCTTCACAAGTATCTCCATCATAGAGGACTGGATGGGTATAGGGTCGAGGTTGTTCATCCGGGCATGGTTGAGGTCTTTTCGCCTGAGCATACTCGACCGCATGCGACCTCTAGTGTTCGCGGGTCTCCACCCTCCGCCGCTGTTACAATGCCCTATGAGTTTCCGTTTTCTCCATCGCTGCCCGGGTCCGCAGTTAGGAAGAAATCTAAGAAGAGATAGAAGTCTTAGGACTAATCGCCCTTGACAGGATCTCCGGGCTTCAAGGGTCCCACTAGTTCCAGTTGGTAGCCTTCGGGGTCGACGAGGCCCGCTGACCGAGTTCCCCAAGGCCTGTTGGCGGGTTTGTCTTGGAACTTCACACCCTTCCTTTGCAGTGAATCGAACACCTCATCCACATCGCGAACTTCCAAGTGCAGTTCCACGGTTAACCGGTCCAGAGGGGCGGCCTTCTTGATCCTATGGAATGCTAGCCTGGAGCCTTCCGTTTCGAACATGATGAAGTTCTCATTCTCTTCCGCAACGGGAAGACCGAGAGTGTCCTTGTACAGCTTCTTGACTGCGTCGAAGTGAACAGCCCAGAGGGTCACGTAGGATAGCTTACGGAGCCTCATGGCCACATGACTTGTGTTTCGGCCTAATTGGATTTTCGGCCCGTCTTCACCTGAACAGTCCCTATCCACTTCCAGTCTTATGAGCAAGTAGGGACAAACTGGGGTCTCATGCATAGCCGCGAGGTGAAGTTAGCGGCCTACGCATCGAAAATAGCGCGAGAAGACCCGATTCTTGCACGTGTTAGAAGAGAGTCTGACAAGCATCGAAAAACGCACGGATGCGATGTTCATCCATCAGACCCTGCCACTGGCAGAATGCTCGACGTGCTCGTAAGGGCCACAAGGGCGAGAAGAGTTCTGGAAGTGGGTTGCGGCCTTGGCTACAGCGCCATCTGGCTTGCTAGAGCTGTGCCGCTAGGTGGAAGAGTTGACACGATAGAACGAGACCCTCTACATTCGAAGCTAGCCCTTCGGAACTTCAAATCAGCACGTGTCCACAACAGGGTCCGAGTCTTGAGAGGTGATGCTGTTTCGGTTCTCTCCAAGTTGAAGGGGCCTTACGATTTCATCTTCGAAGACGCAACGTTCGGCGAAAGGCCGAGACACTACGGTGATCTAATCAGAATCTTGAGGATCGGTGGGCTGATACAATTCGCCAACTGGTTCCCTCTGGAATACGCTGTGCTTGGAGGTCGTTATCTTGCAGAATGGAAGCGTCAATTTCCTCCAGGGAACGCTCCGGAGAAGACCCGCCGGTTCGTGGAAGATGTCGCCCAGGACCCAAAGCTTTCCGTGCTACTCATTCCCCATGTGTGGAAAGGGTTAGCGACGAAGCTCGAGAACTAGATGAGAACATTCCAATTTCGAGCAAAAAACAAGATAGTTGGGCCCGTTGTCGGGCCGGTCACCTAGTAGCCAAGCACACGCTTACGCTGCTAGTGGTGCTTGCTTGAGCTTGGGAACCTCGAAGAATGGCGCTAGCGTGGCTTTGACCGCGCGCTGAGCCTCAGGTGTCAACTGCTCGAAGCCTTTGCCGCAGAATGGGCAGTCCTCGAATTCTCCCCTGTCACCCTTCTTGACAAACCATTCCCCGCAGTGCCAACACTTCACGGTAGGTGTCACACACAATTCCTTCATTCACCTCCTCACGTACTCTTGGGTCGGCAATCTTGCTCCGAGTCCTCTTTTAAGGCCAACGATAATGACGTAGCCTCCTACCGTCGCGACAGTTCGCTCCAGAAGCATAAACGGGGTTATGATCGCCCAAATACCGTCAACCAAGCCAAGCGCACCAATACTGAGAATGTTCAGAGACACTTGTTCAGCCATCGTGGTGTAGAGAGCCAGAAGTGCGATTGAGCGACTTTCTTTCAAGGAAAAGGCTACGGGCAGTGAGATGACGACGATGATGTAGGGTATGAGCCAGAACGTTGTCCCGCCCCGCGAGTAACCCAGGTAGTAGACGGCCCCGGCTAAGACGTAGGCCCACGGAATTATAGGTCCGAATCGGTAGTGGAAGCCAACGCTGCCCAAGACAGTCGCTACAACAGGAACCAGTATTCCTAGGAATCCGAAGACCGGGGTTATGCCCCTCTGGAGAAATGCCATTCCAAGGCTCCCGATTAAGATCGTGACAGCAGCTGGAACAGGTCTCAGCGTGAATGCAATTACTGGAACAAGGACTATTTCGAAAGTTATGATGCCTGCTCCGCCTATGAAGGCGTCTACGGGGAAGAATGTGGATACGACGAAAGCTGCGGCCAGAGCTGCTGATAATGTAAGTTCGCGGGTGCTAAGCGCTGTTCTCTTGAAATTTGGTGTTTCCACTGTTTGCCTCCCGACTCCGGGGTTTCTTTTGGCGCAACGGGTGGGAGGCCCCACTCACGCGCCTCTCTGGATTTTTCCAACCCGGATTTAAGCCTGTGAGTTAAGGCGGGCAACGCAACCCTTATTAAGTTTACACTTAATTAGATAGGCGCTTAACGAATTGTCCACCCAGAGACAAGATAGCACTGCGAGCCAGCAGTTGTTCAACGCACTCGCCGACCTCACAAGACGCAGCATTGTGGAACTCCTCGCCACGAGCGGTCAAATGACGGCAACCGACATCTGCGATAATTTCAGCGTCAGCCACCCAGCGATCTCACAGCATCTAAAAGTCCTACGGGAAGCGGAACTAGTCCACATAAAGAAGAGCGCTCAGAAGCGCATCTATAGCCTGAACCCAGACACAATCCATGACATAGAGGACTGGGCTAAGCAACTGACAGAGCATTGGAACGAACGCTTTGAGAGACTGGACAAAGTGCTGCAAACTGAGAAGCGAAGGATGCTCAAGAGGAGGTGATTGAATGGCAAGAAACAAAACCAAGGTTACGGTAGAACCAGGGAAGCAGGAGTTCTTCATAACACGAGAGTTTGACGCGCCTCGAGATTTCGTATTCAAGGCGTTCACGGATCCAAAGCTCTACGTGCAATGGCTCGGACCAAGAGGGATGAAAATGAGGCTAGAAAGGTTCGAACCCAGGAGTGGAGGTATGTGGCGATACATCCACACGGACGAGAAAGGCAACGAATACGCGTTTCACGGAGTGAACCATGAAGTCTTCCCACCAGAGCGACTCATTGACACCTTTGAATTCGAGGGGCTACCAGAAAAGGGACACGTGAGCCTCGAGACTGCAAGATTCGAAGAACTGCCTGGCGGAAGAAGCAAGCTGACTATTCAATCCATCTTCCAGTCAGTCGCTGACCGCGACGGAATGGTCCAATCAGGCATGGAAGTCGGAATCAATGAATCCTTTGAGCGTCTCGACGAAGTCCTTGCACAGACTCCGATCACCTCCCTGGTCTCGAAGCGGGCCTAGACCCGCTTCCCACACTTTCTTGAACAGGCCACGATAGAAATTCTCCCCCAACAGCCACGCTCAAAGCATCCGACGCATCAGAACGTTGCTTCTTCCGAAAGCAGGAACAGTCTCGAATCCTTCGTTCTGGAAAAGTCGAGAGGGGGCTCCTTCGAGGAAGGAACTATCCGAGTTTTACCTGTTTTCCCTGGGCAGGCTTCAAGTCTGATAGACGAACACCGACCAGCCGTACTCTCCGTTTGTCACTTTCAAACTCTCGAAAGAGGGTCTTAACGTACTCGCGAACTACATCCCGGTCGTCAACATAGCCAGTGTGACTCTTCTCCCGGGTGAAGGTGACGAATCCCTCGAACCGAACCTTGATTCCAACAGTTCGGAACAGGAGACTTTCCCCGAGCAGGCGCTCATGAACCTCCTCTGTGAGAGCCCCCAGTGCCTCCCTTACTACGGCCCGGTTTCGGACGTCATGCTCGAAAGTCTGCTCCACGCTGATGGACTTTCTGAGGGGCCTCTCCTCGACCGGAGACTCTTCAAGTCCGTTTGCAATAGCCCACAACCAAACACCTCCCTTACCGAACCACTCGTTCAGCTTCTTGGCCGGAATCTTGCTCAACTGGCCGACAGTCTCGATTTCCATATCGGTCAGGAATTTCCCGGTCTTGGTTCCCACTCCGCTAATCTTGCTGACCGGCAGAGGTTCTAGAAACGACGCGACCTCCTCGGGACGAACAACCGTTAGCCCATCTGGCTTCCGCATGTCACTCGCCATCTTCGCAATCGACTTGTTCGGCGCGACTCCCACACTGACGGTGAGCCCTTCACGACTCTTTACCGCGGTCTTCATCTTCACAGCGAGTTCGCGGGCCTGATCGTAGTCAGAACATCTTTGGCTGATATCGAGGAAAGCTTCGTCGATGCTTGTCTGCTCGAACTTGTCCGCGAACTCTCGGAAAACCTCCATAATCCTACCCGAGGTCTCCCCGTAGAGTTTGAAGTCGGGCAGGACGTAGATGCCCGCCGGAGGAGAGCAGAGCTGGTAGGCGCGCGATATGGGCATGCCTGAGCGGACCCCGAACTTCCTCGCCTCGTATGAGCAGGACGTAACGACTCCACGTCCCTTACCTCCCTTCGGGTCCGCGCCGACAATCAACGGCTTGCCAGCCAGCGACGGGTCTCGCTGGATTTCGCACGCAGGATAGAAAGCGTCAACATCGCAATGAAGAATTATTCGAGGAGTCTTTGACATTCTTTCTCACCAGACTGGTTACCGAGACCCTAGGAATTGATCGTCCATGTTTCTTGGACCTGAGGAAAATTGGTCTTTACTAGGACCACAGCTTTCGCTGCATCTTCTGATGTTGAAAACGTGAGCTCGAATTCTGTTCTCTCAATCTTGAGAAGGAAAATACTCGGACTCCTCCACTGGATGAGGGTGGGAAGCATCGAACCAGGATAGTAGTAGGGTTTCAGCACTAGTCTTTGCTCCTCGACTTTGAGGCTGCCTTTGACAGTTCTGAAGAATAGGGGATTCCTGGACTTGAGCATTCTCTCCACAAGCCGGAAGAGCCAAAACCTTCTGCTTAGCACAAACGCGATGGTCACGACCAGAAGGACCGGGCCGACATAGGGAACTGCTCCGACTATTAGGAAAAACCCGAGCAGAATCAGATAAGGAAGAAATAAGGCAGCAATGACCCAGAGTAATTCTTTCGGTACGGCGATTCTGACTAGGCATCGTATCTCCTCTCCCTGAGAAACTGGCTCGAGCCCCAATATGCCCAAGTTTTTGAGCTCGGACACTGCTTCGTTGGCCTCGTCAGTTGTTGTGAATCGTAGTATGCTTCTCCGAACATGACCGTCCGAGCCCAGGCCAGAAACCAGAAGTTTGCCTGGTCCCGCCCACGCAAGGCGTCGCGGTCGAAGCACCATCTCTCCTTCTGAAGTAGATACCCTAACCCGACCTTCTTCGAACATAATCGAGGCTGGTAGCCAGAGCTTTCCGTCAGTCTTAGTCGCGCTAAGAGAATCACGAAACGTGAACCAAGACCGTCTGACCTCAGCACGGAAGGCCCTCTCGACCTCCTGAACTTCTAGGACTAGCATCGGATTAAAGGACATGTCGCCTTCCAGCGATCCTGCAGCATCGAGTTCAGTGTGCACAAAAGTGCCGGGAATTCCCGAGCGTCGTGCTGTTCTCGCGAGTTTCAGAAACGTTTGATGGGGACGAATAGTTTCGTTAGTCTCAACGCTGACCTAGGCAATAACCTATTACACCTGTTCATTCCTGCTGGGCAGGCTAGACATTCTGTGGACCCACTCGAAAACCGGCCAAACCACGTCTACGCTAGGAAACTCCGCGACGAATACAACCACCAGTACGAGATAGCCTCCCAAGCTCGCTCGAAGGGCATGGACCCGTCGTGGAAGGTCGAATCTGAAACCACATACGACCTCGCAGAGAGAGTTGAGAAAGCTGTCGGACCGGTCGGGGTTGCAGAGAGGATCCGCGAGCTGCGGAAGCAGATATCACGAGAAGAAACCGCTCTCAAAGTAGCGGAAGAGATTGTTCTCGACCGTTTTGGAACACTCGAGGAAGGAGAAGCGGCCACCCAGGCGCTCCGAACAGCGTTAGCAGTTCTGGACGAGGCGGTGACCGTCGCACCTATTCAGGGAATACACCGGGTCGTGATTCGGGCGAACGAGGATAGGACCCGGCACTTGGCGGTCTACTTTGCGGGTCCGATGAGGGCTGCTGGAGGGACGGAGATGGGCCTAACGCTCATCGTCGCGGACCATATTCGGCGGAAGCTCAACCTTCAGCCTTACCGGGGAACCGAACAGGAAGCACGACGATTTGTCGAAGAGTTGCGCATGTACGAGCGTATGGTGAACCGTTTCCAGTACCGAAACAGCGATGATGTTCTCCGAGACGCTGTCCTTCACCTTCCCATAGAGCCGAACGGGGTCGAAACCGACCCTGTTGAGGTAGCTGTCAACCGGAACCTTGCTCGGGTGGAGACTAACCGGGTCCGAGGTGGAGCCTTGAGAGTGGTTAACGACGGGCTCTTAGGGCGAGCTCAGAAGGTCTTGCGAATAATAGACCGGCTCGGCTTGCAGGGCTGGGACTGGCTGCGCGCGTTGAAGGCCGAGCCCACAGACGCCGAGGAAGTGAAAGAGTTCATGTTCATGGAAGACGTTGTCGGGGGACGGCCAATCTTCGCCTTCCCTGGCGAACCGGGAGGCTTCCGTATCAGATACGGCCGGGCTCGAAACACAGGCCTCGCATCGATTGGACTTCACCCCAGCACAATGGAGATCCTTGGAGGATTCCCTGCAATAGGCGTCCAGATGAAACTAGAACGGCCTGGTAAGGCCGGAGTCATCACAGCGGTTGACTCTATCGAGCCCCCGGTGGTGAAACTCCAAGATGGGTCGATTGTCAGGACTGAGAGCCCTCACGAGGCGAGGACACTCGTACCGAAAATCGCGAAGATATTGTTTCTGGGAGATATGCTGGTCGGCTTTGGGGAGTTTCTCGAGAACAACAAGCCGCTGACCCCGTCAGGCTTCGTGGAAGAATGGTGGGCACAGCTAGTATTGGAGAAGCTGAAAACGTCGGACAGTGCTGCCGAGACCACATTGTCCCTCAGTGTAGACCGTTTCAGCGAACTGCTGGAGACACCGCTTCTGGTAAAACCAATAGTTCACGAGGCCATTGAAATTGCAAAGGCGACAAAGACACCGTTGCACCCTCGCTTTTCCTGGTTCTGGGAAAGAATAACTCTGGACGAACTCTGGTTCCTCCAGAGGCATCTGAGAGAGCAACTGGCCCTGGCTGACGCGTCCAAGCTGCTTGTGCCGAGAGACCAGCACGTCGAGTCGATACTGGAGAAGCTCTGCCTCCCTCTCCGCGTGGTAGGTGAGATGATGGAGATCGGCGAGGTCGAGACTACGGTTCTCAGAGCAGTCCTTGGCACTGAGGCAGACCGTTCCGATCACGAGTCCGAGGACGTTATGGCGACGTTGAGCGCTCTCGCAGGTTTCCCGATCGAGAGAAAAACCCGCTCCTACGTGGGCGGGAGGATGGGCAGGCCGGAGAAGGCGAAAGAGCGGGCGATGACCCCCCGTGTCCACGCCCTCTTTCCCACCGGGCAACTCGGAGGCGCACGCAGGGACATTGTCGAAGCTTCCAAGAAATCCCTCTCAAACCTTGAGCTTGTCGACAGGATCTGCACAGTCTGTGACAGATGGGAGCCCCGGCTCAAGTGCCGGAACTGCGGCGGCGGGACGGTTCTCCGATTCCATTGCCTACGGTGCGGCCAGTCGGTTCAGGGCAAATGCCCCTCGTGCAATGTTGAAGCAGTCTGCTACCGTCCCGCAGACGTGGACCTTCACCAAATGCTCGGAGAGACCTCACGACGACTCGGACTGTCCGCACCGATTGAATTGGTCAAGGGAGTGAAGGGCTTGATCAACAAGACCAAAACTCCTGAGCCGATAGAGAAAGGGATTCTCAGGGCAAAATGGGACGTCTCTGTCTTCAAAGACGGGACCTTGCGTTATGACGCGTCTAATGCTGTCCTCACACACTTCCGGCCAGGAGAAATTGGACTTTCGCTCGAAAAGGCTCGCAATCTCGGCTACGAACATGACATGGAAGGAAAATCATTGTCAAGCCCGGAGCAACTGTGCCAGATGGAAATACAGGACCTGGTGGTCACAGAAAACTGTGGCGAGTATATGCTCAAGGTTTCGAAGTTCCTCGACGACCTCCTGCAGTTTCATTATGCACTAGACAGGTTCTACATGGCAAAGACCCGGGAAGACCTCATCGGTCATCTCGTGGTAGGTTTATCCCCGCACACCTCAGTCGGCGTTATCGGCCGTATAGTTGGTTTCACAAAGGCGAGCGTTTGCTACGCGCATCCCTTATGGCATGCTGCAAAGAGGAGAGACTGCGACGGAGACGAGGACTCCGTGTCTCTCCTCATCGACGTGTTGTTGAACTTCTCCCGGGAGTACCTTCCTGACAGAATTGGAGGCTTGATGGACGCGCCATTATTGCTAGCGCCACTGCTGAACCCGGTCGAGGTTGCCCGACAGGCCTTCAACATTGAAACCGAGAATGAACTTCCCCTGGAGTTCTACCGGAAGAGCCTTGAAGGCGCAGACCCGAAGGAGATTGAGAGCCTAATTCCAACACTCAACCGGAGTCTTGAGTCACCAACCGACAGTTGGAGAATCGGGTTCACACACCCGACGGAGGATATTGACAGGGGAAGACTGACTAGTTCCTACAAAGAACTTCCTACCATGCTGGAGAAAGTGACTGCCCAGCTCAACCTAGCAGATATTACGGTGGCGGTGAGAGGTGCCGAGGTTGCGAGAAAGGTTCTCTCGACACATATTCTCCGCGACCTTGTTGGCAATCTTCGAACGTATACCTCCCAACGGTCCCGCTGTGTGAAATGCGGGGCGAAACCACGCCGCGTGCCACTGGGTGGGAAGTGTCGGAGGTGCGGTGGAAAGCTGACGGCGACGGTCTTCAAGAACGGGGTTGAGAAGTATCTCAGCGTGGCGTCTGAAATGGTTCAGAGGTACAATGTTGGGCCTTACTACACGCAACGGCTAGAGCTGATCAAAGTCGAATTATCGGAAACGTTCCGGCCGATGGTCGAGGATAGGGAGCAGCAAAAGCTGTTAGTCGGCGACTATGCCTAGATGAGGCTGGCTTGAGCCCAGCATACCATCCGCGGGCCTACATGACCGGGATGAGAAACGTCAGCCGCGGACTCACCTCCAGAACGAAGATACTAGAGACTATGGAACAGGGCAGAACCAGAATCTCGGAGATTAGCGAGAAGTCAAAACTGGGCCCGGCGTGTGTCAGCTACCATCTCAAACTAATGCTACAGCAGAAGATTGTCCACGTAGTCCAGACCGGAAGGGAGGGCAGATGGACGCCTACCAAATACGGGCAGGAGAAACTGTTCACCTAGTCTCCCGTGATTTCTACTTCTGGAATTCTGCCATACTGCTTTGTAAAGGACCGTGCTCAACCGGCATTTTCTTCCAGTCCAGCTCTGCGAGTCCTGCGAGTCGTCGGAACTCGTTCACCGAGCCTGGTCCGAAGCCTGCGAAGTGGTTGTTGAAGAAGATGAAGCCCTGCTTGAACAAGCGAGACTTTTCCTCAAGCGCGTCATACCATTTACGCATCACTTCGCCCTGGTCTCGCTGGGTGCCCCCGAAGTTGGTGATAGATCTGTCTCCAACCATTCGGAGGTAGGCTGTGTCAGAGGTGGCTTCTGGAGGGGTGGAGGCGTACTGGTTCTCAGACCAGACTAGGCTGACATGTGCCTTTTCGAGCATCTTGTAGACTTCAGGTTTGAACCAAGACTTGTTGCGCAATTCTATGGCGTGCTGATATTTTGTGTCTATTTGGCCGAGGAACTGTTCCAAGGCCTCTCGGTCTTTCTTGTAGTTGAACGAGGGCGGCATCTGAATGAGTAATGGACCGAGCTTCTCCCGTAACTGAGAGACCGCCTTGTAGTACCACTCGAGCTGCTGCGTGGCCTCGCGCAGCTTCTTCTCGTGAGTTATCTTCTTTGGAAACTTCGCCGTGAAGGTGAAGCCTTGAGGAGTATTCTTTCGCCAGTTCGCGACCATTACCGACGACGGTGTCCGGTAGTAGGTGGAGTCAATTTCGACAGCGTCGAAAATGCTTGAGTAGAGATGGAGATAGTCGCCGGGCTTAGCATCCTTCGGGTAAAATGGGCCAACCCAGTCCTGGTAAGACCAGCCGCTACATCCTATTCTCAACTTCGGCGCGACTGAAGACAATGGACAGTTTGCTGATTATGGTTCGTGGATTGTTAAAGTATTCTGAGGCTGAACTCAATTCTAGATCAAGGGCGTGTTTGAGAAGACGATCCCCTGGTTTGTAATTTGATAGTAGTATCCTCTGGAGGGTGTAACGTTTCGTCCCATTCTCAGAACCTTCAAGGTCCCTCCCTTCAGTAGAACTTCTCCTGTTCGCTTTCTCATCTCGACCACTCCGTCCGCCAAGTTGGCCGTAGCGTTCTCAATAGAAACATCGACCACCTCAGTGTGCAGAGAGGCGAGCGTGACCGCTCTGGCGATTCTGGTTGCGAACCGCATCACCTGAACATACTGGAAGACCCTCTTTGCCTCGGTGAGGAGAAAGAACGGTGTGATAGAGTCCATTACGAGAATCTTGCTTTGCTCTGTCGGCTTCAGGGCGAACTTTCGCCCATGGTTGAGGAGGTCCTGAAACCTCATCGTCTCCTCCAATATCTCTCCCGGGTCCATCTCGGGAAGCGACTCTGCTAGCTTCTGCGCGCCTAGGGAGAACATGTCTACAAACTCCAGCCGCCCCTCAGCCTCGATTTTCTCGACTGCAATGTGATGGTCTTCGAGTCCAAGCCTGACAATATCGGCTGGGTCGTCTATGCAGTAGTAGAGAACGTGGCAGCCCTGGCGGAGGAAGTTGGCGACGAGTTCTCGGATGAGTGTGGATTTTCCGCTGCCGATAGGACCCATCAGCGAGATTGCTGCCGGGCGGGGGAAACCTCCGCCTGTTATCTTGTCAAGGAGTGCTATGCCCGTGGGCTGTAAGATTTCTTGTCGATGGTCGCCCGGGCTGGTCTTCAAAGAAGTTCCTTTCAAGGGGAAGAGGCACCGTGCCGCTGGGAATAGGGCATGTAACTGTAATAGGGGTTACGGAGTGACAGCCGCATCTCCCGAGCGAAGCTTGCCAATGCTAATGGCGAAACTTGCTGACAGCACGCCCAGGAAGGCGCCTCCGACAACATCGCTGGGAAAATGGAGAGCGAGAACAACCATCCCGATTCCGGTCCCCAGTCCGAGAGCTAGAAAGGGTATGCGCCAAGGTTTGTACCTATTCCAGATGACCGCCACCAGTGTGAACGCGTTCGTCGTGTGACCGGAAGGGTAAGCGTAGTTTGTCGGTTGCTCCAGGCGAGCTGTGAATTCCAAGGGGTATTGAGTGAACGGGCGAGGAAGGTGAAAAGCCAGCTTCAAGATGTCGGTTGCGGCCATGGCCGCTACCATCGCCACCGCCAAGACCACTGCGGTAGTCCACTCGTGTTTGTTGTTTCGGAACACATAGAGCCAGAAGATTAGCGGGACCCAGATGAGGTCGCCGACCGAAACGATGACCCACCAAACACGTGCAACAGTCTCGCTGGCGCCTGTGTTGTAGAGAGCGAGAGCCACGTCGTGATCTGTTACGGGGGAAGCGACACGTAGAATGGCCCATGCCAGAATGATGCCTACCAGTCCCAGGGCGATGATGCGAGCTGATGACTTGAAAGCTTGGAGCCAGGATTTTCTGTCAAGCCCTGACAAGCCAAGTAACGACATGTGCGGTAGGGCTAGGTACGAACTATTAGAACCTGGCCGAACACCAGCTGGGGAAGGTAACCTTAGCTTGTGTATGGATGCCGAAGTATTACGGACAGCAATATGATGACGATATAGGGAGAGACGGGTGTTATGATTGATAGAACGAACACGATAAAACCTAGAATCCCTCGCGTTTCCAAACTCATTCTTCTAAAGAGGAGCAGAAGTGCCGAGACCATCAACAGAGTCGGGAACGGTAGGAAAAAAGCAGCGTACGAGGTTGGGTCTATCGGCGTTTCCAAAAGGCTCCACCCATAGAGGAACGGTAACGTCAGAGACACAGCTGCTCCCGTGAGCCCTGCTAAGAGAGCGATTCGCACAGGCCACTGTAAATCGTTCCATTCAGTCCGTAATGGGGGGACACCTCATTGCAAGCACTGTCTACCGGGTGCTTAACTTCCTATCGGAGAATGTGCGTTTACACGAGGCCCTTTGAGGCCCCACCCGCTAATGACGAATGCAGCCTCGTTTCTTCTCTACTCTTATTACCTTCAGATTGCAGACTCTGATCATCACTCATGATAATACTAGGGGGCTCGGCGTCAGAACAGCTGGCAGACAGGGTCGCCAAGGAGGTTGGGGTTGAGCCTGGACGGCGGGAGATTAAGAAGTTCCCGGACGGTGAGACGTATATCCGCATTCACGAGGACGTCAAGGGACAAGATGTTGTGGTTATCCAG
The DNA here is from genome assembly GCA_005888735.1 of Candidatus Bathyarchaeota archaeon. Lineage (GTDB taxonomy): Archaea > Thermoproteota > Bathyarchaeia > 40CM-2-53-6 > 40CM-2-53-6 > BA-19. The sequence goes on from VBBN01000035.1 coordinate 155,715, forward strand.
TCGCTTTATCGAAATCCTGACCCGTACATTTTCGAGTACCTTCTCATAGTCGACACTCTACGTGACCTGGGGGCGCGCACTATTACTGGAGTTGCACCATACTTGGCTTACGCTAGGCAGGACTCGCGATTCTATTCAGGAGAAGCGGTCACTTCATCGTCAGTTGCCCGGCTCTTCGAAGCTGCCGGGACGACCTCGTTCCTGGCTATCGACTGCCATCTGCACAGACTTGGGGATGTTTCGAAGGTCTTCAAGATCCCCGCGCGCAACCTCTCGGCAATGCCACTACTCGGCCAGTACGCCCGTGAAAATCTGAAACCCCGGAACCCGATTGTTGTTGCGCCAGATGAGGAAGCAGACCAATGGGCCGCACTTGTCGCGAAGGAATTGGACTCGGATCACGTTGTCTTCCATAAGACGAGAGTCAGAAAGGAAGGACAGACTGCTTCGAAGGTCAAAGTGGAAGCTGGTTCCGCGGACTTGAAGGGAATGGATGTTGTCTTTGCCGACGACATAATCAGTACCGGAGAAACAATCGCTGAGGCTTCAAAGGCCTGTAAGAGGAGAGGGGCTCGGCGAGTCTTTGTGCTATGCACTCACCCGGTCCTGAGAGAGGGAGCTTTGAAACGCATGAAGGCAGCAGGCGTCCTCAAGGTCATCGGAACGGACACAATACCAAGCCCGGTGAGCAAGGTCTCCGTCGCACCAGTGATAGCAAGAGCGCTGAAGGGCCAAAGCTAGCCCTCGACGCTACGAACCCAGTCTCTAGGTCGTGGAGGGGGTAGGTCTCTTGAATGGTGATTCTCCCTCTGCTTCGGATATTTCTGGTCTAACTATTTTCCGGTAGGTTACCCATACAACTCCAGCTAGAACCAGTAGGCCGAATAGTGCGACTGAGACGCTGTTTCCGGCAAGCACATCGAACACGGAGGCGGTAGAGTCGAACGCACCGTGCAGCAAAGCAGCAATCCCGAGACCTACGAAAGCGAGGCGAGGCTTCTTGAGATATTTCGCTTGGCCGAGGTAGAAGCCGGTTATCGCGCCCCAGAAGGCATGTCCCGGAACGCTCACGAAGGCTCTCAGAATGCCTGTGAACAGCTGGCTCTCCGGCGTGGGTGCACTGAAAACGGCCACGATGTTCTCGACCGTTGCAAACCCGAGGGCTGCTGAAACCCCTAGTACTATTCCGTCCATAGGCTCGTCGAATCCGCGAGAGTTGTAGGCTCTCAGCCTCACGGCTCCGAACTTGCCAAATTCCTCTATAGGGCCCACGATGATGAAGAAGAACAGCACAGCTTCAAACAAGCCCGAGGCAGGTTGGAATATTGGATCGGCAACAACCTCCACTATCACCGCTGGAATAATTGACAGGGCGCCTAGGAAGAAGACTTTGAACATGAACCATATCGGCTCGGGCTCGTACCTGTCCTTGTGGCGAAAGAACCACAGGAAAAAAACGCTAGGCGCAATGGCAATGAGTAAAAGCTCGACCCACGAGACCATCTTTACCCCTCCGTTGACGACCTATCGTCCAAGAAAGAAGCTTCTGTCTTGCATGAGCCTGCTCCTGGGTTTCATCCACGCCAGGCTGAAGAGGAGCATCGACAGAGTGACTTCTTCGAACCTTCATTAAGACATGACGGGTTGCGGATTCAGACTATGCCTTCAGAACTCGTCGTAACCGGGGCCCTCAACTGGGACGTCAACTTGTTCGTTAAACGCCTGCCACGACGGGGGGAAGAGGTCGTTGTTGAGAGAATTGAAAGAGTTCCTGGAGGTAAGGGCGGAAACGTCTCGGTTGCGGCCGCGCGGATCCTGGGACCCGACCGAGTGGCCCTCATGGGTTGTGTTGGCAAAGATGACGTAGGACGCAAGCAGATTTCGATTCTGAGAGAGGAGGGCGTGAACACTGCGGCTGTCCAAGTGTTGGACAGAATTGAGTCGGGACAAGCCTACATTTCAATAGAACAGAACGGAAGCAACATCATAGAGACCCATTTCGGCGCCAACGCCAGGCTAGCACTGGAGCACATCATGAGTCCAGCTGTGCAATCGATTCTTGGAAGCAGCTCCATGATGGTGGTGATAGACCCTCCCAGGAGACTGGCTGGAAAGATGTTGGCGGAGGCTCGGAGACTTCGTAAAACGGTCTTGTGGCACCCAGGGGTCCTGACAAGGTTCGGAGTCAAAGAATTCGAAAAAGAAATGGGCGATCTGGACTATCTTGCAGTCAACGAACACGAGGCGGCGAGGTTCGCAGGCAAACGAGGACTGGAGAATTCCCTCGCCAGACTAGCAAAGGCAGCTCCGAGAGCCAAAGTCATAGTGACCCTGGGGGCGAAAGGTGTCGCCTTCTACGAAAGGGGAAAGATGTCCAAGATCGACAGTGTATCCGTTGACAAGCTGGGGAAGACCGTTGTCAACACTACAGGGTCCGGGGATGCCTTTGTGGGAGCTTTCGCGGCCCAGAAGATACTCGGCAAGAACGATTCTGAGGCCTTGAAGTATGCAAACATGGCTGGGGCGTTGAAAGCTACGAAGGCGGAGACTCGAGGAAGCCCCGCGAAGAAGGAACTGGAAGAGGCCTATAGGAAATATTTCGGTTAGCTTTCTCTACAGACGTACCGAGCCTATTTCCGATAGGTCTCCTAGGTTGTTCATCTTGATCATCGCGGATGATACTGTGTAGAGAACTTCGTTGATGAAGAGGGATCTCTCAACGAAGCGGCCATAGTTCGAGTAGCTGGGCGTCTCCCCCTTCTGAAGGTGGGTGACTCCGCCTTTGAAGACGATGCCTCCTTCCGGGCTGAGATTGAACACGTAGGCTCCTTGCCAGACAAGTGTTCCCCATGCAGAGGGGATTGTCGTGCCCACCTGTAATTGGCCCACTTCGACAGGTACCACCAGGAGATTGCGGTCGTGGTCGAACAGTACGGCGTGACTGTCACTTAGGGCTGGTGACTGAGTTCCTCTATCCCCGATTACATAGTTTGACACTTCGACCGGCTTTGTGGGATCGCTGACGTCGAACAGCGACACTTTGACTCCCTGGTACCAGGCGAAGGTTCCGCTAGCCGAGTCGGTGGCGTTCTTTCCAATGCCTATCAGGTGAGTTTCATCGTAGGGTTGAAGGTAGTCAGAGTAGCCTGGAGCGTAGAGTTCACCCAGAACCTTGGGAGCGTGTGGGTTACGCAGGTCGATTACGAATAGAGGGTCTGTCTTCTTGAAAGTGACCAAGTATCCACGGTCTCCCATGAACCGAGCAGAATGGAACTGTTCGCCCGGCGCGAGCCTCTCAAGCCTTCCGACCTCTTGAAGACTCATGTCTAGCACGTAGATGTTCGTCGTCGGACCTTGAGAAGTAGGGGCCGGACGCGTTATTGGTACGGGAGTTCCTGGAGCAGGAGTTGGAGCTGGGGCTAGCGAAGATGACGTCGTGCTCACCCCCATCATCAGCGGCCGGACAAACGGCCAACTGGTCGTAGCGACGCGGAGGTATCCGTTGTACTCATCCATGCTGAACTGGTTCATGACTCCGCCGAGGACTGTGCCAGTGGCCTCGTAACTGACTTCTCCCTTACTGATACCTACACGGTGGATCGCGGTCTCCTGTTGACAATTCCATATGGTCGATGTGAGGTAAATGTTGGCGGTTGACACATAGATAGTGCTGCTTGCGCTGATCAGAAACGTCTGAGAGCTCAGGCCAATGGAACCGGCGAAGTCTACGCGAGTGACCGTGGTGAAGCTGTATGAGTAGTCTCGCACGTCCGAATGATAGATTTGCATTGGAGAAGTAGCCTGGACCTGGCTATTTACTGTCCGAGAAGGCAATTCCAGTGTACTATTACTCATGATGATGTTCTCCGTAGTTATGAGATAGACTGAACTGGCAATGAGACGCGAGCCAACATAGCCTCCTCTCTCTTGAAGAGAGAATAGGAGCGCTGGGCTGGATCGGTCGGATATGTCGTAGACCCAAAGGCGTGTCTGAGCACTATACCAGTACGGCATCACGGCTCTGCTAACACCCATGGTCGAGATCGGCCAATAATTGGGCGTTCCACCGATGAGGATCAGCTTGTCTCCGGAGACAAAGACTCCGGTTATTGTTCCATTCGGTGTAATTGTGGAAACCACGCTCGCCGCCGTAGCGGGGTATGCCTTTACGATGACGAGTGTGTTGTTTGTTATCGTGTAGATATAATGTCCATCAGTCTTCACGGTATCGAGCTCATCCACTCCTTGGACTTGCACATTTGTCCCTGAATAATCCAGACCTGGGTTGCTAGAGGCGGTTACTGATCCAAGATTGGATGGAACTGGCCCACGCGTAGTGCCGGGAAGAGCGATCAGGCCTCCATCGGAGGCGTCGCATAAGGAAGGCTTGGATTGGACAAAACTGACCAAGTCCGAATAGGAGCTGAAGTGGCTCATCTGATGAGCGGAAGCGGTTGGGACGAAAGAGAGCGGAACGGCGATTCCAAGGACTATTAGGGCAACCGCGAGGGCTTTGTGTGCTGAATCCATTCTACCTCACAGCCTAGACTACCCTCTTGGCGAGGCATAATCCCAGTGTTTAGAACGGGGCGTACGGAGAGTAGAACACAGCAAGCTTGAACTGGACAGAGACCCGAACGTCAATATGATTCTCGCTTGGAAGAAGACAGAGAGAGGGTCGTCGAGTCTGAACTGAAAGGACTCACGTTGAGGATTTACTGGCACATTCTCGGCTCGAACAAGAAGGAGGGAATAGGCGTAAGACCGATTCAACGCGAACTTGGTCTTAGCAGTCCCAGCGTTGCCCTCCACCACTTGGAGAAACTCAGAACACTCGGCCTGTTGGACAAAGGAGTAACTGGAGACTACCGGCTGGTCAGCCAAGTCAAGGTTGGGGTCCTGAAGAACTTCGTAGGCCTTCTAGGCTTCCTGTTGCCACGTTATTTTTTCTATTCCACCATGTTCACAGTGATGCTGGTCCTCTACCCGTTCCTCTACCCTCCGAACCTGTCCGTCCACAACATCATGGCACTCGTCTTCGGCGTAACTGCTGCGGGGGTCTCGTGGAATGAGACGTTGAGAGTGTGGAGGATGAGGCCGTTCTGATGGTTGAACAAGCCGTTCTTACCAGTGGCATTATCTTACACGGAGCACAGAGATCTAGCAAGGAACGGGCACTAAAGGAGAGTGGGGAAGAAGAATGAGACTGGGAACCAAGCCTAGGCTAGCATTGCATATTACCCTCTGGGCGGTTGTGGGGATCGCGCTCCTCGCTCTTCCGGCACTACTCTCGCCAGCCGCTAACAGTAATGTGGAAACTCCTCTCATCGGAAGCACAGATGGGGAGAGGAACCCCGCCACCCTGTCAAGTCAGCCTGCCCAGCCTCCCACATCAACCTCGCCAACACCAGTCAACGGTCAGGACTTCATTCTGAGACTCGCCATGATCTTGATACCTGCAGCTGCGCTGTCCGGATTCGTCAAGAAACGGACAGAAAAACGAGTGAAGAATGTCTGGATTTAGCCCGTCTGACCTTATCCTAGGTCTTTCGCGAAATAGAAGCCCGGCTCCTCTTTCTTCTCTGATGGCATTAGAAATGTGGAAAGCTCCTGAACGCTTCTGAACTTGTAATCGGGTCCTGCTTCAGTCGGGTCTGCTTTTCCCTCTGGACTCCAGAGGGCAGCAGCTGTCAGAACCTTCGCGGCCTTTCCGGCGAGAATGTCGGCGGGAGAATCCCCGATGAAGATAGACTCCCTAGAGGTTAACCCCATTCTTTCAAGCGCGAGCTTGACACCCTCAGGGTCAGGCTTCGGATTCCTAACATCGTCTCCGCCAACCATTGCTTCGAACATTCCGCTCAAGCCAAACTTCGTCAATGTGTATTCCATCAAGACCCTTTCCACCCCTGTGACCACAGCCAGTCGTCGGCCTGACCGGTGCAGCTTCTCAAGCAATTCCGGGATACCGGGAAAGATGAGAACCTTACTAGATGCGTTTTCGCGGTAGCACTCGTAATAATCGTCGACGGCCCGTTGGAGTTGATCCTTGGAAAGATTGCGTCCTTGGATGCGGATCAGATCGCGTGCTGTTGGGCCGAAGCTAGCAATGATTTTCTCCGGGCTCAAGGTTTTGTCGAGATATCTACTGTAGACCTCGTTGAAACAATGGATTATGAGGGGTAATGTGCTGAGGAGCGTTCCGTCTAGGTCGAAAATGATCCCCTTCAGGCTTCTTCCGATCGCCGAGGAGGGCGGGGTCCAGTCATCGAGGACCATTGTCTAGTCCACTGACCTCTCTGACCGAGCCCTCTCCAAATAGTCTATATTCCGGGGGTCAGACGTCGTCCGGACAGACCCGTATTGAGCTGTCGAGAACATACTCTTGTGGCTCACGTAGCCGTCTTTCACCATAGCTCAGCGCTGCTGGTGAAATATTCTGATACTTCACAGTATGATAACCAGCCCGGATGGTTTCTGCCCAACGACGAGCTTCGACACGTCGAGCATCCAGAGGTCGCGGCGAGACGACTCCTAAAGGAGCAGGTAGGAATTGAGGATGCAACCTTGAAACTCGTAGACGTTGAATCGTTCATAGGAGATGCCAAGACATGGCACTTGAGCTTCGACTACCTAGCATTCCCCACAACAATGAACGTGTCGAAAGGGGAGGGAGTCACCGAGGCGAAGTGGTTCGAGATCGGCAAGCTGCCGTCCTTGGAGGAGTTCGCCCACCGCGGCTGGGGGAGGGCTGTCCTGCTGAAGCACGCAAAAGTCGCACCACTGGCTGCGCCAGGCTAGAGAAAGTGGACCTGAAACTCTTCGAGAACATCAAGACAAAACGACGTGTAAAAAACCCTTAGCCGTGTCACTGAGGTGAAGCTACTTTCGTGAAGGTGACCTCGACAGGGGCCCCTAGAAACTCACCAAGGCCTATTGCTTCTTCATTGACACGATTCTGATCACTTAAATTGAGCCTCACGAATGGTTCAACTCTCAATTCGATTTGACGTCCCTTCTGACGCCGTTCCCACACCCCAGCAACCGCTCCGTCCAAGAGGAGCACTGGTGCATTGCCTTGAAGCTGCCGAAAGACTCCGGGCCGAAAGTTCCCAGGGACAAGAAACCCTCGAGGATGGTAGAACATCACGTAGCAGTCCCAGCTGGGCAGAAGTCGTATTGATTGCGTGAGTGGAGTCCTCAAGATTTGTTCAGCATCGGCCTTCCTGACCCAAGCCCGATGTCCTTCGAACTCTACTTGGTCAAGTTCCTCCGAGATGGAGCTCATCAATTCCTGTGCCATTTGCGGCGGCCCACCCCACCAGTGTCCAAACTCCTGGTATGTAATCGGGCCATACGCGGCTAGAAAACGTCGGAGCAGGGTCTTCAGAGCTTCCTCACTGTTCTCGCGCGGGTCCACCCCTTTCCCGAGCCACTGGTCAGCCCGGACGAAAGTAACCTTAGGGCCCTGGCTGGGTCCAAAGCAGAGGACTCCTTGCAGAGCAGCCGGCTGGAGCAGGCTCCCCCAGCCCGAAACGAGCACTCTCCGGGTCTTAGGGTTGAGCTTGATCTGCCTCGCCAATTTGCTCGCCAGTTCCTCGCGGGTCAGGCAGCAACCATCGAGAGCCTTGTGGATACCTGCGGTTATCCGTTCTATTTCGTTCCCGCTTATTCCGTACTGCTTGAACAGTTTGTCATCCCTGTATCCTAACCTGCTCTTCGACGCGGCCACATAGAGAGGCAGGTCCGAGGAAGCTAGCAAGTGCAGAGTACCACGCATACACCAAGTCTTCACAATGGTGCGCTGCATCCAGAGAGCATCTTGAACATCCTCCATCTTGATACTACTGACCCTTGCCCCTATGGACAAGGCGGCCCCCCGACAATACTTGGGCCTGGACCCCGCAAACCTCTGAGACCAATTTGGGCAACTGCGCCCTGGGTACGCGTTCTGCAAGGTGGTGTCTCGATAGACGCCAGGAATTCACTTGGGCCCTCGTCAGCTTCATTGAAGCGGCAGTTCAGGGCGTTTTCCGAAGGTTTTATTAACAAAAACCCGAACCAAGATGCTCGCAACGTGAACAAAGACGAGCCTAAAACAAGCAATAGACTACATCGATGATAACAAGGAGACTCTAATCCGGGACTTTCGCACCCTTCTCCGTCAGCCGAGCATATCTGCCCAGGGCAAGGGAATCGAGGACTGCGCTAGAATCGTCAAGAAGGAAATGGATGCTTCTGGTATCCAGACCAAGATTTTGCCCGAGAAAGACGGCAACCCAGTCGTTTATGGTGAAGTGAAAGCCAAAGACGCGGCCAAGACCCTTCTCATCTATGGCCACTATGACGTTCAGCCGCCCGAGCCTTTGGAGGAATGGGTCTCAGGACCCTTCGAGGCAAGAGTCCAGGGCAAGAAGATCATCGCCCGCGGAGCCGCGGACAGCAAGAACAACGTGGTCAGCTTCATCAAAGCCGCTGAAAGCTACCTCAAGACTAGCGGCAAGCCACCCCTCAACCTAAAGTTCATCGTTGAGGGAGAAGAGGAGATTGGCAGTCCACACCTCCCACGATTCATAAAAGAGAACAAGGAGCGACTCAAGGCTGACAGTGTCGTCTGCTACGACGGAGATTTTGATGAGACTGGCCGGGCTAAGATCAGTCTCGGGGTCAAAGGCTTGCTCTATGTCGAACTGCGATGCAAAAAGGCCCGAGATGACCTGCACTCCTCCTATGCACCGCTAGTTCCGAACGCTGCCTGGCGCTTGGTCTGGGCTCTCAACACGATGAAAAGCCCCGACGATAAGATTCTCATAAGAGGTTGGTATGATGATGTCGAAGCTTTCACACCTGCCCAATCAAGGCTCGTGGGCAAGATTCCGTTCCGAGGCGAGAATTATCTCAAAGAGTGGGGAATCAAGAAGTTCCTCAAAGCCAACAACAACCGCGAAGCACTCAAACGGTACTTGATGGAGCCAACATGCACAATCTGCGGGTTCAAAACAGGCTACATAGGACCCGGCTCCAAGACCGTTCTGCCTGGAAGCGCGATGATGAAGATAGACTTCCGACTTGTCTATAATCAGAACCCTAGAAAACAACTCCAGCTGTTGAAGGAACACTTGCACACTCATGGATTCGACGATATTCAGGTCAAACCATTAGGATTCTTGGAGCCCTCACGCACCTCACCAAGCGCACCCATCTCGAAAGCAGCTGTCAGAGCGAGCAGAATCGCCTATGGCTCGACACCGGTGATTCTCCCGCGAAACCCAGCTTCCGGACCAGACTATCTCTTCACAAAACGTCTAGGTCTTGACTCCATCTGGACGGGAAGCGGACCGCCCTCCGCCTACTCACACGCCCACGCCCCCAACGAGTACACGACAACTGAAGATTTCATACTCGGCGTCAAATACATCACTGCTATCATCGACTCTTACGCGAAAGTCGCATAGAGCGCGTCAGAGAAATTCCGCAGGGATAGCTTGCGCTGCAGTTTTCACCCTAAGAAGTCTTCCATAAGCCCGTCTAAGAAGCAAGATTGAGAGAAGATAGCAGACTGCAGAGCCTAGGGCGATCATGTAGGAAGATCCAAGATAGTCCTGAGGCCCTATTCCTTTCGATTGGAGGGCAGGAACTAGCTCAAGCATGGAGACGAAGGTCCCGGCCATCTGAAGGCCACCGTATCCAGTGAACAAGAAGCAGGCGAGAACATACTGCCACCGCCAACCAAACTTGGAAAGGCTTGAGACGACAATTCCCAACACGAGAATCGCCAACAGTCCCTCCTGAACAAGCGCGGACGCGAGAACATCTACACCTACACTTGACCCAGCTCTCGACGCTAAAGACGCCCGATTGAACAACAACAGACTGTTTGCTAGCGAAGCTAGGACCAAAGCCAGGACGTGCTCGCTGCGGCCAAGTCTCAAAATCGTTCGCAAGGACAAGTCTCCGTGTTGCAAAGTCTTCTCCCACTCCGTCAACTCGTACCGACCGCTGAACGATGCCGCTCTTTTGCCGTCAATACGAGGGTTGCAACGCTGACCAGTGTCCCGGGCACGAGGTAGAATAGTGTGAGAAGAGACGCGGCGATAACCCGTTCGTACCTCCACGGGCCGCCAATTACAACGATCACCCCATTTACAATCCAAGCTGTCCCGAGCAGGACGAAGATTATTCCCATGTCAGCAGGATCTATTCCTAGAATAGACACGAAGCCGGCCCAAGGCCCTATTCCAACGGTGTCCTCGCCAGTGTAGAGGCCAGTAACTAGTTTTCTCGTCCCGTCGAAGACCATCCAGCTACCAAGCAAAAGGCTCAACGTTAAGATCAGCCAGGCAACCCGGCTAGCCTCTCGCATACCACCACCAAGCCAAAGCGTGTCTTATTAGAAAGCCTAACACTGGTAAGGCAGCCTTGACAGATTCAGACAGGGTCCTTCACGACATGGAGGAGGGGTCTGATGGAATGGTAAAGTACGCCACGATGGTGCTAGATTTCATCAAGAAAGACGTGTTCCAAGACCGAAAACAGATCTCGGTGGAGGAAGTAGTTACGCTGATAGCTGCCTTGACCGATATCTCAGTGACCCTCTTGTCAAAGTTCCGAAAGGACGAGGTGGACCCTTCCAGGGCCACCGAAGTGGGAAGAGACGTGTTCAGGTACCTGGTTGGACGAATAGGCTTCGACGTAGACCACCTCACCGGCAAACCAAACATCTACGTCTAAACAGGAATGCAAGAGGAGGAAAGATATCTTGGAGGATCCTACAGTCCCCTTCAGCTTTCGATCGGTCGATTTGGTGTCGGGGCAGGAGTGTATGAAGAACCCTCCAGGCACCCTTTCGCACCGGATATCTCAAAATCATATCGGCCTCAGGGGAGATTGTGGAAGTCAGGATTGGCAAGAAGAAGGAGTACGAGTGGCTCGTCAGGCTCCTACAATCATTCGAACCTGAGATGTTGAAAATCCTTTAGAGTGTTCAGGTTAATTCTTGTAGCAGAATCGGTTCTACTTTTCGGTAGACCCTTGAATACGGTAAGGGTTCGCCCTTCACTGTAAGAAGGTCTTTCTCTACGGATATTCCGAACAGTCGCTCGTTTTCCTGAAGCTCAGGCAGTATGAGCTGCCAGTCCCTCTCCGTAAACTCTGCCAAGCGTCCCCCGTTCAACTGGTCGCTCGTCAGTCTCCCATGCGGGTCCCGAATGAAAATGGCTCCGCCGGACGCGAGCGAGAACAGATTGCTTCCCGGGTATGGAGTCGCCTGTTCAACGAACCTCCCATCATGAGTCGGCCTAAGCCCGTTGACAATCACAAACCCTCCACCATTGTAAGGATCCCCAGCCATGAACGATTCAGCAAGATAGTCAAGACAAGTTCCGTTTATCACGACCTTCGGCTTCCCAACAGCATTAATCAAGGGCCGCCCAGCCGTGTTCCCGAGAACATAGACGTGCCCGCCCTTCGCTGCGTACATGAACGCCTGGCCAACATCACCATGAACCACCAGCCTCCCATACTTCATGATCTGAGCTGCCTGGTCCTGCGCTGCACCGTGAATGTTCACTTCGGCTCCATCGATACCGGACGCAACGTAGTCTCCGACGTCTCCGTAACAATCGATTCGCAAATCGTTCGTCTTCGGGCCCAGGCCGTTGGCGATGAAGCGGTGCCCGCGAATATTGTAGAGAAGGAGTCTCTTCCATCTCTGGGCATATGCACGGGCTACGTATCTCGCCAGGCTATCATCTCCCTCGACAGGGAAGTCCAATGAGTCGACCACCAGGGCCTGGCCGGGTTGGCTCGGCGTTGTCAGATTGTTCTTGTAGGCCCAGTCGACCCGAGTGAACGGGAGTCCTCTCGTCAGCAGGGGAATCGAGGAGAAGGTCCTGTTCAACGCGTCCGTGTACAAGTGCAACAGTGCACTCCGCTTCTTCGACCCGGTATCGTAGATTCTATCGTAGAGCAGTGTTAGCGAGTCGATGACAAACGGGAAATTCTCCCCGTCTGCTCGGGCGAGACCCTCCAGTTCCTCCACAACCCCGGCGGTGAAGCCCTGCCCTCCATCCCGGATAATAGGACGCAAATAGTCGTAGACTAACGATGGGTCCTGCATGTTTCGCAGGTTCCTTAGCTGGAGGGTGACACTCGCATTCAGGGCAATGGAGCCGACTCCGGACTCGAGAAAACTCTGCCCGGGCGGCGAGTGAACTTCGGTTCCGAACTTGTCCTTGCAAACAAGCTCTATCCCAGCGGGACCATCTTCCAGCGAGAAGATGAAAACCCCGCCGTCCGTGTAGCTTCCACCCCGGGCATTCCAGTAAACATCTGCGTACCGTGCCGGAATCTTCCCATCGTTCGCCAACCTCGCCAGCATGGCATTGATCGCCTGTCTCTCAGAAGCTATCACACCAATCTTCACAGCACCCTCCTGCAAGGCGAACACTTGCGGCCTCAGCATCGAAGTGTCCGTGATGCCCAACAGCTGGAGAGCACGCTTCGAAGGCTGATTACGGGCGACGATGAAGAACCAGGGCCCATCGGGAGACCCGTGGATGTGGGTTGACTGAATCGCTCTGTAGATTTTCCTCTTCTCTTCCGAAAGCATCTCGAAATCCCGCTCAGTAGTCGGCGCCATCGCCTCAATCAGATACTCCAAGGGATACCTGTAGACCCGATCCAACAGGTCAAACAACAACACGGAAACCTCCGTGTCCGTCAAAAACAACGGGCGAACATTCCGCTGCGCCAAGTACTCAGTTATCGAGTGATAGTTAGCAAAGTCACCATTGTGCACTAGCGCCTCGTGCAATCCGACAAACGGGTGCGCTCCGCCCGGATGCCAGACTCGCCCCTTCGTCGGGTACCGGTGGTGCCCGATCCAGATGTGGGCCCGGAAATCCTCGAGTTTGTAGTATCGGACCACATCGTCCCCGTATCCGACAAGTTTGAGAACAATCATGTTTTTTCCGTGCGAGAGGACGAATGCTTTCTTCTCGCCGAGAGAGGAGTAGAAGCGGACGTTGAGCTGGTAGCTGTTCTGGTAGACGAACTCGTCGTGGAGCGATTCATTGTCCAGGCTCTCAAGTCGATGCTCACGGACGAACTTGCTTAGCGCATCTGGCCTTACGCGACAGAAGTATCTGAACACCTCAGGGGGACTTACTTCAAGCCCGGGAACGTCATGATAGTTAGCGAGCGCAGGAACTCGCGAACTATTGTCAACAAGGAAAACGGAATGAATAAACTCAGCTTCGACCTGGCTCCGCACCGAAGGGTCTAGGTAGGCAACCTGGATGAGATAGTCTTCGTCGAGAATGTGTCTCGAGACACCCAACTGGTCGGGGTCTAAGCCTACGGCAGCGATTCCGCCTCCTTTCCCGTTTCCCCGGTTCTTCATCTGAACAAGTGACTGGAGGAGATATTTTCCCTCAAACGGGACAGTTGCGGCGGCGCCGATGACTCCGCAGCCGCCCTCCGCCTCCAGTTTTCCAGCTGAGTTATCGACAACAGGGAGACTCGCCCGGGAATCGATCACTTGCCTGGCGACGTTCTTGCTACTCAATCCTACTTGTACCTCACGAGAAGGTCAGTTCTCCCCCGCAGCTCTCGAATGCTCCCGAACCCGTACCGGGCCAGGACCTTTCGCAGCCGTTTTTCCCAAGCGTGGAAGAGGTTGACAATCCTCGTCTCTCCCCAAGCCGGGTCGATAAACATCGATAGTTCTGGGTCGGTTGTTGTTATTCCGACCTGACAGCCTCGCCCCCGTTCGCAATTCCCGCAGTGCGTGCAGCCAACAGCCACAGCCTCAGCGGTGGCGACGACACATCCGTCAGCACCGAGTGCGATCGCCTTCGCAACATCATCAGCCGTCCGAATACCGCCACTAGCCATCAAGACAACCTTGTCGCGGACACCCTCCGAAACCAGGTACCTGTGCACCTTGGGAATAGCATACTCCACAGGCATAGCGATGTTTTTCTTCGCAATCTCCGGTGCCGCTCCCGTCCCGCCGTAGCCTCCGTCAATGTGGATGATATTCGCACCAGCATAGTAGCTACCAATGGCAACCATGTCCACGTCTGTCGGAGTCGAGACTTTCACAGAGACCAGCGCTCTCGGATTGACCGTTTTGATCCAGTCTACGTGTTTCTTGTGGTCCTCGACCGAGTAGACGCTGTGGAAGGGGAAGGGTGAGTAGAGGCTGGTGAACATCGTAGACTCCCGCATCTTTGCCACCTCAGATGTCACTTTGTCGGCTAGAAGATGACCGCCAAGCCCTGGCTTCGCACCTTGAGCATACTTGAACTCGACAATCGGCGCGTACTGAATGGTCTCCTCGCGGACCCCGAACATGCCGGTTGCGACCTGCGTGATCACATTGTCTTTGTACGGGACGAGCTGGTCCGGATAGCCGCCTTCGCCCGTGCAAGTGTACGTTCCAAGTTGCTTTGCGGCC
>VBBN01000035.1:170180-199124 GCA_005888735.1 Candidatus Bathyarchaeota archaeon
CGATCCAAAGGACATTCCGCCGCCATAGATTGGAAGGGGAACCCGCAGCCGTACGCCTTCTTCTTTCTTGTTGAGGGAGAGTGATAGGTCGATACTTTCCTCGTCAATCTTTGAGTGTTCCCCTGTCTCGCTCCATCCTAGAATGTCGAATCCTCCTCCTGAGCTGCCGACGCAATATTCCAAACCGTTCTTCGGCAACTCTCCCGTCAAGGCCTGCTCGTATGTGGATAGAATCAATTCGCCGGTCCACCGCTTGTTTCCCAGCGCAGAAGGCACGCCGTGACGTAGGGTGGGGAGAACCTCAAGCCCATGGCGGATGCGTTTGGTGTGCTTCTCCACCACCAGCTCTATACTGTTGCCCATGGCATTCCCTCGAATGCTTGTTCTCTCAGCTCAGAGTCCAGCATCGACCGTCCAACATCTCCTCGAAGCCGGCGCACGTCTCGTATTCCCATCGCGCTGAGAATCTCGACCAGCTGGTCGTGCCATGAAGCCATCAGGTTGACGATTCTCTGGGAGCCCCAGGCTGGGTCGATAGCTCTCGGGTTGAGCTTGCAATCCGTCCTGCTCCGGGTTTCGCCCTGAAACTCGGCCTGCAAAGCGACGAGGAGACTCGTGTCCACCGCGACCAAGTCTGCCCCGCAGATGACCGCCTTTGGAACATGCTCTGCCAGTGTTATCCCACCGCTGGCGATGATTGTCACCTGGTCCCGGACCGTCTCCTTAACCAAACGTCCATGGAGTGTCTTCAGTGCTCTGGCGATGTGGCGGGGGCTTCGAGAGTAGTCCATCCCGTGATAATCAGCGTAAACATGCAACGCCTCGACGCCTTCTCTCACAAGCTGCAAGGCCACTTCTTCGACTTCATCATCAAGGGGAAGCCGGGCGGCAAAGACCACCGAACGTGTTTTTTCCCTAAGCTTGTTCCGCAGGCCGGGCTTGTCCGGGTCGTACTCGATGATTCGAGATTTCTTTAGAAATTCAGCGCGACCCTCTGCATCATTTTTTCCACTGATAAACGGAACGTTGTTTGTTGAGGGTTCGCCCGATGAGTCTCCTAGAGGGGCGACGGAGAATGTTTTCAGCTCTGCAGCAGCTGATGAGGCCGCCCTGAGGACTTGCTCGTTGGAGCCGAGTGGAAGGTCAAAGATTATCGGAATCGGGACCGGAACCGTCTCGACTGCCCCAAGCACGTTATCTCTTCCGAATTCAAGAGATTGCGGCTTCCGCCCAATGTCCACCACGGTAGAAATGTACTCTCTTCCGTAGACTCCATCACGTGTCGGCCGAACAATTTCCGACATGTCAGTCCACATATCATCGAACCCTTCGCCCCCGAACGATCCCTTGTAGCCCATTCCCTTAACCGGTATCTTGCCAGTAGATGCTTCGTAGAGGATTGTGAATATTGAGTCAGGGGTCCAGTACGAGTCACCGAGTCGTTTGTACGGTTCTGAGAGTTTCACGGTCATTATGTGTGGGTATTCCTGCACGCATCTCATGCAGCCAACGCACTTTTCCTTGATCGGTTTGAAGCCCCCAAATCTTCCGCCGAAGACTCCGTAGATGCACGGCCGACTTAGGACAACATCTTTCTTGAAACGGAACTCGAAAGCCTCGTGAACAAGCATGGCTGCGAGTCGGAGCTTACGGGCTTGAACGTCGAACTTAGCCGGCAGAGTGTAAGCGAGGGGAGAAGGTTTCGTGCCGATGTGGAACCTTTCATACAACTAGCTCGTCACCAGTCCATTCCCGAAGCGATGCTCCATGCCCTTTTTCCTCCCTACAAACTCACAGAGTCGAGCTCGCGAATGATGCGAATATAAACGCTCTTCGAGATAGGCTGGACGTTCATCCAGAAATGTTTGTAGATACTTGGGCCCCTCAGACATGAAAAACCAGCCACGAAGAAAAAATTGTCGGAAAGCTAGCACGACTAGAAGCCTCGCCGTGACAGGGAGGGGCCCTTCAGGTTTTTCTTCGAGAATTTTCCACGAAGGGTGTTCCAATTAACAGGCAATGTGATGGTACTATGGACAGCCTAGTCGGGTTTCGATTCGCTTAATCATCCATTGGAAGAATGGCCGAAACGGCGAGACGGATAGGCCAAGTCGAGGGTTTCACGTGAGGTACATCCTGACAGTTGATTTCGAGGACGATGTAGACATTGAAAGCTTCCTCCGCTTCGTCCAGTACCACAGTAAACGGTTGAAGTGCGCCAGCAAGGACGTGTTCGTTCGCCTCGCCCACGAATGGGAGAAAACATTGGTGAGCCATCATGAGCCAGCAAACACAATTGGAGTCAAGAAAGAAAAGAAAAAGACGGTCAAAGAGAGCTCAGAATAGCAAGTTCAAGATCCGCGTCAGGTACAAATACCACTACTACCGGTGGATCAACACTCCGGACTACGGAACCTTCAAGGAAGTCTACGAGAAGTACAAGAACAAAGGCGTCACCTTTTGGTGCGTTCCGAAGGGAGATCCAGTGTTCACGAACCCTGGTCTAGGAACCATAGGCGAGCAGCTAGATTCGGTTGTCTCTGCAAATGGAAATTATGAGATTCCTACGAGGTACTTTGAGAGGGATTATTCTGGCGAGCTTGTTGTCGTGAAGCCTTTCCTGCTTCCCGAGACTCGACTGACTCCTGAGCACCCGGTGCTAGCTTGTGGCTCAGTCCGTCAGAGATCAAAATGGTATGATCCCCAGACCAGACCGTCTCTCAAGGTGGTTTGGAAGCCCGCTGGAGAGCTGACAGTAAAGGATTGGGTTTTCTTTCCGCGATTCGAAGGTAGAAGAGAGGGAGACCCGGAACTACTCTATCTCATGGGCCTTTACATGGCAGAAGGATATCCCATTGGGAATCAAGTCTATTTTGCGTTAGGTCACGCTGAAGAAGGACTTGCCCAGCACATTATCGATTTGGCAGCAAGACACTGGGGGGTTAAGGGAACAATAAACCATCATCCGACGGGGCTACTCGTCCGGTTCTCTAAGGAGGCGTTGGCAAATTTTATGAGAAAAGAGTTCGGCAGCAGGGCCTTCAACAAGAAGATCCCACCGTGGATTCTGGAACAACGTGACCCCAGGCCCTTCCTCGAGGGGTGGCTGAAAGGTGACGGATTCAAGAGAGGGAATACTTGGAGACTTTCAACCTCATCAAAGATGGCCGCATACCAAGTCCTCCTCATCGGTTCCCGACTGGGCGTTCTACCGGCTATCTACGAAAGCGACAGGCCGGAAAGGCGAGTTATCCAAGGGCGAAGAGTCAACGCCAAGCCAGAGTATGAGGTAAGATTCCACATGGATGGAAGTAAGTACTCGAATAAGACCAGCCATGCAATCCGAACAAAGGATGGGTTCTGGGTCCGAGTGAGGAAGATTCGACGAGAAAGCTTCTCGGGAACTGTCTGCAACATGGAGACTCCGTCGAACAACTACCTTCTATCATTCATAGTCCACAACTGCGCAGACCTGCCGCCGGAATATTCTAGCCAAGACGGAACTTGGACAGGCTACAGGCTGGACGGGGACAAGACGCACACCGCATCCACCTTGAAAAGGTATGGACGGCACAAAGCCTGGGTCGACCCTGTCTACAAATTCCAGGGAAAAAATGTCATTTTGGTCTACAATGCCAGGGGCTAGGCGGACTAGCGATTCATACGTCATGACTTGGCGTCAGTTGAATCGAGTCGAGTCGAATTGAGTTAGGTTCTTTACTGCCAGGCCAGGTCTTGATCCGGTCAGGCTATTGTCTTCACCTAGCCTTCCGCTCTACCTGCAACAGGTTCGCTCCCCTCATCTGCACTTATGTAGAATCTCTGTCGAACCATCTAGCTGCCAGCGAAGTAGCTGGCAAAGGTACGAAAAAACGAATCCATTGCAAGGAACCAAAAGAGTACCCTAGAACAAGGGCATTAAGGGCCACGCCTGCAAAAACCCAGAGACCTGCTACCATAAGGTCAAACCTCCGGGAATGAAGAGACCAGGCCAGTCCGAGGCAATGAGGCGAGCCTATGCGGAAAATCCCGAACTCATAGAGATAAAGCGGAGGCAGATGACAGCGAGATGGAGACTCGGGTTGATGAGCAGAGCGAAGATTAGAGAAGGAATTCTTCGGTCCTTGCCATATCGAAGACCAATGTCGCTAGAATCAAGGGCTCGACAGATCGCTGCGGCTAAGAAGACCGTTGTATGGCTGAATTCAAAGGCGGTACCTGAACAAAACGCGAAAGTTGCCTTGAGAATGAAGGAGCTTTTATCGAAGAGAGTTCAAGTTGTCTATGTCGACCTCAACGGGCATCAAAAACCCGACCTCATCTGGTTTGATGGAAAGAGAATAGTCAACGAGGACATCAAGTCCACTGGTCTAATAGAAGCAGAAAACGAAATTATCGTAACTTAACGTCGAACTGTCACAGAATGCCGCCATTTCTTGAAGCCCTGTCATTCTTCTCTATAACGGATACTTCCGCCTCTAGAAGAGGTTAGGAGATAAGAGACAGTTACGGGACTCTTTGTTTCGCGAGTTCTGGCTTACGCTTGAGCCCGGTAACCAGCAATTCACGTAGTTCTTTTTGCTGGCGTTGCATGTCGTCGAACTGCTTGCTGCTCATTGAGGCGACTTGGGCGTATTCAATGACGAACTGTTTTGTGAAGTAGTCGATGTCCTCCATCTCGGCAACCTTCTCGGACACCTCCTGTGCCAGTTTTCCTTTCCAAGCCTGGTCCATTTTCCGGGCTAGAGCGACTATCTTTGCGACAGTTTTGTCGTCTATTCCTGGTCCGAGGCCCAATCTGGGTAGTGCTTGGACCGCCTCTCTCGTCCGTGCCTCTTGGAGCCTGCCGCCCTCCTCATCCTTCTCCTCGCCTTGAGTGAACATGAAGAATTCCGCCGTAGCGCGGTAATATGTTTCTATGAAATGGTCGATTCGTTCTTCCTTCGCCACTTCGATTAGCCCCGTCTCGAGCATTTTCCCCATGTGGTGGTAGATTGCCTGGGGTGTCTTGTCAAGATGCTCGGCAATTTGAATGACAGCCATCTCTTTCGCCCGCAGGAGGTCGATTATTTTCCTACGCGTAGGGTCGGCAAGGAGATCCATAGCCTTAGGATCCCGAATTACCTTGATGTCCCGCAAGTTCCTTACCCACAAGGGTCCCCGATCGCTTATATACGCATTGGGTTCATTCAAACACAGATTTTAATAGGTCAAACCCGCGCAAAGGCGCGTTGAGCTGTGCATTCTTGCGGATTACTCATGCATCACCGCAACATAGAATACTCAATGCGAACTGAAAACACATGGGGTGACTACAAGCCGTGACTGCTGCAAGTGCGCCCGGCTTAAGAAAGGCCCAAGAGACAACTGTCCCTGTGACACCCCCTCAAACAGCCTCGGTAGAAGTCTCTCCTGAGAAGAGCCTCTGGCATCACCCAAACTTTCTGAAACTCTGGCTCTCCGAGACTATCTCGCAGTTCGGCAGTCAGTTCACCGGGTTAGCCTTGCCGTTCACAGCAATCATTTTCCTCAACGCAGGCGCCGCGGAACTGGGCTTTCTGGCCTTCATCGGGAGCCTGCCATGGCTCGTGTTCGGATTGATAGTCGGGGTTTGGGTCGACCGTCACCGAAAACAAAGGATCATGGTCTCCTCGAACATTCTCCGCGGCTCTCTCCTTGCAACTATTCCTCTCATGGCCCTGACGGGCCAACTTACACGGGTGGGGCTGCCCTTTCTCTATGGACTGAGCTTCCTAATCGGAGTGCTCCAAGTCTTCTTCGACGTTTCCTACCAGTCCTACCTTCCTTCACTAGTCAACCGCAAACAACTCGTCCAAGGCAACAGTATGCTGGAAGCCAGCAGATCAACTTCTCAGGCAGTCGGGCCCACGGTCGCCGGAGCAATCATACCAATAATCACGGCGCCATTGGCGATCATATTCGACGCGCTCTCATTCTTCGGATCGGCCCTCTCGCTCGGCTGGATTAGAAAAGAAGAAACATTCGCGGACAGGGAGACAAGGCGTTCTGTGATATCGGATATTCGTGAAGGGCTCACGGTTGTGCTGAGAGATAAGCGTCTGCGCTCGATAGCCGGTTGCACAGGAACCTCGAACTTTTTCTCGAGCGCCTACGGTGCCATTCTTCTACTCTACTTTGCGAGACCCAGTCCTGACGGCTTAGGGCTGGGAAACGACTTGGCACCTGTGATCGCGGGTCTGATCTTCAGCGTTGGAAGCATAGGTGGAATAGTCGGGGTCTTTCTTGCGGGAAGAGCCGCCAAGAGCCTAGGCGTTGGAACGGCGATACTCGCCAGCATTGCGCTTTCTGGACTCGGGGGTCTCCCGTTCTACTTTGCCGGACCCCTCACATCGGGGGTTCCACTGATGATGCTGGGTATGTTCCTTATCATCTTGGGAAGCGTGGTCTACAATATCAACCAAGTAAGCCTACGCCAGGCAATTGTCCCAATTCGGTTGCAGGGGCGCATGAACGCGAGCATGCGATTCCTCGTGTGGGGAACCATTCCTGTGGGCGGGCTTGTGGGCGGATTGATGGGCGAATTCCTCGGGCTAAGAACGACAATAGGTATTACTGCTGTTGCTGGAACACTGGCTTTCCTCTGGGTCCTATTATCTCCTGTCAGGTCCCTCAAGAGAATACCCGAACCACTCGCCTAGCTGCAAGGGTCGACATTGAAACTTATAGCCAATACGAAACTTGGAAAACTCGTGAAATCTTTGCATCTTCTTATGAATCAAGCAAAGACTGCCTAGTTTCCGAAGGTGCTCCTTTCCTTGGGAGAGGGAAGGGATGTCCGAGACGGTTAGCTGAGTCTACACGGTTCCTCTGAAGGTTGGAAGGTCTCGGACAATCTCCTCAAACCGTGCGTGTTTCTTGCCCAGCCGAATCTCGTCCTCTTCTCCCAGCTCGGCCAGTCCGTTGTCTGAGAGGAACCTAGCCGCCCAAGAAACCGCGTTCTGTGGTAGATGCAGTTGGCGCGCGATGTCGTCGAGTCGGTGCCAGGCCCCATCGACTAGGCGTATCCAGACATACCAGAGAAGCATGTGCCTGGCTCCGCCGCCCAAACTTAGCACCTACAGTTGTTCGACCCGGATTGGTATACCATTTTACTGTAACTAGGTGAAAATCAGCCCAGTAACACCGTCCAGAACAAAGCCCGAGTCCGGGGTCCATCTCACGCTTATGGGGCCGAAGGCAAAAGTCGCTACCATATTCCTTCTGATGGGTATCCTGGGCCTAAGCGTTTGGCAGTTCACCGGCCCACCGACGCTGCCCGCTGTCGGGACAAAGTATCTCAACTCAACCTATTCCGCTCGCGGCAGCTGGACTGTCCAAGCGGAGCTTTCAGCCGGTAAAGCCTTCCTCGCCGTTTCCATCGCCAACCTAACCTACCCACGCCCATCACTCTCCACAACATACTCGCTAGTACTCAGCATCATCAACCAGACAGTCACCAGCAGTTATGTCCGAAGTTTTGGCATCAGAATCACTGGACTGACGATAGTGGACAATTATGGTGGAAATGTTACCCGGTGGGGAAAATCCAACAACTTGACCGACGCGGTCGAGGCCACGAGCCTTTTCTTCTTCAAAACCAGCGCCGACCACCAGCTGAGGTCCACAGTCACATACCAAGTGTTCGATCTGATGTTTTTCGGGTACACCTCCGACCGCGCTAGGACTGAGTCGTTCAACATCACACAAACGATTGTTTGAGGCTCAAAGATTATCTACCAACCGGGCCACTGCGCGCACGGTTCCGCTTGGGAATCACATACGACCACATAGATGATTATCTCTACAGTATCGCCCCGGCGAGAGATCGGCTTCTCGAAAAAATGGAGGAGTACGCCGAGACCAACAACGTCCCGATTATCGGGCCCATAGTCGGACGCTTCCTCTACAACTTGGCAAAAGCCAGCCGTAGCAAACGAATCCTCGAGATCGGAGCTGCTATTGGCTACTCTGGAATCTGGCTGGGAAGAGCCGTGGCTTCCGAGAAGGGATCAGTAACAACCATCGAGCTAGACACCAGCCGAGCCTACCTTGCCGAGAAGAACATCAAGGAAGCAAAGCTCAGCGGCACCATAAAAGTGGTCAGGGGTGACGCCTTGGAGATAATCCCGAAGCTTCGAGAAAAATACGACCTTATCTTCCTCGACTCCGACAAGGAAATCTACCTAGAAGCGTTCAGGAAATCGCTCAAACTGCTCCGCAAGGGAGGCTTGTTCGTAGCTGATAACGCACTCTGGAGCGGAGAAGTGTCCACCGGCGGAACCTCTTCCGAGGCCCGGGCGATGATACTGTTCAACAAGGAGGTTTCAGGGTTCACGGGAATGTCCACTGTAATTCTGCCACTTCGCGACGGAGTCCTAGTCAGCCTGAAAGAATAATGGAGAATTTCCAAAAAGCATTGATTTCAACATGGTATTGCCCACGAACGGTCGCGGGAACGGCACTACACGTTTTTATACGAAACAGTACAAACTTCTTTAATGCCCAGTTGAGGGTGTTGGGTTTCTCCCGATTCTGATTCTGAAAGGATGAGGGAGGAGTCTGAAAAGAAACATGGAAATGCAAATACCGAAGGTTCCCCCGGGCGACTTCCACTACGGAAGACGATACACTAAACCGGCCATTAACCCGTATGAGACTGTAAAGTGGGAGAATAGAGATGCTGTCATCACCGACCACAAGGGCCAGGTGATATTCGAACAGAAAGAAGTGGAGGTTCCCTCTTTCTGGTCTCCGACCGCCACGAACATTGTCTCCTCGAAATACTTCCGTGGAAGGCTAGGCTCGCCAGAGCGAGAGACCAGCGTCCGCCAGCTGATAGGTCGGGTGGCCGGGACGATAGCCAAGTGGGGTCGCCAGGGAAAATACTTCCTGGACGATGAGGAAGCAGCCGCGTTTGAAGCTGAGCTCACCCACATACTGCTCTACCAGATGGCAGCGTTCAACAGCCCCGTCTGGTTCAATGTGGGAATCGAAGAACGCCCGCAGTGCTCGGCATGTTTCATCAACAGCGTCCAAGACGATATGCGCTCGATAATGCAATTGGCTGTGACCGAGGGAATGCTGTTCAAGTACGGCTCCGGCACAGGGTCCAACCTATCCAACCTCCGCTCGTCCAAAGAGCATCTTTCCACCGGCGGCAAGGCCAGCGGCCCAGTGTCCTTCATGAAAGGCTTCGATGCCTTCGCTGGCGTAATCAAGTCTGGCGGGAGGACCCGGCGGGCCGCGAAGATGGTCATCCTCAACGTAGACCATCCTGACATTGTGGATTTCATCTGGTCGAAAGCGAACGAGGAGAAGAAGGCCTGGACGCTCATAGACGCAGGCTACGACGGATCGGTCGATGGCGAGGCGTACGGTTCGGTGTTCTTCCAGAACGCCAACCATAGTGTCAGAGTCACTGATGATTTCATGCGTGCAACTGTTGAAGGAAAAGACTGGAAGACCCGCTATCTCACAACCGGTAAGGTGGCTGAGGTCTACAAGGCACGCGACCTGATGCAGCAGATGGCTGAGGCCGCGTACATTTGTGGGGACCCGGGCATCCAGTTCGACAGCACAGTGAACAATTGGAACCCTTGCAGCACAAGCGGAAGAATCAACGCGTCAAACCCCTGCTCAGAGTACATGTTCCTGGACGATTCAGCCTGTAACCTTGCAAGCTTGAACCTCATGAAGTTCCGTCTGGCTGACGGTGAGTTCGACGCGGAATCCTTCAAGCATGCAGTGGGAATTATCATCACCGCCCAAGAAATCCTCGTGGACAACGCAAGCTACCCGACTTCTGCTATTGAGAAGAACAGCCACGACTATCGCCCCCTCGGCATAGGCTACGCCAACCTCGGCGCCCTTCTAATGGCCCGAGGTCTACCATATGACAGCGACGAGGGCCGAAACTATGCTGCCGCCATAACCGCGTTGATGTCAGGGCAAGCTTACTCCGTGTCCAGCCAGATCGCGAACAGGCACGGGCCTTTCAAAGCCTACCACATCAACGAGAAAGCCTTCCTCAACGTCATCGACATGCACAGAGCACACAGTTACAAGATTCTATCTGACGGAACCCCGAAGACCCTCTGGGACGCGGCGGTCAAGTCGTGGGACCATGCGCTATCTCTCGGCGAGAAGTACGGCTTCAAGAACGCGCAGATCTCAGTCATAGCCCCCACCGGCACGATAGCGTTCATGATGGACTGCGACACTACTGGGATAGAGCCTGACATTGCCCTTGTCAAGTACAAGTGGCTGGTCGGAGGCGGGGTCATCAAGATTCTCAACAACACGGTCCGCGAAGCACTCGCCAGACTCGGCTACTACGAAGGACAGGTCAACGACATTCTCCGCTACTTGGAACAGAACGATACGATTGAGGGAGCACCCCACCTCAAACCTGAACATCTAGCAGTCTTCGATTGCGCCTTCAAACCGGCCAAAGGAAATCGCAGCATCCACTACATGGGACATGTGAAGATGATGTCGGCAGTCCAGCCGTTCATCTCCGGGGCCATTTCGAAAACCGTCAACATGCCCAACAGCGTCACAGTTGACGAGATTGCGGATACGTACGTTGTGGCATGGAAGATGGGTTTGAAGGCCATCGCAATCTACAGGGACGGGTCAAAGAGAACACAGCCCCTCACGACAAGCATCAAAGAGAAAGGGACGGAGCTGAAGCCGCAGGAGATTCCCTACAAACCCCAGAGACGCCGCCTGCCTGACGAGCGAAAATCCGTTACGCACAAGTTCAGCATCGCTGGAACAGAGGGATACCTAACGGTAGGATTGTACATTGACGGCTCACCGGGCGAGATTTTCGTGGTCATGTCGAAACAGGGAAGCACCATATCAGGAGTGATGGATGCCTTCGCCACGTCCATTTCACTAGCCCTTCAATACGGGGTCCCGCTGAAGGACCTTGTCAACAAGTTCATCCACACACGATTCGAACCCTCAGGAGTAACCAACAACCCGGAGATCAGAATCGCAAAGTCGATAGTGGACTATATCTTCAGATGGCTAGGCCTGAAATTCCTATCCAAGGAAGACCAGCTGGCAGTTGGACTGACGAGGACGAACGAAGAGGCACGGGAGACCCAAGCAATTCTCACCCCGCTCTCAGAACCGGCCCCTGACCAGCCGGCCAACGAACAAGCCTCTCAGCGTGTCGTGAATGAGGCCAGCCTGTTCACCTTCGACCCTCAGTCCGACGCACCCTCTTGCGACAATTGCGGAATGATAATGGTCCGAAACGGCTCATGCTACAAGTGTCTAAACTGCGGCAACACAAGCGGATGCGGCTAGTCAAAACTCCACCGGCCAAAGATCCGATGGACCTAGACCAAACCAGTACGTGTAATCACCTGAAGTAACTACCCGGCGTGCCCGACCATTATAAGACGGGACGGCACATGCAACTTCAGTGATAGAAATGTGCCAGACAAGATTCGACCTAGAAACGATTGAGAAAGCGAGAGCAAGAACCTGGATTAACAGAAATCTTCTGCACCTGAGCCTAAAGTAGAGAGGACCGAAAAATGGGAGACGTGAAAGTCCCAAGGATGACAACGGTGAAACTCACCATTGTCGATGGCGATCTGGAAGTGGAACGCGACAGCCAAGTCGAACCCGAGGGCGCATCTCCCATACAGGTCTCAGGCAGCGTCAGGTGCTACGGCCATGCAGCGTTCGGAGGAAGCCTGCAGTGCGCTGACTTCCAATCTGATGAGGGACGAATCATCGTCCGTGGAGATCTGAAGAGCGCAGGTGACGTAGAGGTTCGGAATGGGGAGTTGATGGTCGAGGGCTCATTGGACGCGCGATCGGTTGACGTTGACAAACGCCTATCTGTAAGCAAGGACGCAAAGGCGGAGGACTTCGACGTGGGCGGGATGCTGGGAGTCTCGGGGTCAATTACTGCTCGAAGCGTTGACGTGGGCGGGTCGTTCAAGGTCGGAGGAACAGCAATCGTCGACAACATCGACGTAGGAGGCTCGGTGGACATTCAGGGAGAGTTGAAAGGCGCCAAGGTCGATGTTGGCGGAGCAGTCAGCCTGGCTGGGGGAGAGGTCTCAGACCAGGTTGATGTCGGAGGCTCGTTTACTTCCTCAAAGCCACTCAAGTTCAATAGAATAGACGTCGGAGGGTCAGTGATCCTGACCGAAGGTGGACAAGGAGGCCGAGTGGACGTTGGCGGACGATTCGAAAGTAGGGGAAGCCTCACGTTTGAAACCATCGAGGTCGGTGGAACCGTGGAAATAGGAGGCGATGGCGACGGAGTCGCTATCGACGTAGGTGGAACCTTTCAAACCTCAGGAAACCTAACCCTCAAGGAAGACCTGCGGGTTGGAGGACGAGCCCGGATCGGGAAGGCTCTCAGGCTCAACTCGCTTGACGTTGGAGGGGAGATTGAAGCCGACCTCGTCGAGGCCCAAGATGAAGTCGAGGTTGGAGGACGCTTGCGATCTAACAGAGGAACGAAGGCGAATAGAATAGAACTAGGCGCCAGGTCCAGAGCCTCAGGGCCGCTAATCGCCAAGAAGGTCAGAATACGCGAAGGCGGAGAAGTCGAGGACATCTACGCCGGGGAGCTTCAACTGGAAAGAAGAGTCCGGGCAAGGAACCTCTACGTGAGAGAAGCACGCCTAGAGTCACAGTGTCGGATTGCCGGAGAAGTTCTCTACCAGGACAGGCTGGAAGCAGAGCCTGACGTAGAGTATGCGAAACCACCTGTAAAGACC
This sequence comes from Candidatus Bathyarchaeota archaeon, assembly GCA_005888735.1. Lineage (GTDB taxonomy): Archaea > Thermoproteota > Bathyarchaeia > 40CM-2-53-6 > 40CM-2-53-6 > BA-19. Next base: position 182,957 of record VBBN01000035.1, read on the forward strand.
ATAGAGTTGCCAAAACCGCCTCTCTGAGATGGACGATAGGTGTCGAAGCGTTCACGCGTCGACATTTACGCGGAAATCCTCGAAACCTTGAAGCGGCGAGGACCCATTAGGATTACACGAATTTCATACGCTATTGGCACCCCGGTGGACCGGGCCAAGAAATCACTCACAGATCTTGCATCCTACGGACTTGCAAGGATCGAAGATGGCGAGGAAACCTCTTACTCCATCACCCACAGAGGGCTTGAGTTTCTCGACGCTTACTGGAAACTGGACAGTTTCCTCAAGTTCCTCGAACGAGAGAAGAATTTTCCCTAGAGTCCGCGAACAAGGCCGTGCGCTCGAGGACGCCGCGACATGGGACCGTACTTGGAGGAAAACATACATGATGGCCAAAAACGAAGAGCCGATAGAAGGCAGGGAAGTAAGTTGCAGGAAGAGCCACCTCTCCGAGAAGTTAGCCACGAGGAACGGATGGAAACTAGCCGCCGAATCTGTGCAAGGATATTGGACAGTTTCAAGGACGGAGTGCTGGCAGTTTTCGTCAGTGGCTCCACTGCTAAGAGCCTCGACCGTCCATACTCGGACCTTGAAATGGCATGCATCGTCAGAGACAATGTAACGATTCCAACAAAGTATTACGTTCATAACGGGTTACTAGTCCAGATAGACTATCTGCAAGAGGCTGCGTTTCTGGAGGCTGCACGCCAACCCGGCCGGGATTGGCCAATAGGGGCTGACCAATACCGAAACCGGATTGTATTATTCGAGCGGGATGGATGGATCCAGAAGCTGGATGAGGCAGTCCAAGAAAACGACCGTACGGATTTCAAAGATGCCTTGCGGTTTGCCGCCCTCAATATGACTGAGTCTCTCGCTGCTGCTCGCAATGCGCGTTTCAAGAACGACGCTGTCGACCTAAGGACACGGGCATTCTACATGGCTTGGGACACGGCGAGAGTGGTCTTTCTTCTCAACAGAAAATACGTGCTCACGACGAGCTGGTACTGGAAGCAACTCTTCGAATGTCCAGTGCAACCTAAGGATTTCCGAAAACTCGTCGAGATCGTTGCGGGATTCGTGAGCTCGAACCGGGAAGAGCTGGTTGAGGCTGTGGAGAGGTTGTGGGGTGAAACGATGCTACTTGTAGTGGCCAGAGGGATTTCAATAGAGTCTGCCGATATTCAGGTCTGACCGTCAATCATGGTTCAGTTGAACGTGGCAACTGCGGACCCGACCTGCCCATTCCACTCGGCCTTGGCTAGGTAGGTCCCTTTCAGGGCGGGATTATTGGGTTTGACAAGTTCAAAGTAGCCGTATTGATCTGTGTCTACATTCTCCCTCACAATTTGCATACCATTTGTGTTCGAAACAGTCACGGTTACCGTCTGGGGGTAGTTCTCGACGCCCTGGAGCCTTCCGTTAATTCGGTATAGGTCTCCGCTGATAGTGCATGTTGCGTAGGCGAGAGGCTTCTTTGATAGCAGTTGGCCCCTCTGCCAATATCGTCTTTGACTGTAGAGGAGGGGACCCTTGTCCGGGTTGGATGCTACTTCTAGCACTTCACCCAGAAACATTGTGTGGTCGCCCGTTTCAAGCGTTTCTACGAGCCTGCACTCTGCGTTGAAGAAACATCCCGAAACCATGGGCGCTCGAATGCTCTTGGCCGAGTAGGTCTGGAAGAGCTCGCTGCTGAGCTTGTGCACTTCTTTGCTGGTGTAAGCCCCTGCCAAGCTGGCAAGAGCGGCTTGGTCATCGCTGGCAAAGTTGACACCGAACTCTCGGGTTTCAAGAATGTTGTCGTGTGTTGCGTCTCCTCGATGTACCAGAGTGACTAGCCTCATCGGCCTGAAGGAAACCTGGAACGTCCACTCGGCCGACATTACGTTCGGCCAGTTCTTCCCTATGCTCGTTATGAGAGCAACACTAGTGATCAGGTTGCGGGAAGCTTCTCGGAACGGATCTGTTGATACAGACGTTGTGGGTCAGACTCCCAAGGGCGAGTCTCGATGCTTGGTTGATAAACCTCATGGTTTACAAATTATTGCAAACGTACAATTGACTTCGCCCGCTAATTCGTATCCAAACATAGAGTGTTTAAATCACAAATTTCTCGAAATCAGACCTTCAGACGCAACCCATCATAAGCAAACTGAATTCTGAGGTCTTCGTACTTCCTTTCCAGTTTTAGGTAGTCGGTATATGAACGTGCGTTCATCTCCTCTATGTGAGTGAGAACAGTTTGGCGTGGCTTGATGCGCTTGATCAGCTTCAGGGTCTCGTCAAACGATGCCTCTGAGCGCCGAACCCAGTGATTCTCAGGAACCAGGACGTGGCCTCTTGGGTCCAGCTCGAACCATCCCGCCTCCATGACTAGTAGGTCAGGCTCCACCATTTGGTCCGATGGAACCCAACCTTTCGTGTCGTCGACCGCTAGGACCACTCGCTTCTTACCGGCTTTCACCAAGAACGCGGTCAACCCTGGTTGCGCCATGCGGTACGCACGTAGGGATACGCCGTCGACAACAAGGGTCTCTCCTGCTGTAATCTCGTGAATCTTGGCGATTCCCATTCGCTCGAAGAATTGCAGATGTTCATCCAAACCGAGTCTCCTCCGAAAATCCTCTCTGACCCATGTTGGAAGCCAAATGTCGGTCATCTTCCGGCCTTTGAGGTTGAGAATGCTCATGTTCAACTGTTCCAACACCCGCCTACCCATTGTATGGTCCGGGTGCCAATGAGTGTAGAGGAGACGTCGGACCCGGTGGATTTGTTCACGCTCGAGGCTTTTTGCAATGTCCTCTGGTGTATCGAAAAGAAGGCTCGGTCCTAAGAGAAAAAGAGAGGGCCCGTTTCGGGCAAACCTTCCTCCCTTCCTTCTCGCCTCTTGACAAACCCGGCACTTGCAACCTATGCGGGGAGTGGTATCTGCCCCTCCGGTCCCGAGGAATAGAAGCTCCAGCCGCTTCGTGATATGCTCGCCTGGACCCTTTCCATTCGATGAGATTTTCTTTCTAAAGCTTTGAAGAGTCACCACCGTGACTAGGTAACAGCAGCCTTCCGCCTTGCGGAGGTAAAGAACAAGTATGTGGAGCCAACTGCTACAAACGAGTACAGGAAAACCCACACTCCCGTGACAATTGCGCTGGGGCTCTCGGCTGAGACAACGTCCCAGTGGAGCGCCACAGCCAGCAACGCAAGTGTGGGAAAAATTGCGTCCAAGGGGAGGAGCGCCCTTATCCTTCCAATATCGGCCTGCCGAGATGCCCATCCGGTAGCGAGACATGTCGCAAGAAACAAGGCCCCAAAAGTCTGAAGTGTGGGAGCCTGCACGCGCCATGGCCAGAACTCTTCCTGCGCAACATCAGGTAGGATAATCATCATCGTCCCGAAAACGCCGACGACCACTGTCTGGACTCGGAAGAACGAGCTAGCCAGACGCCACGATGGACGGGAAGCGATCAAGTCTCGCGGTTCTCGGTACCACCCGTGCTTAGCAATCAGGGCAAGAAGCCCGATACTTGCAAGTAGAAAGTAGCCTCCCCAGATCCAAACGGTTGGTCCGGGACTGGGTGAAAATCCCCATGAAAACGTGACGAGTGCGGTGATCCCGAAGAAAGCCGAACCGACGAGGGGGAGAACTTTTGCCCTTTGCCACCCGCCAGCCCGAAGAGACGACCAGCAACCGAGGGTAATAGCCAGGAAAATGGCTCCAATGAACCTGCCGGCTAACGGTTTCACTGGCCATGGCCAGAGGTTGATCACGAGGTTCGGGTAGACAAAGAACAGTGCTCCGAGAATCAGATTAATCTGGGAGACCAGCAGCAGAAAAAGTCGAGAATTTTCTCCCAGTTTCTTTGGCCTAAACTCCGACAAACCCAGGTTCCTGCTAGGCCTTCAATAGAAGGCATGTCCCGGTAGACTTCGCTATTACTTCTCTTTTCGCATTAGTAAGGACTGCCTCTGCGAATGCTACTCGCCTGCCTCGTTTGGCCAAATTGCCCTCAGCCCTAAGAATCCCGGTGATGTGTGGGCGTAGGAAGCTCATCTTCATCTCGATTGTCGTAAAGTCCTCCCCCGGTTTTAACGTGGTCGCCAGAGCGATCCCCATCGCAGCGTCAGCGATGTCGCCCATGACTCCGCCGTGCATGGTCCCGGAGAGATTGTGCAAAGTCTCGTCAACATGCATCTCCAGCCACGCGTGCCCCTTTCCAAGACGTTTGATTGTTATGCCAAGTGTCTTCGTGGCGGGGCTCGGAGGCTCTCGATTCTTCCAAGCAATGTAGATCTTTTCCTGCAGCCCAATCATGTTGACAACTCACGTTTCTCGCAATTTATGGCTTGGCAGGATTTCCACGTAGCTCCTCGAAGGGTTTAATTTGAGACCCACAATGAAAGGTGGATGATGTCAAACAGAGAAGGTTCCAGCGAAAAAACCCGCCGAGACGTGAAAGACAGCCTGAAGAACGTCCGGGAGGGCGTGGAAAGAGTGAGCAAGGACATAGCCTCGACCACAGAGAAATGGGTGAGAGAAACAGAGAAGATGGTCAAGGAGACAAGTCCGAGAGTAGCGGCTACGATAGACGAAACAATGGAAAAGACTGCGGCTGCTATCAAGAGAACAATATCATCAATCGATAGGGAAACCAAACCGCAACAGGTCAAACTTCTCCGCAGCTACAAGAGCTTCCTTTCCAAACAGGTTGACCTAATCGAGAAACGACTGAATGAGCTAACCAAGTAGTCCACCCGGATAACCCGGGGCCGTCTACTGGTCCTCTGTCTTCGCTCTTCCGAGCAAGGGCAGATGATTCTTCCTTCGAAAGTAAACGTAGATGCTGATCCCCATAACAACCCAAGCAGCCCCTAGGTTTCTGCCCAAATCGTGGGTCGCAATCACGGCCACCCAGATTGCCCCGGTTGCGACAAGCCCCAAGAGGGGTAACACCGGGAGCTCGATAACATTACTACCTTTTTTGAACCGTAATGAGAGCGGGACTTTGAAAGGTCTGAACCTAGGTTTGTCAATGTTTCGTGTCACAATTAGGCTAGCATGCGCTTGGACATAGGCAATGAGAGCACCCACGTTGTAGAGACTTCCTAGCAGGACAAGCGGGTCAACCGATCCGCCAAGGAAGTTGAAAGAACTCAACGCAACCAGTAGGATGCTTCCTAGGCCGAAGGATAGAATCGCAATGTAGGGCGTTCTGAACTTCCTGTGTATAGCGCCGAACTTTCCAGGGAGGAGTCTGTATTTCGATAGTGCGTATAGGGTCCGTGAGGACCCGATAATTCCAGCGTTCGCTCCTATGATACTAATCGAGCTTCCGAGAAGAGCAATCCATCCAGCGATCAACGCGCCTGCCCCGGGGAGGCTGCTGGCTACTCCAGAGAGAGGATCATCTTTCCACTTCGTTGAGAGTATGCCGGGATCGATGACGTTAACGGCGACAGTGGATATTAGCAAATAGAGAATTACGACTGTTGCAAGCGTCAACATGGTCGCCCGAGGGATTGTCCGACCGGCGATGTGAGTCTCTTCTGCCGCCTGGGCCAGAGCTTCGATTCCAAGATAGGAAACCATGGCGAGCGTTATGCCCTGGACGAAGGCTCCCCATGTAGGGGCGAGGCCCAAGTTGAATTTGCTCGGCCACGTGAAGAGTAAGCCCCCTGGAATTATGACTAGGACTAGGCCGAGGACTATGAGAGCGACTTCGCTTGCGATGTCAAGCAAACTCAGCGCGAGTGTGAAGTTTACCGACTCCTTGATTCCTATGACGTTAAGAGCAAGGAGCCCAAGGAGTAGGATTATGGCTCCTGTTCCTAGCATGTATGGTTGTTTTAGATCGGGCGCGAAAAACGAAAGGTATGCTATTGCTGGAATCGCGAAGATTGCGGCAGTGACGACATAGTCAAGGCAAAGCATCCAGCCAGCGAGAAAGCTGATGGTATCTCCGAAGGCTGCTTGTGCAAAGGTGGCGGAGCCGCCCGCGGTTGGATATGTCGAGGATAGCTCAGCGTAGGTCAGGCCAGTCAAGACATAGGCGATTGCAGCTACCCCGATTGCAAGAGGAGTGGCGTAGCCTGCATGGAGTGTTACCAAGCCGAGTGCTAGGTAAATGCCCGCTCCAATGTCCGCGTAGCCAATGGAGAACAGACCTCCGATTCCAAGGGTTCGTCTGAGCCCCCTTCGAGGCGCGGACTTCTTAGGGGGCGTGGCCAACAGGGCTGACTCCGAAAACTACGCTTGGAATGTGAGTCGAGGCGATGGTCGGCTGTATTAACGGTTCATGACATTCTCTATTCGCGACTACAGTCCGGGCAGAACCTCATAGACACGTTTCTGAACGTCAGAAATGAGCTGGTCTCGCTTGGAAGGGTTTGCAACATGAAGCATGAGGACAAGTCGCACTATATCTCCGTTGAACTCGGAAACCCGAACTTGAGGTGTCGAGTCTGGTACAAGATCAACTTTCATCTGCTGCCCAACTTCGACCAGCTTATCCTCAAGCTTCCTGAGGTCTATTCCCTGTTTCACGAAAATCGGAACTTGGACTCGCAAGCCACCGGACCTCGTCCGGTTAACAACTGAATGGCTCAAAAGTAGCGAGTTTGGGATCGCGACAACCTCATTGTCAGGTGTGAGAATCTTAGTATGGATTAGGTTCCGCTCTATGACGCGCCCGTAGTGATGCTCGACCTCTACCCATTCGCCAACTTTGAAAGCTTGGTAGTTTGAGATGAATTGTGCTGCTCCGATGTCAGAAAGTACCTGGCGGTACGCTACTATCACAGCTATACCTCCCAAACCGAGAATCAGAAGAAGGATGCTTGTATTGATAGCAAACTGGCTTAGGACGATGATGATTCCAATGGCCCATAATGCCCATGAGCCGATCTGCTGAACGCTCGCCACAAGTCCCCCAGGAATGTCGCCACCCAATCTTCGGACCACCACGCGGAATATTCGGACGGCAATGTATGTTAGCCCTAGGATGACGAGGATTTGCAGCGCGGCTAGTATGACTTCGACTTGGATTGGTGCTCCGAGGTCGAATATGGTGGCCATCTAACGCTCAGCACGTGAAGTAGAGCTCAGGCCAACTCGGCGTTTCTTAAGAGTTCGACAGTCTTTTGAACCGACGAAGCGTCTCCCATCAAAATGACCCGGTCGCCGGACAGCAACTCTGCGTCGGAATCAGGAAAGACAAACTCGTTGTTCCGAGTAACAAGGGTGATCCGGCATTTCTCCGGGATCTCAATCTCGTGAATCTTCTTACCGATTATCGACGCGTTCATCGGGATTGTTGTTTCAGCAACCCGCAAGTCTGGGTCGGTTCGGTACATCAGCGTGATAGACCGATCTTTGGAAAGGACATTCTCAAAGTCCCGTAGTGCAAGGTCCACGGGACAAATAACGACATCAGCGCCTGCTTCTTTCAAGCGTTCTTTGTTCTTCGGACTGTTCGCGACCGCGATGACCCTCGGGACACCGAAGTCCTTCTTCGCTTGCCGTGAAGTGTTGATGTTGACCCTATCGTCATCCGTAGCAACGACGACGAGATCAGCCTGCGAGGCGTCGGCTTCTTTCATAATCTGGTGCTTGGACCCATCCTCGTTAAGGATGACCGCGTCGTACTTATTCGAGACTTCTTTGCACCGGTCCTTCTTCTTCTCGATGACGGTTAGCTTATTCTCTTCGTTGGCGGAGAGATATCCTATGAGATGCATGCCTATTCTTCCCGCTCCTATGATGAGGGTTCTCGAGACTCGCCCAAGCCTCCAAAGTGAACTCTGTCCGTAATCTCCTGGTGATAGCTGAAGTGAATGGGCTTGCCGATAATAAGGCTAGTTCCCATTTGTCCTTAATACGAAATCGTCCTCTCTCGCTCGAATCCAAGAGGCGGCTTGAGCCAGCTAAGGCTTTTTCAGGGCTGGCTCAGCTAGCGTGGTAGTAGCCAATTTGGAACATTGCATTTTCTGCAAAATCATTGAGAGAAAGGCTCACAGCACCATCGTCTATGAGGACCAATTATCGCTGGCATTCCTAGACCATTTTCCGATCAATTCAGGACATACTCTCGTAGTTCCCAAGAAGCACTATGCCACAATGCAGGATATGCCTGAGGAGGAGGTGGGAAGGCTCTTCGCCGCGGTCGCGAAAGTGATGAAAGGTGTTCATAGTGCTACTAGGGCCGACGGAATCAACATTGGTCAGTCGAACGGGGCAGCTGCATCACAAGAAGTGTTTCACATGCATGTTCACATCATTCCCAGATTCAGCCACGATTCCAAGGGAGGAATGACTTTTCCAGAACGCAAACGAGCAACCCTGGCCGAGAGAGAAGAAATGGGAAGAGCCATTCACGAGGCACTTGGGAAAAACGCCTAAACATTGGAACCCCACTGCTCGGAGAACCCTATCTTAGGTGAGGCTTGGCCATGCGGAACTCAACTTGCGTGAATTTTCTTCGGGTAATACTCTCGATAGTACCGGCACCTATCATTGAGAGGACATGCCGAACATTTCGGCCCGATTGGCCTACAGACTAGTTGGCCGAACTTGACGAAGACATCATTCAGATCCAGCCAGTCTCTCCTATCGACTACTCGGACCAGCTCCATCTCGGTTTCCTCCGGGGTCTTTGTCTCTACAACTCCGAGCCTGTTGAAGATTCTGTGAACATGAGTATCAACTGGTATCGCCGGTTTCCTGAATCCGAAGACGAGAACACAGTTGGCCGTCTTCCTGCCCACCGATGGCAGCTTGAGAAGTTCTTCCACCTCTCCCGGAACTACTCCTTGATACTCGTCAAGAATTATTTTCGCTAGTCTCTTCACCGTCTTGGCTTTTTTCCTGTAGAAGCCGACCGGTCTTATGAGTCGAGCTACGGTTCTCACGTTAGCCGTCGACAAACTCAGGGCGTCCGGGAAAGCCGTGAAGAGGCGGGATGAAGCCGCGGCTGTTGTTGGGTCCTTTGTTCTATGAGAGAGAACTGTGGAGATTAGAACTCTGAAGGGGTCTCCATCACTGGAGTCGCTAATTTTCTGAAGAGCAGTCGGGTCCTCCTTACGAGCTATCTTGACTGCTCTGGCCGCGTCCTTGATTATTCGATGAAGAGTCTGCGGTGATCGCCGTGAGAGGGCCAAAGTCATTTTCCCAGTTTCCGGACCATTCGAAGGTTCCCCTGTGCATCGCGTCTTTCATCTTCAGGTGTTTCAAGAACCCATGGAAGTCCACGAGTGGTATCGTGATGTAGAAAGGCCTTGAATCCCCTCTCTCCAATGTACCCCATTCCGATGTGTTCGTGTCTGTCTAAGCCGGAGCCAATTCCACCTTTGGAATCGTTAAGGTGAACGACCTTAAGACTGTCGAAGCCGATGATGTCGTTGAACTTTGAGAGAGTCTGGTCGACGCCTCTCTTAGACTGCAAGTCGTACCCAGCAGCGTACGCGTGACACGTGTCGAAACAAACGCCTATTCGCTCAGCCCTTTTCACGCCGCTCATTATCTCCTTGAGATCTTGGAACTTGGACCCCATGCTGTTGGCTTGACCTGCCATGTTCTCGAGAAGAATCTGGAGGTCGCCTCTGGCACGCTTTGTCGCCACGTCGAGTGCACTCGTCAATCTTTGCAGGCCAACTTCTCGTCCCCGGCCTAAGTGGCTGCCTAGATGTGTGACAATGTACGGAATGCCGAGTTGGACGCACCTGTCTACCTCCTCTGCTAGCGTCGCGACCGATTTCTCGTAGAGCTCGTCTTCAGGGCAGGCCAGGTTCGGGAGGTAGGGCATGTGGCTGATAGGCGGGCCGATTCCACTGGTTTTCAGTTTCTCTTTGAAATTTCCGACTTCTTGGGGATCGAGTGCAGAGTACCTCCAGCCTCGGGGGTTGCGGGTAAAGACCTGGAAAGTGTCGCAGTTTGACTCCTTGGCTCTGTCTACGGCTAAGTCTATCGTACCGGCAATGCTGACGTGGAGCCCGACCTTCACTCTGAGTCGGTTTTGGGAGTTTCCTCTCTGGGTAGAAAGCTTTCGCTAAGGTTCGTGAAAGAAACGGGGTTGGATTCTAGGTTTCGTATCTCTACTCTTCGGGGCGTCGAAGCAATGGGCTTCTGAGATGGTGGCTTTCGTAGAAGATCTTGCGTTCGTAGATTCCCATGAATTTGTAGAGCAGTGCTGTGATGATGATTCCACCGAAGAAGATAACATGGTTCGCGTTGGCGCCAAAACCGCTGAGCAGTGAACTCCTCACGTCCGGAGGAGCCTCGACTGTCCACCATAGGAGCACGACGAATGTCGCTGGGAGCAGTAGCCTGAACAGTTTTACCAAGAAGATTTCAGTCTTCAGACTCACCATTTTCCAATCAGTGAACGGGGCGAATACACCAATGAATTTCATAGAGCTTTTGCAGATTCAGCGGACTTGCCTGAGAAGGAGGGGCGGCCTGATTTCGAGCCTTGGCGCATGTTGCGATGCATATTCGTGAGAAACCCGTCGGTCAGGATAGGGGAAATGAATGAGTTGATGTCATAACTGAAGGCCCTTTCGGGCAAATCAGGCTTTTCCGATACCTGCCTGGCGTGGAAGTCAAGCATCGTCTCTTTCCTCGCTGAGTGAGACGAGAATCGTGAATTAGCTTTCTTCGAACGGCTTGGTCTTGCGGAAGATCCTGAAGAAGGATAGGTCGTATGCAACTTTCAAGCAACCTGCTATTATGAACGGGGCTCCGAGCCACAGGCTTGACATTGCCAGCCCGGCCAGGAATTGGCCCGGTGCTCCAGCGAAGCTGCGTGAGACATTCGTGATTCCTGCCGCTAGTGTCCTATCAGACTCTCGCACGACCCCCATCACGTAGGACTGACGCGTCGGCACATCCATCTGAGAGAGAGACTGGCGAAGGAGCAGCAACGCAACTGCCAATGCTTCTATCGAAGCGAGGGGAATTAGTGCGAGGAGGATATTCGACGGAATATGGCTGAAAACCATTGTTTTGAGGAGGCCAATGCGCTTGGCGATTCTTGCCGCAACGAGGAAAGAAAACGCCGTAACAATCTGGGTTGCTGAGAAGAGTAACCCAAGTGAAGCCAGGTCCAACGAATATCGCGTGAAGAAGTAAAGTGACACGATGACATTGACAATAAAACCACCTCCGAACGAGTCTACTGCAAACAGCGCCGACAGTTTTAGAACGATTGGTTTGGAAGCCTCAGAAAGTACGGGAGGCCTCTCTCCCGCAAATTGAGTGCGTTCCACTCTATTTGACAAGGTTGAGTAGGCAACAGCGCCAAGGAGACCTGAGAAGAGGTATGCTAGAAACAGCGGGCGATAGGCGGCTGGGCCCGACCCTGAATACTGAGGGATTGCGGCTAGAAGAGAACCGGCTGAGGAAGCGGCATAACCTGTAAGATTGTATAGGCTGAAGCTAAGTGTTCTATGTTTAGGGTCAGATGTGTTGGGGAGAATGGCTTGCTCCAATGAGAGGTACGGGCCGACTTCGCCTGTCCCAACTGACATGTTGCCAACTATTCCTGCTGCTACAGGTGCCCACCAAGAAGTTGATAGAAGCAGGAGACCTCCTGCTAGAGCGTCTGTGAGTGCGAAGAAAACCAAGGTTCGTCTTCGACCGACGCGGTCGGCGACAAGGCTTGCGATGAGAGAGTAGAACGCGCTGGAAAGGGTCGTCAAGGCTAGCACCACGCCGATAGCGACGAGGTCGAAGCCTAGCTGTCTCAGGTAGATGGCGAAAAGGACGCCTAGGAAGCCGTAAGGAATTGTCCTGACTGCCTTCTCAAAGAGGATGATCCTTCCATCCCTGTTAATCCACTCGAGGCGCAAATACGATTCACTCTTGCCTTATTGATCTCGATGCTTGGTTGCAAGCTATCGATGGATCTTGTAGGACTTCTGTTTTTGTTCTGGTATCCATTCTAGTTCCATGTGAATCTCAAGCTTGCTGTTCTCCTTGGCATAGAGGAATTTTAGCGCGACAGGCTCTGTGGGCGCAATGCGCGGTGGTTTCCCCAAAGATTCGGGAAACAATTTCTTGACATCACCAGTCTTTGATTGCAATGATTGGCCGAGACCTATGAAGAACTTTGAAAGGTCGTTTCTTCGAAACTGGTTCTTGTAACGGAATATTGACTGGTGGGTTTCTCGGTAGGTCTCAAGGACCTCGGTCATCTTCGTCCAGTACGACATCGTGCTTGCGAGCTCCGCCCGTCCTGTGTCAGTTAGAGCATAGTGCTTCCTGTCGGGGGCATCCTCTCGGAATTCGATTCTGCTTGTGACCAGGCGGTTCTTCTCGAGCCTATCTAGGGCAGGGTAGATGGTTCCTGTCTGGGGTTTCCAGTAGCCTGAGAACCTCTTCTCCAGTTCGCGAATAATCTCGTACCCGTACATGGGTCGTTCGGAGAGAAGAAGCAGCAGCCAGAGAGAAACCGCGCCTATCTTCATACCGTGAGGCATGATTCTTGACATTGCGGGCTTCAAAGGGCCTAGCAGCTAGGCTTATATGCATAGATGTTCTACATAGGTAGATAATCTACTTATAGGTGAAATGATATGAAATGGGTTACCCGCGAGAAAGCGAAGGTGGACAGAATCGCATGTCCATGGTTAATCGAGAAGTTCGTCGATAAGAGCGCGGATTTTCTGTTCGTTCCGCCCGATAAGATCCCGCAGATAGCTAGGGAAGAGGGTGCGATTCCCTACGACTGCGCAAATGTGGAGCTAACTCACTACAAGGAGGATGGCAAGGAGTACGTTAGCTTCGACGCCATCATCAAGAAGTACAATTTGAAGGACCCAGCCCTCTTGGAACTGGCAAAGATCGTGAGGGGAGCGGACGCCAAGATTCCAAATCCTCCAGCCGAGTCAGCCGGGCTCGAGGCGGTGGCCCATGGCTTCCGTAACCTGGCAAAGGACGACTTTGACAACATGAGGCTGCAGTTCCCCACATATGATGCGCTCTACAAGTTCTGCCAGCTCAAAGTAGAGGGAATTCAGAAACTAGAATACAACGTTTCCCAGCCGGCAAGGTAGCGTCCGAGTCATCCCACTGAGACACCTAGGTTACATCGAGCTCCCAACGAACCAGAAGAAAGGCGGCTTCGACCACGCCGCCATCCACCTTCATTCAAAGACACTCTACGTTGCTCACACAGCAAACGATGCCGTAGACATCATTGATTGCAATGGCGGACACTATCTCAAATCCATTACAAACCTTCCAGGAGTAGCAGGAGTTCTGGTATCTAATGAGGAGGACCTAGTGTTCACCTCGAACCGCGGCGAAGACACTGTTGGAGTCTTTACTCAAGAGGAGGATTCGAACGTTGAAAAGGTCAAGATTGGCGGCAGGCCCAACGGGCTGGCATTCAACCCCTCCAGTGACTTGCTACTGGCAGCAAACGTAGCCGGTCCCGAAGATTCCGGATCAATCACCGCGTCCATTGTGAACGTAAAAGAGAAAATGATGGTGGGAGACGTGAGTGTTCCGGGTCGTACGAGATGGACAGTTTATGACCCAGAATCAGATCGATTCTACGTAAACATCTCATCCCCTCCGCAAATAGCCATCATTGATGGAGAAGACCCGGATGGCCTCGCAGGAAGTTTGCAAATTCCCGGTGTCGGACCCCACGGACTCGACCTAGACGTGAAGAATAGGCGACTCTTCTGCGCTTGCGATGATGGCGGATTGTACACTGTCGAACTAGAATCGAAGAGGGTATCAAAGGTGGCCAGTTTGGCTGGAACGCCGGATGTAATCTTCCACAACTCGAGGCTTGGACACCTGTATGTGGCAATTGGAGACCCTGGAATCATCCAAGTATTCGACACTGAAAAGGCAGCGATTGTTCAAACGTTGAAGACGGAGCTCGGCACACACACGATTGCATTCGACCAGAACACCAGCAAAGTGTATGCATTCATGCCAGAAAGCCACCGCGCCTCGACTTTCATAGACGAGTAGCATCCAGACGGCAAATCCAAAGGGCCATCCCCCACACATCAAAACCTACATATCAGCGCAAGAAACAAACACCCACTCGTGGCCGCCGTAACGTAGCTTGGTAGCGTGCAGGCCTGAAAGACCCAACAACAGGTCTTGACCAATGGAGCCTGAGGGAGGGGTTCAAAGCACCTCTATGGGTGGGGAAATCCCCTCGGCGGCCCCACACGATTCAATCATTATTGGAAGCCTGCGACGAAGACCCAGTTCCAGGCGCTTGTTAATTTCATCGACTTTTTGAAGTATTACGGGGGCCCTGAGTCGTGGAAATCCGAATTTCATCCTCATCTCATCGACAACTGAAGTTAGATCCGCAGATGTGAGTGGTGCTGAGGCCGTTAGCTTTGGGGACCGCCCCGAAAGGAAAGATAAACGGTCAATGATTCTTGTTCGAGGAATACACTCTCCCAAGACCTCGAAGACCATCATGCGTGAAATATGCGAGGGATTGGAAAAGCCAATTTCCCTCCTCCACCTGTCGATATCGTCCGAAGAGTTGATTTGCAAGATGTGTTGGTGACTAATGCCCCATCCTTCGTGAACTACCACTTCGCTCCGTTGCAGGAATGAAATGCCAAGTTCATCCTTCAGAAATCCTCCCAATTCGTCAATCGTGCGGTCACTACTCAGTCTAATTTGAATCCGGGGATATTTGTGTGGCCCATTCTTGCCACTGTTGTAAAACCCGAGTACTCCATCTGTGGCAAGGAGTTCCCTTGCGAGATGTCGCATCAGATGGCTATCGCTGAGCAATACTTGAGGTATTGAGAGGTTCCTCTTCCTCCCGTTGGGGAGTCCTAAAGTTTCGTGTTTGAATAATGCGACAGGCTTGCTCTGGTACCTGAGAGAAATCCATGTGAGCTCTGGATTAATGTAGAACCCGGGACTGTTGAGGCCATACGCGGCGGAAACTGTCGGCATCACGGTGCCGATGAGATAGAGTTGATCTTCGACGGCATTTCCTGTAACGTCGTATTCGTAAGCTCCATGGGGTCCTCCCCTCTTGATACGTAAATGTCCGTCGCCGAGGTGGATTCCTGTATCGGCGGCGACGTCTGGAGTTATAGGAAATGCGGCATTGGGCAAGGCCGCTTACTCATTATTACTGTGATTTCAAAACGGAGACGAAGCCGAAAGTATCTATCGATCCAGGTGAGTGTCAGGTTCAGGTTCAAAACACCCGCTGAGGGTAGGAAAATCATGGGGGCGGCCCCATCAAAGCCCTCAATTTCGCAGGGCTTTTCTCCGGAGTCCTGCTTCGAAACGGAGTCGAGACGATTGGCCAACATAACCTAATACTGGAGCATTCTCACGCGGAGATTGCTCCTCTAAGATGAAGTTCGTAAAACCTCCTCGATTGAAAGAAGGAGACACTGTCGCGGTTCTGTCCCCGTCCAGAGGATTGCCAAGCAGGTATCCGCAGGTCTACGAGCTGGGCCTCCGGAACCTAGAGGCGAAGTTTGGCCTTGAGGTCAAAGAGTTTCCAACTGCTCGAGAGGACAAGGATGTTCTTTACAACAATCCTGGGATGCGAGCAGAAGACGTTAACGCGGCCTTCAGGGACAAGGCGGTAAACGGGGTTATCGCTTCGATCGGAGGAGACGAATCGATCAGGATTCTTCCGTACCTAGACTCGAAAATCATCCGAGCGAACCCGAAGGTACTCATGGGCTTCTCGGACATCACCACCCTGACCACCTACGTCAATCAGCTTGGCCTTGTCACCTTCAATGGTCCGATGGTCATGGCGGGGTTTTCCCAGATCGACAGCTTGCCTACAGGCTTCACGGAGCACATTCGGCAAATACTGTTCGGTTTCGAGCCGCCTTACGAATACGCGACGTTCGATTTCTACTCCGAGGGCTATCCTGAATGGGCTGAAGAGGAGAATCTAGGCCGGGTCAACCCGCCCAAGATGATTTCCGGCTGGAACTGGCTTCAAGATGGGTCGCTTGTTCGCGGCGAGCTCTTCGGAGGATGCGCAGATGTACTTGAGTGGTTGAAAGGAACAGAGTTCTGGCCAAGATCTGACTTCTGGCAGGGAAAAATCCTCTTCCTAGAAACCTCAGAAGAGGTCCCAGGTCCGCTGCGAGTTAAACGATGGTTGCGGAGCTATGGGATCCAAGGAGTGTTCGAAAAAATTGGTGGAAT
>VBBN01000051.1 GCA_005888735.1 Candidatus Bathyarchaeota archaeon
ACCTGCCGAATCATTCTCGATGATGCTCCTAACTCTTGATACTCCGGCACTCGTTTTGGCCATGAGCTCCTTGGCACCGGTCAGGTGAAGCAACTTGCTCGCAAGGTCTCCCGGGTCGCCGGCCTCGTAACGAAATCCCGCACCTTCCTGAATCACAAGGTCTGAGTATTCATCCTTCCCGCAAGTTACGACAGGGAGTCCGCCCCACAAATAGTCGAATATTCTTGTTCGAATACTGAGCTCATCTTCTAGAGTGGGCTTGGCAATGTTTAGACCGACATCCGTTCTTTGATAGAATTCTGCTCTCCTCCTAAATGGCACCACGCCTGTGAAGTGCACACGGTCCCCGAGAGCCTCTGCCCTAGCTCGGACTGATTTTTCGAATGGTAGGTTTCGTGGGTTCCCTCCCATAAGGACCATTTCGTAATCTAACCCCTCTCGTGATAATTGATCTAATGCTTCGAACACTGTTGGATAGTCGTACCACGGCAGGATTGCGCCGGCAATAAGCAAGTGGATGCATTTGGAGTCCATTCCATTCGGAGATCGAATAGGCAGCTGACCAGGCGGCAGAGCCATCGGGACCAAGTGAATAAGAGGATCAGTGGGCGTCGTACCTTTCAACGTGACCTTCTTTGCGGCAATGAGCATCGCCAAGATGAATAATCTGAACCTCGCGCCAGAGGTTATCAAGAAATCACCTCGCCAGAACGAATCGAGCGTCAACTTCAACAGATGGGCCGGAACGCGACCTGTTGTTGCGAGTTCCTCCAGCAGTCCGCTTCCAACATAATCGATGATCGTTGGTAACTTCTCCTTGAATCTGCTTAGAAACGGCAGAGCTGACCAAGGAACGTAGATCACATCAGGGTTCTCTTCTCTAATTGCTTTGGCGACTCTGCTAGGGGTGTATTTTATAGTCCTGATCTGGATGCCGTCTTCCAGATATCTTGACTCGTCCAGCTTGTTCAAGTGGAAACTTTCGTACAAGCTCAGAATCGTGATCTCATGTTTCGAGCGGAGCTTCTGAAATAATGAATAGGCTCTGTATCCCGGACCGTCTGTGATGTTGTCCCCGTAAGGGTAGGGTGACGTGGTTACGCAGATTATCCTAGCCAAAAGCAGGTTTCACTTCGGCAAGTCGAGTTTTAGGTCCTATACGCCACGGTAAGCGGTGTCCCCAGCGCTCTAGGAATATCAGCAGAGCCATGTATAGAAGGACAACCGACAGGATCATTCTCAATGATAAGGTAACGATTGCGGGTAGACTGAGGTTGAATTCCATTGCTGGTGGATAAATTGGTACGAATAATCCGACTGTGAGGAATGATCCAAAGTTCAGAAGATAAGTGAAAAACAATCCGCAGCTTGCCCAGTAGACGTTGCGTAGCTTATCGTAATATGAGACGAGGACTAGAATCAGCAAAGGTTGGACCCAGAGGAACCACTGGGCATGGAAGGTGTCCAGTGCGTAGTAGGCGAGGAGGAAGATGAGGAAGGAGTCTCTCATCGTGTCGAAAGACCATCCCCTGAAATGGACAAGGACGACCAATAGCCCCATGTACATCAAGGGCAGCAGGAAGAATACGTCCCAACCGGCGCCAGTCTGGACGCTAATGGAGTATCCCAAGACGAAAGTTTCGATACCCACGAACAAATTCGATCCAATCGAACCGCGATTCCAGAGTGTCAGACCGTAGAACCCGTTCACGTAGATAGGTGGCATTGCAAGATTGGCGGACTCGTAATAAGGTGCGAACAACTGAAGAGGTAATACGCCTAAAATCGGTGGAAGGAGCCCCAGCAGTATTGTCTGAATAAATTTCACGGCCTTTTTTGTCGGAGAAAGGGCAGAGTTTTGCCTAATACGGAACAGGGCAAATGGCAGGAGCAGAAGCAGACCGACAGCCTTTATCGCTGCGGCCATTCCGAGCGCCAATGCGGTAGAATTTTCCTTCCTCTTCTTGTAAAGGAAGAGTGAAAGTACAATAAAGAAGGTGACCATTATGTCGTACTGTCCGATCACGTAACTGACCAAGATACTGACCGGGTTGAAGAGCCAGAGTTTGTATCCCAACAGAGCTTTCTTCGGGTCCTCGATTAGATGGAGAATCATTAAGCCAATGCCGATGTCGAAGAAGAGGAAAGGCAGTTTCATAACAAGGAGCATCTGTTGAATTCCAGGCTGGGCTAAAGCAAGAATATGCATAACCTCCGAAGGATTGTAGTTCCTGCTTGAAAGATAGAAAGATCTCATCTGGGGGGAGATTAGTGGGCCGAGTGCTCCGAAAATGGCCGAGAAGAAGAGGAAAACGATTGGTGGATCATTGGATTGGATCAATTGATGTTTGTCAAGAAGGACCAAGCTTACCCAGGCCGTCACGCTGAGGTCCCGCGACGCCGTTATGGGAGCTAAGAGCACCCTCACCAATATCGCAACGAATGTCCACCTTGCAATGATTGGTGCCAAATGCCTCACGGGAGAGGGTAGAAGATAGTTGCGCAAACGAGTTCCCACTCTTGGAGTGCTCAACTCTATGTCACGCTAAGGGGGTTGAGCTGGAATAACCGAAAATGGGGCGTGAGAATTCGACGGTCGGCACTTCGGCCAAAGACGGGAACTTCAGAATCCTGAATCCCAACATCAGGCTGATGACTGAGTTCTCAGGGGGAATAAAGAAGGGTTTGAGCAAAACGATCTCTTCGTGCCAGTCGTGAGTATTGTATGTCTTCTGAAGGATTGTGACGTTCCAGCCAGCGCCGAGTTGCAACGCAACGGTGCCAGCGACTGAGACAGAGCTTGTTTTCATCCAGATGTCTAGGAATGGGAGTTGAGTGCAGTTCACCGGGGGAACGACCGGAAGCCTAACTCCGTAGAAAGTCTCTAGCTTGAAACCAGTGGAGTTGCCTGCTATCGAAATGTTCATGTCTGCGTCGGACAGGTTGACCGTCACTTTGCCGAGGGATGAGGTGGACACCCTCGCGAGCGACAGGTCACCACTCCAGCCTGGGACGATCCTCGTGGAGGCGTGCGGTACAATGAATGATAGAGAGGCAGTGTAGCCCGCAGCTAGAAGGATGAGACCGATGAAGATGACGGTCGTAGTGCGGCCATTCCATTCAAAAGTCAGATCTTTCTTCCTCCCACCCACTTCAACAGACCCCACAAAAATCCGAGGGAGTATATCGGGTCGGAGAGTATCCCTAGAGCTGGCATCCAGAGTGTGTCAATCAAGGGATGCTCTGCAAGGCTACGTTGGTTCCTGAATCCATACGATATTGTCAGCGCATAGTAGACGTATCGATATGCTAGGAAGATCAGGGTTGCGACTAGAAACCATGGATTCATGGTAGATAGGTATGCAAGAGCAGAGAGGAAGAGAAGGGTAGTGTAGGCCACCTGTGCCGCTCTATGAGTAGTCCTGGCCCGCGCGTATCCCTTTCCTATATCTTCGAAGATTCTAAACCTGTGTTCTCCCAAGATGCCTCCCATGGCCCTACCGAATTCGAATTCTTTACGCAGGTTTCCCCGGAACGATTGAGCTTTTCCGCCGTATCTTTGAAGAACGGGGAGATTGTATTGCTTCAGGATCGAGTATCCTCGTTGTCTCAGCTGGACGGAGACTGACAAATCCTCGCCTGCAATTCGGTACCTGGTCGGGAATCCCCCTATCGACTCTAAAACCCTCTTCTTGTAGAGATCACATTTTCCTTCCGAAAAGTTGACGATCTCAAAGTCCTTAGCGGGCCGGGGGTGTATTTGTCTTCTTAACAACCCGAAGGTTTTCTTCGCAAGATTCATCTCGTCCTGATCGGACATCCCGTAGTAGCCAGTCACAACTGCAACTTTTGGATCCATGCACTTGACGGCTGATGATATCCAATCAGGTTTCATTAGTTCGCAATCTTGGTGGAGGACGAGGACGTTTTCACCGTGCGCGATTGCGAGTCCATCATTGAGAGAGGCTGAGAGTCCGAGGTTGCTCGGATGCCTTATGATCTTGTAGGAGTTCGATCCAGACTTCAGGACTGCGATTGCTTTCGTCAGCGTCTGGTCGGAGCTTGAATCGTCTACGATGATTATCTCGGTTCGAAGATCCTGGACCTGAACGGACTTAATTGTTTGTTCGATTGTGTTGCTTCCGTTGTAAGCCGGTATTACCACGGAGACGAGGGGGGCAGTGCTCGTTTCCTCCAAGTCTCTTCTTTTCCTAGCGCTTTTTCATCGCCGACAACTCTAGTCTAAGTCGGACCAGCCCTAGAAATTGTTTGGATACTATGAATGGCAATTTACGGATTCCATAGATTCTTGTCCCACCCTCGGCTCTGGCGTAATGTCTTACAGGGACCTCGACGATTTTCGCGTTGGAAGAGTGAGCCCTGATGGTGAATTCGCCCCAGAAACTGTACTCAAGCTTCTCAACATTGTCCAGCACTGAAAGAAGCACGGTTCTTTTCACTAGCCTGAAACCAGAGTCTATGTCCCTGAGCTTTACGCCAAACAATACTCGCGCGAAGAAGTGGAATCCTCTAGAGAGAATCAGACGGTGCACTCCCTCTGCACGATTTACCTTTGTCCCGATGACGACATCAGCATCATCTTTCTTGCTCCATATCGACCAAAAGTCTGACGGGATATACTGCCCATCGGAGTCGGAAAAAAGGACGTACGTGGAACTAGCTTGTCTAAGGGCGTCCTTGGCCGCAAGCGCGTATCCCTTCCTTCTCCTCCCGAGGTAGAGCCTAATCGGTAATTTTGTAGAGATGTTCTGGAGGACCTCCTTCGTCCCGTCGGTACTTCCGTCCTCCGCAATAATGAATTCTGCGCCAGTCTTCCGGATTATCTCATCGTAGAATGCGGAAACCACTCTCTCGATTCCCGCCGCTTCGTTGTGGACCGGCATGACAACGGAGAGATTCGAGTTCATACCCCTTTGAGCCTCTTCGGATGGGACAACTTACCCAATTCTGCCGGGCGATTTGCCCACGTAATAGTGTTACGTCGGACTGGCTAGTGGGCTATCGGGTTCTTTACAAGGACTTCGGCCGTTGATGTTTCTCTTTCAAGGGTTCTCTTGGCCCATTCGTAGAACCTTGACAGTCCATCCTCTAGTGGTACTGCCGGCCTCCATCCTAGGAGCTGATCAGCCTTGGACCAGTTTGCGGCTCGCCCCATTGCCCCGGTTGGCTTCGATGGGTCGTATGCTGGTTGAATGTTCTTTCCTGAGATCTTGATGATCTGTTCTGCGAGGTATCTGATTGTCATCCTTTGGTCTGATCCGATATTCACGATGTTTCCATCGCTGATCCTATCACAGGTGGAAACGATGCCTCTTACGGCGTCGTCTGCGTAAAGGAACGATCGCGTCTGGTCGCCCGTCCCATAAACAATGAAGGGAACCATTGGATATAGAATGGCCTTTCTCACGAGTGCAGGTATGACATGAGCCCTTGTTGGATTGAGGTCTTCATGTTCTGCGTAAACATTGAACATTCGAACGGTCGATG
>VBBN01000001.1 GCA_005888735.1 Candidatus Bathyarchaeota archaeon
CCAAAAGGAGTCTAGTCCGAGGCTTAGTTCCTTTTCGAAGAATAATTCCCGAGCCCCATTTCCGAGCGGGGATTTCGACCGCACCCAATCTATCTGGAGCGAGAAACACCTCCTGTCATGAGACCTGGCTAATTCCATCTTGCTCGAGGAGTCGAATGTCGGAGTTGGTTCAAACTCGAACCGAGGGGCCCTTTTCGAGCCAAAAGATGAACAGACAAGCCAGAAATCGCTGGGACCCGGTCAGTGGCAGGATGACTCCTATGGAAGCCTTATAAGTTTGCCATGAGGCAATTCTTGCCAAGGGCGCGTATAGAGCTGGCTATATCGAAGGTGGACAAGACGGGTCGGGTCTACATTCCTGGTGAACTTAGGGAGGCCTTAGGCATTGGTCCCAATGAACTAGTTGAGGTCAACGTGGAAGGCGAGAGGCTCATCATGGAACGAAAGAAGATTAGCGTTTCCACCAAGGGTAGAGGACTCTTCAAGCTCAAGAGGCATGTCGAGGATGTGGACATGGAAATTAGAAAGGGATCGCTGAGAGCTACCGCAAGGGAACTCCGTGAAATACGTATGCAACGGTCATAGTGGAACGGATTGAAAAAGGAGAACGCGCCGCGACATCGTCCCTAACGCCTTGGCTGGCGCACGTAGCCCTTGTCAACGGAACCGCGCGGAATTATTCCGAAGAGAAACTGCTGGGAAAATTCAGAGAACTCCCGTTTCTGCGAATCGAACCGCTCACGTTCGGGGACTATGGGAGCGCTGTGGGCGCAATGCGTCGTTACAGACTGGACCTTGAGGACGGTCTGCATTTCGCTGTAGCCGAGCGACTTGGGATTAGGGAGATTTACACCAACGACCGGGATTTTGAGAAAACGCCTCTGAAACGTGAAGGGTTTGGACAACTTCGCAAGTAGCAAGGCTATCGGGCAAATCATCCACTATTGGATTGATCGGCTGCTTGGAGGTTAGGGCCCCTTATCCGAGTCGTTCCGCCCACCCCCGGCTCCGCGACTCAGAGATGGAGTCCACTACTTATGAATAGCCGAGCCCCCGCACTATCAACAGGTTGCAGCTGACGGCCGCTCAGTGGGTCTCCGAGCAAGCTCGGGCGTAGGTCTCTTCCACTACGTTCCCAATCATGCCACAGGCGCGCACGGGACCACCTGGCTAGGAAAGCGGAGATACGCTTTTAGAACAGACTGACCATCGTGTCGCCATTGGCAATAACAGCAGTGGAAGCGGAACTCGTCTGAAGGGCGTGCTCGTGAGCATTTCTACCCGCGCCCTCCTAGTCTTGGCATTGACTCTCACCGCTGCGTTTTTGGCGCTCCCCGAGGGGAAAGGGTTTCTGCGGGTGGGAGCTCTTACGCTGAACGCGGGGGAGAATAGGCTTTCATCTGCTGTCATAGATTCGGCTGCTGGGTTTGCTTATTTCGGGACTTCCAATCTTACCGGAGCTAATCCGGCGCTCATTGTCAAGATTCGTCTCTCTGATTTCACCCGTTTCGGAGCTATGAAATTGGATACAGGGGAGAACATTGTTTCCTCCGCAGTTATTGACCCTGCGGGGGGCTATGCCTACTTCGGGACCACCGATAGTCAGGGCAGTAGCAATCCAGCGATAATCGTTAGGATTCGTCTGTCCGATTTCACTCGCGCCGGCAGTCTAACCCTGGGTGACTTTGAGAGCTACTCTAGATCTGCGCTCATCGACACTGCTTCCGGTTTTGCCTACTTCGGCACGAATTATGGTTATCTCGTTAAGATTCGTTTGTCTGATTTTTCCCGCGTTGGGGCTCTTTATTTAAGTGAGGCCTATCCTGACGCCGCAGTTATCGACACTGCTGCGGGATTCGCCTATTTCAACATGTATAGCGGCACCAACAATGGCCTTTCCGCTGTCAAGGTCAGTCTTTCTAGTTTCACCATTGTAGACACTATTTCGCTAGGCACTGGTGGGTGCTGTGACTTTTCTGCGGTTATTGATGCATCTGCAGGGTTCGCATACTTTGACGAAACAGGTTCTGTTGTTAAGGTTCGTCTTTCTGACTTCACTTACCTAGGAGTTCTCTTCCTGCAGCCCGGCGGAGGGGCTGCCGTGATTGATCCCCCTGCAGGTTTTGCATACTTCGGCAGACTGAGTGATATTGTTAAGATTCGTCTGGCTGATTTTACCGAAGTCACCCGGTTCACACACCTAGAAACGGAGTCCAGCGCATCTGCCGTGATTGATAGCGCAGGCGGGTTTGCCTACTTTGGCACAGACTCTACTCCAGGGAGCATTGTCAAGGTTGCGCTAGGCCCTTATTCTCGCTTAGTCAGCAACCCCACCACTATGAATGTACCTTCAGGTAAGGTCACATTCGACGTTAGAAGCAATTCCACAATTTCGGAGTTCCAGTACAGTTACTACTACGGGCAGACCCCCGGAGAGATCCGCTTCATGGTCTCAGGAGAAGGCATCGGAGTCGCCAATGTGACCGTACCAAAGTCTGCCGTCCCCAGAGGCGGTGCGATAACCGTATCCATCGACCGCAATGTCACACTGACTCCGCAGATAATCGAAGATCCCAACAACTACTATGTCTACATCTCCTACCACCTTAGCACTCACTCCGTTCAAATTCACTTAACCCCCGGAGCCGCGTCTTCTCTCTAGCCGACTGGAATCATCTCGCTTGTACGGAGAAACCTGCCGCTTCTCGGCGGAGCAATTCTCGTTGCCCTTGCCCTGGTCATAGGGGGAATAATAGTAGCAGTTAGAATCAGACGGCCGAGAGTTCATTCCCCAACTCCCGTGATACACTGAGCATGTGCGTGTGACTCCTATCTCAAGAGAGGCCGAAGGTATTCCCACGCCAATAGAGAGTCGAAGCCCGGCAGATCTTGAAAACTCCCGGAACTTCTGAAACGACTTACAAAACCACAACCAGAAGTGCAGATTGATTTTGGCGAACAAGCGAATCCACTCATCGCAAAACGAGGCCCGTTTGGAGAGGCAACAATTAGTGTCCTTCGATTTCGCGTTCCATGCAGGCTAGAGTCAACTGCTCCATCAGCGTAACCCCCGATCCACGTGTCATACAGTCCTTGATAGGCATCGGGTTGATGTAATTCCAGCGAAGACGTCCCTCACGCTTCACGATGACAAGGTCTGCTTTTTCGAGAACGCCAGGTGAACGAGAAGAACACCAAGCCCAAGTGTGGATGAATGCTATCAGAGACGCGGTCAAGAGAGACATAATCCGCTCAGCATAAATTCGCACTCATGAAGGATGGTAGCCGGGGGAGAGTCGAACTCCTATCAGGCTCTTCCAGATACAGGCCCAGGTAGGAGTCGAACCTGAGGTCCGATTCCCTTCTAAGACTCTGAGTTCCTGGTGAACTTCTTTGCAAATCGCTCGCCGAACGGTCGGATTATTTCTTCAAAAGGAATGTTTTCCGTGTCCATTAAGGGCTGAAGCGGGCCTCCTAAGATGTCCCATATACCAGAACCAAGCCCTTGGGATATACTCTACCCGGAAACTCGACTCGAGGGGTATCTCACGAGGGAGACAGATGCTTCAGAGCTGAGATGAGCCTATCCGAGAAGCTTGCGAACCTGATTAATAGAGCGTGAGCGCAGGAAGTATTGTCGGCATCCCTGGCAAGGTAACTATCAGTAAGACCATAAACAACTCCGAAAACTCGCCCCCGCTCTTAGTGCATGGATGAACCTCCACGCTCAAGAATCGATGAAGAAGTGGAAAAGAAGCTAGCAGCCTGGGCAAGAGTTCTGTTAAGCCTTATGAAAGAGGCTCAAGAGAACAGAGGTGAAAAGTCCGATTCTAATTCCCAAGACTGACGAACGCGCCCGATGTTCCTACCGCAACTGAGCGGCTTCGCAAACCTATGCCAGAAGGGGCCAGTGTCTTCAGATTTCATAGGATTCGTCGTCGAATAGAACCCCAAACCTCTCGATGAGAGACCGAAACTGCTGTTAGATTGCCGAAACTAACGTGTGTTCCGCATCGAGATGTTCTCATAGATTTGTAGGTAAATCCACAGCGTGAATGTGGAGTACTACTCTCGGGAAGCATTTACCGCTGATAGGTTGACAACCGTGTGTCACGCCTATGCCTTATTACATTATGAATCTTCAACCAGTTAAAGTCCTACTCGCATTACGGAGAATCGCGCTACTACCATCCACAGGATCCGAAATAGAATGCGAGAAACGCCACATCTTGGATGTCTATCCTACCGTCAATGTTCATGTCAAGCCTTGGGTCGTACCTGCGCTCGCCGATGGCAGAGCCGAAGGCGAATGCTACCTGAGCCACGTCGAGGATTGTTACACAGCTGTCCCCTGTTACGCTAGGCTTCTTCCAGAACAGAACGCGCTCCTGCACGGTCGCGACCGCGCCGTTGCGGTCGGACACATTCAAGGTTACGTTATGATAGCCCGAAGTAGCGAAGGTGTGGCTTACGAGAGTACCGGCCGCGCTGGATCCGTCGTCGAAGCTCCAGGAGAAAGAGTAGGGGACGGTTCCGCTCAATGCTGAGGCGGTGTAATTGGCGAGGCGGCCAGTGACTAAAAACCCCGGCACAGCAAAGGCCGCTTGAATAGGCGAAAGAGTGTAGATTATGGAGGTTGCGCAGTTTAGGGTCCTGACCGTTGGATCGCTGAAGAGAACGGTATTGCTATTATCCGTGACCTGTAGATTCTTCACGTTGTCGTTGACTGCGCAGTCCCAGTTACCATGTGTGAAGACGAGGGCGTTGGTTCCGGACGCAACGAAAGAAGGGACGTTCACCGTGAAGGTCGTGTAAACCTGGCCATTCTGCGGAGAGTCCACTGCAGGCAGAGAGGCTAGTGGTTGATTGTTCATTGTGAGGGTCTCCTCGCCGGCACCGTCCCAGTCGAACCCTTGGAAGGTCAAGGTCGAGGGGATGATGAATGTGTATGTTGGCCAGTATACGCTGAGTTCTGTGAATTGGAAGCCTTCAATGCCTATTTCCACTCCGGCTAGTTGGCAGGGCGTGTTTGTTGGGAGTCCCCAGGCCGCTAGGTCGTTTTGGCATTGTTGCTCGACATTGGCTGTCAACGTGTAGGTTCCTCCGGTGGAGACTGAGTCAATAGTCACTTGGTCCCATCCGAAGGAATCGCCGGGATCATAAGTGGCTACGGTTCCAACCGGGCTGAAATTCCCATTGATATTCTCAGCCCTTACCTGAGTATCCAAACAACGGTAAGTGAGACCGCTAGCGGTTACAGGCCCACTGGGAAGCCAATAGTACAGTGCGAGGTAAATGTGGTAACGATAGGTTCCGGAAGGTGTGAAGGATTTTAGCGTAAAGGTTGTGCCTACGGAAGTTAGCCCGGCCGGGAGGACCCCGACAGCTGGAGCTTGGCAAGGCGACCATGGAAATTCTCCTTTCTGGGTCGTAGCAAATTGATAGTTGGTCTCATTGCCCACTCCCTGGGCACGCAGAACAGTTTCCG
Organism: Candidatus Bathyarchaeota archaeon; assembly: GCA_005888735.1. Classification (GTDB taxonomy): domain Archaea; phylum Thermoproteota; class Bathyarchaeia; order 40CM-2-53-6; family 40CM-2-53-6; genus BA-19. Next base: position 5,489 of record VBBN01000001.1, read on the forward strand.
CTACTCCATCGACCATTGTTGTCGAAGTTCCGGATAGACCTTCGCCGTTCCCACAACGCCAACCTTGAGGTAACAGGGTGCAAGAGCCAAAATTACCGCCTGAAAGCGGAGGAGCGGACGTGGCTGTGTTGGTTGCGCTCTGCGCTGCGTGAGGCACCAATACTATCGCGGTCAGGCTCACTAGCAAAATCGTGGCATCTAGCCAGCGTGATCTCAGCCGCCACGAAGACATTAGGAAAGCAGCTGGATGGACCTGCATATTATTGAATAGTGTATACGTCAAAGTGGATAGGGCCCGGATCAGTCGGACGGACAGGAAGAAAAAACAGTGGGTTCAAACGCGTTCAGTTGTAACGATTTGTAACAATTTGTGGACATTCGGTTGAAATCCCAGGCTACCCTGGGCTGTCAGGATGAGTGTGTTACTCAGCTAACCCAGCTAGTCTCAAGATGTCCGCAGATACAAGAAAACTCCTGGAGGATACCCGGGGGCCAGTCCACCTGACATTGAAAGTGTTAGGAACTGTTCGCTTCTAATACATCGTAAACGTCCGACTGAAATATTCCGCCCGGGGTTTCTGATCTGAAGATAGCAGGGATGCCTAGAAGCCCTCATCGTACAAGAATGCGACTGGCGGCTTTAGTGTTTTCCTTGACATTGCTGCTCGTAATGACGACACTCGGCATCATTCCACGAGCAAGCTCTACGACGACAGCCTTCTCGTTCGCATCTGCTGGCGACACTTCAACATTGACCGCTGGGGATGGGCTGAACAGCCTGAATAGGCTCGCCGGGTCCAGGGCAGACTTCTTCCTCGGAGTCGGAGACTACAGCTACCAGTCTTCCATGACTGGAGATGTCTGGTGTAGCCAGTTCAAAGCCAAGTACAGCAACATCGAAATTGGACCAGGAAACCATGACACGGGCGAAACCAACGACACCTCTGGGACTCGAAGCTACGAGAGATATGTAGCAGGGTGCTCCTTCACACTATCGTCTCAGGTTGTTTGCGGCCCCGTCGCTGGTCAGTGTTATGGCAAGGAGTACTACTTCGATTACCCCAGCGTCAACCCTATCGCGAGGTTCATCATGATCTCGCCGAGAGTCTTTAACGTCACAGGTGTGTGCACGACAACGTGCAATGCGGTCGCCAAAAGCCCCTGCAACGATACAACGGGATGTTGGCCTTACAACAAGAACGATACCCACTACAACTGGACGGCTAGTGCGGTTGATAGCGCTAGGACAACTGGAATAAAATGGGTTGTCGTTGGGATGCACAAGGTCTGCATCTCGGCCGGTGCAGAGTCGTGTAACATTGGAACGAACCTGTTCAACATGCTGGTCGCCAAGAAAGTGGACCTCATATTGCAAGGCCATGATCACACGTATGAGAGGAGCAAACAGTTAGCTTTCAACAGTGCCTGCACCGGGTTCACCACTAACAGCAGCTACGTTCTATACAATTCAAGCTGCGTTGTGGATGATGGCTCGAGAGGATTCTATACAGCTGGAGCAGGAACCGTGGTCATCATCGAGGGCACCTTCGGTGCGGGGTTCAGCACCGTTAACGACACATCCAAGCATCCTCAGAATGTCGCTGAGGCTCCGTACTTCGTCAAGCTGATGGGAAGTAACACTCCCGGTAGCGGACACGGCTTCCTCAAATACGCCGTGTCGACGGACAGGATTGACATTCAAACCGACTTCGCTGGAACCTACCAGGATAGTTTCAGCGTAGTGTCACCCACAACCTCACTATCAGCAAGCTTCACCTACAGCCCAGCATCGCCAACAATCGGCGCCCAGGTGACCTTTACTGCAACCGCTTCAGGCGGAACCTCGCCCTACAGTTTCGACTGGAACTTCGGCGACAACTCAACAGCCCAAGGTAATCCTGTCTCCCACAGCTATACCAAAGCTGGCTCCTACAACGTGGCACTCACCGTTAGAGACTCGGCCGCACCGACACCCAACACACAAACAATGACCAATCCTGTATCAGTGAGTCCCACACCCCTCTCACTCAGCGTTAGTGGGCCATCCACAGCTACAACTGGTAGCCCAGTAGCTTTCACCGCGACCGCGTCAGGTGGCACGGCTCCTTACACCTTCGCCTGGACTGCTACAGGAGGCAGCCCGTCGTCGGGTGGCGGGTCCAGCTTCACGACGACCTTCAATGCTGCAGGAACATTCGTAGTAAGTGCAACGGTCACAGATGCCAATAGTCAGACTAGCAACGCGTCCCAGCAGATTGCCATTAGCGCACCTATTCCGCCGCTTTCAGCAAGCTTCACCTACAGCCCCTCTAGCCCATTACCAGTGTTGCCGGTGACGTTCACCGGAAGCGCGACCGGTGGAACTCAACCATACAGTTTCACGTGGGACTTTGGCGACGGGTCAGCTATTACTGGACAGTCTGTCAGTCATTCATATCTGCTCCCAGGAAACTACCTGGTCACGCTGACCGTTACAGATGCTACCGGCCAATCAGCCAAGGCGTCCCAGACGGTGCCGGTCGCGGTTCTAGGAATCGGCGCTTCGGCATCAATTCCATAACAGGTTCGGAAACAAATCCTTTCCCATTTTTTAACGGCCCTAAACCTAGACGATTTCAGTCAAGGAGAGCCTGGGGTAACCTCGTTCAAAACCGAATTTTACACCGTGCACGTTGGTGATGGGTTTGACTCCATATATGAGCAGTGACCCGTTAATGGTCTGCATCTTCAAGTGGTAGTCAACTGCTCTTAGAAGCTCCTCCCTAAGGTTGGTCGGTCGCGAGATTACGCCGACGCTGACTGCTCCTGAATCCCGGATGCCTGCGCCAATTTCGGCGAGGCCTGGAAGCCCGAGCGTTTCCCCGTAAAGTTGTACCGTTTTGTCGAAATCATATTTCAAGGCCCTTGCAGAGGAGATGGCTCCAAGTTCGTTCCAGGCATTATTGAACACTGCAAGATCTTCCAACAGCTTGCCTGTGAGCTTCACTCTCCATTTTTCATCTGGAAGAGTCTGGTTGAACTCTGCTATGCGGACCCTCTCATTCAGTACCGAGCCTCCAACGTACGCCTTTAGAGACTCGGCGACGTTTTGCGAGCTGAATATACTGTAGGGAATGATGAAGGCAGTTCCTCCTTGATTGATGAAATTAGCCGCCATGATGTCGAGGAGAAGCTTTACCGAGTGAGGTGAGACCGTACTATTGACATCCAATAGAAGGGAAGAACCTTTCCTGATACCGCCGTCCAACAACACATCAAGGTCGGGGCTGCCTGTCGAATAGGAGTCTTGGGTATTGCGAACCGGGCTCAGCAGTCTCGGGTTCATTGACCCGTTGCGGTCAAAGTGAAATTCGACTCTGGGCAAGAGTGTGAACTTACCTGCATCGAGTGAAAACAGTGCCCCTTGCCTCGGGAGCCTAAACCCGCGAAGCTTGTTGACTACTACGCTTCTCACAGTTCTATCTTCTAAGTGGGATAATGACAGGGTAACGATGCCGTCTACGAGGTAATCGAGTTGGGGAGAATTTTCGCTTTCGCTGACAATTACCGCGCTTAGTTTGCTCTCGTCTAGCTCTCTAGGAAAATCGCTGACTCTAGTGCACGACGTTCCTCTGCCGTCGCGTTGGCTACTGCTCCTTCCCAGCAATCTACAACTATGATGCCTTTCCGCTTAGCCTGTTTTAGGGCAAGGACCCTGTCAACAATATTGGCCGCTCCCGCCCTACGGCCATCATCCTCCCTCCGTATCCGGCTGCCCGCCACCTCCTTTCCGGACATGGAATCGATGACTTCAGGGACCCCAGGGAAGTGTCGCCGAAGTTTCGTGGGCGAGACCCGGCTGGACACGTATACCTTGTTGGGAGAAATTGTGTGAGTACCTATGCGAGTTCCCTTCACCTCGTTGAGAAGCTCAAGGGCGAGAGTTGTTTTCCCGGTGCCTGGAGCCCCATTGGAGGAGTAGGACATTGCCCGGTGATTCTAGGAATCTTGACATCAAGTTTAGCAGATCCCCAGGCTTTGCTTGCCCGAGAACTGCCTGTTCCCGCTCAAGCTCTCGTTCCAAGTGCGTTTCCTCTCCGCTAGAATCATCCGCGGCCAGCATGAGGCACTCGGGAAAGTTCGAGCGTCCCCTGAGCATTTTGTAACCGTTGTTCCTAAGCTCTCGCACGCTTCGCAACAGCACCCAATAGATACGTTGGAACAAGCTGTTTCGTCTAGCTTGTCTGAGAAATCTTTCCCCGACGCTTCGGCTTCAATCGACTCGTCAAATCCTAGGAGGTGGAGAGGGATGGCCGTACAATTTTTCGGCAGTTTGGACCACAATCAGTGGCTCAGCACAGCCCTCGACCTCGGGAGGAATCTGACGAAGAGACTATTTCGAATAGGTCGTCTCGGTCTCTTCGCGCTTCATTTCGGTGCTCACTCTGGCCCAGCAGCCCTCGTCCAGAAATGCCGCGTTGCGGCTAGGGAGGAAACGGGGCGCATCTGTGCCAAGTCTTCCCTCAACCACTTCGTAGGCCTTAGCGTCCGTTCCGATTCGTCTTCCGCACAGGGCACAGGAGACGTCACGAATCAGAAGTCAGACTCCCGTTAGATTCGTTTCCATATCCGTAACGACTAGGAAACCGTTGTTCAGCGCGCCTGCGGAGGCGTTCATCAGCTTGACTATGAAGCGTAAATCGTTGCAAAACTGATCGTCTGACATTCGACGGGAACAAGGTCGAGGTCCTACGGCTATGAGAGAAGGGTAACGGGAGAACTGTTGCAGATAGCCTCTGCTTACGACCATAAGGTTCCGTCCCATCTTTCCCGTCGCCCTTTCGGTCTCAAGACATACTCTCCAAGTGAGATATTTCAATTCGGCGTTTACATTGTAACTAGAACGAATAATTTCGAACACACAACGAGTTGTCTAGCAAGCCGGTGCTTGACAGGTCGAAACTCTGGAAGGTCAGCTGTTAAACGGAACTTCATCATCAATGACATTTCGAGCAAAAACAAGTCTCCGCCTCTCCCGGCACATATTAACAAGGTTGAGGTGGCCAGAGGGCTGAATGTGGAACTGTTTAGCCGTCCCCAGAGGTCGTTCTGCTCAGGCGCGACCTTTCCGAGCGCTCACGTGCGCGACGACTTGGTCTTCCATCAACTCTGTTCTCAATTCTATTGATAGGAGCTCTTTGAAGATCACCTTCAGGAATTCCTCGTTGAACACAGATTCCTTCATGCCCCTTCCGTGCTTTATCACAAGCGTGTGGTTGCCTCCCTCCGTCTGGTCCTCAATCTCGAAGACACCAGCATAATCTGAACCTAGCAGTGTGAGAGTGTTGAGAATCGTTTCCAGGGTTATTTTCTTGAACCGGAAGATGGTAAAGTCCCTGGCGAAGTTCCGTCCGGCCCAGCCGCCGGCCTCCCTTGCCTCTTCATCAGATAGATAGCTGAACAGTTTTGCATGTACAGATGTTGGAATTGTGACAAAGCCGAACCTTGTGACATACGTGTCCAGCTCGACGAGTTTTCGGAGCGCCTTGTTGACGACCTGGCTGACGCTGACTTTCTCTTTTCCGGCCAGCTCTTGGATTTGATGATCTACATCTTCGTCAAGCCGTACTGTTCGCGTAACGCTCCTCGCCCGTGCCAAGGTGGTGTAAGAGCTTCTGGAAAAGAGGGTATTTCTGTGTTGTTTGGCCTGGGACCTTTTTCGAGCTAGGATTTGAGAGCTGACGGTCTTAGTTTTCCCAGTTTTCTTGCTCGATTAGCTGCGACTGCTGGATGCTTTTGGTAATCCAATCAGGGATTATGACGGCCCTGAACAGTTCCTGCAGTGTAATATCACGTCGCATAGCTGCCTTCTGCAATTTCTTGAATACCCTGTCCTCGAGGGCCATCATGAATTTACGTAAGAGACGGACCCCCATTCTGGGCCAGTGAAAACATTTCTCTCCACCTTTCAGGACAGGAAAGGATGGCTATGACAGGGAGGGGCTGGTCACCAGGTCGTGAAAATGGCGGTTGAGCCTTGGCGATGTATCGCCACACGACGGCCCCTCCTTGCCATGCGTTGCTTCCCCAGAATGACAAGGGGCCGGCCAATATTTCTGCTGCACGTCCACAAAATATTAGACGAGAACACATTCTCTTACAACCAAGCATCAATTCAGAATAACGGGACGTGCTGATTATATGGAAATTTCGCCCATTGTTGGGATAGTGATGCGAGATGGAAAGTGTCCTCGCTGCAAAGAGCGAACTGTCTAAGACGCAGGGGTCAACGCCACCGCCTCGTGACTACGTGAAAGACCTGCTGGTCCAAATTGTCTCAGCTTCCACTGACATGGAAGCGCGAGTTTGGCTTGACGGAGTCTATACAGACCTGGAGAATAACCATGTCCATGGAAGATGGATGATGGATCGAGAAGTCTACTTCAAAGTCGAGGGACGAGTGGATCGGAGGCCATCAGCAAAACAATGATGACCGAATCGTTCCTAGAAGACCTCTGCATGTCCTGCATGGATAGTATGGCGCTGATCTGCGAGAGCTGCGGCTTATGCCTCGCCCATTGCTGCAACTGCTCAATCGAGACAGACCCTGAGGATACTCTTCCAGGATGACGCGAAAGGGTGAAAAATTCGCAGATTCACAAATGGCGAGCCTACCTGAAGCTGGAAGGAGAAACTGCGGTGAATAGTGAGGAGGACATCGTGGAAGATTTCGAGGCGTTCGTCCAAACGCTCCGCGGAATACTAATCGACTACAATATCGTCGTTCTCGTAGACCCACCCAAGCATTCCGTTTTACCGAACGGCCGCTTGGCGAGAAGCGGGGAAGCAGATAGGAGGGTGAACGCTTAGCCATGACGAAGCTGATGCTGTCTCTGGGGGACCAGACCTTCCGAATACTCGCCTTGGAAGCGAAGAGCCGGGATGTAACGGTCCAGCAGCTGATCAGAGCGCTGATCGTGCCCGAAGGGTGCGGCAGAACGTATCTGATGAATCGCCAAGCAGTGCTTTGCACAGAATCCTCCCACCAGTCCCCTACCCAGGACGCAGAGACCCTATGCTTCAATCCCCGATAGGCCGACTGAGAGCCTGACCGGACCCATCGTCTTGCCAACCAGCTTGGAGAGCGCGTAAATGAAGCCATTGAACATTAGCGTGGTCGGAGCGGGGTATTGGGGAAGAAAGGTTATCCGAGAAACCTTAGCCCTAGCACGGACCTCAGGCCAGATTAGTCTCCACTCTGTTGTCGATAATTCTCCAACCGTACTTGAGCAGTGCAGGAAGGAATTCGGCTCGCTTGACTATCGTTTGGACTATCACGACCTCCTGTCGGACCCGGATGTTTCAGCGGCTCACATTTGTTCTCCGAACGCCAGCCACTTTGACATCGCCTCATCTTTCCTCAGATCCAAGAAACATGTCTTGGTGGAGAAGCCGCTCGCTCTGCGAACTTCCGAAGCCTTCGAGTTAGTGAGACTCGCGGAGGCAAACCGGCGAGTTCTATGCGTCGGGCACGTTCATAGGTTCAACAACGGTGTCAGGGAACTTCGAAAGGTCGTAGGTAGTGGCGTGCTGGGGGACATTTACTACCTCCGTTTCAGGTGGACGGGATACCTTCCTCCACAGAAAGAGAGAGATGTCATCACCGACCTGGGCCCTCACCCCCTAGACATTTGCAACCACGTTCTAGACGTCTGGCCGAGAAAAATCTCGTGCAGAGGAAGGGGATTCAGAGTTGGAATGAACGACGAGGTGGCGTTCATCAACACAGAGCACGGAAACGGCTTGCACGCAAACATCGAACTGAGCTGGTTGGACCATGAAAAACGCAGAGACGTCATGGTGGTGGGAAGCGAGGGAATGGCTCACTTAGACTGCTTGGACCAGAAGCTGTCTCTTCAGCGAGCCGACACCGTTGAACCGGTAACCACAGTCCCAAGCAACACGCTTAGGGAAGAGATTATTCATTTCGCCAAGTGCTGCAGCCACGACCTTCTGTCGGCGAGTCGTACGAACCTCTCCGGAGGCCTTCTCGGCGCCAACGTCGTTCTGCTACTAGAGACTGCGAGGAAGTCGCTCTACGAAGAACGCACGGTTCAAGTCCCCTTAGCCGGGTGGGAGGAGATCCCAGCCGAGGAACCGAATGCTAGGACCTATCGCAGAGTGGAGGGCCGCAATTTACGATCTACGCTCTCGTAACCTGGGCTTCGATGTCCAAGAGACGTTGGAGAGGGCGCCTCGAAATCGCTGTCAAACGAAACACGTGAAGCCAGCGGCAACGAGCACATCCACAGACTCTCGCAAGTAATGCTTCAAACATGCAGCATATGTGACCGTTTCTTCGTCACATTATTTTATCGAGAAACCCGAAAGGGGAACTCGTTCTCAACGAGCTCGAACTGGCCTTAGGCACCAAGCCTTCTCGAAGTTCTGAACATGAGAAACTTGCGCTGGAACCAGAGCCCGTCCAGGAAGTCCGGTCAAAATCTCGCGGGGAAAGAGAACAGACCTGCTGGTAGAACTCCTCAAGCTGGCCGGAAGACGAATTCGCGGTTTTTTGACTAAGTGCTTGCCGGTACCGGCTGTGACAGGCTTGGTCTACTCGTTCTGCTGGTAGGGTCCGTGAAATCGGCTGGTCATTCGGACGCTCAATGCGACTTGGTCGTCTGTCTCAGTGGCCTCTGCTGTCATGCCTAGACGGCTGAAGACAGCTTTGAGAGCCTCCGCGTAGTACGCGGATGTTTTTGGTCCTCTGTGATGCCTGAGAATTACCGTATGGTTTTGCCCGTCAAAGTTGTGTTCGAACTGGAAGTTCCTGCCGTATACGGGTCCGAGCATTTCTAATGCTTTCAAAGTAGCTTCGAAGTCAAGCTTCTTGAAAAAGAAGGTGACAAACTCTGCCGCTTTGCCGTAGCCCTCTGCTCTGCCTCGCTCTCGAGCCTCTTCTTCAGTCATGAGATTGAACAAGTCGGACATCGTCGACGTTGAGACCGCCATGAACCCGAATCGTTCGGACGGCACCTCCCACCTCAGATACCGGCGCAGAGCTTGGTTCACCACGACGTTTGCACTGAGCCTCTCCTTTCCCGCGTGCTCAAGAAGGTCTTCCTCAATGTCGCTGTCCAGCCTGACGGTTCGTGTGACGCTTCTTGTCTTTAGCCTTGGTAGGGAGAGTGCGGCTTCCCGGAACCGGTTCAGAGGTTCGGATTCAACCGATATTTGTCGTTGAGCCATATGATAGCCTCTCTTGACCTTACAGACCCCTGCCAAGCACTTAAACAGGGCGTCTACCTGCGCGTGCACCTTCGACTCACGGTGATGAATCGAACGCAAAACGCTTTCAACTAGCCTCAGTATGATACGTAATGTCTCATTCCACGGTCTTTGCAAGGAAACAAGCAAGAACGCGATTAGGTCGATTTCACTTCAAACGCAATCAAGTGCAAGCGATTGCACACGCAACACCGGCCCTCCACTTGTGTTCCTGGGGTTCATGAAGACTTAAATTGGAGACAACTGCCTATAATAAAATACTCTAGCAACGACCTGGCGCGTGTTGCAATTGTCTCGAGCACTCCCCTCGAAAGCTCCTAAAGTTGTCCCTGGAAAGGGCACAAAGACTGTTACTCGTACTCTCCGAATAGATAGAGATGTAGATGAGAAACTTGCGGACATTGCGTCCGATGGGAGGGTCAGCATGAACCAGGTTGCAAACAAAGCCCTGAGAAGATATGTAGAATGGGAGGCCAACGCGGAAAAATTCGGCACGGTAACGACCTCGGCTAGCACGGTCAAAAAGTTCTTCGACTACCTCACGGTAGAACAAGCCAAAGAGATGGGACGGTGGTGGGGAGAAAACCAGGCCCCTGGAATTATCACCTTCTGGTTCAAGAAGTTCGACTTTGCAAGCGTCCTGAAGGCGCTAGAGTTCCTCGGTGCCCAGTACGGCCGAGCTTTCACGTTTGACTACGACTTTGATGGGAAGAGCAACACGCTGATCGTCAAGCATGATATGGGGCTGAAAGCCAGCGTCTTCTACGCCGAGGCGGTCAAAGCAGCGGTGTCACACCTAGGACTTGGAACTGATATGTTCGTGACCGACGACCAGGTGATAGCTATCAGCCCGCCAGACCCCGCTCATCCACTCAACAGGTCTTACGAGGGGTCCAGCGACCTGAAGTATCCGTCAAACAGTAAAGCTTCCGATGAGAATTGAGCCCCGTACTTACTTTTCGGGTAGCTCCGGTACGGTCAATCCGTTAGACATTCATACCTGCTCTCGGGAGCTTACACAGTAACGCTGACCGTCACAGACGCTAGCGGGCACAAAGCCGCGGCTCCCAGGCAGTGACCGTTGCTCTAGTCACCGTCAGGGTCTCAGCACTGATTCCATAGAGGCGACCTCCAGCAAGTTCAGACCGTGCGGACCATCGACACTCGCGAACGAAACCGACTTCCACCTTTTCCTAGTTTCCGCTTTTCGTAACGCGCCATATCAGCTAACATCCGCTACGCAAGCCGATGTCTGAAGTGTCAAGATCGCCTTGGATTCCCTACAACACTCAAGGCTCTCCTCCAGGCTTCACATCTCCGAAATGCTCGAACGGAGCTTACACCCAATGTTTGATGCGGAAGTAGAGCCCAAGGGCCACGCTGAAAGCTATCATGAGAACAATTGCGATTATTCCTCCCTCTGGGCTGTTGCTCCCGGGCAACCCCTGCAGGTTCATTCCATAGACTCCTGAGACAACAATCAGGGGTAGGGCAACGGTGCCGACCATGGTGAGTTTCTTCATCACCTCGTTAAGAGCGAGAGAGACAGCGCTCATGTATGAGTCGCGAAGATCTGCTAGAAACTCCCTGTAAGTCTCCGCTGTCTCGAGCAAGTGGGAGAGCTGAAAGTGCGCGTCTCTGAAGTACCGCTCGTTCTCATCGCTGAGATCGTAGAAGTCTTCTCTGAGCATCGTTGCGACTACTTCTCTCGTGTAGGATAGTATTCGCCGCATGCTCACGACGTCTCGCCGGAGGGCAATCATCTGGCCCAGTTCGGGTTTGGGCGAGAACTGGGAGATGGCCTCTTCTAACATGTCGAGTTTGGCCTGATAGTTGTCTGTAACGGTGAAGTAGGAGTCGATGGCCCTGCTGAGTATACTGTAGAAGAGAAAATCGGGCCCTTGGCTTGCAGCCTTGGAGCCCTGCGTCATAGCTTTCTTCAGCTCGTCTATTTCCCGAAGATGGTCTCTGTGGAAGCTGAGGACCCACTTCTTGGACAATACGACGTACAGTTCGCCGAAGCTCTGCTCTCCAGCCGTGGAGAGCGTAGGTTGCCCAACGATGAAACTGTACTCGTCAAAATCCTGTATCCTAGGCCTTTCTCCGCCTTCCAGAATCGATTCGACGATTAGGGGGTGTAATGCAAACTCTCGCGTGACCCGTGTTATTTCTTCCACGGACCCGTTCTCAACATCGACCCAGTCGTAGCTGGCTCCATCCTGTCCATGGTAAGTCTCCTTGAGAATCATGCAGTCTTCGAGTGTTGAAGAGCCCCCAGCGCGTTTAAAGAATGCTAAGAGTGCTTCAGGGACTGAACTACCAGCACTATCATCCGGAAAAGCTGAAGAAGCTCGGGCGAGTTTTTCAGGTGGGCGCCTCGTACTCGTCCACTTTCACCCAGACGGGCAATTACACCTACCCTTGCTTACCATTCATGGATGACTGGCAAGGTCACGGTTTCAGCCTGAACCGTTAGTCCCTCGGCAGGGATTAGACGCGAGCCCTCCGGGACTCTAGACAGCGTGTAAGGCTTCAGCCACGTTCAAACGAGCCGCCCTCGCGGCAGGGTACAGCCCTCCCAAGAGCGCAGTGATTTGAGCTATGATGAATGCCTCCGCAAGCAGCCAGATCGGAACGTCTAGAGTTATCGTGATTCCGATGAGTGATGGGATCGTTAAGACCTGTGTCGCCAACCAGCCCATCACCATTCCCGCCCCGCCGCCCACAGCACCTAAGACAAGCGACTCCTGCAGAATTGTGAATAGTACCGTTCCGGTTCCCATTCCTAGAGCTTTCATAATTCCAATCTCCCGCCTCCGCTCCATCACAACCATCAGCATAGTATTCAGGACCCCGAAGACTCCCGCGGCGACCGCTATGCCCGAGACTAGGGTGAGATTGCCTTGGAGGATTCTTATCGGCTGGCTGAAATCAGCGACGTACTGATCCGACGTTTTGACAACAAGGTCAGGATGAGCAGTTTCGATCCGGCTCCGGACAACTTCCGTGGTGGTCTTGTCGTGGAGTTTCAGTATGACCGCGGAAATTTTTCCCTGTTTATCAAAGAATCTCTGGGCAAACGGTAAGGCCATGTTGATGTCGTAATCGTCTACTGTCCCTGAGGTAGTAAATATTCCAACGACTCTAAGAGAGCTTGTGCTAGAGCTTGTTCCTATGGTGATATTGTCTCCGGCATGAAGCCTGAGCACTCGGGCCGCTTCAATTCCGACTGCTACAGAATCGTTCGAATAGTCGGTGATGTAGACCCCTTCGACCGCTTCGACTTGGTAGAAACTCTGGACGTGAGAAGGTAGAAGTGCGTTGATGACCGCGGGTTGCGTTGAACCTCTTATTGTTACAGGAGGGACTTGAATTATGTAAGGATAGGTCGCCGCGACCTCCGGATATGCCGCTGTCTCGGTTGCGATGCTCGCGTTGATGTTGCTGTACGGGGCTGCTAGGGCCGCTTGCTGGAGAATCACGAGGTCGATGCCGAGTCTCTGGAAGCTGGGAATAACCTTGTTTTCCGTGGAATACCCCACCGACAAGAAGAGGAGCGAAAGTGCTACGACAACTGTGATTCCAAGAACTGTGAGGCTTGTCCTAGCCTTTCGCCGCTTCAGGTTTTTCAGCGCAAGACCCCACAAACCAATAACTCCTCTAGATGGTGAACATGCGACCCTTGTTAATCACCCCTCCGTCGCGGAAAAGTGGGGAGCGATGACGATGTCCTTGTGGAAACATTCACGAAGTTCTTCAGAACGGTGGTTTGGCCGAGCCTGCCCAAAAATATCTATCAAACAAACCTGCCTTTTGGATCCTAAAGCAAAGAAATAACCCTCTGTCCGGATCAGGACGGTTAATTAGGAGCAGCTCGCCCAAGTGATTTCTAGAGTTCTGACCAATTACGCAGGGCTCCTCCTAGCCTCAATTATCGGACTTGCTATCGTCCTGAGTTTCGAAGCAGCATCCAAGTCTTACAACTCGCTAACACTAGTGGTCGCCCTGTTCACCTTCGCCGCCGTGGTTTCGGCGGCAATGATGATTGCCTGGGCGGCTGAAGCGTCTCAGTTCTCAATAAGCCAGGGGCTGGCTTTGGCGGTTGTGGCGATCGTTCAGACTCTTCCAGAATTCTTCGTCGAGGGGACCATTGCCTGGAATGCCGGGCAGAATCCAGCAGAGTGGGTTCCCCTTGTAACCGCGAACTTCACAGGAGCCAACAGGCTCTTGACAGGTCTCGGGTGGCCTCTGATCCTCTTCACTGCTATCGTTCAGAGAAGGCGAAACGGGACACGAGAGCGGCGGACCATAACTCTGAGGAGCGAGCAAAGTATCGAGGTGGTTTTCATGCTGGGTGCCAGTTTCTATTATGCACGCATCTGGATAAGAGGAATGCTGGACATATTCGACACTGTCATTCTCCTAGGCGTGTTTCTACTCTACGTGATGTTTCTTTCAAGACTCCCATCGGAAGACGAGGATCCGGAAGAAGTGTTGGACGCATCTCCGCGAGCTATAGTCAAACTTCGCCGAAAGAGCTACCGGGCAGGGGCAATCCTGGGCCTCTTCGCTTTCTCGGGGCTCGTCTTCGTCCTAATCTCCGAGCCTTTCGTATCGTCCATCAAAACCATCGCCGAGGCCTTCTTCGGCGCCGGGGCGGGGTATTTCTTCATTCAATGGATTGCCCCGTTTCTGTCCGAGTTTCCCGAGAAGGTGACCGCGTTTCACTGGGCGAGGAAGGTCAAGCTTGCGCCGATGGCTCTGTTGAACTTCGTCTCGTCTGCGGTTAATGAGCTCACAGCGCTTGTCGCGATAATACCTGTTGTTTTCGCGGTGAGCCTTGGAGGTTTAGCACCGTTGCCCTTGGTAGCCCATCGCGACGAGATTCTTTTGACAATGGCTCAGTCGATTTACGCGTGCGCTTCTATTCTTGACCTCGAGTACGGCGTCAGAAACGGAGCGGTCTTGTTCGGCCTGTGGTTGTTCTCGACAGTGTTCATCGAGGCCCGGTTCTGGGTGTCAATTGTCTTTCTGGTTTTGGCGCTTTTGGAGGTAGGTCTTCACCGTGGACGGATCACGGCCTTCTCCTCATTTCGAGAGACCGTTGGGCGGTACTTGCTGAAACGTGATTGATTGCATAAGACAGACTTCTGCGAGGATATCATGTTGACGTGGAATGGGCTTTTCCTTCTTTCGCGGTTCGCTTAGGTCGTCTCAACATACTGCCGAGCGCTCGTCGCAGGGCCCCCTTTCGTCCCTCAACGAGAACCTTCTCCCAGTCAACCCTCATCAGTAATACAGTGACAAGAATGACGATGATGATAGAGAGAATTGAAACGGTGATATTTCCACCTAGCAGTTCTTCCAGAGTGTTCTGGGACTGCTGAGCCACGAAGACCAAGAAAGCCGTGAGTACGAATTTTCCGCCGTATAGTGCGAGAAAAGTCTTGATTGGACTATACCGTATTATGCCAAGTGGGATGAAAATAATGTCATCGGGGAAAGGGGAGGCTGCGAAGACGAAAGCTACGAGGAAGGAGCTTCCCCCCATGAATTTTCTAAAAGAGTCGAACCTTGCTTGGCTTCCGCCGAGAGCCTGCCTTGCGCCATATCCTAGGCCGTAGCTGACGAATTTTCCGAGAGATGCACCTAGGGCGGATACGGCCGCAATCTGCAGGACGCTCAGTCCAGGGAATGTTGCTGAGAATCCGATAACGAGCAGAAGATAGGGAACCGGAAAGAAGGGGATCATATTTCCCACGATGCTCGTGAGGAAGACGACCAGGTATGGGTTTGTCCCCACCAGGCTCGATATTGGTCCGGTTATGTCGAACGCGATGTTTCATTCAGCTCTTTTTGCCAAGTCTCTCGGTGACTCCGACCTTGCAGTTTGTCTTTTTCAAGGTTCACCCGGGACTCTCGGAAGGGAGCTGGCTCATAATCCAGTGGTCTTCCACCCTGCGAATTTCGCAGTCGGCTTTGACACGCGCTGTTTTTTCCTGGTTGGTTGGCGGGCCCGGAGGGATTCGAACCCTCGACCTTTCGCCGGAAACCACTTCACGGTTTCCAACAGCTGTCGCCGCCTGGAGCGTATGCCCAGCTTAGGGGGCTGCCGCTCTGTCCAGACTGAGCTACGGGCCCAAAGAAGCCCCGCACATGCCCACGTCTTTTATTCTCTTACTCCGACTGGGCAGTGCCGTTCTGCAGCGCTAGGGTAGTTGTAAGCTTCTATCGTATCCTTAAAGCACTCAGCTCGAGGCGAAATCAGTGTCAAACTAGGACCGTTCAATCTTGGCCACGTGCATGCTCCCAATGTTTGCAGGTATGATTCCAGGCGGGCTTCGGTACGGGTCAAGCTACGTGGTCGAGTTCGAACCCGACTCTCCATGGTTCGAAATGTCACTGACGATGGCAGCTGAGGCTTTGATCGACGGGCTGAAAACCGAGTACCACGTCTTCATTCACCCACCCAGCGAGGTGCGAGAATCATTGTCAAAGCTGGGACTGGACGTGGAACGGCTTGAGCGCGAGGACTCACTGAGAATTCTCGACACGTACGACGTGATGACAGGACTCGCGGCCCCAGAGACACCGGCAGGAATGCGCTCGAAAGGCCGCGAGCCGATAGAGACACACCACTCGTTCAACCTTGAAGGCTGGAGCGGAAGAGTCCTCAATGCGATCAAGCAGGGCGTTACTCAGGACGAAAAGCGCTGGCTGCACTTGGACGATAACACTTCGATCCTTAACCATTACAGCGAAGAGCGGACGATAATTGACACTTGGAGGGAACGATTCGTCCCCTACGCTCGAGTCCGGGAACTGGTCCTTGTCAACTCGCTCGTCTCAGGAGTCGCCTCGGAGAATTTCTACAAGCACTTCGAAGCATTATGCGACGGTATCATTGACCTCCAGAGCCGTGAAGAGGCCGGACGGTTCGAACACTACGCTCGAGTCCGGACCCTCAGAGGCGGGTCCGTTGACTCGCGATGGAGAAAACTGCGGCTATTGAGTAATGGAGGAGTAAAGACTGACTCGGGCTCCGTCAAGGAGAGAGGACTGGGTCTTGGCGGCTGGCTGAAGGGCCCGAGAAAGTAGACCTACTTTTCCAGTTCCATGAAGCTGCCGGGGTCGGTGAGATGGACGCGTTTTCCCTTCTTCGCCAGTTCTTCTGCAACTTTCTCGTTAGTTGTGAAGTAGCAGCCATCGCCTGTGAAGAAGCGTAGTGTTCCATGGGACTCGTTGCTGCAGATTAGGAAGTTTGCGAGTTGCTTGTCATCGTTAAGGTCCTTTCCGCAAATTGGACATTTGAACTCCACCCACATCGTCAAGCACTCAGGTGTCCCCCATTTCCAGTTCAGAGCTATAAGGGAATCATCAAGGCAAGTCTTGGAGTGAGAGTCTCTTGGACGAGAAGATTGTTGTCAAGACCAAGCATGGAGAGCTGACGCTGGAACAACTGGCTGAAGTCCAGCCAGGAATGGCGCGACTTATGAAAGAGGTGGGTGAACGGTATCATATTCTCTACTACGCAGCGAAAGGTGGGAACTGGAAGCTGGCCCAGCACGAGCTAAACCAGGTTGTCAACCTGTTGAAAGTCGGAGCTACGCTTCGTCCAAAGTACTCTCACGACATGACCGCTTTCATCAAGGAACACATGGACCCGGTTGGCGAGGCGATCAAGGCCCGAGACTGGAGACTTTTCGACAAGGCCTACCGGAAGGGAATAGACGGCAGCAATGTGTTGCATGAGAAGTACGCCTACGGCTACATCCGCTACGTTTTGCCGAAGAACCCGCCCGAGTTCTACGATCTATCTCCGCACGAGTGAGGTTCTAATACCGCTCCACGACCCTAAAGGCTAAGGGACGATACTCCAGCGTCCTAGGAAAATTAGCCACATCATGAGCCCTGCAGTTGAGACCCTCGACCTGACGAAGACCTTCGTCAAGAAGACACTCAAGGGCTCAATCTTCAAACGAATGATACGCCGGGTCACAACCAAGCCTGAACACGTCACCGCAGTCGACCATGTTAACTTGCAGATCGGTGAAGGCGAACTCTTTGGCCTACTGGGACCCAACGGTGCAGGAAAGACCTCCACTATCAAGCTGCTATGCACACTCCTCGTCCCGGACCAGGGAACCGCCAAGGTCAACGGGTATGATATTGTTAAAGAGCCGAACAAGGTCCGGGAGAGCGTAGGCGTCGTCACGGGTGGCGAGAGAGGTCTCTACTGGAGGCTCACAGCCCGTGAGAACCTTCTCTTCTTCGCGCGTATGTACGACATGTCTGACCATGTGTCAAAGCCGAAGATTGACGAGTTGCTCAAACTCGTCGAACTGGACGGGAGAGCGGACGAGACCGTTGAGAAGTACTCGCGTGGAATGAAGCAGCGGCTCCACTTGATCCGTGGACTGATTCATGACCCGGCGATTCTCCTGCTGGACGAGCCGACGCTGGGGCTTGACCCGGCCTCGGCGCGTGTCATCAGGGATTTTGTCAAGCAGCGGTTGCAGCGGGAGCAGAAGAAGACGATTCTGCTCACCACCCATTACATGGATGAGGCTGACCAGTTGTGCGACCGGATAGCAATTATCGACAATGGCAAGGTCATAGGGCTTGGGACTCCGGCGGAGCTGAAGAAGAGTCTGAGCCAGGCGGACATTATTCAGATCAACGCGTCCAACGTGCCCGAAGCGGCTGAGAGTCTCCTCAAGAATATCGAAGGCATCAGCGAGGTCGCGTTGAGTTTTGATGATTCGGATGCTGGGCGTGCCCAGTTGAGGATTCACACAATGGACGCTGAGAGTGTCCTTCCAGAGATTACCCAGACTCTTGTCTCGAAAGGGGTCAAGATTCACGCGTTGCAGGAGATAGAACCGACTCTGGAGGACGTTTTCATCGGCTTGACGGGGAGGAAGCTGCGGGATTGAGCCTGGGCAAGGAGTGGCGGACGTTTAACGCGGTCTTCCGGCGCAACCTCCGACTCTTCACAAGCTACTCAACCTGGCTCATCGCCACAATCATCTGGCCCATCCCACTGCTCGCGATGAACATCTACCAGTACCTTGGAGTTGCCTCGTCTCGCAGCGTGTCCACAACCCTCAGCCAGAACTATGGCCTAACCTTGTCAGGTATGATAATTGTCGGCACAGTGGTCTACCTTCTCTACAACCGTTTGTTGTGGTCGACGGGAAACTCGCTGCAAACGGAGAGGTGGATGGGAACAATCGATGTTCTGTTTCTTACCCCGGCGAGTAGGTTGACCATGCTTCTAGCCAACGGGCTATCCTCGCTGGTCGAGGGAGCCTGGTGGATAGTTGCCATATTCCTCCTCAACTGGTTCATCTTTGGAATACAGCTTACCGTCACGAGCTGGCCAGCCGTGGCGATCACACTGGTTAGCACGATGATCGCCTTGGTCGCGGTCGGGGTCTTCTTCGCCAGCTTCTTCATCCTCAGCCGTGCAGCAGACCAAATGGCCTCATCCCTTCAGGCACCGATCCGGTTCTTCTCCGGCGTAGCTTTTCCCGTAGCCGCGCTTCCCCAAGCATTGCAATTTGTCTCCCTGGTAATTCCTGTGACCTTCGCGATCTCAGCCCTGCGTGCCACACTTTTGTCGGGGGGAGGGATCGTCGACATTCTCAACCAGCTACTGCCATTATACCTGTTCACGGCTGTTTTTCTTTTCGTGGGCTATTTTCTGTTGAGGATTGTGGAGAAGAGAGCGAAAAAAGACGGTTCCCTCTACCAGATGTAGGGTGATAGAAAGTGACTGGTCCTGTCAGGACATTTCGCGCGGCCTACTCAGCGCATTTGAGGTCGATAACACGGTTCCTCACCGTCCCAGGCTACATAGGCTACAGTGTAGCGGGGCCACTGTTTGCTCTCTTGACAAGTTGGGTCATCGGGTCTAGAGTTCTCAGCAACGTCTCGTACTTCCAGTCTCTAACCGGTAGCTCTTCCTACTTGACCTGGGTCGTGATTGGTTTCGCGTTCCAGAGCTTCATATTCAGCGCAGCCTTCGGCGGGGCCCAGGCGATCAGGGGAGAGCAGGAGCACGGTACCGCGGAGCTGGTTTTCATCACGCCCGCGAACAAAGTGGCATGGCTAATCGGCAAGATGGCCGCGGACCAGACGTTCAGCCTGATAGGATTCTCGATTCTGCTAGCGCTCGGAGGCCTCTTTTTCGGTCTGACACTGGGACCCACACCGAACATTCCGCTGGCGGCGTTGGGTATTTTGCTCACGATGCTGTCGCTTTCTGCTTTCGGCATGGTCTTCGCTGGCATCACGTTTCTCGCGAAGAGAGAGGACCAGCTCGGACAAGTCCTCTGGCCAATCATGGTGTTCTTCTGCGGACTAGCCTTCCCCGTGGAAGCGCTCCCAAAGATTGTCCAGCCTATCAGCTGGGTCTTCCCGTTAACCTATGGACTCTACATCACAAGAACCGCGTTGCTCACACCAGCCGGCCTCGTGGGAGTGGCCACCCCATCAATCACGTGGCTAATCTCGATGTTACTGCTTGAAACAGCCATTCTCGTTCCGATAGGAATCCCACTGTTCAACTACCTCTCAAAAAGCGCGAGGAAGACCGGTGCGCTCAGCGGGTACTAGCCAGCGGCAGCAGCGACGGAAATAAGTCGGATTCTCTCCGTCCTTCTGACACGTCTTCGACGAAGGTTCCTAGTTCTAGGCGGGGTTTCTAGTTTCATGATCCCTGTTAGAAGAACACAGCCGCGAATCCTCCTAATATATCCAGCAGTTTCAGTTGACAACTTTGAGACGTAGAAAGTTCCGGGAAGATACGGAGGTGGCGATGCCCCGAATTCCGCCAGAGTTCATTTCTTATTTTGAACAGGCGATTCTAGCATCATCAGGAATATGTGGAGACAAGCTACGCTCCATCATCCTGTTTGGAAGCTTCGCCCGCGGTGAGTTCTCGAAGAGCGTGAGCGATGTGGACCTGCTGTTTGTGGTCAGCGATGATACTCCTGAAGCTACCATTGAGAAACTTGACTCTGCAGTGAAGAGGCTCGAGTCGTCTGTGGGTCCCGCTAGAAGTCGCAGCCATTTCCTCTGGGTCTTTGCTTCCCGTACGGCTCTCTTCAAATCTCACTTCATAGTCCGCCATGGCACGCTTCTGTCTCTTGACGCTGGGCGATTGTTCGAAGAGGCGGAAAGCTTCAAACTGCCCTTTGGCAGGCTCTTCTTCCACCTCGCCCCGAAAGAATTGGTGGTCAGCAATATTCTCAAAGGAGCTGTCGTGGTTTGGGGAGAAAACATTCTCGGCAACATCTCTAACCCTGATCCCCTAGGGAGTCTCGGCCGTGTGTTCATTATCAGTATGGTGCTCTCTCTTTTTGGGGCAGTCTCATCTCTGATATTCCATGATGGCACGTTCTTTTCTTTGGAAGCTATCAAGTGGTTCCTTCTCGACACCAGCCCCCGGCCCACCCCAGGTCCTCCAGGGTTGAACAAGGCAATTACCAAAATTCGAGGATGGGGTCCGAGCCATATGTTGAGGATTTTCATTGGGTTGAGGGAGAGATATCGTCGCTCTGTCATGTTCTCGCTCACATGCCCATTCTA
>VBBN01000049.1 GCA_005888735.1 Candidatus Bathyarchaeota archaeon
AGCGATCAATCGAGTCTTTTCACCGCGCTTAGTTGTCTGTTCGAGATTCTGACATAGCTCCGCCAGTTTCTGGAAAGGTGTTGGAGAACGAGCTGGAAGTGTTACGCTTATGCGAGCCAGGCCCCGAGTTTTGTGTCTGAGTGCTTACGGTAGGACTCAAGCAGATGAGTTGCTGCGTGCTCAACCCTTTCCTTATTGAACCCACGCTCTTCTACGAGAAATCTTACTAGTCCATCGATGTCCGGCTTCGAAAAAGTCAGTTTGTAGTCTTGGACGGTATTTGGACGGAGGAAGACTTCTCGGATCTCATCAAAGTTACCCGGTAACTTTTCCCTTATCTCTTGAGGGATTTGTTCCATTCGGCCATATTTCCTCACCAGTGCCAATGCCTTCTTCGGTCCAATGCCTTTGATGCCTGGATCAAAGTCTGTACCAATCAATATCGCGAGATCGACAAGCTGCTCTCTGGTAATCCCGAGAATCTCAAGGTTCTGCTCGAGACTGATGATCTCTGGAAGAAGTTTTCTCGATCGTCGCTGGGACGGTATATACTCTGTCCCGGTTATAGTCAGATATCTGACTAGGATGGGCGCGCCATAGAGTAGGGAGTCGTAATCCTTGCCGCCGACAGCCCAAACCTCGCCCTTCAATGCCATCTGGCTCGCCTGCGCCTCCGCGTCTTCAGGAGCATCAACCCATGGAAGCCCCATTAGTGTCAAGAGTCTCTTCGCATCCTGAAGCACCTCACCCGTTACTCGACCGGTCATGACCGCCTTCGACCATGCTGAGGCAGCATCGCCCCGTCGTATCGCACTCGCGTATTCAACCTCAGCCTTTTCCCGTGCTCTCCTTCGTTCCTCCATTGTTGCTCGCTTCAAAGGATGAAATCTGCCGTCGAAAACGAAGATCAATGTCATCCCGTACTCGCCAACCAGCCTTGCAGTCCTTGTCAACAATCCGATCAAGTGAGAAGTAACATGTCCTTGATTGTCGGTGAAGAGGCTGCCATCGTGTTTTCGAATTAGTGCTAAAAACTGGTGTAGCTCGATGTTACCGTCTACCGCGAAGGACTTGCCCTTCAATGCTTTGAGAGAGGTCTGCTCACGATGGATTATCGGAGTGAGTAGCACTCCCAAACAGAAAACCCTCCTCATGAAGAGAGGGAGATGCTCTTCATAAGGCCAATTTCGAACGCGTTACGGGAGCCTCTTATCCGACTGTGTAACGAAACTGCTGCTATGGCGGGTTACGTGCACCAAATCTCCTATTGTCATTCACCCCACATTTCCAATGACGACTTCGAGGGGGCGAGCGGACCGGCTCGGCACGGAAGTCTATTCCCGAGCTATCGAGATCTGTTGGCGCCTTGATGAACTATGCAAAATATCGTCCGGATCTGGAGAGGACTTCAAGTGGAGTGACTCCACGGCCCGTCAGGCCTACCAGACATTACAGAGGTTAATGATCAAGATAAGAGATGGCCGCTTGCACCGGTCGATCAGTTCCGGCTAAAAATAAGTCTCGATCTATTCACTTTGAGACCGACTTTCAAGAGTACTCGACATCTCAGAGCCCGAGCTGTTGAAGAACGTAGTGGGACAAAATCCTGAGTTGGAAGATCGGGACTTAGTTGTTAGAGGGTGGCGATGGTTCCGATGGTGCAGGCGGGTTGAAAGGCTCACGTGGGAAAATATACTCGGAATCCGATTTCGGCAGAACTAGGCTCTGGTTCTTCTTCTCGTGAGATGTCGAAGTGTTCCTTTGGCCGCCTTTCGGCCTTACCGTTGCTTTTCCATAGCTCTTTGAGGATTTTGAGGAGTGAGTTGTTCTCTGGCTTGCAGGACTGGACTTTAGCCTGTGGATTTCCCTCCGAAGGTTCTCAATTTCGCTCCTTGCACGGCTTAGCTCGGTGGTAAGCTCCGTGGCGAGCTTGTTGAATCCTCTAGAAAGCTCCTGTAAAGTCTTCTTGGTGCCGGTTGGAATGACTGGCATGAGTTGAGACCTTGCTCTTCGGGCCCCGGTAAGCATACTGTAACCCGGCCTCTTCTCATATGGTGCACACCGGCTCGAGACGACTCATTTGGATCGATGATTCCACCCGTGAAAGGGGTGGCTCCAGTTCTGACAGAGGCAGAAGGCCTTTTGGGGTTCGTTGCAACCGTCGTAATCCCGAGTACGTCCGACGCTCTTAGTCCCGGCATCTACTGGTCGCATCAATCTTCAGGGGTTGTCCACTCTGGGCGAGAAGTTCGGGACAGAGTCGGCAGTGGCGTATAGAATTGAGTTGAAGTTGATGACCCGATTAAGGATCGCGTCAAAGATTTGGCTCGGGGACAACTCAGTTGTGGTCAAAGCAATTAGACTAGTACGCGGAATTGTACTATTGTTCTTCGGGATCCTTCACGCCCGGGAGGCTGGATCCCCCGTTGGCAAGGGATCATTCGGAAATTTGCTAGGGACCAATACGCGGAGCAGCTGGAGTACTTTTGGGAGTCGTGTTCACGGTGATGAACCAATTCTTCATTCTTTGATAGGTCTCAGTGTGAATGCAACTGATTGAGCTAGTGGTCAGCTTCTGTCGAACAGCCGGATAGTTACAGTTCGGTTTGCTACTTTTACGGCCACGTTTCGGAGTTGCGTTCATTGTCTCTAGTGTTTCCTGATATGTGGAGTCCCGATGGTTTCCAAGGTCGAGATTTCTCATCGTAGCGATAAAAGGATACCGTGAACCTTCCTCACGAATCAAGAGTTCACGACGAATTAGTACTCATTCGGGACTAGTGTGATCGGGAGACGTATAATGAGAACCAGGATTGAGACGAGCCGCCTTGTCCTGGCGCTCTTTGTGGGGTTGAGTATCGCATCGGTCATGATGGCAACACCCGTGTTCGCTTCTACCACAACGACTACCACTTCGGCTAGCAGACCAACAACTACGTACAGTTGCACCGTCAATATCGCATACGCTTCGGGAACCTTTACCGTGAAGACAGTTGTTACAGCAACTAACGGGTACCTTCCTGGACCATCTCTAACAGACTATCTGCAGTCCTACCATTCCGGCACTTTGTACAACACCCAGTCGGTCAAGTTCTCTGTAGGAACGAACCAAGCCTCGATAACAATGAATGTGCCCGTTTCGTCCGCAGGCACGGGCGCTTACAGCTTCTCCTCTACGATCCTCAACAGCAAAGGGAGTCAAATAACCGCGTGCTCTGGAACATACTCTCTGTAAGTACGCCGAGCACCGTCAAGAAACCCCTTCCCTTTTTCTTTCTGTCCTAACAAAAAAAGAGACTGTGCACATTTCGGATCTTACTTTGGCTGGAACAGTCCTATGGGCACGCGTCGCTGGTCCAGCATTATTCCTTTTCCTGAGACTATTTCGAATCGGGTCTCGGAGGATGACGTAGCCCGTCCCGAGAGCTTCTTTACGAGAAGGAAGCGTGAAAGTGACCTTGCACGTTTGGACAGGCTGAGCTCTATGACACCGTCAGTTAGCGATTCTATCTTGGACTTGGCCTCGTCTGGGAGCGAGCCTCGAGTCGCGGTTACAATGAACATTCCATTACTGTTCTTGACCTTGGCACCGATTACTTGGAGAAAGTTGATACAGTCTTTGGCCGACGCAGAGTTGAATATCGGAGTAGCGGAGTCGAGCAAGATCGTCACCGGACCACCCTTAGCCTTCTCGATCATCCCAGTGACCTGAATACTTACCTCGGTGAAGTCTGTCGGATCCCTAATCTGTGCGCCCTCGACTCCAGCGAGAGCTGAATAACAGTCCAGGATGGTTAACTGTCCTTTTTCGAGATACTGTGCGACGTCCCAGCCCATGTCCCTCATCTTTCTTTTGATCTCGGCGGGAAATCCATCGTAGGACAAGAGGCCGCAATATTTTCCGGCCACCAAGTCTCGGTAAAGCAGTTGTAATCCTAGCGTGCTCGATCCGGCACCCGGGTCGCCTATGATCAGAAGGGATGCGGGGGCACGGAGTTCCCCGCCTGTAAGTTTGAACAGGTTATCGAACGCGACCCTCTTTGTGTTGAACTTGCGCAGGAACACGAACGTCGACAGGCTACCCGCGAGTCCTATCGTCCCGAGGATGTAGTAGAACTGGCTAACGACAAAAACACTGCCGTGAACTTGGAACCTCTGAGTCACAGTGGTGACCGGTCCAGTGTTCTGGTATGCGTCTGCCATGCTGCTGGGTGAGAAGGCGAGTTGCCATGATCCCTCTGGGTCTTGATTGGACATGGTAAAGCCCGACGGAGTGTAAAACAATCGGCTATTCGGATCGTATATCGTCAAGAGCGTGGAGACTGTCGCCCCAGACGGATTCCTAACCTCGACATTGTACGTTCCCGTTGTCAGAAAACCCCCGCCCGGAACATATTGAATTCGGATTGTTGCGTAAAGGGTGTTACCGTGGTTGAAGTCAGACGTCGGGTTGCCATAGGAGTTGTAGGTGGCGAGGTCGGTGACGACGAGTTGTGCAGGGTTGACGGTGACGGTAATGGTTGTTGACCCACCGTTTGATCCTGAAGTAGCGGACACGTTTAGACTCCAAGTGCCAACATTGTCGCCTAACTGGACTGGATACGACTTGGTGTACAAGCATGGATTCGACCCCGCTGAAAGTGAAATCGAGCTGGAAGGTGTTGTGCTTGTGACAGTCGCAGTATTCACAGGAGTCGAATCCACATATGAGACACAAGCGCTGATGGTTGCAATGTCGCCTCTGGAGAAAGCTTGGGAGGTGCTTGGAGAGATTATGTTGACTGATAGGGTGGACGTTACTTGAAAAGTGCCTGTTGCTACTCCCGTCTGGGCAGGGTTGGGAGCGAGTTTGTCCACAGCTATGGAATACGTACCCTTGACATCTGTGTTAGCCGGACTACCGGTTACGGTGGTCCACGAAGGGGTAACGCTTGGATAAGTAACCGCGGCTGATCCTTGCGCCGTTGAATCAGTCAGGAGAAGCAGTGTAATTGTGGATTGCCCGACGGAAGCTCCACCGGGTTTCGTGACCGTTATTTTCATACTGTAGGAAGTGCTAGCAGCTCCTCCAGTTATGGTGACTGTGATTATCGGCTGCTCTCCTATGTTGATGAGACTAGGTTGTGCCGTCACTGTGTAAGAGATGACAGCATTAGCTTCTCTTGTCGAGAAGAGTACGATCAGAGCATAGACTAGAAGTAAGAGTAGCGCGTAGCCCTTCTTGTTCAAACTGTTCCCTGCAACCAGTCTCTTCTCGGATCTTTGCGCCCCTATGATTCCCTGCCCGAGGGTAGGAACTCGTAAGATGAAGGGTTTTGTAACCGCACGAGTTTTCCGGTGGTTACAATCATCGTTGTTCGGCCAAAAAACCAAGGGCCGAAATGTGGGTTTGACCGGTGGACTCATTCATAGATGAGATCTAATTCTTCTTGCCGAGGTTATGTCGTTTAATGTATTGCCAGAGTCTCTTTGTCATGTCAGAAGGAGTTACCTTCTGGCCTTCCCTGCCGCCGAGTACTGAGGCAAGATTGGAATCGAGCTCGATTCCGTAACCTCCGAAAGATCCTCTCTTACTTGTTGTCGTCACAACTCACCTCCCACTTTTAGGATGATAACAAGTGACCATGTTCGTACTGGACTTCTGAAATCCCGATTGTTACTAACACGTGTACAGGGTTGGAACAGTATGAGACAAAAATTACCCGAAAGAAAAGCCGGGTTTATTGGACTAGTTTGATTGGAAGTCCCGCAGCCACGGCTGCGGCTGGTCTTCCTGTGTTATCTAGAATCTTCTATGCTTCTGGTAGCAGTCCCTACAGTAGACAGGTCTGCCTTGCGACGGCTTGAAGGGGACTTCCGTCTCCTTGCCGCAATCTGAACAAGTTGCCTTGTACATCTGTCTTGGACTACCATAACCCGAGCCTCTCTGACTCATCGGTCTA
>VBBN01000047.1 GCA_005888735.1 Candidatus Bathyarchaeota archaeon
CTTATCCAGGTGGTAATTTGTTCTCTTTGGCATCTGGTGGAGCGTTGTATATTCGGGATCCTCATTGTTTGTTGTCGAGTGATCAGTTGAATGGTGGGCGTTTGGCTGAGTTTACTGAGAGGGATTGGGGGTTGGTGAGGCCGTACTTGGAGGAGAACGAGCGATTGTTTGGTATAGGTATTGAGCGGGACTTGTTGACTGTGGGGGGAGAAGTATTGTCTCCGGGTAAGGTGTACAGGAAGGTTGAGCCCGTTATGTTGCTGGAATTGACGTAGGAGATGGGTGTGAAAGTGAAAGTGTTCCTGTCTGTGGCTGGAGAAAATAATGGGGGAGGGGGGATCAATAACAATTCTTAGGGTATTTTTCGAAAATGCCTGTAAAACTTTTTCTTTATGTGAACTTTTGTCCTCATGGACTTCTTTGTGGTGAGTTTGTCCCGTTAAGGTAGTTGGAGAACAGGGGGTGTGAAGGTGTCGGGAAAGTGTCTCTTTCACGTCTTGAGACAAGTGAATCAGCCCCCCTTTTTTACAACTTAACCTTCTCAGGCGCCTCAAAATGAGCGAGATCTGCTGTAACTCGCTCATTATGCTGGGAATAGCATTTTGCGGAAACGGGTTTATTCATTTAAACATAGCGGAAATTTATGAGGAGATCATCAGGGGCCTGAATTAGTGAGCCGGAATTGGCGATCAGGGCTCAAAGTCCGCGATTTCGGTATTGCCAACTGCCCAGAGGTTAATTTTCTAAAAGGGAAGAGCACGTTCGAAGCTTGAACAAAGTGGCTCGGCTCGGACGAAGGTGTACTATGCCGGGTTTGGGGTGTTGCGAGGCTTGGCTTGTTCCATTCCGTTGCCATCTGAACATTTTCATCGGGAGGTTTGCCGTTCGCCGCGGAAAGCCCATTTATTCCCCCGGTTATGCTTGGGGCGTCTATTCCCTTGGTACCCAGAAGCCCAGCGACTCTCAAAGAGGTAGCATCGACCATGCAAGCCAGGAGAACCTTCCGTCTATCCGGGATCAAGGTCTTCAACGTCTCCGGAAGTTTCTCCGTGGAGATTAGAGTCTGGACATCCTGCGCCCTGGTATTCTTACTCTATCCGGTTTGAGTCCGAGACTGGAAGCGATGAGTTGGACTCCTTCGCTTCTTGGGTGCGAAGGCGGTGTGGGTCCAGAGAACGGTGCCATAATCCTGGGTCTTGGATCTTGCTTCTTCAACCGTTAACTCGTACCTCTTCTCTTCAGCGAATGGTCCGAGAGTCTTCTGGTACTTTTCGACACCGTCAGCAAGTATGACGACGAATCTTTCGCCTCCTCCATAATTCAGCATTTGAAGAGTAGCATAGAGTGCGAAGGCACCGCTTTCTCCAATATCGTATCCTTTTCTCACGAGGTATCTGAATGATGGTTTGGCCGCAAAGTCGGCCTCGTGCTGGCCAAGATATTGATCTGGACGATAGAATTTCAGACCGATGGACTTGTCCTTTGTTCGTATCCTGGCCACGTCCTGGTTATTGAGTGGATAGACTATGTGCAGATTCTTCTTTCCATATTTTTTCTGAGTGTAGTTACTCAGTCCGGTTGCTGTTCCTCCGGTCCCAAAGGTCGTGACTATTCTGAAATCTTCTAGGGAGTATCCGTGCCGGAGGATTTGTTGATCTATCTCTGGCCCGGTGCCCGAGGACGGAATATACATGAGCGGTTCACTCTCGACATTGAAGAATGTGACTCGGAACACTTTCAAAAGTTCTAGCTTCAGTGGAGTCTTCTTGGTAGATCGTCCGGGGAACAATAACTTGCTGGAGAATAGTTTCGAGTTGAACCATATCAGTGTGGACGTTCAGAACTCGACAAGCAACAACTTCTACCACAACAGCTTCTGTCCCAAGACCAACACAAACTGCTTCAGGCATGTGAACTACATTTTTCCTAACGATATGATGACCGACATTTGGGACAATCGGAGCCTTGGCACAGGCCCAAGAGGAGGGAACTATTGGGACAATTACACTGGAACCGATGGAGACCATAACGGGATCGGTGATATGCCATACATTGTGAACGGTTTCGCCTTGGACAACTATCCCCTGATTGTACCATTCGTCCCGGTTCCATTGGCAATTTATCGACGGAGGAGGAAACGATTGAAAGGGTCAGCATCGGAACCAGGGACAACGGGTAAGGAATGTCGATGAGTAGACCAGAAATGTCCTAGACAACTAGGACTGCTGACGATCAACCAGGGTCTTGCTTGATGCGAAAAGGATAATTGTGACTTCGCAGAATCTAACGCGAAGGTCCATGAGGATTCCCCTGTTCGCTTCAGCTATGCTATTGACCCTATTGGCCGTGACTTCACCCTCGCTACTTCACAATGCTGTGCCGGTCAATGCCCGTGTTGCCACTGGTGCCGTTACTACTGGACCCCTCGCGGCTTTCACTTACAACCCCTGCGTTATGTGCGCGGTGATGGGAGACCTTGTCTTCTTCAACGGGAATTGGAGCATAAGCCCGAACGGGTCAATATTCTCCTACACGTGGGACTTTGGAGACGCGTCGCCCCTGTACAAGACGACCAGTCCGAGCACGAGTCACGACTATACTCTTCCAAGCTCTGGAATGTGGACGGTCACACTCATGGTCCAAGACTCGACGGGTCAAACTGATACGGTCGGCCAGTCCGTCGTATTCAATATTCGTCCCGACTTTTCATTCCAGCCTCAAAATCCCATGGTCGGCCAGTCTGTCACGTTCAACGGGTCCAGCAGCCAAGTCTTCGGTCCGAGCCTGTTCGGGTTCGGATGGACGTTCGGTGATAGTGCAGACGGCTCTGGAAAGCTGGTTAGCCATTCATACACGGCTCCGGGTTTGTTCAGGGTCTCATTGACCATGCAGACCAGTCAAGGAAACGGGCAGATATCTAAGACGATCCTCGTGGCTCCTCCCACAGGACAGAAGAACATAATCCTCCGTTCCGTCTTCGGGATCGCGTTCTACAATAGTAGTGGTCAGATCAAGATCCTGCCGGCCTCATTGTTTCTCAACATGACCATCCAGGGTACGAACTCGACAGGAACCATTCTCAATATCGTGTCAGGCGAGATCACTATTGGACCCTCTTCGATCATTGGTGCACAGAGGAATTTCACATTCACTTCTGGGCAAGCCTTCCAATCCAACAGTGGACGCCTCACCCTAACCGCCCAGATGATCGAGGTCTACTCGTGCCAGCAACAGCAACCGCCCTGCACAACTCCGAACGTTCAATACCACCTCTACTTGACAGGCCCTTCAAGACTCGTTGTATTATCGTCCACAAACAATGAGATCGTATTCTTCATTCGACTCTTTGGATTCCTCTACAACTCCCAATCGAAGATAGGACTGTTCTTTATTGTGGGTAGGTCACTCGGAGACGTCAACGAGGATGGGATTGTCAACGTTAGCGATCTGGCCATGATCGGGTCAAGCTTCGGCAAGGACAATGCGCAAACTGTCATGTCACAACCATGCGCATCTGTCGCAGGCTATCCCACCGTTTACTATGCGGACCTGAATGGAGACGGGTCAGTCGGCATAAGCGATCTGGCGCTAGTTGGGTCGAGCTTCGGACAGACATACTACCATAGTTGACCGAATCTATCCGGATATTCCCTAGGTTGCCTATCATTGCACCAATAAGGCTATACTCATTCCCGAAGAAAGACAGGAGGACTAGGACTCTTTGCAGAATGTGAAAGGTCTCCGGGTCTTTATCCTCCGAGGAACATGGACAGGTTACACGGCTAAACAGACGTGACTATATTGTGGCATATGTCTCTGCGTCTATTGCATATCTGCTCATCCTCATCCCTCAGTACAATACAGTTGAACGGATACTCTCGATGAATGCTCGGATTCTCGAGTCTTTTCTCGGTAGATTGGTCCAGGTGTACGGACCAATGCTTGGAGTACAGCTCAGCATACTGTCTACAGTCATCGCGTACCAGGCAATCTCGGGAGTAGTGCTCCTTTCGACTTCTAGGATGGGCCGGACTCGTGCGGCTTGGAGATTGAAGTACATGATTGCCAGTGTGAGCTTCATAGGTTATGTGGGATATTCTCTCGGCATAGGGTTCGTCACATCATTGGGATGGACGTCTATACTTGCAAGTATGAATGTTGACGTCTCACCAATCCTCCAGTCATATTATTTGTTCAACCTCGGTGCAGCGATTTGTTATCTCGGATTGTCCTGGTTCTGAGGCGAACCTATACTCGATTGTCCGCGTTGGAAGCTAAGGATTCGTTGACGACTAGAAAGGGAATTTTGTTCTAGGACCGAATTTCAGAGCATACGAAGACCAGTTCGTGTTAGGACGGGAAGGTCCAAGTAGACGCTCAAGCAAGATTCATAACAATCTTCTTTCTCTACCCCTGATATCTTCCACTTTTGATTTCTTCTGGCTTCTGGGAAGTGTGAATAGGTTAGTTTGGAAATGAGGGTCCGGCTTGCAAATCCACCGGTTGGATTAGTTGCGAAGTACACGAAGAAGGAACGGGACTTTTTCTCCGACTATGCCAGGACAGTTCTCGGACTAGTCTCTAGTCCCGAGGTCCGAATACTTCTAGAGAAATTGATCAATTTGGAAGGGATACGGTCGAACAGTTTGATCGATCTAAGAGTGATGATGTTTCCGGCCATGCTCTTGAATGGACGACCCAGAAACGTTCTGCATGGGAGTTACAATCATGACTCTTCCCAGATTAGCCTCTACCCGTTGAAACTGTCTAGGGAATGGATAGGGAAGATTGGTTATGAACTGTTCAAGATTCCAGTCGCGGATCTCTCAGATGATGCAAGAGGATTGTTCCGGGAGATACAAGTCTCCTGCCTTTCAACTCTAGTCCATGAAATATTGCATGTGAAATTCGGCAATTCCGGAATGTCTAGATACGTGGAGGAGGCAATCGTAAGAAAACTTGAGAAGAAGTATATTCAGGAATGGAAGGTGGAACTGAAGGATCTTCTAGTTTCCTAGCCGATCCTAGCATAGGAGTCGATTATGCTCGCAATATATTTGGTTCCCGCAATGAAGTGGTCTGTGGTCGTGTACTCATTCGGTGCGTGAGCATGCGAGTAGGCTGATGGTGGTCCGCTGCCGGTCCAGATCGAATCCAATCCTAACCGTTTTGTGAAGAGATAGTCTGGACCCGACGCAGCCATTCTAGGATATATCACAGCACTCGTCCCGTACGCGAGCCTCGCAGCTTTTTCTGCCGCTTTCGCTATCGGAGCGGTGGGACTGGTCCTTGATGGTTCTAGGAAGCCGAAAGCTTTCACTTTGATGTCGTCGAAACCGTGACTGTGCAGGTGATCTTTCAACCGTTGTAATTGTTTTCGTGGATTCTGGTCGTAGACAAGTCGGAAATCCATTTTCAGCATCGCGCTTCCCGGTAGAACAGTCTTGGAACCTAGACCTTGGTAGCCGGCTTTGAAACCGCATATCGTAGCGGTCGGCTCAGTAAGATAGCGTCGCAAGGCCTCATGCGAGCTGCTAGCGTTCAAGAATTCTCTCGTCCCAAATTCTCTAAGGAAGTTCTCTCCATGGAACGGGATTTTCTTCAATAGACGAGACTGTTGTGGAGTGAAGGGTTCAACCTCATCGTACCATCCCTTGACTTTGATCTTACCGTCCAGGTTTTTGATAGTTGATAGTGCCCAGAC
>VBBN01000002.1 GCA_005888735.1 Candidatus Bathyarchaeota archaeon
TATTTTCCGGAACCCGATATCTCGTAGTATCAGCCCCGTCCACTTCTTCCCAAGACTCCAAGGGCGACGGTCTGAATGGGACATTGAGCGAACTTTACGCTTGGACGCAACGCCTCCGACTCGTAAGCGTCACGTACTGCTTCTGACCTAGTTTCGTTCTGCAAAGACCTCACGAGAATACTTCTGCTCCCTTACGTGTTTGTTATACTATAACACGTATATCGGGATAGGATGAGCGGCATTGAATCGAGAACGGAAGGAGAGCCAAGAGGCTATGTTCAGCTCTTCGTCTACAGAATGCAAAGGAGGAACGGTGACACGATGATGGATATCCAGAACAGCTCGCAGACATCATCAGAAGGCGCGGGATGGTTAGCTCAGAGTCCTTACAATTCACCAACGCCGAGACGTTCAAGGATTTCACAAACATAGGCAAGACCATCTCAGCTGGCCGAGGCGAGGAGGTATGGGTCGAGCTAGAGTCCTACAGAGACCTCGAACATCGAGATGAGGTCATCGCGAGAATCCGCCAGGACCCGAATGCAGGCTCACCCTTCAGAAAGGTCATAGGGCTCGTTTCCCCGGAGCAATGCAGCATCATGGGCGACTTCAACCGCCTCAAGGTCTAAAGCAGAGAGAAATTGTCCGCCAAGGCAGAGCAAAGAACATGGAAGAAACACCGGAGAGTAAGAGTCCAAACCTGTCAAAACAACAAATCTCGACAGGGACTTCTCCTGCGGCTTCAAGCACGCTCGGACGACGCCAGTTCATTATACTACTAGTCTTGAGCCTCGCACTGGCCGTCATAGTCATCGACGCCACGATAGTGAACATTGCACTTCCCTCTATCCAACGCGACTTCCGAGTCTCGGTCAAGGACCTGGAATGGATTGTATCCCTCTACGCCCTAATCTTCGGCTCATTCCTCTTGACTTGGGGAAAACTGGGGGACGAATTCGGGAGAAAGCGCATCTTCATCGGCGGAGTAGTTCTCTTCGTCTTCGGCAGCATTGGCGACGGGGTCTCCGGTAACCTCACCAATATGCTGGTGGGTAGGGTAATCCAAGGCTTTGGCGCAGCCATGGCCGCACCCTCCACCCTCTCAATACTGACAACAACTTTCACCGGGAGAGCAAGGGGAATCGCTTTTGGAACATGGGGGGCTGTCGCCGGTGCCTCAGCGGTCCTTGGACCCCTTCTAGGAGGCTACTTCACAACGTATTGGTCATGGCGCTGGGCATTCCTCATCAACGTCCCGATTGGAATCGTTGCCGTCGTCGGAGCCCTATTGGTAATCAAAGAGTCAAAGTTCAGGGATCCCAACTACTCCACCGATTACGCCGGCGTAACTGTCATCACGCTCTCCCTTTCAGCGCTTCTCTTCGGCTTCATAGAAGGCCAGACCTACGGCTGGCTCACGCCAAGCGAGACGTTCAGCGTAGCCGGTATTAATTGGCCTTCGAACAGCGTCTCGCTGTCGGCCCTCTCCATAATCTCCGGTCTCATCTTGCTAGGAGTGTTCGGTTTCCTCCAGAGACGACGTCAACGGGCAGGAAAGGATTCATTGTTCGACATCAGTCTGCTGAGATACAAAGGCTTCCGGTACGGCATCATTACGGTCACGATCGTCTCGATGGGCGAGTTCGCAGTTATATTCTTCCTCTCCATCTACTTCCAAATCGTCAGAGGCCTCAGCGCCATCGACACGGGAGTAACGTTCCTTCCCCTAGCCATCTCCCTGTTCATCACAGCACCGATCGCTGGCCTACTATCCAACAAGATCGGGCCAAAATGGATAATCACAGCCGGAATGGTCCTGGAGGCAACCGCAATCTTCAGCCTCTCCCAGATCACAACAGTCGACAATCCGCTCGTCTACTTCTATCCAGTTCTAGCAGTCTACGGGATTGGCATCGGGCTCGCGTTAGGCCAGCTAGTCAGCACGGTTCTGGGCAGCGTTCCCTGGCAACGAGCCGGCGTAGCATCCGGGACCAACAATACAGTTAGACAGATAGGCTCCGCATTCGGTGTCGCTGTCATAGGCGCCGTCCTCGTTGCCACGATTTCCGCAGTCGGGCAAGCGGATCTGGCCGCAAGCACCATCATTCCCGACCAGTTCAAAGCCTCCTTGGCACAAGCGTTCAACTCAGGACTGACAGGAGGCATCCTTTCGTCGATACCTCCTGGCCTGACTGCGGCCCAGTTAGCTGCTGTCATCACAGTGTTCAACGACGCAATAACCCAAGGGACCCGCTGGGCAGCCTTTACTGCCTCTATCTTCGTCGCACTTGGAGCTGCCAGTTCACTCCTCATTCCAAATGCGAAGTCGACTGCCAAGGCGAAGGCTCTCGGCGTGGCGGTCGAGAAAATTCCCATATCGGCAGAAACGTAGGATAATCATCTCGGACACAATTCTCGGCCATACTAGACTTGCTGGCAGGTCTCTCCTCCGAATGCATACGCCACATGCCTGTTGTATTCCTACTCTAGAGTAGAGTAGTCGTCAATGCTGAGTGGGTGAGGTCCTTGTCGCAAGGAGGTATGGTGTCTACGGAGCTCTACAGGGTTTTCGTAATTTGTAAACGCTAACGTATATTTACGCGAACCTCCGGGCGCGAAGAATATGCAGCAAGAAACCGTTCAGAAAGTCGAGGAAGCCAGACCTCAGGCACTAACCCAGGCCATCCGTGGCCGGATGACGCTGGCGCTCGTCATCGTCGCCGGATTTCTTGACGTCGTCGACTTTTCCATCGTTCAAGTGGCCCTCCCCACAATCCGTACAGAACTCGTGGTCTCACTAACTGAAAGCCAATGGATCATTGGAGCCTACGGGCTGACCCTGGCCGGTTTTCTGATGCTCAGCGGCAGAGCGGGAGACGTGTACGGCCAAAAGAAACTGTTCGTGTTCGGAATCGTCCTGTTCACCATAGCCTCGCTCGCCGGGGGCCTAGCCCCCTCCTTCCTCCCTCTAGTCATTGCGAGGGGGGTTCAAGGCGTGGGAGCCGCCATATCCACAGTGACAGCGTTTGCAATCCTAATCTCATGTTTTCCCGAGGGAAAGGAGAGAAACAGGGCCCTGGGAATCTTCATCTCGGTGCTCTCCGCCGGCTTCGCAGCAGGCTCCATACTCGGAGGTGTTCTCACGGCAACCTTAGGTTGGAGGTCGATAATGTTCGTGAACGTCCCTATAGGAGCCGTGGGGGCCATTCTCTCCCAAAAGTTCCTCGCAGACAATCCCGGCCGCTCTACAGAGAGACACTTGGACTTGCCGGGAGCAGTATCCTTGACTGGGGGGCTGATACTTTTCGTGTACGCTTTGACCATCGCTTCCATTGACGGTTTCACATCCATCGATACCCTTGTGCCGTTAGGATTATCCGGCTTGATCCTTGCCGGCTTCCTCGCGATCGAGAACCGGTCGAGGGCCCCGCTCATCCCTTTGAGCTTCTTGCGTCGAGGCAACGTCCTATCCGCTAATGCGATGGGATTGATATTCACCTCTTCTGCAGGAGGGCTCACCTTCCTGCTGACAGTCTTCCTCCAGCAGATACTGAACTTCTCGGCCCCTGCCGCAGGTATCGCGTTCCTCCCGCCCGCCCTCATATTCTTCTTCGTTGGAGGATGGGGCTCATCCTGGCTGACGAATCGCATCGGTATGAAACCAGTCCTCATACTTTCAATGGCACTCGTGACCATCGGCTCAGCACTGCTTATTCCGATCACAGTAGCCGGCGGCTATTTCGGCATACTACCGGGACTCATAGTCTGGTCGCTAGGAGCGAGCATCGGTTTTGTAGCACTGAGTATCGCCGCCGTGGCTGGCACTCAGCGCGGCGAAGAAGGACTTGCCTCAGGACTAATCAACACGTCAGAGCGTATAGGATTTCCCCTGGGCCTAGCAGTACTCCTGACCATAGCCACTATAACGGACCCCACACCTGTTGGAGCGTCAGGCCCATCACTCGCCTCCCTCCTCATCGGTTTCCAATACGCCTTCCTCGCAGCCACGGTACTGAACGGAATAGGGCTCCTAATCGCGCTCCTCATCAAGAATGAAAAAGCAACAAATCAATACTAGCGCTTTCTGAGGAACTTACTTGTCCGGGAGTTTCACGTCTCAAACGGCCGCGTCCGTGCCCGGTCGAATTTTCAGCGGTCGTTTTCTGTCCGGCAGGGAGAATGGGCGATTTTTCTCTAACGCCGCCCAAAACGGGTGAGTCCTAGGTTTTGAGACCACAGGATCGTTAGCACTTTCCTTCAGGCCGTCAAGCCGATCGTTAGTGACCGCTGATAGATCGTGAAAGGGAGCGCATTTTGCGGGATTTCGTCAATGTCCTTTTTGGGGTTCAAGGGTCTAACAATAGACACGTTCCTGTTACCCATGTTCACCTGGGGAGTCGTGTCAGAACCCTTATTAGCAGTGCGACTGGCGTATTCACTACTCATAGTGGTATACGATGGCACTGTTAGAAATCGAGTTACCTGCGGAACTAACCCAGCCAAGACAGACCCAGATTGGGAAGTTCATACGCCGAACACAGAGCATCTGTCCAGAATGCAATAGGATTCTCCCGAGCACAATTTTCGAACGTGACAATAAGGTCTTCATGACCAAAACCTGTCCAGAACACGGCGAAACCGAGGAGCTCTACTTTGGCTCTTACGACATGTACCAGAAATTCGCCACATACTGGAGCGACGGCAAAGGAACACATGCCCCACAAGTTCCGATCGAGAGCTGCGCATGCCCCGCCAACTGTGGCTTGTGCTCTAACCATCTCAGCCACACAGGGCTAGCAAACATCATCGTAACAAACCGTTGCGACCTAACGTGCTGGTACTGCTTCTTCTACGTGAAGAAAGGGCTCGAAGGCGCATACGTCTACGAGCCAGAACTCAACCAGATACGGGAAATGGTCCGGGCTCTGAAAGCCGAGAGACCAGTTCCAGGCAACTCGCTCCAAATAACTGGTGGAGAGCCAACCCTGCGACCAGAACTTCCAGAGATTGTCCGAATCATCAAAGAGGAGGGCGTTGACCATATCCAGCTCAACACTAACGGTATCAACCTGGCATTAGACCCAGGTCTCGCAGTAAAGCTCCGCGACGCAGGTCTCAGCAACCTCTACATGAGCTTCGACGGCGTCAGCCCCAAGACCAACCCGAAGAACCACTGGGAAGCACCCTACTGCATCGAGAGCTGCCGAAAAGCAAACGTCGGAGTAGTCCTAGTTCCAACAGTCATCAAATCTATCAACGACCACGAGCTGGGCGGAATTCTCCGCTTCGCACAGCGAAACATCGACATCGTCCGAGCCATCAGCTACCAGCCAGTCTCACTCACCGGGCGAATGAAGAAACAAGAGCGCGACAAGTACCGAATCACCATACCAGACTGCATCGACCGAATCGAGGAACAGACCAATGGAGAAGTTCCCAAAGACGCCTGGTTCCCAGTTCCAAGCTGCTCGCCAGTTACCCACTTCGTTGAGGCGTTCACCAAGCGCCCACAGTACGAGCTGTCCATACATTTCGCATGCGGCGCCGGAACCTACATCTTCGAGGACAAAGAGTCCAAGAAGCTTGTCCCAATCACCTCCTTCGTGGACATGAAGGGGCTCTTCGAATACTTGGACGAGAAGACTGACGAGCTCAACTCGGGCAGCAACAAGTACCTCGTCGCAGCTAAGTTCATGACCAAGCTCAACAGCTTCATCGAAAAAGACAAGCAGCCCGCAGGGCTCAACCTGGCCAAACTACTGGTAGGCGCACTGCTGAAGCACGACTACAGTTCAGTGGGACAGTTCCACACTCGCAGCATGTTCCTCGGAATGATGCACTTCCAGGACAAGTACAACCAGGACGAGGAGAGACTCCAGAGGTGCGACATTCACTACTTGACGCCGGACCTTCGAATCATACCCTTCTGCAGCTTCAACGTCATACCCGAATGGTACCGTGACAGGATCCAGAAGAAGTACGGAATCACAGTGGAAGAGTGGGAGAAGAAGAACGGCGAGAAGCTCGAAGCGCGTCTCTACCGCGGCTCACTGCGGCGTGGAAAGCATGCTGACGGCTGCGGCTGCAGCGCGGTCCACATCGAACCCATAACCGGCACCTAAGAACATCCAACCGTTCACCGAACACCTTTTCTTTGTCCGTCAAACCACCGGATGGTCTAGAACAGGACAGACAAAAGTTGCAACAAGCTTCCCTCCAGCATCCAAAAGGCGAACACTGGGCAGATCTAACAGACCTGAATATCACATGCTCGCCACAGAAAGCCAAACTAGACGACAATCTCGCATTCACCGTCAGCTTCAAACTGAGAGGAGGGCTTCGACGAAACTACGTCAGGTCACTCTGGGAGAAGGCATACGATGACCACGACATGGGATTCCGAGTCGGCTACTGGGTCTCACTCGTCAAACGTAAGGGCCGGTTGTTGTCGGTGGAGGTGAAGAAGGATAAGTTCGTCAGGCGTGGGGTCTTCTTCTGGACCCGCAACCCCGAGCTTCCTTACCGTGTCTGGGCGACCGTTGCGACTGAGTTCGAGACAATTCTCTATCCGAAGACGGAGGAGGAGGCTCAGAACATGCTCTTCGACGTGACCCGGACCTTCGAGGTCCCAGCCAAGAAGCTGGGTAGGGGACAGCATTCAGTTGCTGCCAGGGTTGGGGTCAAGTGGGGAAAACATGTCTTCACAGAGAGAGGACAGGCGACGGCGAAATCGCCTACGTTGAAGGTCCAGATCGAATAGCAATCATCAATTCTTTAAACCCGCAACTATCACCGGCAAACAAGGAATCAGCAATGGCGAAGTTTGACGGAATTATTGGGCAGGACGTGCTCACAGTGACCGAGGGCGAGAATGAGCTCACAATCATCTTCCGGGACAATAGGTACCTGTTCATCAAAGTCGTCGATGGCAAACTCGTAACAGACTCGGTCCCAGAATAAGCCTACGGGCCCTCCACCCTAACCATAGCCGACCTCTCATCCACCAAAAGCATGGATTTCAACACCCTCCTAACAGCTCTTCTATCAGAAGGGACGCTCAGGCGTTCTATTCGCGACTCCCAGTAAACTCGCTCCGCTTCTGTCGCCTCTATTCTCCCCTGCCAACTGGTAACGTGGAAGTAGTGGATTCTTCCCTTCTCTCCATTTGACGCGGTTGCTAGGCCATTTAGAACGAACGACATTCTCCTGACTCTGATTCCCAACTCCTCTCTCAACTCCCGTCTGAGAGCCTCCTTCAGAGATTCGCCCTTGTCCACGTGTCCACCAGGAATCTCCACGTA
This sequence comes from Candidatus Bathyarchaeota archaeon, assembly GCA_005888735.1. Taxonomy (GTDB): domain Archaea; phylum Thermoproteota; class Bathyarchaeia; order 40CM-2-53-6; family 40CM-2-53-6; genus BA-19. The sequence continues at coordinate 7,302 of VBBN01000002.1, forward strand.
TCCAGGGTTCGGTTCATCATCTAACCGTCTCCTCTCGACAAGGAAACGGCCCTTCCTGGTGAGGATTCCTGCGACCAGCTCGTCAATCAAGTGGCTCACCTTCTCCAAAACGAATATTTGGGACTTATTCCAAGTGTAACAGGAGACCCATGCGGGCAGTTGGGTTGGAAGCCGCTATGTCCTTAGTTTGGGGCTTTCTAGCTTTATTGTATGTTTCAACTGACGGCCTCGAACCTGTCCCTGTAGCATTACTTGCAGCGTTCTTCACAATCTTTGGGGCCGGGATGAATGTGAGGCTTGAGAGAAGCCTAGAAAGGAAGGGCGAATATCGCCCGTCTCGAAAAACACTCGCACTCGCAATTCTTGCCGGTGCGGGTTTCCTAGCAGTCCTTTTCACGGGGGTCATTCCGGCTCTGTCACGACCTATCATTGGTTCCTTCTACCTTGGGATAGCGGTTGCGTGGGCCACTCGGCTTATCCTTCTCTGGAGGTGGGAGGCGAAGACAAAGAGGCGTATTTACGTCGAGGGGACTTGGGTGGGCAGTTTTTACCTGGTTCCTCCAGGGCCCTTGCAACCCGCGCCGGCCTAATATTACAGCGAGGAATGCCGAGGTTTTCAGTCGGCGGCTAGGGTTCTGCCCAGAAAGTCTGCAATTGTCGTGTACGCCTTGGTCCGGTTCGGTATTTTGGCGATTCCATGACCTTCATCCTCGAAACGCAAGTACTCAACATGCCTCCCGAGTTCTTTCAACCGACCAACGATCTGTTCTGCTTCTTGCACTGGCACCCGCGGGTCGTTAGCTCCGTGGATTACCAACAATGGTGCGCGTATCTTGTCCACGTGGTGGATTGGGGAGATTCTTTTGAAGAGTTCGCGGTGTTTCTCCGGGTCACCGTATTCTGCGGCTCTCAGATGGTGTCTCCACTTGGCAGTTCGTTCTAGAAAGGTTGTGAAGTTTGCTATTCCGACAAGGTCTACCGCCGCCGCCCAGAGGTCAGGGTACTCTGTGATCGCTGAAAGGACCATGAAGCCTCCGTAGCTTCCTCCATAGATTCCAATCTTGTCCTGTTTCGCGAGGCCTTTTCCCACCGCCCATTTCACCAGGTACTCTACGTCCCGGACCGAGTCGAGACGTTTCTCAACATCATCAAGATGGATCCACCTCTTCCCATAGCCGGAGCTTCCCCGGACGTTAGGTGCGAGGACCAGGAAGCCTTGGTTGGTGAGGTATTGTATGATGATGTTGAACCTGTAGGTTTCCTGGCTCTCTGGACCACCGTGAACGCAGACCACTGTCGCCAGAGGCCCATGCGTTCCATGGGGCTTGTAGACTAGGACTGGAATCTCAAGCCCGTCGAAGCTAGTGTACGTCTCGTTTGAGGGTTCGACAAACGCCTTGGTCGGAATGCCGGCTTTTGGTGCAGATGTCAACTGTCGGAGGGACTGGTCGCGCGTGTCGTAGAGCCAAAGGTTGAGATTGTGTTGTGGCCCCTGCAAGGTGAATACGAGCAGGCTCGAGTCTGAGCTCCAGGTCATTAGGTCGGCTGTTGAGAGAAGCGATTGCTCGACAGAGCCAACCGGTAACCCTCTGACGAGAATGTCCCGTTCTGTTTCGAGATTGTAGAGGTGGAGCTGGCTTGCACCTCTTACGTTTCGAACATACGGGAAGAATCGTCCATCAGAAGACACTTTTCCCCCAGTGCAGTCCCACTTTTCCACTCCGAGAATATCCAGTCTTCCAGAGTCGACCTCGAGAGAAGCAGGCTGGGTAAACTCGCCATCCCTGTTCGTGGCCACGTAGAGAGTCTTTCCATCGGGCGAATGGCCAGCGTAGTTGAAGATGGACTCGTCCTTGTGCGGAGTGAGAAGCCGGGTCTCATTTTGCTTCGTACTCAGCAGGTACATGTCATGGTCGAGGTTCGTGTTGGCTCTGAGGAAGATGATCCGATCGTCGCCAATCCAGTCAACGGGATAGTTGGTCGCGTCGTTTTCATAGATGAGTTTCTTGCCGGAACCTTGCAGAGCCTGCGTGTAGATGTCGAAAAACTTGGGGTCCCTCTCGTTCGACGAATAGCATACCCTGTCTCCCTCCGGTGAGAACTCGCCAAAATTGTAGATATTGTTGTCATGGTCGGTAATCCTCCGAGTCTCCAGACTCGACAGGTCGAGGGTCCAGAGTTGGTGGTTCTCGCTGCCACCGGGGTCCATGGAGAAAACAATCAGGTCGTCTCGGGGTGAGAAGTGTGCCGAGGAGACTCTGTGGTCGAAGAGTGTCAGCTGGTCGGTGTGCCCTGTTTCGAGGTTGTAGCTCCAGACCTGTGGGACACCTGTTGTGTCGCTGATGAATGAGACGAGTTTACTATCTCTTGAGAAAGATGGACCGTAAGCGGCTTTGATGCTTGAAAATCTGTCAAACCCAAACCTAGACTCTAACAAGAAGCCACCAGGGGAACAGTTATCGAGGTCTCGGCCCTACTACGATGGGCCATATTACCATGCTGTAGGTCGCACCATGCAATCCTCTGGGAGGACTGGACATCTGGGTCGCTAGACTTTCAGCACGATTTTTCCAAAGTGCTCGTTCTTCTCCATTCTCTCTTGCGCCTTTGCGGCGTCCTTCAATGGGAAGACCGAGTCAACGACCGGCCTCAATCTTCCATACTCGAAAAACTTGAGAACTTGCAAGAGCTCTCCCCTACCTCCCATGTAACATCCGAGTAGGGAGAACTGGCGCACGAACACGTATCTAATGTCAATCTCCGCCTTTCCTCCGCTTGTAACACCGCAGTTGACTAGGCGGCCGCCAGGAGCCATCGACCGCATACTCTTCTCCCACGTGGCCGTACCGACATGGTCGAAGACCACATGGACTTTTTCCCCGTTTGTCAACCGCTTCACCTCCTCGGGAACATCAGCTGAGTGATGATTGATCACATGGTCTGCTCCTAGCGCCTTTGCCTTTTCCATTTTTTGCTCGGAGCCCACTGTTGCGATGACTTTGGCGCCGAGGAGTTTGGAAACCTGGACCGCGGCGCTTCCTACTCCGCTTCCGGCTGCCCAGACGAGCACACTCTCACCGGGAGCGGTGCGAGCCCGGGTTACCAGCATATGCCATGCAGTCAGAAAAACGAGGGGGATGCTGGAAGCTTCTTCGAAGCTTAGCTCGTCAGGGATTTGCAGAAGGTTTTCCCTTGGAACCGCCACGTACTCCGCATAGCCTCCCTGAGTTTCATATCCGATGATCTTGTAGGAGGGACAAAGACTGTCCCTACTTGTCGTGCAGTACTCGCAGATTCCGCAGCTTATTCCAGGCGAAACTAGGATTTTTTCACCCTTTTCATGCCCGGTTACCAGTTTTCCAGTTCTATCTATTTCACCCGAAATATCGCTCCCCGAAATGTGGGGCATTGGAACATGTTCTTTGCGAGTCCCCATTCTTGCCCAAATATCGAGACGGTTGAGGGAGCAGGCGCGGACTCTTACCAGAGCCTCGTTATCACTTATCACGGGGTCGGGCGCGTCCTCGTATCGAAGCTTGTCAACCCCACCATATTCATGAAACCTGACTGCTTTCAAGATAACCGCCTGCCCGAGCCTTGAGGCTTTTTCTTAAGGCTCCCGTTCAGAACGACGTGTCCTTATTTAGACCAAAGATGACCTCAGCGCCGAACTAGAGGACCGGTGACTGCTCTGAGTTCACAGCCCACGGACGCTGACAAGATTGCAAGTGAACTTAAGGGCAATACGCTCCGCGTCTACTGGTACGTTCTGAACGCTTCGGGCAAAGTTGTCGGTGTCCGCGAGGTCCAACGAGCCCTCGGCTTCTCAAGCCCCACCCTCTCCCTCTATCACCTTGACAAGCTGAAGGACCTGGGGCTTGTAGGCAAGGAGTCGGGGGAATACCGGCTCATCAAAGAGGTCAAAGTGGATATTCTCAAGCAGTTCATGAAGGTCGGGCGTATCTTCGTCCCGCGCTTCGTACTCTACGCCGTCCTGTTCACCGTACTGACAATCTATTATTTAGTCAACATCGTAACGCCCGACTTTTTCTCGGTCTTCGGGCTCCTGTTTGGAGGGGTCGGGTCAGCAATCTTCTGGTTTGAAGCTATCAAAACGTGGAAACAGAGACCTTGAGATAGATGTGGAGACAATGTGAAACATGTTCAAAATCGTTGAGTTAACTGACGGATAACCTTCTCTAGAGAGAGCTGAAAGTTGGACGCGGCAAGCAAAAAGATGCTTTACTTCGGCCTAATTGGGCTGTTGATAGCCGGGTCCATAATCGCTGTCTTCCAAGTAGTACCAACAGTTCTGCCTCCATCTCTGCCTTCCATTCTCGCCAAGGACGGGACCGTTGCAGTCTACTTTGCCAGTACACCTTCAGATACCTCTGGAAACCAAGACACATCTGCCTCAAATTCGCGGCTGAGTGGCCTCGCCATCTCGGCGAAACCCGTGATGAACATCACTAGTCTCAACGTTACGATAGACTCCGTCATGGTCCACAAAAGTGGCGAGGCAAATGACAGCGGATGGACGGAGATATCCCACGGTAGCGTGACTCTTGACCTCCTCAAACCGACAACGGTCTCCACGATTATCGGCTCGTCCAAGCTGCCCGCGGGAAATATCACGATGATCCGGTTACACGTCTCTGTTGCCACTGCCACTGTGAAAGACTCCACGGGTATTATCAGCCTGAAGACCGTCGTCGTATCTAGCGGGAAGCTTGAGGTCCCGCTGAGACCTGAGGCACACGTAGGGGTCCAGATGACTACTAGTATAACCCTAGATCGTCCTCACATAGTCGAGGGCAACGGACAGATTCGTCTCACCCCTGCTCTACACGCCGTTGTCAACGGGCCTAGGTAGAGAAGCTGGCCTGTTGGTAGCGGGGGGTGGACTTTCGGGTCCCGCCGAGAGCCCTTTCGAACCACCGTTTGAGGGCTGAAAACGTTTTCAGCCAATCTCAGGGTTATGAGCCCTGCGGGTTAAACCTGGATAGGCTCCTCCTAATGGAGAATCTACCCCACCCCGCTACAAACGCGAAGCCCGCCCGGACGCTTTTAAAAGGCTTTCAAATTACGCTCGCTCTTCCTCCGACATCCTTTCCTACCTATTCCTGTAACCGATATCCAGCCGTCACTAGCCACGCTGAACGGAATACAACCCGAGGACTAGATCGCGCTTCGCGGTCCCTTCACATGCGTCGAGTCCAAGCATGTTCTAAGTCAGGTGATACCTGAACCGTTTGGGAAAAGTTTCAAGAGCTTCTTGACATTCGGAGCGGGACGCCTGTCCCTAGAGGCAAAGGGAATTCTCCGTGAGAATGGCCGGACCAGCAGTTATTGCTCTAACTGTTCTCGCCCTGATTGCCCCGCTCGTTGTTCAGAACTCAAATGCTATGGGTTGCTCGGCCCCCTGCCAACTGGAAGCGTTATCGCATGTCCCGCCTCCTGATTTGCCTGGAGGAGTAAGGGTCAAGCTTGATGGTGGATCCATCTTTTCCCTGAATCACACTTTCGCATTTGCCAACAGCACGGTCCATACGATTCAAGTTCTCGATACTTTCTTCATAGGAGCGTCGAGCGGGAAGCGCTATACTTTCAAGCAGTGGACGTACACAGGCGATGGCAGCCAATGGGACTCCAGTCCCACTATGACGACACCCCCGATGTACGCTGACTATACAACAGCTCTCTGCAACGCGACACTGAACTGCCCATTCCTGGCCGAATTTACAGTGACTGCTCCTCTTGGATGTAGAACAACCTGTCACCTTGACGCTCTCACGAACGTTCAGTCATCAGACGGAATAGTTAAGGTCCGGCTTGACGGTTCGAGTGTCTACTCTCTGAGCACCACGTTCGCGTTCCCAAATGGCACCGTTCACACTATCCAGGTTTTGAACAGCACGTTCACAGGGGCGACGTCAGGGGCAAGGTATACTTGGATTCAATGGAGTTGCACTTGTGGAGTCGCATCGACAACTAGTCAGACCCTCACCACTCCAACAATGTATGATAATTACACGGTTTCTCAGAGGGGCGCCTTTACAGCCCAATTCAACAAGCAGTTCCAACTCAACCTAGCCTTCACGGACCAGCAAGGTAACTCGTTGAGTCCCCCATCTTCACTAGAGCTTGTAAGCGGAAGCACAGTTGTCAGTCTTACTTCGGTTTCCGGACAATGGGAGAATAGCCTCGTCTGGACTGTGAGGAATGTTGTGTGGGAGGGAGCTTTGGGACTCGAGTTGCCAGGGCAAACTGTCGACCTCACCGCCGGCTCCATCTCCAAGACTATTGTTCTGAAAGCGTTCCCCGCAACTGTAAAGATCGTCGATCGCTCAAAGAATCCAGTAGCAGGCGTGACAGTAACGGTTTCTTTCGCAAACACAACTTCGAGAGCGTTCCAGACGGATAGTCAGGGCCTCATACAGCTCGGATACATTCCGTTGGGGTCCTACACCGCTGTTGTGACTTATCAAGGCAACACTATCTGCAGTTGCTCCACTGACGCTTCCCTAACCAATCCCTTGGTGGTGGAAGTTCCCGTCGGAAGCGCTCCCGTAACAGTCACATCGGTCTCCTCAATCGTGCTTCTTACTATACTGGGTCTCGCCGTTTTTCTAGTGCTTCTGGCGGTTAGGGTTCGGAAACCACCTCCGCCTCCATCCATTGAGTAGCGTTGGCCACTGGGCAGGCAGAGAGAAATCGCGTGGCAATCTCATCGCGAAACCTTCGCTGCAGAACGTCGGTACCATTAGGCAAATCATGGCTCACATGATGACACAGGTTAGGGATTCTCGGAGTAGGCCAGTGAATAAAGGTAGAGTCAACCTTTGACCAAGTCAGACCGGCATAAGCATAGCAGGAGCCGCAGGTCGCGGCGGGGCATCAGTACCATAATGGCCAACCTGACAATGCTCGTTATTGTAGTGTCAATGAGCTCGATGCTTTTCATCTGGGCCACCTCAAGCCTCGGGTCTTACGCGGGCGGAGCCGGATACTGGTATTCGAGTCGAAGCAATGCCAACCAGGAGAAGCCGAGCGTCGAGAGCGTCTTCTTTGGAAAGACACCGAACTGTCCAGGTGGCGCTTCATACTGTGTGACCATATACATAAGAAATGTCGGAACAGTTCCCTTCACAATCAGCTCAATCTATCTCAACTCTACACTTTACAGCCAATCCTACCCGCCGGTTTTAGTGTCCCAGGTTCAACAGTTCCAGTTCCCCCTGTCCGGCCAGACTTGGGTCAAGGGCAACTTGCAGACCCTGACAGTTGCTACTCTACGGGGAACAGTAGTTCAGACAACTTGGGTTCCGTGAGGATGATTTGACCAAAATGACTCTCTTCAGAAGGTTCAAGCGTGCTAGGAAAGGAATGAGCACCATATTCGGTGGGCTCTTCTTCATCATCCTAATTCTCATGGGTTTCAACCTGATGCTCTGGAACTTCATCCAGTACGACGCATACAATCAGGTAATAACGTCTACAAGTTTACGCGACCAGCAGGCCAAGTCCGAAAACTTGGTCTTCAACCCCCCTGGCGCCAGAGACTTTACCGCGAACAAGTTCAACATAACCATGAACAACCAAGGCGGGACCACCATTACCGTCTCAAGAATCTATATCACCAACCTCTCCCCTACCAATTCACCCCAATGTCAAGGCGCAGCGCTCTGCACCGTGGACCTGCCACCTGCAAGTAAGACCTTTTCAAACGCAAACATTCAGACAGGAGAAAACGATCACCGGATCACAGTAAACGGAATGAGGATCGACGACGGAAGCGGCTACAAGGTCGTAGTGTCCACTGCAAGGGGCAGACAGTTCAGCTTCTACTATCCGTGGCCGGTCAACGGCCCAGGAGCCTCCAACTCGAACCAAACCAACACGGCACACGGAGCACTAGACGTCAAGTTTGACCTGACATCCTTTAACTTCACTCGAGGTACACAGACTGTGTCCCAGCAGGCGTGGACCGTCCCGTATCAGACTAATGTAGTATACTGGGTGAAGGTGGTCAACAACGCAATCTACCCAGTGTCCATTTCTCGGTACACATCACTCTACTTCGTATGCTATCAGGACAGGTTCGGCTCGGGACAGGACCCGGGTTATGGGCTGCCCCCTTGCAACGAGACCGACAATAGCTTTGTGGTGGACAATGGTACTATGAATCCAAATACTTTGGTTGCTTACGATGACGTAAACCGGCCATACGTTATCCCTGGTGCAGGTCCGAACGGTCCGAGCGGATTCACCATTGTGAAGTTCGGCTCATTCTGTCCCGGCTCGCTCTGCGGTAATCCTCCCCCTCCTCAGGATGTAGACTTCCCAACGCCCTACTTGGTCTTCATGGGATTCTTCTATAAGGGAGCCAACGGAATCTTAGTCGGGCAGACCATTTCCTTCGTCGCTGTGAGAGCCTGCTCAACATACCCGTCGTGTCCATGAGCCTCTGGCCTCTTCCAATCTAAGCAGCTAAGCCAAGCCAAACAATCAAGGACCCCTAGTCACCACAGTCGCTCCCTCGGATTCTTCGGCCCCTGAAACACACCAGGATGGTGGGCCGGGAGCTTTTCAAGAGGTTTGCGGGACCAGGGGCAAGCCTGAGACTGTTAGAATCGGAACTAGTTGGCGTTCGGTATTTTTCTCGAAGACGGTTCGGGCTATCTGCTCAACCGTGACAATGGCCTCGTCAAGTGTCGATGGGAGCGTGGAGGAGGGGCGTATATTCCAGGTTCAACCATGCGGTTGGATGTACCCAGTCTCAGCGAATTCCGGGGGACACGCGTACCGCATTTTCTGCACCTGAACCCCTGATTTCTCCCCATCGACTCGCAACTATGTGAGCATCTAGGGCAACGAGGTTTTTCGAATTGGTTTGTTTCGGCGAGATTGACGACCTCAAGCTTCTCAATGTTGAGGGTAGCTTGGTCCAGGGGACCGAGTCTGATTCCGCCGGAAACCTGTATAAGGTCGCCTGAAATCAGCGCTCTGGCAACTTTTCGAAGAGAGCCGGTCTGCTGATACGCTGCACAATCCAAAGACCCAGTTTCGTCCTGGACACTGAATATGACGTGACCACCCTTTAGAACAATTGGAGGGCGATTCACTCTGCCCGTGATCACTGCTGACTCGTATGGGCGAAGACCGGCGACGTCTCTACGAACGGTAATATGCGCGTCGGTTCCGTGATTGGTCTTGAACAGCATAACCCGCTCGACTGGCTCCCGTATGACTACTTCGGAAAGTGCTTGCAGTAAGGTTGCAGGATCGTCACCTCGAATCCCTAGGAGCACGGGGTCGGGCCCATGAGGGGAGACTAGCACCCGGCGCGTTTCAGGGTCAACATTGTTGAATGTTCTATCTCCGTATTTTGAATCCATCTTTCTAACAGAATCAGGGTCAACGTTGCGCCTCGTTCCACAGTTCTCCTTTGTTCGGTAAGCGATTACCTCGAAGGTGTGGTCCGTTTCCATGTCATAGGCCACTGCGGCCAACGCTCCGATGATGCCTCTGCGCCCGCCGAGCGTGAAAGTGTCCACATCGGCTTCTCTTGCCAGCTTATTGGCCTCTTTCGTTTTGATTACATCGTGTAATGCTCGCTTCGAAAACTCTGAGAGTGCCGGGGTGGGATGCCCTTTTAGAAACACTACGGCTGGGTCGGTTGAGGGAATCGAAGGGTCCGAAGTTCGTTCGACAATCTCTTTCACGGCATCTTCTGCTTCTGTTAGTCTATTCTCTTCGCAATTGAAATGAACCGACAGCGCTCCATTTCCTCTTGTCTTCCAAGGAACATTTGGGTTCAGCCTGACAAGCCAGGGAAAATCGAGTGGAACAAACCCTCTTCGGGATAGTTCCTCGAAGACGAGAGCAGCCGTATGGGTCGTACAGCCCCCGAGTTTGGAATCAGTATCGTCGATTCCAATGTGGAGGTCAATTCCATTTCCAGTCGGTGGCGGAAAATCCTCAAGACCGATGTGCGTGTTTTGCGAAGGGGCAATTCTTGTCAAAACCGAGACCACCTAGCTGTGGACTAGTCTCTTACAAATTCCGGCGTTCTACCAATACCTCGGTCTGGGGGCATGCGCTCCGCTCAATCAACATGGGTCTTCAGATGAGCTATTGTTTGTGGCGGCGGATACGAGGTCAGCTTTCGATGACAATCATCGTAAGCGTAGACTTTACCTTGTTTAGCCTTCGAATCTTCCAGGTGATGATCTCCTTCAGCTTGTCCATGCTGTCAGCCGCAACCTTGGCCACTATGTCGTATACGCCGTAGACCATGTACGCCTCCTTGACCTGGCTGACTCCTTTCAACTCTTTGACGACGGCGTCTTCTGAACCTATCTCAGCGTTTATCAGAACAAAAGCCATGGGCAACTGATTCTGCCTCTTGCCCGCGGCAATCAATTTCAGACGTTAAAAGCTTTGAGCAGCACGATTCTGATAACTCTTGGGGGTAGTTTCGGCTGTCTCTTGGGCTAAATCATCTCGTTCTCCTTCTTGGAAGGATGAGCGGTCGTCGTATGAGCCTGTCACACCGGGATGAGGGGAGAGACTTCGACCACGTGTCAGGTCTGAACACTGGGATACCTGGTTGGCTGGCCGCCGTAAAATCCCTGCCTTGCAATGGGCCAAGCTACCACGCTTTAGGGGTGAGGGGGCGGTTGAGATTCGACCGTTCCCTGCCAAGACGAGGCATACGTGCTTCTGAAGCGCAAGGGTTCTCAGGTGAAGCGATGAAGGGGAACCCGACGACGACGGTAATCCTCAGAGTCGACGAGAGCAAGATAACCCCCGAAGGGGCTATCAGAACTAGCCGCACGGCATACCAGTAGAGGTTACTAGTACTGGCCATTGCTAGCGACGGTTTCAGAATCAATATGGTAACAGAACCGGGCTGGTGGACTTCGACCGTCGATGGGCGCTACTGTGCCTGTAACAATCGAGGCATCGGCACTTTTGCTAAGCGTAGCGATGCTATTGGCGGCTTCATTTAGCGATCTCAAGACACGGGAAGTCTCGAACAAGGTCTGGCTTGTCTATGGCCCCTTGGCTCTTGCACTGTTCATCGCTAGGATGGTCTACGCTTGGGATGCAGCTCCGATCATAAGTGTTTCAGCAATTGCCACATTTGTAGTAGCCTTTCTATTGTTCCATTTCGGGGTAATGGGTGGTGCTGATAGCAAGGCCCTCATGTGCTTCGGGCTTGCCTTGCCAGTTCCCCCAGCCTTCTTCAACAGTCTCTGGACTGCGCCCATTGTGCTCTACCCATTTCCGATCGCTATTCTCGCAAACTCGTTTCTACTCTCAATCGTCTCGGGCGTGGTCATTCTGTTCCGGAACATTAGCCGGGGAGTCTCGGCCAAGGATCTCTTTCGAGGGTTTGAAAAGGAGACTCTTTTCAGGAAACTGTTTGTCATGTTCACAAGCTACAAGACAAGCTTCAGTGTTCTACAGTCCTCTAACTATCTATATCCCGCAGAAAAAGTGGAGGTTCAGGACTCGAATCCAGTCAGGCACTTACGTGTTGTTTCATCTGCGGAGGAAGACCGGGACAAGCTGGTTTCGAGCCTTCAAGACTACAACACTCAGGGACTATTCTCAGACGGGGTCTGGGTCACACCGGGTCTCCCGCACCTTGTCTTCATAACCGCAAGTCTGTTGACAGTCCTCCTGATAGGCGACCTCGTGATGTGGATGTTCTTCAGAGTAGTGGGGTATTCATGATGACAATTTTAAAAACCGTAGTTAGCGACACAACCAGAAGCCTAGGTGTGAAAGTATTGGCAGCCGACGAATTCAGCGTACAATCCTTGATGAAACTAGGATTGACAGAGTACGAAGCACGCATCTACGTAGTCCTGAGCAAGATGGGACCCCGAAATGCCAGCGAGATCAGCTTCTTGGGCAAGGTCCCCCGGCCAAAGACCTACGGGGCAATCAGAGGCCTAGA
>VBBN01000036.1 GCA_005888735.1 Candidatus Bathyarchaeota archaeon
GCACCGTACTACTGGCCACTCTCACAGTCTCTGAGAGGTCGTAGTGACTTGTCTCCTCCTCGTTTCCAACAGTGAGATTACGAAGATTACGGTCCACACCGACCGTGGAAGTGCACTCTAACTTGGCAACGTCGAGAGCAATGCAGAGACTCAGCCTGTTCAGGGTGAGGGTGAAGGAGCGAACTTTGACCCGTGGTTGAGAGATCATGTTTAACGTGTGCTTGGTTAGGGGTATGCTGAGACGTTTCCCTCTCGCGATCGGAATCTCCAGTCCTCCATTCCTCGTCTTGAAGACGTAGCATGATACGAGCTGCTGTCTAACAGCATACGGGGTCCTAGAGGGCAAACCTCTCCTGAGAGACTTCTTCCTAGACGCTAGTATTCCTGCTGCTCTGGATATGGCGCAGAGCTTGTAACAGCTGGGAGAATCATACTGGGCTAATTGGTTGTAGGAGAGGAGTGAGAGTTTTCTCAACGAGGACGCGTCGTTGGCTAGACCTATCCGTATGGACTCGTTGATCATCCTCCTGAACACTACCAGCAGTCCTAGCACTTCCCGTGTTGGAGCATAATGTTGCCAAACAGACCTGACAGCCAACAACGCACAACAAGAGCCAAAACCCTCCACATACGTTAGAGAGGCACCCGACGATAAGTCAACAGAACTGTGTTTCGCAAACCCTAATAGATATCGAAGAAAGCGCTGAAACAAACTTGTCCTCGGAGAAAAGGCTCAGGTTCAGAATTCGCAAAGGAGACTTTGAAGTCGAACTAGAAGGCGACCATGACTATGTCAAGGAACGATTCGAAGAACTAGACGACTCGCTCCGACCTGGCGTCACAGCCCGAATGATTGAACAGGTCACTAGTACATCGGCAATACAGGCTCAGCCGAACAACTCCATCACCGGCATCGTCGAGTTCACACCTGAAGGAAGACCCCACCTAACCGTCCCGGTCGACAATCTCTCAGCAAAAGAGGCAATCTCAGTCGTCATGTTCTCGCTCCACCCCAAGCCTCTCGGCGACGACGAGCTAAGCTCTCTACTAAGCTCCTCATGGAAAGCAACAGGCGAACCGGTTGTTCGAGCCAGAATCAGCGAACTGCGCAAAGAGGGCAAGGTAATCGCGGAACGCGGAAGCTACGTCCTTTCTGGAGCAGGGGTTCAATGGGTCCAGAACGAGGTCCTCCCTAGGCTCCAGAAGATTCTCCCATCTCCTTCTTCAGCCATGCACGCCTAGAGACTCCGCGTTCGGTAAGCGTGTAGTAGAACCTCCCTCCTCTTCGGGTTCGGGCCAACAGGCCCTGCCGCCAGTATCGAAGCAAAGCCATCTCGACCGCCTTGTCCCTGTTGCCAGGGACTTGCTCCTTCGATAACAGTTTGACGACCTGTCCACTATCCAGTTCCTCGTCCCCCACAAACGCTCTCAGGACCCGGATTTTCAGCTGGTTGTACTCCAAGCCGGACCCGATTCCTCAGAGGAGGTCTAAAAAACTATCCAGACGGGAAGCGATTTTCGCCCCCCCTCACAATCAGATTTGTTTGGACAGAGAGTAACATCTTGCTGGTTCGCCCGGTTATCTCCGTGACAAGAAATACTTTCACTTTCATTCCCGACTCTGAGAGTAACATCTTGTTGTTGAGCTGTCGGGACTGAGAACCGTTAAATATCGAGCCCCCGAAAGTGCCGGGCTAATAGAAGATGTCTGAACAGACAAGCCTTCAGACGAGTGAAGGCTCTCACCCCTCCGGCACCCTAGAGATAACGGTCAGGCATCAGGGAGTCGAGAACAAGATAATCGGAACACCAGACGGTGTTATCCGCGAGCTCCTGTCCTACTTTTCCAAAGTCTACCCATCCCTCGAACTTACGTCAAAACTAGTCCTTACAGTGGACAATGCGGAGTTCCTCCAAAGCGTCTCCGGGACACTAGCCTCTTCCCAGGAAGGACTCGTTGTTCTCAAGGAGGTCTCTGGACTCCGCGACAAGGAGCTGATGATGCTTCACCTGGCAGGCGCCAAACTACTCAACCTCCTTGGAAAGAAAGACAACGACAACATCAGTTTGGACGAGATCACGAAAGCAACCGGCCGCTCAACGGGAACAGTCGCCGGAAGACTCAGCGAGCTCTGCAACGAACAACTCGTCGAACGGGTCGGAAAAGGCTCCTACCGGCTAACAACAATGGGAGCAAGAGTCGTCATAAAGAACGTAATGCCGAAAACGGCGAGCTTCCCGGACAGGTAGAAATCCATGACTGAGAAGCCAAAGGTCAAGGTCCAGATTGAGTGGGGCGACGTCAAGCACACCGTCGAAGGCGACCTTGAAAGCGTCGTCCGCGAAGTCATGCAGTTCGCAGCCAAGGTACTGCCGAACTACACGCTCGCATCCAAGCTCACATTCTCACCCGACTACTCGTCAATGGTAGACGACCTCTCCGAGAGCGTCAAACTCACACCGGAAGGAGAAGCAGTCTTTCTCAAACCTGAGCTCTCCGCCGAAACGTCGATCGCACTAGTCCTCCTAGCAGTAAGAGTCGCGAACGCTGTCGGAACAAGGCCAACAGTCGACATGAGCCCCGACTCTATCAGCAAGGCAATCGGCAAGTCAGTCAAGACAGTCCGAAACACTCTCGCACTCCTCACTAAGACCGGAGTCGTCGAGCGAAGCAGCGAGGGAAACTACAAGCTCACAATTCAAGGCATTCGAAAGTCACACGAAATCGCAAGAGGCATGACGGCCCGATCTGCATCCTCGAATCCGAGCCAAACTCAGACCGAGGTGACCGCATCAGGATGATACGGACGAGGGTGCGGGGAATAACGGGAGAGGGGAATCTCCCGCTACAGATCGGGGGAACGTGCTAATGCTCCACCGCACCCAAGAGCTAATTGAGCCGCTGAGAGAACTAAAAAGCATACCGGAGGGCAACACGCACCCGATTCCAGAATCACTACTGGAACTTTCCTCTCGCTCAATGCGATCCCTCCGCGGGGCATCTCTCAACCCTCGCAATGTGTCACTGGTAGAGATTGGAATTGACGATGGTGAGTCGGAAGAAAGCCTCGACCTAGGACACTCGCAAGTCTCCATGGGCCTGAAACAGACCCCCATCCAACCACTCCGCGACACCATCCCAATCGCCGCGTGCGACGCAGCCAGCGTGAAAATTGGAGAGACCGAGACAGGCATGATCTTCGCCATACGGGCCGTTGCTGTCTGGAGACAACCTGACCGGTTCGTGTTCACAAGATGGGGACCATTGCTCTTTCACATTACAAACTCGGAAGAACCGGAGAGGTTGAGGGATGAGGATTCCCAAGTTTTCGGCGGACTCTCTGTGAAGACGCTACGGGTCCTGACAAGATTGCGTAACCATGTAGAACGCTGGACCCAGGGAGTATTATCGGAAACGGTCAAGAACGGGATAATCCTCCTCGATGGCTCGCTCACGGCCGGGACCCCGGACAACCCAGCGAGCCGAGTCAAAAACATACTCAACACCGCGCGCTCCAACCACACCATCACCCTCGCACTATCCAAGTCAACCCAACTAACTGTCGGCGGAAAGAACATTCTCACATTCTTCGAAGCTGAGAGAACACCCCACCTCTTCGACATTTCCAGCATCGTCGAAGCCGAGTACCCACCATACCCAGTCCGCTTCCTCGGCCGGGTCTGCGTTGTCAAGTTTTCCAGCGATGGCTTCCTCTTCCGCCTCGACATCGACAAGGAAACAGACGAGCAATCAGCACTCTCCGCCCTCGGTCGCGTCGCTGGCACAGACGTGATCTTCCACGGCTACCCCGAAACCCTCCGGATAGCCCACATCTTCAGCACTTTCACAGCCAACGAGATCCTCGCAGTCCAACGCTTCGTCGTATCCAACCACCGCGTCACCCTCCAATCGCGCCCCAGTTTGCGTCGCAGTCTTTTCGGACCTTTCGGGACGAGCCGGTACGTGGCCTAGATGCGCATCTACCGTAAGGAAGGAGACGAAGTCCAGCTCATAGCCTTCCCCGATGAACAAGTGCACAAAGCAGACTACTTCCTTATCGAAGACCCCTCAGTTAGCCGCGGACTGCTCGTCCAGGTCATAGACCTCCAATACGCCAACGTTCCAGGTGTCCTAGAGGACATTCTTCGCGACGTCATGACAGACGGGGAACTAGACGGGAAAGACGTGGACCCATTGAACATTTCCAGCGAAGTCGACGCCCTCAAAGACACAAGGCTCGCTGTCTGCAAGGTACGCGGAACAATCGACCAGGACGGAAGCCTCACATCCAGCACCTCATGGCTTCCCTCCCGTACAACATCACGAATCCGACCCTACCAAGTCACGCGCCTCATCACCAACGGCGGCCACCGACCAGTCAAAGTCGGACATGCAGACGGCGAACCAGTCCAGATAGACGCAACCGGGCTAGACGGGGGGCTCAACATTATCACCGGGCGCAAGGGGAGCGGAAAGTCACACCTCGCCAAACTCCTCCTCCTATCCATGGCCGGCTGGGGAGCACCATGCATCGTCCTCGATGTGAACGGCGAATACGTCAACCTGCACAAGTCAAAGGACGGACGTCAATCCAACTCCCGGCTAACAGTTCTTGCAGTCCGGAGCGGGCTCAACTTCGCAACGGCCAAGCTAGGCCTCAGAACCATCGCTGGCGTCCTCAGCCACGCCCTAGACCTCCCCGCAACATCATCAAAGGTCTTCACAACCATCTGGCGGCAGCTCGAATCCCGTGGAGAGGTCAGCCTACCAAACCTCATCTCGACAGTCCAAACATGGAGCTGCCACGAAAGCGTCCGGGACGCCCTCGCCTCGAGGCTACAGGTCCTACTTGAGACGGGCCTTTTCACCGACGAGACCAACCCACTAACAGAAGAGAAGATACTCCACACCATCGAAAATGGAGGAGTCCTAGTCGTCAACCTGAAGAACCAGAACCAGACCGTCCGGCGAATCCTCGTAGAGATATTCCTCGGCGAGCTGACCAAGATTCTCTCGTCCAACTGGCTCCGCGCTGCCTTTCTCTTCGCTGAAGAAGCACACCTCTACCTACGCGACACGTACTGGGACGACATCGTCACCCGCATGCGGCACATCGGTCTCTTCACCACATTCATCACAAACCAGCCCGACACAGTCCAGGAGGCAATCTACCGTCAAGCAGACAATATTTTCATCTTCAACTTCACCAATGAACACGACATCGAAGCCATCGGCAAAGTGGCCAAGGCAGACAGTGAAACAATCCGCTACCTAGTCAGGGGGATCCCAACCAGGAGATGTCTCCTCCTCGGAAACGTCGTCCACGACCTGCCAATGATGGTTGACGTGGAACCCCTAGACGTGCGGACAATGGGCGAGACTAGGCTCTTCTTCAACTAGTACGGCTCCACCCAGCCTCTTTATCCCCCACGAAACAGAAAAGCACCGGGCTTATTGCACCAGTATCGACTAGGGCTCTCTCCATTGCGTATACCGACCTTGCCACGGCATTCTCAGCTTCAGCGTCTGGAACATACATGTCAGTGAGTATGTCCCAATAGATATAGGGCTCCCAGGAGAGGCTCCTCTCCAGAAACCACTTGCGCAACGGCTTCACCATGTCATCGAATCGATTGAAGTGTTCCTTTCGCGCAGGCTCGAACCACTCTTCCATAATCTCCGTAATCGACGCGTCCGCGTTCTCAGACAGCCTCTTCTCTGAACTATACCAACCCGCATGCTCCAAGGTCCGTCTCACATGGTAAAACCAAGTAGCCCCACGGCGGTCAAACTGGTCATAGGCATGCTCCACGCAGATAATCCGCCCACCGGGGCGGAGCAGACTGTGAGCCTGCTTTACAGCACTCTCAGGCTTCGGAACATGGTGCAGAACGCGGCTGAAAATTATTAGGTCGAACGTCGAAACAGGATGCTTCCATGAAGAAAAATCCGAAACCACGTGCTCCAATGAGCCTCGTTCTGTCTTCTCAGGGTCCGATTCCATCGATCTCCTTGCAACCTCAATCATCACAGGGTCAGAATCTAAACCCAGAACGTAGTGTCCTTCTCTCGACAATTCAAGGCTAAGCCAGCCTCTCCCACAACCAACATCCAAGATTTTCAAGCGTTGGCCAGTCACGAACTCATTCACCAGCCGGAGGGTCTCTCCGAAAGTGAGTCCCGCCAAGTATGGCTGCCTCCAAGGACTGCGTAGAATCGAGGGCCAGGCTTTCAGCCATCGAAGGTCGGCGATAAAGTCGTCAGGAAATCCGCTCATCTAAACTCATTCCTCTGATCGACTAGCCTGTGTTAAGGCAGGTCTTAGTTGGGTGGAAAGGTAAATAGTCGCTTGCTTTTGGGAACAGCTCTTGTCCTTGGAAATAGATGTTCCAGTCCTAATGCACGCGCCTCGTTCTGTCCGGGTGGAGCGAATCCAAGATGAAACCCCATCGATCCGCTCTTTCTGGTTCAGCGACGCCACCCTCCATCACGCTCGTCCAGGCCAGTTTGCTATGGTCTGGGTCCCAGGTGTCGACGAGGTTCCGATGAGTGTTCTCGCGATACATGGACATTCTGAGGCGGGGCTGGTCATCAAGAAGGGCGGACCCGTGAGCGTAGCGTTGTGGGACAAGAAACCCGGTGACAAACTCTGGGTCCGCGGACCCTACGGCCAACCCTACACTGTCGGTCACCATCACCGGCTCCTTATCGTAGGCGGTGGCACGGGTCTCGTCCCGCTAATCTCGCTACTAGTCCACCTTCGAGGCCGGGAAATCACACTAATTACAGGCGCACGAACCGCGAGCGAACTCCTCTTCAAAGACTGGCTGATACGCGAAAGCAAGGAACACAATTTCAAACTCCTATTCGCAACCGACGACGGGTCCTACGGCGAAAAGAACCAGGTCCCAAAGGTTGTCGAGCACGTTCTCAAAGCTGACAAGTTCGACGCCATCTACACCTGTGGACCCGAACCAATGATGAAGCTCGTCTACGACCTCGCCCGCCTGAAACAATGCCACATGCAAGTCAGCCTCGAGCGTGTCTTCAAATGCGGACTCGGAATATGCGCCGCGTGCGTCATCGGACCCTACCTAGTCTGCCGAGACGGACCAGTATTCTCGGAACGTGAGCTAAGTGGCATGCCGGAATTCGGGCACGAACGACGCGACCTCTCAGGAAAGAAAGTACCACTAGGCGTGGGACACTAGCCTACTCGCGCGCGACCTGCACTAGGTCCGCCGGTTCCTTTCCGATCGGTGCCGGGAGCGCCATTATCCCGCCAGTAAGACTCTCTCCCTCCACTCCCTTCTCCGCCAGTATCTGCGCGACTCTGAGCGAGGTGCCACCTGCCATACACACAAGAAGCAATCTACCCTTGTCCCTTGGAAGAAGAGCACCGAAGGTGTCCGGAATCTGCTGAGTCGAAATCAGCGCCTGCACATCCGAAGCTCTGGCAATCTTGACCCTAGACTCGTCACAACCCAGCGAAGAGGCGACCAGCTTCAACCCCTCCTCCTTCGGAACGAACATGCCGTGAGTCCAGAGAATCCCGGAATAGTTCGCCAGGCCGGCGCTCGCTTCTTGGACAGTTATTTCGAGTCGTCTTGGTGCCTCGGCCATCGAGTCGAGGGTCTTGCGATACTTGTCAATTCCATCAGCAATTATGACGACAAACTTGTCCCCGACCTCATAATTCAGCATCTGAATGCAACAGTATAGCGCGAGAGCACTGCTCTCCCCGATGTCGTACCCTCTGCCAGCGAAGAATCTCAGGACCCGTTTCGACGCATCAAAGTCCACCTCATGCTGGCCAGCATACAACCCCGGCTTGTAGAATCGCAGGCCCATCGCCTTGTCCTTGGTGCGAATTCCCGCCACATCCTGGTTGCCGAGAGGAAACACGACATGAACTGTCTTCCTAGCGTACTTGGCCTGAGTGTAATTGCTGAGACCCGCCGAAGTGCCACCAGTGCCAAAGGTTGTGACCACCCGAAAATCGTCTAGCGAGTAGCCTAGAACTCTAACCTGTTGGTCTATCTCGGGACCCGTCACGGTCTCGTGAGACTTGACGTTCAACTCATTATCATACTGCTCAGGGCTAAACCCGCCATAGGCCTTCGCCAAGAACTTTGCAAGGTTGATCACATCCTGCCGGGCAAGAAGGCCCTCAATCTCGCCACGTGCACTGTCGAAAACCGCGCCGTCCAAACCAATCTGCACGAGCTCCTGCTTGAGATTTTCAGCCGTAACTTTGGCTGCGAGAATATTCTGGTCGACTTTCAAGCCGGGTGCCGGGCAAATGTCGACATCAAGGTCCACAGTCTTCACATTCTTCTTCTTGAGCTCTTCAACGACTCCTTCCTGGAGTTTTCTCGAAACCAGCACAACCACTCGCAGGCCGAGCTTCTCCAGCATTCCAAGGGCTAGCCCGAAATTTCCAGATGTTGCCTCGAAGACTGTCTGGCCAGTTCTCAGTTTGCCAGTAGCGATGGCTTCTTCTATAATCTGGACCGCAGGTCGGACTTTGACAGAGGAGCCGAATATCTGTGAATCGAACTTTCCGAAAACCTTAGCTTTCCTCGTCGAAAAGTCTAGGTCGAATTCTGTCCGGGCGCAGTCTAGCACCGAGTCAGTAATGTCAACCAGAGGGGTCGGGTTGATAATGGCGGTCCCCGATTTTCCATCTCTTATATGGGGAACATGGGCTTTGATTTCGCTAGTGAACTTCGCGAGGAGGTCTTGGTCAACGTCCGTTCTCGAGAGTCCCTGGCTCATCCTTATCGCACCTGAATTGGATAGACTTACATATTACGTATGTCATATTTCGGCTTATGCTTGAAATCTACACCGCTCCTAACGTAGCCAGAGCCGTCCTTACAACCCAGTTCGTGAGGGACGAACTGCTCCGCTGCTTCGAGAGCGCAAACAGAGAGTTCATGAGGCTTCTTGGCCAGCCGGTCACGGATGAGGCTCTCAAACAGCAGGTCAGACAGTTCGTACAAGGTGTCTTCAGCCAGTGCGGCGTAAGCTACACTGATCCGACTAAGGAAGGAATCCTTGCCGCCATCGCCGAGTGCAGAGGCAACGCCGAGAAAATGATGGGTCCACAGGGCACCGGAATCATCCAGCACCACTACGATGAAATGATGAAATTAGTCCGCCAACTGTAACCGCCCCTCTCTGTTTCGTATCTCGTTAACTTCCAATCTACGGTTTTCAGGTAAGTACTAATAGCCGCAGGGCCAAGTACAACAAAGGCGCCTCTTGCAAGCTACAGGAGAGAAAAAGATCGGTCTCGTTCCGAAGCTAATCGTCCTAGGAACAATGGGGCCAAAAGAGTATGCGCTATTGGTAACCGACCATCGCTCAATTCTCGTGCTTGAAAAAGAGTCCAAAGCCGGCATAGCTGGAGCTTTAGGAGGCGCGGCAGGAGCTCTTATCGCTCAAGGATTGGCCAAGGAGAGATCCTTCGACTACAATCAGGCAGACGTGCAGTCTCTTGCACTAGACTCCAAGAACTTAGCCATTCCACACGAGGCGATTCAGGTCCTTCAGTTGAAGAAGGCGCTTATTGGGCCCATCTTTAGATTCGAGTTGAAGTACAGGAATGCCGAGGGTAAAGACAAGAAACTAAAGGGCCAACTAGCACCCCCTGGTGCTCATGTCAAGCAGAGAAAACAGGAAGGAAGAAGCAAGAAACAGATCTACTACGATTACGCGAAAAGCGTTCAGGATCTTTATCGGAGCGCCCTGTCGCCCGTCCGGTTTGAGTCAGTGATGGCCTCCCGTCTATGAGAGTCTTTCGCGTCCTATTAACGACGGGTGGCATTTTCCTCATTGTCGGAATATACCTTGCTATTCCCGCAGCCGCGGTGTCCGGAAACGGCACGTACAGCGTTCCCGCTGGAAACTTCTACTACCGAATAATATTCAACGTGCAGAAAGCCGGTCGGATCTCGGGACAGTTCTCGGAGACCTCGGGGAGTATCGTTACCTTGTATGTCTTTACCAGCGCTCAATTTGACTCTTACAGGAACGGGGTCGTAAGTCAAGACCTCTTTGCAATAACAGGGAGTTCAGGCGGCTTCTCGGCCTCGGTAGCTTTCCCCGGCGACTATTACTTGGTGATTCAACACGGGGCGAGCTTCGTCAACCAGGCAGAAGCCGTTCAGTTGACCTGGCAGCTTGACGGATCAAACTTCTTCTTGCTGGGTTTGGGGATTACCATTTTTGTCGTCGGAGTGATCCTCACATTCCTCGGCTACAGGCTGCGGAGTAGAGGGGCACCTCCTCCCTCAACCGCGGGAGTGATCTTGTTCGACCAGCCAAAGTCTGAGAGTACGACTCCCGGAGAATGAAGCCGCCTCGCGAAGCAGCTCATACAATCGAGCTCGTTTAGTTCAGGAACAAACTGGCCCGTTCGCGAATTTCGTAACTCCTCGTCAAGGAAGTATTCCTCCTTCATCCTGAAACTTACATGCTCCCCGGCCAGCATAGACCAACCAACCGGTCAGATAGTACTTCTTCCGAATCCAGTTGGCTATGCTCTCGTACCAACGCTTGAATTCACGCTCCTTCTGACCCAAATCCATTGTGTCATTATCAATGGTTGTGAACTCGACCCAAATCCGCCCCGCGTTCATTCGATTGTCCCGGGTGAAGCAGCGAGCAAACTCCACTGCTGAAGACCGAAGCCCATCAATCACGTAGACTCCGTGGTCATCATCGTAGTCAACAACCAGGTTCGAGGAAACGCTGCGGTTGAACAGCCAAAATATTCTATTGGACTCTTCCTGGTCAGCCTCCGGCATCTCAACAACAGGAACAAAACTGCTCATTGTCGACTGGTGAGGAAGAACTTCCACGTTGCCAGTCCCTTTCACGTAGTTGAGAAACTCCTTCTCATCGTCATGGGTCATGTAGAAGTTGACTTGCTGCCCCAACCTAACGCAACTCCTTGCCGTCAGCGATGGGGCTTTCAGAGTCTAGAGCTCCCATATCTGGCTGTAGCTTCGGTAGAAGTCTAGTGAATACCTCTCGCGCATTCACTGAAACACCGTGGCGTTTGAAGTAGGTCTCGACATTCTGGAGGTCTCGCAGCAGGAGAGGCGCGGCTTCTCGTGTTTTCTGGTGCCGGTCAACTTTGGAAGAGAAGTCCACGGCCTGGGGAAAATCTATCACGTAAAGCCGGTCGTTCCACGACAGAGTGTTGTACTCTGAGAGGTCACCGTGCACGATGAACGCGTCTAGAAGCTTCTCGACGATGCCTACCGCCTCTCTTGCCAGCTCCTCTGGCTTCTCAGGATCTAATCTCCTCAGCGAAGGAGCCATCTCTTCCGTTCCAAGGAATCTCATAGTGAACATGTTGTCAACTCTTCTAGCTGGCGTCGGCACAGGCACACCCCCACGATAGGCTTTTTGCAAAATCGTGAATTCCCGTGCAGCAATGGCGCCCATGCGGTCAGGCGCGTAGCCGATCGCACCGTGTTTCCGGTATGAGGTCCTGTGAATCCTGTACACCTTTAGGGCAAGGGGCGTACCTTTCCACATTCCAATGTACACGTCCGCCTCCTTGCCTGTTCCAAGCAGAGCTACAACGTTGTCGACGAGCCCGTTTTCCACAGCGTCCGCTCTGACGGTTTCGAGGGAGACCTCCCTCACCTCTACGAACCTGCTTCTGCGCCCCGCTCGTAGCTCGCGGCGTTTCCAGAAGCTCCGAGCGGACGCCAGCTCTTTTGCTGACATTTGATGTGTTCACGTTTGACACTTTCATCCACAAGCCCCGCCGCAGAGAATCTACTCTACGATGGGCTCATGGTGCTGATACAAGTTAGAGGATTGTGCTCGACTAGACAGTTCAGAATGAAGGCTCGGGCGAAAACTCCAACGACTCGAAGCTTGTCAAACCCGCAACCCTCCAGACCTCCTAAACTCCGCCGTCAACATTAGGCTTCCGAGGCTTTTGCCAAGTTCTAACTTGGCTCATGTGACGGAGAGGAAAATCGCCCAGAATCATCCCTGAATCGCAATCGGTCACTGACCATCAACGGTCGCTTTGACGGCCTGAGGGAAAATGCTAACGATTCTACTTTGCCAAAATCCTAGACCCGCCCATAACACGCCCTGCCAGCGAAAAAGTCGCCCATTCTCCATGCCAACCAGAAAACGACCATCGATTTTTCGACCGGGTACGGACGCGGCCGTTTGAGACACAAAAGACCCCGGTCAGAATTCCTCAAGCGAGAAACTAGAACCCCTCACTCGAGAAACCAAAACAGACAACCGTGGAGAAATATCAAGCATTCTTAACGGGGCTCGGGGGGTGCCAAATCTCCCGCCCGCGAGCCCGAACAAAACAGGCCACGACTCCACACGACCCTACACGTGGAATCGTCCCTAACGCGGTCAAGGAACGATTAAATAACGCACGCCCCTTCAAACAGTTCAAGGTAGACTTATGCCAACTCACGGCTCGCTCACCAAGGCCGGAAAAGTTCGACAACAAACCCCGAAGATCCAAGCCCTCAACAGGCCCAGCAAGTCACCCCGCGAAAGAGTCCGGCGCAACGCGACCAAACGACTCGTCCTCGGACGCAAACCCGGACAAAACTACATCCGAACCTAATACCCACAACAGCTAAACGCCCGCCTCCCCGTCAAGCCTAGTTCCAAAAACTAGGAAAGAGCAAACTTGTCGCTTCTAGTCGATACGCTCCTCTCAATCCAAGCCCTCCTGGTTTTCCTCCTCGCAGGCTACGAGTACCTAACACTCATGAACTTTCCCCGTCTCCCAGCCTCCAGCACACCTACCATCGTCCCCCTCGTCTCAATCATCCTCCCCGCAAAAGACCAAGCCAGGACCATCGACCAGTGCGTCAACTCACTAGTCCACCTTGACTATCCAAACAAGGAAGTCATTGTCGTCCAAGGCCGATCAACTGATGAGACCCAGAACCTCCTTAACAAGTACAAATACAAGACAGCACTAATCGAAGAAGACCCGTTGCCCGAAGGTTGGGTTGGCAAGAACTGGGCCTGCCACCAGGGCTACAAACAAGCCAAAGGCGAACTTCTCCTCTTCACAGATGGCGACTCCGTCCACTCCCACGACAGCCTCACACGAACAGTCAGCTACCTCCAAACCACACAAGCAGACATGGTCACAATAGCCCCAGGAACCATCCTCAACACATTCTGGGAAAAACTACTCCAACCACCCATCTTCCTCCTTATCATGCTCTTTGTCGGGGGAAAGCTCGTCAACAGGGACAATCGTCAAAACGCGCTCGGCAACGGCCAGTACATGCTCTTCCGAAGAGCAGCCTACGAAAAACTCGGAGGACACTACGCCGTCCGCGAAAGGATAGTTGAAGACTACTCACTCGCCCGGCTGCTAAAGAAGGCTGGAATGAAGCTTCGAATGGTCGCCGCGCCTGACGCAGTAGGGGTCCGTATGTACTCCAGTCTGGGAGAGATCTGGAGAGGTTGGAGGAAGAACTTCTATACGGTCCCTGAAAACCATAGATTCGAAAGGGCCCTCTTCCGGCTTACGTGGATGCTCGGGATCCTTGTTCTCCCGTATGCCATCCTAGTCAACGGCATATTCCTTGCACCCACGACGCCTCTCAATCCTTACCTGTTCGCAGGGGTCTTCATGGCTCTCCTACTGTGGCTGGGCATACTCGTACTTGACAGATCCATAGGAGTCTCAACCGGCTACGCTTTACTCTTCCCAGTCGCAATTCTCGTATACACAGCAATCGGAGTCGACTCCACTATTCGAGGGGCTCTAGGACTGGGCTTTACATGGAAGGGACGCGTCTACGGGAGACCCGCGCCCGCAAAGCTCGAGGCCAGAATAGCTTAAGCACAACAAGACCCTCGGAAGCCCGCAAGCTTGAGCCGGGTTTCAGAACAGCTCTCCAGCGAGATAGCGAGCCAACTCCTCGTACTGGAAAGCCTGACCCGTGAAGACATTAATCGTGTCAAGCTAGAGATATGCCGCAAGCATCACTCGCCATTAATACCATCCAACTCTGACATTCTACATCTCCTCCATGAGCCCGAACTCTCCCGCCTGAAGCCGCTGCTTAAAGCCAAACAGGTTCGCGGGATGAGCGGAGTCACAACAGTCGCTGTGATGCCCAAGCCTTGGGCCTGCCCCCACGGAAAGTGCAGCTACTGCCCAGGGGGTCCGGAAGTCGGCGTCCCAAGAGCCTACACGGGGAAAGAGCCCGCTGTTATGCGAGCATTGGAGACAGAGTATGATCCATACCTTCAGGTCGAAAGGCGATTATCACAGCTGAAAGCTATCGGACATGTTGCCGACAAAGTCGAACTAATCCTGGTTGGCGGAACCTTCCCGTTTCTTCCGCGAGACTACCAGGAGCATTTTGTCAAGCGATGCCTTGATGCGATGAACGATGCTGAAGCTATCTCCCTCGAAGAAGCCAAGGTCATTGCAGAGACGGCCCAGGTGAGAAACGTCGGAATTACAGTCGAGACTCGACCTGACTGGTCTCGGAAGAGCCATGTTGACCACATGCTTTCAATGGGAGTCACCCGTGTCGAAATCGGGGTTCAGACCCTATACGATGACGTGTACAAACGCATTCATCGCGACCACACAGTAGCGGACGTGGCGGAAGCCACGGGTACGTTAAAGGACTCTGGGCTCAAAGTCGGATACCACATGATGCTAGGGTTACCGGGGTGCGACTATCAGCGCGACCTAGAAGCATTCCGTCGAATCTTTGAAGACCCGACGTTCAAGCCGGACATGCTGAAGATCTATCCGTGCCTGGTCACACCAGGCACACAGCTCCACGAGGAATGGCGCCGGGGAGAATACCAGCCGTACTCGACGGAGGAATCAGCACGGTTGATTGCCGATGTGAAACAGTTCATTCCAAGATGGGTTCGGATAATGCGGATACAGCGCGAGATTCCCGCGGATGGCATAGCGGATGGCGTTAAGCGTGGAAACCTGCGACAGCTTGTCCAAAAAGAACTCCAGGAACGTGGAACCAGATGCCACTGCATCCGTTGCAGAGAAGTAGGACAGGCCTCTCTCAGAAGAGAAATCAACTCAACCATCACCCATGTCGAACTGCAAAGAATCAGCTACCAAGCCTCCACCGGGACAGAGGTCTTCCTATCCTACGAGGACGTCGAGCTCGACATCCTCGTCGGCTACTTACGTCTGAGGATTCCGGGCGAAAAGGCCCACCGGTCAGAGATTATCGACCAAGACGCTGCAATCGTCCGGGAGCTCCACGTCTTTGGACAAACGGTCCCCGTCGGTGGTAGAGTTGAAGGAGCCTTTCAGCACAAAGGCTACGGGTCCCGATTGCTGCAAGAATCGGAACGAATAGCAAGAGAAGAGTTCAAGAGGGAAAAAATGCTGGTGATAAGCGCACTCGGAACCAAACCCTACTACGCCCGTTTCGGGTACACCCATGACGGCCCGTACATGTCAAAGCGTCTCTCACAAGCATACACTTAACCAGTTCAGAAGGAATCCTCAGAGAAGATACGAGTCCTTGTCCAGGACAGAGCTCGAAGGGTACCAAGGCCAAATCCTACACCATCTTCAGGGAGCAGGCGCGAAGGTAGGAAGCATAATCCGCGTCACGTCAAAGGACGGAGAGGTCTTCGAAGGCGCGCTCTTTCCCCGCTCCGAATACGCAGACCAAAACCACATCTGCCTCAAGATGAAAAACGGATACAACATAGGAATCCACCTAGAAAGAGCCGAGAAGATCGAGGTCATCGGAGAAGGCGAGAAACCCCACTTCACAAAACCGAAAGTTACAACAATACACGAAGTTCTCCCGAAGGTCTCCCTAGTCAGCATAGGTGGAACAATCGCCAGCAGAGTCGACTATCGCACAGGCGCCGTTCAACCAGCACTCACCGCGGAGGACCTGACAAGTGTAGTCCCGGAACTCGGCTCAATAGCAGAGATTGATGCTCATATTCTCTACAGCGAGCTCAGCGAGAACCTGACCACAGCTCACTGGCAGAAGATAGCTGAAGAGACAGCACGGCTCATACGGGGAGGAGCGGACGGCGTGATAATCGCTCATGGAACAGACACAATGCACTACACCTCTGCCGCCCTCAGTTTCGCCCTGCAAGACTTACCAGTCCCAGTTCTCATCGTAGGAGCACAACGTTCCTCAGACAGACCGAGTTCTGACGCCGCCTCCAACCTGACCGGTGGAGTGGCAATAGCGGCAAGAGCAGACATCGCCTCCGTGGGAGTTGCCATGCACTCCGACATGTCAGACCGTTTCATAGTTGCCCACCGAGGCACGCGGGTGCGCAAATGCCACACGAGCAGGCGTGACGCATTCAGATCGATAAACAGCCCCTTCCTTGCACGATACGACCTGCAAACAAACCAGATAGAATCATTCGATGCAGTATCTAGAAGAGATAAGAATCGGCAATTATCCTTGAAGCCTCACTTCGACCATCACGCCAACCTAGTGAGATTCTACCCAAGTTTTGATCCCGCTTTGATAGACTCCGTGGTCGCCAACGGGGCTAGGGGAATAGTTCTCGAAGGGACGGGGCTTGGGCACGTATCAAGACAGTGCTACGAGCCCATCAACAGAGCTGTGAAACAGGACGTTCCAATTTTCATGACCTCCCAGACAATCTGGGGACGCGTCGACATGAACGTCTACTCTACAGGACGCGACCTCGTCGACATTGGGGTAGTCCCGTTGGAAGACATGCTCTCAGAAACAGCACTCGTCAAGCTGATGTGGGCTCTATCGCAGACAAAGTCGCGGGACAAGATCAGAGAAACGATGCTTCACCCTGTCGCAGGCGAGGTTACTGAGCGGACACTGGCGGAGGCGTCGTAGTCGTCCTTCGACTATGGAGCAGTCGGCCTTAAAGCAGGTCTCGAAATCCATCGACAGCTAGACACACGGAAGAAGCTGTTCTGTGACTGTCCAACGCAGCTTTCGACTGAAGCGGCAACTCTTAGGTTCCTCCGCAGGCTCAGGCCCACCCAGAGCGAACTGGGACAGATAGACCCGGCTGCATTGTTCGAATTCCACAAAGGAAAGAGCATCACATACGAAGCTGACCCGGAAACGGCATGCCTTGTCGAGCTAGACGAGGAACCACCTCGCCAGCTTAACAGCGAAGCGGTCGATATCGCCTTGACGATTACACTTCTCCTCAAAGCAAGACCGCTGGACGAGATTCATGTGATGCGAAAGGTCGTGATAGACGGCTCAAACACGACAGGTTTCCAGAGGACCGCTGTCATTGGACTGGATGGTGCGCTGCGAGCTGACGGGCGGGACGTGCCGGTTGAACAGGTAACTTTGGAGGAGGACTCCGGAAGGAAAACTGGTGAGACGAAGACTTCCGCCGTCTACAGGCTTGATAGACTGGGCGTTCCACTCATCGAAATCTCAACGGGTCCAGTGATTGGGACTCCAGAAGAGGCCGGGAAGACAGCGCTCGCAATCGGCCGGATTCTCAGAGCGACGCGAAAGGTGAAGAGAGGTTTGGGCAGTATCAGACAAGACCTCAACATTTCCATCAAGCAAGGCGCTCTGGTCGAGATCAAGGGTGTCCAAGACCTCGATTTGGTCTCTAGGGTTGTAGAGCTCGAGGTTCAGCGTCAGCTCAACCTAGTTAGCATCAGAGATGAGCTCCGATTCAGGCAGGTCAAACCATTAGACATCAAGGAGGATTTTGTGGACGTCACCGGGATCTTCGCGAGTTCAGAATCGAAAATAATCCAATCCGCCATCAAGAGAGGAGGAAAAGCCTACGCGGTTCGCCTGACGGGCTTTGCGAATCTTCTCAAACGCGAGCTTGCTCCTGGAATCAGACTCGGAACTGAGCTGGCAAAGAGGGCGATTTTCTGGGGTAGAGTCGGGGGTATCTTCCATTCTGATGAACTCCCAGCTTATGGAATCGAAACGGGTACTGTCGAGGCTGTGAAGGAGAGGCTAGGGTCTGACGCTCGAGACGCATTTGTCGTGATTGCGGATGAGGAGCAGGCTGTTCTCGACGGGCTCAGAGCCGTGGTGGAGAGAGCACGTGAAGCCGTGGAGAAGGTTCCTGAAGAAACGAGAGCTGCAAACCCTGATGGAACAACGCATTACATGCGGCCCCGTCCCGGAGCTGCGAGAATGTATCCAGAGACTGATGTCCCTCCTGTTGCGATTAGTAAGGACAGAATTGCGAGGATTGCTGGCAGTCTTCCACGAATGCCCGCTGAAGTTGCTGGTGAGTTGCAGGTGCAGCACCGGCTCAGCCCGAAGCTCGCTTCGCAGATTGTCGATTCCGAGTACTTGTCATTATTCGAAAAGATCGTGGGGGCGTCGAGGGAAGTCTCAACAAGCTATGTTGCAACCGTTCTAACAGAGTCGCTGAAGAGCCTTCAGCGTGAAAATGTCCCAGTGGAGAATTTGCGCGAGGAACACTTTGTGCAGGTCTTCGATCTTGTCGCGAAGGGATCTACTGCAAAGGAATCGGTTGTGGAGGTTCTTCGTTGGCTGGCTGCCCATCCAGCTTCAACTGCGGCTGATGCCCTGGACGACCTCGGGCTGCGCATGCTGTCCGAGCAAGACCTGGCGGTGATCGTCAACAGGGTAGTCTCCTCGAACAAGTCGCTTCTTGCCAACGACCGGGCGAAGGCTTTGGGGAAGATGATGAATCTCGTAATGGGTGAAGTTCGAGGAAGAGCCGACCCAACGCTGGTCAGCGAGCTTCTCCGAGTGAGAATAGAACGGGTGTTGGCATGACTCAGCTGGGGAGGACAGGGGCTGGGAGAGGCGGGGATGTTGCATTGGATGAGCTTGACCATAGGATTTGCCAGGCTTACTTGCTTGATGCACGACTCTCTTACCGGGAGCTGGCTCACAAGCTCGGAGTGTCAACTACCACTGTTCAGTCCCGAACTGTCAAGCTTGAGAAGGGTGGAGTCATTCGGGGGTACTCGGCGGTTTTCGACCATGAGAAAGTTGGCTATCAGCTTACAGCGATAACTGAGGTGAGTGTTTCGAAGGGAAAGCTGCTTGAGCTGGAGAGGGAGGTCGCGAAAATTCCCCAGGTTCTCGCGGTCTATGATGTGACGGGTCTGACTGATGCGATTGTGATTGCGAAGTTCAAGAGTCGAGATGATCTGAGCAGGTTCACTAAGTCTCTTCTCTCAATGCCTTTCATTGAGCGGACTAATACTCATATTGTTTTGACGACTGTTAAGGAAGACTTCCGACTCCTCTGAGGCAGTCTCTTAGCGACCTCCATCTCGCGTCCAGGAATGCTGCAGGCGTACCCCATGTTGAAATCGGGGAGTGCCTCCGCTCAGCGCTGGCTGTGGGTAATTCTTCAGTCTGGGCGGGAACGGGCGGGTCAGACGGTTTCCCGATGCCCTGTTTCAAGGGGGGTACGGTAGTCTTTCTCTACCGGTCTCGTCTCTCGAGACTGTTAAACGATTACGAATTTTTCCGGGAGAGTCTCGCTGTCCAGGCATGATTTTGGGCTTGTTTCCGGCTGATTAGCCTGTTCTGGGCTTGTTTGTGGTTTCTGACCCCCTGTTGGATTCCCCTAGGGTCAGCTGTGGAATAGGTGAGTCTAGAAATCTCGGGTTCATTTCTGTGATCCAAGTTGGTTCTGCGCGATTTTGGTGATGGGGTGAGGTTCGCTGGGTCTACATTGCAGAGGCTGGCACGTGTGCTGAATGGCTTCTCGACTTGTTCAGACCAAGCTCGGGTTTGTTGCTTTTTTCAGATCCGAGACAGCGTCTTTCAGCTTGACGCGAGTTCTTTCCCTATCTTCGAGGTTGTGGGCGACAATTTCCACTAGCGCGCTTCCCACAATGGCGCCATCCGCGCCCGCGGCGATGATTTCTGCAACATGCTCGGGTCTAGATATTCCAAAGCCCGCTGCAATTGGAATCCTACCTTTCGCAAGGGCCTTGACACGCTTGACAGAGTGAAGAGCGACTGGGTCCAGTTCTCTCCGGGGGCCTGTCACTCCGAAGAGGGAGACCATGTACACGAAGCCATGCGATTTCTCGATTATCTGTCTCATTCTCGTCGGAGACGTGTTTGGCCCCGCTAGGAAAATCGTGTCGATGTGGTGTTTGCTAGATGTTTTCCGAAAGCTGTCGCTCTCTTCAACTGGAAGGTCAGGGATGACAAGCCCTCCGACACCGGATCTCTGGGCAGTCTTAAGAAATCGCTCGAGGCCGGTCGCCAAGACGAGGTTGTAGTATGTCAACACAACAATTGGAACACTTCGGGCTAGAGAAATCTCCTTGATAAGTCCCAAGACTCCTCGGGGCGTCGCACCAGACAAGAGTGCCCGTTGGCTAGAGCCTTGGATAACTGGGCCGTCAGCAATCGGGTCTGAGAAAGGGATCCCGACTTCGAGAATGTCAGCCCCGCCGTCCACAAGAGCGGTCGCGTTGTCGAGGAATGATTTCCCGTCAGGGTCACCTCCTGTAAGAAAGGCAATCAAGGCTCCTTGCCCGCGGCTGCGAAGGCTTCCAAGCTTGGACTCGATGGCTGTCTCAGTTTGGGATGTGTTTGGCAACGGTTTCAACGTCCTTGTCACCCCGGCCCGATAGATTCACAATGATGGCGTCGTTCTTGCGGTAGTTGCCGGCCAATTTTGTCGCGTAGCTCAAGGCATGAGCTGGCTCCAATGCTGGCATGATTCCCTCAGTCTCAGATAGAACTTGGAAGGCCTCTAAGGCCTCGTTGTCCGTTGCGACAGCGTACTTGGCCCTCCTCGTGTCCATCAGAAACGCGTGCTCAGGTCCGACTCCCGGATAGTCGAGACCTGCGGAGATACTGTGGGTCGACTGTATCTGGCCGTTTGCGTCTTGGAGGATGTAAGTGAGCATCCCGTGGAAGACTCCCTCACGGCCTGCACAGAGTGGGGCGGCATGACGGCCGCGATCAAGGCCTTCTCCTCCCGCCTCGACTCCATAGAGATCCACTTCTAAATCATGAAGGAATGGGTGGAAAAGGCCCATCGAGTTGCTCCCTCCGCCGACGCATGCAACGGCTGCTCTAGGAAGGTGTCCCTCACTCTGCAATATCTGCCGCCTGGCCTCAATCCCTATGATGCTCTGGAAGTCTCGCACCATAGTCGGATATGGGTGAGGACCTACAACAGATCCTATGAGGTAGTATGTGTCCTCAACGTTCGTCACCCAGTCTCTCAACGCTTCGTTAATCGCGTCCTTCAGGGTTCTCGACCCGGAACCTACCGGGTGAACTCTCGCACCCAGCATCTTCATCCGATAGACGTTGAGCCTCTGCCTCTCCATGTCCTCCTCTCCCATGTAGACCTCTGCTCTAAGTCCAAGGGTGGCGCATGCCATCGCCGTGGCCACTCCGTGTTGGCCTGCTCCCGTCTCCGCAATGATTCTCGTCTTTCCCATCCTTTTCGCGAGCAGTGCCTGGCCCAAGGTGTTGTTGATCTTGTGCGCTCCGCCATGCAGGAGGTCCTCGCGTTTGAGATAGATTTTCGCGCCTCCTGAGCGTTGGGTGAGGTTTCTCGCGAGATAGAGAGGAGTGGGCCGGCCGGCGTAGTTGGCCAGCAATCCTTTCAGCTCCTTTCGAAAGCTACTCTCCTTTGAAAGCTTGCGATAGGATAATTCTAGTTGTATGAGGGGCTCCATCAGAGTTTCGGGTACATAACGTCCCCCGAACCTGCCAAACTTTCCAGACTCGCCCAGTTGCCTGCTGGGTCTACTCTTACTTTTCAGCTGTTTACGAGCTCTCTAACCTTGACTTTGATGTTGGAGGCGCGCATGATTGATGAGCCAACAAGGAATGCGTCGGCTCCCGCTTTTCTGAGCCGTCGAATGTCCGCTGGGGATTCTATTCCACTTTCTGAGACAATGGGCCGGTCGGTAGGGCCTATCCGCGAGAGGACTCTTTCAGTTGTGGCTAGTTCAATCTGAAATGTAGATAAGTTTCGGTTGTTGATACCGTACAGGTCAGGTTCATACTTCCGAATGAGTTCAAACTCTCTTGAGTCATTAGCCTCGACCAATGCCTCCATTCCCAGTCGTCGAGCTTCAGCAATCATCCTGCCGAGCTTCACTTCCGCAAACCCTGCGCTGAAAATCTCCGAGATTAGGACGACAGCATCAGCACCAGCACTCGAACCAGCCTCCAGCTGCTTCGGCGAGACCAAAATATCTTTCATTAACACAGGTGCACCAGTCTGACTCGCAACCTCAGCCAAGATCTCCAGTCCTCCCTTGAAATCATCGGGGTCTGTGAGAACCGATAGCCCGGAAGCTCCACCTTCCAGCATTGCCTTCGCAATCGTCACGGGAGACTCGGATCCGCGGATTCTCCCAGATGATGGAGAAGCATACTTTATCTCCGTAATGATCGGGGTTCGACTTGTCTTCTGGATTGTTTCCACCAGGCTTTGATGAGGACGATTCACGTGTATGGGTCGGTCGTAGTATCCTCTTTTGACTCTGCCACTTGCGTTCTCTGCCAATCTGGAAAGATGGTCTGGCATTTTCTAGCTCATTGTACAAGGGTTCCGAAATTCACCCCCAGAATGGGTAACAAGCTCGTGGAGTTTCTTGTTCGCCTTACCGTCACTCACAGTGTTGGCGGCAATCTCGATGCCTTCCCTCATGTCTCTTGCCGCTGCACATAGTAAGAGCCCGGCAGCGGAGTTTGCTAGAACCATTTGCAATCGCGGGTCGTCCTTGGAGAGTGACCCTGATAGGATGTCAATTGTGAGTTTTGCATTCTGGTCCACGTCATATCCGGCGACATCTCTCGGATGGGCCATCTTGAACCCCAGTTCTGTCGGGTCTATCTCTTCCCTCGTTGATGAGCCATTCTGGATCTTGACAATCGCAGTCCTCTCCGACATTGAAATCTCGTCCACGCCGTCTAATCCATAAACCGTCATCACGCTACTCACCCCTAGGTTGTGAGCGGATTGTGCCATTGGCTCCAGGAGGTTTGGGTCGTATACTCCAATGAGCTGCGCGGTTGCTCCAGCTGGATTTGTGAGAGGGCCGAGAATGTTGAAGACTGTGCGGATGCCGAGCTCTTTTCTGATTGAGGCGACGTTTTTCATGGCGGAGTGAAAGTTGGGGGCGAACATGAACCCGATTCCGATATTCTCGATAGAATTCTGGACCGCCTCTGGAGTCATGTTCAGGTTCAAGCCTAGTCGTTCGAGAACGTCGGCGCTTCCGCACCGGCTTGTGGACGATCGGTTGCCATGTTTTGCGACCGGGACGCCGGCTGCAGCTATGACTATGGCGCTTGTGGTGCTGACATTGAATGTCTTTGTTCTATCGCCACCCGTTCCGCAGGTGTCGAGAAGGTATCCGTTCACCTTTGGATGGATTGTCCTGCTGAACCCTCGCATCGCTGAGGCCAAAGCGGTAATTTCCCCAACAGTTTCTCCCTTCTTTTTCAGCCCGACAAGAAACGCTGCAACCTGCGCAGGTGTGGCTTCTCCCGACATTATCTCGTTCATTGCGGTCTGAGCTTCGTTGCCTTGCAGGTCCCGATTTTCAAGCAAAGCTGGAATGCATTCTCGGATCGTTGCGTCACACCTCTAGAGATTCTTTGATGAGCCGGATGCTCTCCAGCGTGAGGATACCCTCAGGAAAGCTTCTAGTCCCAAGCATGCGACTTAGATCGACACATGTGTCAGGTTCGCGTTTATCGTACAGGTCTGATAGGTCTCGAAGGGAAATACTAGTCGCTAATCTCGAGTAATCCGGTCGCTCTTCTTGGGGACGAGCTTGATGTTTCCCAAAGGCTATTCCCCATGGAGGTTCTCCGCCGTCACTACCCTACATGCACTATTTATTGCTTGCATGACCACTTCTGTACCATCAAGCAGAATCGGCCCCTCAGTAATAATCATCGGTCCGAGCATTGATTATTACCCGTGGGTCGGGGTTAGGCGCCAGGCGGGTTTCTCTCCCGAGAACCGCCTACTACTTTCAGCGCTTGTGAGGGGGTTTTGTTCCCGTGCACTATGCTAACCAGTGCTCTCGTCATGAGAGCGGGGTGCTGTTGTTGGAACACATTGCGCCCGATTGAGATTCCTGCTGCTCCAGCTTTGATAGAATCTGAGACCGTTTTCAGGACTTCGCGCTCCGATCGGGCTTTGGGGCCTCCGGTAATTACCACTGGCACCTTGACGCTCTTCACAATTCGGCGGAAGCTTTCCACACCGCCCGTGTAGTTTGTCTGGACGATGTCGGATCCCAGCTCATAGCCTAGTCGTGCCGCATGCAGGACAGGCTCGTACGCGTGTTCACTGGATGTGCCGGGCCCTCTGGGATACATCATGCCTAAGACTGGTATCCCGTAGTCGTCGCATTCCTCACGGATTTTAGAGAAAGAATGTAGCATTTCTTGCTCGTGTTGAGACCCAATATTGATTTGGACGGAAACCGCGTCCGCCCCTAGTCTGATAGCGTCCCTAACGGTCGAGACTTGAATTTTCCAGTTAGGATCACCAGCAAGTTTTGTGGCACCTGATAGGTGAAGGATTAGACCCATCTTGTCAGTTCGCACCGTTTTGGCTATGCCTGCGTGAACAAGCAAGGCGTCAGGACTCCCCTTCGACAGGTTGTCTACGGTCTGCGCAATCTTCTCAAGGCCTGGTATCGGACCAACTGATGTTCCGTGCTCCATCGGAATGATCACTGTCCGACCATCTTGTC
The DNA here is from genome assembly GCA_005888735.1 of Candidatus Bathyarchaeota archaeon. GTDB lineage: Archaea > Thermoproteota > Bathyarchaeia > 40CM-2-53-6 > 40CM-2-53-6 > BA-19. The sequence goes on from VBBN01000036.1 coordinate 24,726, forward strand.
GGAATATTCGTCGAAGGCGTCTTGTTTTTCCTGCTTCCAACTAGCAGATCGCCTGATTAGCGTCTCCGAAACGAAGTGTTCGGTGATGAGAATCCCTCGAATGGAGGGGGCAGTTTGGATTTCTGGGGCATGGGTTCCAATCATCTTATGACTCCTTCAGCTTCTTTCGGTGAGGCCTCGATACGGTCACGCGCGGGTACGGTCCATTCGAGGAAGGGATGTTGCAGAGAGTGTTCACTTGTGACCGATGCCTCATCTGCATTGGGTCATGGCGCCCGCCTATGCCTAACCGCCACGCTATGAAGAGTCTCGAATTCCCCGCCTGCCTATTACGGCTTTGGCAAGCAACCAACCGCCGTTCTATTGGATGCGTCTTACCGCCAGGGGATAGTTAGAAGTGACATCTTAGCACGGTTTAGTGTCGGAATTCTTAATGGCGACTCCTATGCTCGGGTGAGTGGACTAGGCTGGTAACCTGTAGTGTGTGGAATATTCGGGTGCATCTTGCATGAAGGCCGGCCAGCTGCCCCCTTGATTCACCAGGCTCTGAAGAGGCTGGAGTATAGGGGGTACGACTCCGTTGGAGAGGTGACTGTAGAGGGGTCCCGGTTGTTTGTCAAGAAAGACAGTGGACGGCTGGAAGAAGTTCATCAGAAGTACAACCTCGATGACCTGCCAGGATCTACAGGGGTCGGCCATACCAGATGGGCGACTCACGGACGGCCGGTGCAGGAGAACGCGCACCCGCAGGTCGACTGTCATTCCAGGATCGCAGTGGTTCACAATGGCATTATAGAGAACTATGTTGATTTCAAGCGAGACCTTGAGGCAAAGGGACACAAGTTCTTCTCAAGAACCGACACGGAAATTGTCCCACACCAGGTTGAGGAATATGTCAAACAGGGAATGAGTCTCGAAGAGGCTTTCCGTAAGACTTTGAGTCAACTCGAGGGAGCTTACTCTCTCGTTCTTCTGAGTTCCTTGGTCCCGAGGACGATTATCTGCGCACGCCAGGAAAGCCCTCTTGTTTTGGGTATTGGCCAGGGCGAGTCTTATTGCGCATCCGACATCTCGGCCTTTCTTCCGCTCACAAAACGAGCCGTTGTGTTGGAAGAGGGCGAGATGGCGATACTGAACCCTAGCGGAATCAAGATTCTCAAGACTAGGGATGCCGAACCCGTCAATCGAGACCCCATCTCGATAACTTGGAGCGTAGAGTCGGCAACCAAGGAGGGCTTCCGCCATTTCATGCTGAAAGAAGTCCACGAGCAGGTTCAGACGATAAAGGACGCGATGAGAACCCATCAGATCTACTATGACCTAATGGCTGGCAAGCTTGCTGAGGCCAAGAGGATCTTCGTGGCAGCATGTGGAACATCATACCACGCAGGCCTAGTCGGAAGTTTCGCCTTGAGCAGACTCGCTGGTCTCGATGCTAGAGTAGTGATTGCCTCTGAACTGTCGGAAGAAGTGTTGGACTTGGTCGACAAGAACACAGCAATTCTCGCTGTAAGCCAGTCGGGAGAAACTATGGACACTCTAAACGCTGTGAGGGATTCAAAGGCCAAGGGGGCTTCTATTCTCAGCATCACAAACGTCATGGGCTCGACCCTGATGCGGCTCTCGGATGTCTACATTGGGCAAAACTGTGGGCCGGAGATTGGCGTGGCGGGAACTAAGACCTTCACCTCGCAAGTTGCCGTGCTGTTGAGGTTAGCTGCTGCTTTGGCGAAGAACAAGGGGAGGGAAAAGGAGCAGCGGGCGAGAGAAGTTGTGGACGCACTATACCGGACTCCCGAAATAATTCAGGACATTCTGCACACCAAGGAGGAGGTCGTACGCAGAATTGCTCTCAGCATCATAGGTGCTCCAAGCATATGCTTTCTGGGTCGAGGAGTAAGTGTGGCAACTGCCCTAGAGGGAAGGCTGAAGCTGCTTGAGCTCAGCTATGTCCCAGCAATCGCTTACCCTGCTGGCGAGAGTAAGCACGGCTTCATCTCGGTCATCGAGGAAGGCTTTCCCGTTGTCTTCGTCGCTCCCAAAGACGAGACCCACAAGAAGGTCATCGGGAACATAATGGAAATGAAGGCGAGAGGGGCTCGCATCATTTCCCTGATCCAGGAAGGAGATGACGAAGTTCGCAGCCTGTCAGACGACGTGGTAGAGATTCCGGGAGGAAAGCTACCCTCACTGGTCTCACCTATCGCCTACACTGTCCCACTGCAACTTCTCGCATACTACCTGTCCGTTGGAAAGGGGCATGACCCTGACTACCCCCGCAACCTAGCCAAGAGCGTTACCGTAGAGTAAGGGAGAAGCATCGCAGAATCCAGCATCTGAACAGCGATTACTGGAAGAAAAACTCGCGAGCGTCCTCAGCGAGGCAAGGACAAAAACAGAGGCGGCACTCTTCGAGACCATCACCCAGATTCAGGGTTTCGAGAAGAAGGTCTGGTTTGCCGCTGAAGCGGCTGAATTCTCCAGCCTCATATTCTCACTCACCTATCAGTTGGAGGACTTTGACCCTCCGGCCCCCGTGGTGAAAGGGAAGACGACTATTGAATTGTTGAGAGAATCCTCCGTCACTCTTCGAGAGATTGTGGAGGGCTATGCAAGCGACCCGAAGAGCTCTTACGTGAAGCTCAGAACGGTCGTCCACTATTTGTGGAGGGCTCATCATAACGTGCGGAAGACCAAACTATCAAGGTAGGATTTAACTAGGCCTAGAAAGCCGGGCGAACCCGCCCGGGCGTCTCTAGGTGGTTAGCTCAGTCGTCTGTCTGGCAGGCGGCGTAGGCGCTGCCAAGTTTCTTGACGGACTCGCCCACTACCACCCTCCCGAAAGAATTACTGTCGTCGTGAACACTGGAGACGACCTCGAATACTTAGGCTCTCATATCAGCCCCGACATAGACATCGTTACCTACACTCTGGCAGGCGTAGTGGATCCAGATAGGGGGTGGGGGTTCAAAAGTGACACATATCATTGCATGGAACAACTGGAGCGTTACGGGGCGGAGACCTGGTTCCGAATTGGTGATGCGGATTTCGCAACGCACCTTCTCCGAAGCGCCTATCTCCAGCAAGGATTCACCCTATCGGAAGTGACCGAAAGGATCCGAAACGCGCTCGAGGTCAAGGTGCGTATTCTTCCGATGTCAGACGATAGGGTTGCCACGAAAATCAAGACCCCTGAGGGCCTCTTGGATTTTCAGGAGTACTTCGTAAAGAGAAAATTTTCGGACCGAGTTGAAGACGTAACTTACGAGGGGGCTGACCACGCGACTCCAGCTGACGGAGTGCTTGATGCAGTGAAGAAGAGCGATGTGATCATCCTATGCCCCAGCAACCCAATTCTGAGCATTGGGCCAATCCTTGCTATTCCTGGCATTCGAGAAGGCCTGGCGAAAGCCAGGGGAAGAATCGTGGGGGTGACCCCGATAATCGCTGGAAAATCATTGAAGGGTCCTTTGGACAGGATTATGCAGAACCTCGGACTGGATGTCTCATCTTACGGTGTGGCCCAGCTCTACAAAGGGGTCCTGGATGGGTTCGTGATTGACGAGGCTGACAAAGCCCTCACCTCGAAGATTGCCGCACTGGGCATTCATGTTAGACAGACGAATACGTTAATGGACTCGCCCGAGGCCAGGGTACGTCTGGCACGGGAAACAGTTTCCCTCGCCGAAGGCATAAGAAAATGAGAGAGGTGGCCGTCGTCCCTGTCAAGAGCCTGACGGAGGCGAAAAAAAGGCTTGCCGGAGCCTTGTCATCGGAAGACAGGCAAAGTATTGTCATTGCCATGCTCAACGATGTTCTGCATTCTCTAAACCGGGCGAACCTGTTTGGTCAAGTAATCGTCGTGTCCCCCGACAACACTCTCGAATACGAGGCTGAAAAGAACCATTCGCGATTCGTTCGACAAGTAGGGGACGGGCTCAACGCGGCGGTCCGCCAAGTTACGAAGATGGTCGTCGAGGAAGGAGCTTCGGCACTATCATGCGTGTTGGGCGACATTCCGCTGGTGGAACCTGGTGACTTCGAAGAACTGCACCGGATTAGCCGCTGGAAGCCTAGAGTCGTCCTCTCACCATCGCTGAAAGGAGGAACAAATGTCTTGATGCGAAGCCCCCCCGAAGCCATACCAATCGCATATGGGAGATGGAGCTACGCGAAACACCTTAGGGCGGCACAGGAGGGAAGAGTCCCACTCTACTCGGTCTCAAACGAACGTCTATCCCTTGACATTGACACCGTAGACGATCTCAGAATTCTGCGTCAGCGAGACTCGATGGGCCGAACTAACGCGGGGCGTCTGGTAAAGCAGCTTTCTCGACTCTCTCCGCTTCCAAGAAGCAGCTGAAGTGTCTGGGTAGCAATCTACCCGAATACGGGTAGAAACTCTTTTATGAGTAGGTCGTCTGCCGGGCGCGCGACCATGACTGATCGTGAACCCTTCAAGTCCAAGACCGTCTTGGCAGCGGGGGCAGCGGTCTTCGGTGCGCTGGCCGCAGCTACAACATGGCTGGTCCAGGTGCCTTATCCTGTCCCAGGGTTCGAGTTTCTCCGCTTTGATGCTGCGGAAGTTATCGACGCGACTGCATTCCTCATCTTCGGTCCGGAGGTTGGCTTCCTAGCAGCATTGGTTCACTGGCTGACTTTGAACTTTCTACCGACCGCTCTCCCAGTTTATGGACCTCTTCTGAAGTTTCTCGCAGTCACCACTATGCTTCTTGGCATGTTGGTTGGATACTGGGCGTTCACTCATTTGCTCACGGGAAGGACGGGGATGAATGTGGGGTTCACGTTAATGGGGGTTTTTGGCCTGACTAGCAGAGTGCTTATCTTGACTCCCGTGAACTACTTGGTATTGGTTTACGTTTTCAACGCGCCCAACACAGCAGCTGTAGTCAACCCCTACCTTATCGGAATCGGGATTTTCAACGCAATTCACGCTGTTATCTCAATGGTGGTTCCTTTCATCGTGACAGGTGCCTTGTTCCGTGCTTCACCGGAGCTGAAGGCCAAGGCATGGATAACAGGGCCTTTGAGGCTGCGTTCGGCCATGCGTTCAAGCATTGCTCGGCGAAACGGGAACAAGTCATTGCCGCAATGACTTCCTAACTGACAACGGCGCCTCCTTCTTTGGGGGCAAAGGTTTGCCAGTCCTTCTGTCGATCATGTCCTCGCAGGAGGGCCCCGTCCCAACGAGTGTGACGGGTACACCGGTTTCCTTCTCAATCATGGCGATGAAGTCACTTGAGTCCTTTCGGAGCTGCTTAATGTCTGAGACCCCCTTGCTCTCGGGGAAAAGCACGTCGAGTTTTGTTAGTGCTATCTGAGTAGCCCCGTTGAGCTGCACGGCCCTCATTGCAAGGTGAAAGTCGAATGGTGCGGCTCTGCGTTCGCGACCAGTGACTGTTCCGTGTTCCATCCAACCTCGTCGCACGACTTCTTCCCGGTTGAGTTGTCCTTCCAATGGTCCTTCCCCTACGCGTGTCACGTACGCTTTGAAAATGACGATTACATCATTCACTTGTGTGGGTCCTACTCCGACGTCCGCACAGGCCTGTGAGGCTGTCACATCCTTAGATGTGACGTACGGATAGGTTCCATGGTAAAGACTGAGGTACGTGCCCTGCGTTCCCTCGATCATAACATTCTTGCCCTGTGAGAGAGCATTCTGAACCTCTGCAACGGAGTCAACGGTGTAGGGCTGAAGTTTTCCGATTTGACGCGCGAGCTTTACCATTCTCAAGGCTCTTTCTGCGTTGCATGCTCCTACACCACTTTTTGTCGAGCCTATTTTTTGCGAGAGGTGCTCTGACCTGTGCTCTTGGTCCTTGTGGCGCTCTTCTATTATCGCGCACTGGTTGTCGATTCCGATTCGTCCCTCCGACTCTGTCTGTCGAATCTCTTCGAGTAAGACGGGAACGTCGATAAGCACTCCCGGTCCGATTAGGAGGCGTGTTTGTCTGTTAACGAAGCCACTGGGGATAAGGCGTAGCGAGTATTGTTTTCCGTCGTGTAGTACGGTGTGGCCTGCGTTCGGGCCGTTTCCTCCTCTGACGCAAATGTCGGGTTTGTCCTTCAGGGCCAGGTAGGCTGCTATCTTGCCTCTAGGGGACGATTCTCGTCGTCTTTCCCTTCGTCCCCGAAGAATCCCCCGACGATTACGGTGCAGGGCATTTAGTATCCAAGCCCTGATTTACCATGATTGGATAAGACTTTGGAATAGTTGGTTCGGGCAGGCGTTAGACTATGTATCAGCCCGCCCGATGTCGTTCGTCACAGCGTTGGCTGAGAACGCTCAGAGCAGCTTTCTAGCGGAAACTCATCATATAGCCTAGAGCTCGAAACGCTTCGTTAATAATCCGATGGTAGGGTCCGCATCGCAGCCGGGTTGCGCGCTACAGTCGAGACTTGCCGCATAGTCCACAAAAGACTCCTTCCGGGTCAATAACGCCATTACAAAACCGGCACTTTAGGGCTTCATGCTCACGTTTCTTCTCCGGAAGGGGATGTCGCTTCTCATACCTTCTGGCGACAAGGAGGGAACCCTCCAGCAGGATAATTATCGGAATGAACAGCGCCACATCGGCAATTGGGCCTCCATCGGGGGTAATGACCGCGGTTAGAATGTACGTGCCCACCCACACCCATACTCGCCTCTTTGTTATTCCAGAAGTCCCAATGATCTGGAACTTGACTAGGAGCACAACAAAAACAGGTAGGGTGAAAGCGAAGCCTGTGGTAAGAAGTGTGAAGAAAACTAGAGTGTAAAAGTCCTCGATGTTGACGAAAGGCGCCGCGCCTACCACGGGTAGGAAGATTAGGGTACCTATGACGATGAACGGGAGCAGGATCAAGAAACCGAAGAGAACTCCTGCAACGAAGAGGAGCGAGAAGGCCGCTGTGAATGGGTAAACGGATTGTCTCTCAGACGGCTTGAGGGCTGGGTCTACAAACCTGTAGACCTTGAAAGCCAGTAGGGGAAGGCTGACGGCGAAGCCTAGGACCACGGAGGCGATGACGTAGAGTTCTATCGGCGCAGTGAAGCTGCCCGCGATGAGTTGAACGTTGGACGGGAGAAGTCTGTTCTTGAGTGTCAAGAGGATGACTGATACTAGTGGGTTGTAAAACGCGAGTGGATCCTTGAGGAAGGAGAGGTCGGCGGGGATGACCATGAACGCCATGCTTGCCAGGATGAAAGTGTAGACCCATGTTCGGAGAAGGTTCGCGAGTTCGATTACATGTTCCCATAGTGGGAGAACTTTCGCGTCTCCCCGGTCATCGGGCAAGGGAAGGCACTAGTTGCGGCGGCTAGCCCTTGCTAGTATTTCTTCTCTTATCTGAGATGAACTCTTTCCTTCAGTGGCTATGCCGAGTCGTTCTGCCGTTTCGCTGAGGAGATCTGGAGCTTTTTTCGTCCTTTCGGAACCCCTCTCTCCCTTCTTGAATTCGGCAGCCACCTGGCCGATAGATTTGGCCATGTCTGTGATGGCTCTGGGCCTGAGAAGGAAGAATAAGAAAACAATTAGCGCCCCCACAATGATCCATTCTGTCCCTGCGAGGGCCAATTGTTTTCGCCGACCTACTTTGACTGAGCAGCTTTGACTATTTCGTCGGAAATTTCCCGACGGGTCTTCCCTTCGGTCGCGATGCCGAGTTTGCGCGCGGTGTCAATCAAGGGGTCAGATGAACCATTCTCGATTCGAGGCGTAGAATCGATGCCCGCTGAGGAAAGTCCCTTCGCGGCTTCGTCGAATTCCTTTCTTGCCCTGCCTAAAGAACGGGCAACCTCGGGAATCTTGTTGGGGCCCCAGATGAATATGGCCAGGACTATCACTCCGATGATTACCCACTCATAGCCGGTTATCGCCATCCGTCTCGCCTAAGAATAGGGATTTCCAATCCGACCTTTAACTTTTTACCCCATTCCGTTCCACATGGGTGGGATTGCGTGCCGAAACGGTTATTCCCCAGCCTGGAGTCCGCCCCGCTAGGTCGCTTACAACTGAAGATCGTCGTCTGCGTTCGCCGAGTCCCGGACACGGCGTCAAGGGTCAAGATTGCCTCGAATGGAAGGTCTGTTGATGCGACTGATTTCGAGTATGTGATCAACCCCTACGAGGAATACGCCCTTGAGGCAGGCGTCCAGCTCAAGGAGAAACATGGTGGAGAAGTAACTGTTCTCACACTCGGCCCCGAGAAATCGACCCAGACTATCACAAAGGCACTCGCTTTGGGAGCGGACAAGGCGGTTCATCTTAGAAGCGAAAGCTTTCCTGACGACCCGAGTTGCAGCGCACGCGCTCTAGCTGAAGAGCTGAAATCGACAGAGTTCGACATTCTTCTTTTCGGCAAGAAAGGAGTTGACGATGATAACCAGCAGGTCGGACAGATGGTAGCAGAACTTCTCGGCGTGCCGTGTGTCACTCAAATCCTCGGTCTCGAGGTCGCAGACGGAAAGGCCATTGCCCGAAGGGAAGTTGAAGGCGGTTCCTTGATTGTCGAAACAGCTCTCCCGGCCGCCTTCACGGCCGAAAAGGATCTAGCGGCTCCCCGCTATGCTTCGCTGAGGGAACTTGTCGCTGCCCGGAAGAAACCCGTCACAGTCAAGGAACCAAGATCGCAACCTTCAACCCTCGAGACGATCGCCGTTCAGTACCCTCCCCCGAGGCCTCCTGGAAAAGTTGTCGGCAAAGGAGTAGAAGCTGTCCCAAAACTCATCCAATTGTTACACGAAGAGGCCAAGGTGATCTAAGTGAAGGGTCCAGTTCTGGTTTTTGCAGAGTCCTCAGGCTCTCAGCTCCGAAAGGCAGCTCTTGAAGCGGTCACCGCAGGAAGAAGGCTCGCCGATGAGTTGAAGGTCGAGGAGTACGTCCTCGCCATAGGCAACGGGCTGAAAGAGATTGGAACGGAACTGGGAAAGTATGGTGCTGATCGCTTACTCGTCTGCGAAGACCCGAGCCTAGGACTTTTTCATCCAGAATTCTATAAACAGATAGCGCTTGACGCCATTCGTAGAGTTGCACCTGGAACCATTCTTTTGCCGGCCACCTCTACGGGAAAAGACCTGGCTCCACGGCTTGCTATCCACCTTAACACAGGGCTCGCGACAGAATGCGTTCAGATAGGACTGGAGAACGGCGAATTTGTGGCTACACGTCCCGCTTACGCTGGAAAAGTACTCCTGAAGGTGAAAATAAATGGGTCCCCCAAGATTGCGACACTTCGCCCAAACGTTTTCACCGCGAAGGAAATTGTCCCGAGGAACCTGTCCGTTGAGAGATTGCTCTTCTCCAGGCCGGATACAAAGATGACCGTAAAGGAATCTGTTGCCCACGACGCGAAGAAAATGGACCTCACAGAGGCAAACGTCATAGTCTCAGGCGGCCGCGGGATGGGCGGTCCCGAAAACTACAAGATTCTCGAAGAATTGGCAGAAGTATTGGGGGGCGTTGTAGGTGCCTCGCGAGCCTCTGTGGACTCGGGCTGGCGGCCCCATTCAGACCAAGTCGGCCAAACGGGCAGAACAGTATCGCCTACGCTCTATGTTGCATGCGGCATATCTGGAGCGATTCAGCACAAAGTGGGGATGGTTAATTCGAAGGTAATAGTGGCTATCAACAGGGACCCTGAAGCGCCCATTTTCGGCTTTGCCGATTATGGGATAGTCGGGGATGTTTTCGAGGTTGTTCCAGCCCTAACAAGGCAACTGCGAGAGTTTTACGGGAAGAGGTGAAGCTGGCTATTAGGGGCTAGTCTTCTCTTCCATCTTACTTCTAAGGAACTTGGCAAGTTGCTTGCTGACCGGACTCCGTGATGTATCAATTACTGGCATCTCAACATTTCCTGATTTCACGGTGCTGCTGTAGTCGGACATGGGGGCGCAGCTTACTGAGGCCATGTAGAGCTCGCCTCTGGCATATTCCTCGGCCATTTCGGGCGGGGGTATGGCTTGAGCTGCGAAGACAACTCCGTCCGCCCAGGTCAACAGGACGGGCTGGCCCATTTTCATTACGAATGTAAACGCGTTGACTAGTTGCTGTGCTGTTTCGTACTTAACGATCTCTCTAACGATAATTCTCTTGAGAGGCTCATATGAGATGTCCACCATGCTCTTACTCTTCTCGATTGTGCTGTGGATAAACCTAGGTTATGAGCGTTTGTAAGAAGTCATCCTTGCCTGAACGACACACCCTTTCCGCCCGCGGGATACTTCCAGTGAATTGCTTTTGCCCCGATTTTGTGGCATACTACGAGGCATGCCCCTGTCTCCAAGCATCCTTCTGTGTTGTAGTTCAGCTGGTCTTGCCAAGTGTAGACTCCTGCCGGGCAGATGTAGAGGCAAGGTTTCTTCTCGCACTCCTTGCAGAGTTCGGTTTCGACGGTTATGAAGGGCCGAGGGTCCTTCGTGAAGCTTACGAGTGCAAGACGTTTGTCCAGTGTCAGCTTGCCTTCTTGGCTCATCTAGAAGGTTCGAGCTCCTGCCAACAGGTCTCTTACTAGTGTAAGAGTGGACACTTTTCCTTTAGTTTGCGCACGCATCTCCTTGTAGATTTTCTTCTTGCCGGTCCCGTCCACTCGGTAGACTGCCTCTGCCGCGGAGCAAACGATTTCAGGATACACCCCGTACAGCCGACGGTTCCTCAAGTACGAGGGGACTTTACTGAAGGTGTACATGTCCTTTAACGCGGGGTCCTTACGGAGTCTTGTCTCGTAAGACTGAAGGTTTCCTGCTGAGTAGTCTTTCGTTTTCTTAGCATCAAGGATCGTGGTCGCCGCTGCCATTCCTGCTATCATCGCCATGTCGACTCCTCTGAACGTGTATCCGTTGTTTAACAGGTGGCCCGCAGCATCTCCAGCCACCAGCATTCCGCCCGTGAAGGGCCGAGTCAACATTCGGGGGCCTGCCTCAGGGATCATGTGCGCATTGTACTCCCTGTTCTTGCCTCCTTTGATGAGACGCTGGACTTTCGGGTGGGCCCGGAGTCTATCCAAGAGGCTGTGTGAGGGTTTTGCTTGAATGGAAACATCGTCTCCTCCAACAACGAGGCCAAGTGCAATACTGTCCTTGTTTGTGTAGAGAAATCCACCCCCTCTAAGTCCATCAGTGCAAGACCCCGCGAACACGTGGGCGGCCCCTTCTCCCTGGTCCACGCCGAAACGTTCCTCGATTGTCCCCGGTGAGATTTCAATCACATCTTTCATACCTATGGAGATTTGTTGCGGTTCCAGCATTTTCACAAGCCCCGCCTTTCTCGCCAGCCCTGTAGTCGTACCGTCACAGGCAATAACCGCGTCAGTGGGAATCTTGTCCTCTCCTGCGATGATTCCCTTCACCTGTCCGTTTTCGACTATAAGGTCGTCCACCAAAGAATCAGTGATCACCTGCGCCCCCGCTTTCTCAGCCTGCTCAGCGAGCCACTTGTCGAATTTCGCTCTGACGGCCGAGAAGCTTTGCTCGGGATCCTTGACCTCGTACTCGAGGGTGAAGGCGCTGTCGTTGGACATGAAGGTAATTCCCTCCTTTCGAATGAATCTTTCAACTGGGGCGTCCTTCCACGCGTCCCCTAGGAGGCGTTTGAGGGCGTAGGTGTAGATTCGCCCGCCGAACACGTTCTTGGAGCCTGGGAAACTTCCTCTCTCGACTAGAAGCACCTGAACTCCTTGTCTCGCGAGCGTAATCGCGGCCGCGCTTCCGGCTGGACCCGCTCCCACTACCGCTACTTCGAATCCTTCTCCGGACAAGTCTGGGAGGAGGGTCGGAATTGGGAGCTTATTCGGTTTGGCTCTAGCCTTTCCGAGGCTCTTCCTTCCACCGTCCGTCGAGAATCTCTTGGATCAGATCCATCGCCCTCTTGACTTGTCGCTGGAGAGCCATCGGATCGTATCCAACGGGTGGTTTAGTGTTGAGGTAGCGTTTGTACATGTCGAAGTCGAGGAATTTCTTGCTGGTCTCGAAGATTGACATTAGGGCCGGGCTGTCCATCGTTTCCAGGTCTGACCGGCGGCAGTGGTATAGCCCGTCGTCTCTTGCAAAAGTGATCTTTTCGTTTCCTTGGGAGTCATTGTGCATGTCCTCCCAGAGGTTCCTATCGACCTCGTTCTCCTGAACGATTCCGTGGGCGACTTTAGACTCATACGCGCGATAGAGGAGCTCCGCGTCTTTCTCAGAGACTTCCAAAGCCTTGGAGATTTGGGGGAGTGTCAGTCCTTTCTTTCGCAGGTAGTAGCAGGCTTCCTGCATGTAGCCCTCAACACCATCGTTCGGATTTTCTTCAGGAGAATCCAAGACCATACCCTCCACACTCCGCTCCTAACATTTCCTAGAGTCTAATAGGACAATTGGCCTCTGCGACATGTTGGGGACGGCTTCTTTGAGCCGTGGTCTTAGCTTGGGCCCTTATGAAAGTTGCCTGGAAGGGGAGCTCCCTTTTTTTCGGGTTATTTCTTGAAGAATCTCTTACATTGACGGCACTGAAATCGGTTATCAGAAACCGACTTGAGTTCGACGTTGCAGTGGGGGCATACGTCGAGCGGCGTGACGCGTGAGGTATTCTCGGGCCCTGATGCAGAAGCTGCAGGCGAGACCAGAAAGCCGAACCCTGACCTCCTTGAGAAAAACAGAAAGGTCCCCCCCACGATCGCAACGCCTGCCAGACCGGCGGAAACGACTAATCCGTTAGAGGCCCAGAAAGAGTCGAGGTACTGACGCATGAACCTGTTGTTGAGATATTCGCTGTAAATCCACAAGCCTAGCAGAATGTTCACGGCCAACTGAACAGCGTTCAGTGTTACGCTTCGATTCGGCTGAATCAAATCATTACTAGAACGTGTCGCCCTAAAGTTAAGTCTATTCAAATGTTGAAACATCACACGAATGGAGTGTGGAACGCCGCCACTCCACCGCAGCTCCGGCTCAGCCAAATGGTGAGAGCTTTGGGGCGCATCACTTGTAAGCTTCGAAATCCGTTCCAAGCAGAGAGACAGCTATCTTTTGAACCATGATCTCGTCTGTTCCTTCATAGATTCTGCACACTCGTGTGTCGACCAGATGGCGTGGCGCACGAGTTTCGAAGCTGTAGCCGCTAGAGCCGAAAATTTGGACTGCTCGATCCGCCGCGTCAAAAGACGCGTTTGAAGCGAAATATTTCGCTTTTGCAATCGCTACATCTGCTACCTCCCGCAAGTCAAGGTTGGCCGGTTGCTCATCGCTCTTCTGCTTGAGAAGGGCTGCTTTGTAGACAAGGTTCTTCGCAGCGTCGAGGTTGGTGGACATGATTCCGATATGTCTCTGGACGAGCTGGTGCTTTCCTATCAGCTTGCCGTGCTGGACCCTCTGCTTTGCATAACTGACTGACTCCTCTATGCAGTCCTCGATTACGCCGAGGCAGCCTCCGGCGACGCTAAGCCTTCCGCTCATCAATCCTGAATACGCGACACCCAGACCCTTACCCACCGGCCCAAGCAGGTTTTCCCTTGGAATCTTACAGTTGTCGAGGAAGATCGACCCTGTGTCGGAAGTTGGCATTCCGAGCTTGTGCTTCTGCTGCTGGCTGGTATATCCCTCAAATCCTTTCTCGGCAATGAACGCGCACATTCCCTCTCTCTTTCCTTTCGGATAGGCAAAGATAACGGCCGAATCAGCGATGCTACCGTTGGAAATCCAGGCCTTGCTGCCGTTGAGCAGGTAGTGTGTTCCTCTGTCTTCGAAACTCGTCCTTAGAGAAGACGGGTCGCTGCCCGCAGTTGGCTCGGTCAGCCCGAAACACATCACCTTTTCTCCCCTGGTCGCAGGAGGAAGATAGCGCTCCTTCTGTTCCTCGCTCCCCCATTTCTGCACGGTCAGTTGTCCTAATGACACGTGTCCTGAGAGGAAGGTTCGGACCCCTGTTCCCTCTCTCCCAATTCGCTCGAGTGCTAGGGCATACGTTAGAATGTCCGCGCCCTGCCCTTCGCCGTAGAGGCGGGATATCGGCAGCCCTAGAAGCTTAGCTTTCTTGAATATTGGAACCAGGTGCTGGTTGAACCTGCTTGCAAGATATGCCTCGTCCTCGAAAGGACGCAATTCTCGGCAAGCCCGGTCAACTTCTTCAAGGATGAGCCTTTGTTCTTCGGAGACGTCAAAGTTCATCTGAGAGAGATCGTCTATGCCCGTTTCAGCAATCGTCTTCATTTCGAGTCCAAAGCCCTAGTGCGTGATTAATGTGCGTTTTGCCCTCAAAACATTATATCGCCCGGGAATGATGCTCCCGCTTGGGGACGCTGTTTGCCAATTCAAGTTGACGAGGAGGACATTCCCTTCTTTGCAGAGGTAATTGCCGGCGGCAGAATTACTATACCTGAAGAAATCCGGAAAATATTCGGAGTGAAGGACGGGGACCACGTAATGTGCCGCGTCCGACTCGTAAAGAGAGCCGAAGACGTCAAGTGACAAGACCCCGTGGTCAAAATCTGAAGTCATTTCTCAGTTAAACCGTGATCGCTCTAGGACTCTGACTATTTTCTCAGAATTTGCTGTAAAACCTACCACTCGCTGAGCAGGGGCACACATGAGTCTCCATATAGCTGGAACACTTAAAATAGACGCTTGCCAACGGTCCAATCAGAGCCCCAGTTGACACTGGCCGTCTCCGATCTCACGAGGGTCATGGACGGCTTTAGAGACCGGTCCATACTTGTCGCCGGGGACTTGATGGTTGACCGGTATGTTGTCTGTCAAGGTAGAAAACTCTCCAGAGAAGCACCCGTTCCGGTCGCAGACTATGTCTCTGAAGAGCTCGTCTTTGGAGGTGCAGCGAATCTTGCAAACAACCTACTCTCGCTCGGTGCGAGAGTGAAAGTGCTGGGGGTTGTGGGAAAGGACGATCCGGGCAAATGGCTTCAGGACGAGCTGGGCAGGAAGGGCGTCGATGTCTCTGGAATCATTGTTACCAATAGACCAACCAGCCTCAAGACCCGGTTCATCCTCAACCACAGGCAATACCTTCGTATCGACAAGGAGTCGCGGTCAGACGTTGAAGCGCACGTAACGAAGCAGTTTCTGAACGAGCTCAAACCTTCCGTTCAAGAAGCTGATGGAGTCGTCCTCTCCGACTACGACAAGGGAGTGATAACCTCCGAGCTGATAAGCAACGTCGTTGAGGAATGTAGAATCCAAGGAAAGAAAGTGCTGGCACAGCCCAAGGTCCGACACTACCTTGATTACATCGGTGTTTCCATGGTGAAGTCGAACGTTCGTGAAGCAACAATCGCGACAGGGGTTTCGATGATCAACGATACTTCCCTCCGCAATATGGGCCATAATCTCATGACTCGCCTCGAGTGCGAGAGTATTCTTTTGACCCGTAGCGAGCACGGGATGATCCTCTTTGAGAAGAAGAACATCACCAGCTTTCCCCCCTTCAAAGGACCAAAGCCAGGCTTCAACGCGGTAGGAGTCAGAGACTGCATGACTGCAGTACTCGCGGCTTCGCTGGCTTCAGGGTCCCCGGTTAAAGAAGCAGTTCTTCTAGCCGGTCTTGCCGCATCGCAACAGGCTGACAAGATAGGCACGGTGGTCGTGGACTTGAACGAGCTCAAGTCTCAAGCTGACATTACAGTTGAGCTTGCAGAACGGATAGTTCAGGTTCCGGTCCACTAGGAATGGAACAATCCCAAATTCCCATCGGCATGCTCATTCAGAAAGCGGTTAAGATCCGAACCCATATTCTCGAGATGGTCGCGGAGGCAAAGTCCGGCCATCCAGGCGGCAGCCTCTCTGCAGTCGAGATTCTCGTTTCACTTTATTTCCACAAAATGCGGGTGGACCCTAAACGCCCGGACTGGCCTGACAGGGATCGATTCGTCCTCTCGAAGGGACACGCTGCCCCCGTACTGTTCGCAACCCTTGCAGAGAAAGGGTTCATTCCCACCAGCGAGCTCAAAACCCTGCGGAAGCTAAACAGCAACCTCCAAGGCCACCCAGACCTCAGGGTTCCAGGTGTAGAGTTTCCCGGAGGTTCCTTGGGAATCGGCCTCTCAGCAGCAATTGGGATGGCTTTGGCTGGAAAGCTGGACAGGAGAGATTCTCGAGTATACGCGCTTCTAGGCGATGGCGAGCTTGATGAGGGCGAGACCTGGGAGGCCGCTATGGCGGCGCCAAAATTCAAGCTAGACAATCTCACAGCAATCGTTGACAGGAACGGCATACAACAAGACGGTCTTACTGAGCAGATCATGCCGAAGGAACCTGTTGGTTACAAATGGCGCGCGTTCAACTGGCACGTGCTGGAGGTTGACGGTTTCGACTTTCGACAGATAATCGACGCCCTCGACAAGGCGGAGAACATGCGCAACCGACCGACCGTCATCATCGCTCATACAGTGAAGGGGAAGGGCGTCTCGTTCATGGAATGGGACCCGGCGTATCACGGCAAGGCTCCGGACAAAGATACGGTCCGAAAACTTGTCGAGACGATGCGATAGGGATGAATCGGGTCAAGATTGCACCTTCTATTCTAGCGGCAGACCATGCTGACCTCAAGGGAGAGATAGGAAAGGCGGAATCAGCCGGAGCGGACATGATTCACGTGGACGTTGCTGATGGGCATTTTGCCCCCAACATAAGTATGGGGCCCGACACTGTCCGTTCCATACGTGCAACCACGCGCCTTCCTCTTGACGTGCACTTGATGATTTCTGAGCCAGAGAAATTCGTAGGGTCGTTTCTCTCCGCGGGAAGCGACATCATTACAGTTCACACAGAGGTTGTCGAGGAGAAGCAGGTATCCAAACTTTCGAAGACTATTCGAGAGCAGGACAAGAAACTCGGTCTTGCACTGAAACCCTCTACGCCTATCCCGCCATGGTTCAAATCGAACCTAGCCAGCATTGACCTCGTTCTGATACTTGCTGTGAACCCTGGATTTCCCGGTCAGCGGTTCATGCCAGAAGTCTTACCCAAAGTTGGACAGGTGCTAGAGCTCGCTCACCCTGCTCACATCGAACTAGAATTGGACGGGGGGATTGACCAAGGAAACGCCCCCGTTATTGTCCGGGCGGGGGCGACCATTCTGGTCGCCGGCGCATCAATTTTCAGAAAAGGTGATGTTAAATCCGCCGTCCATGAGATGAGGACCGTCATCGATAGGACCCTTCAGGAGGTATCAGCATAGTGCTCGTTCAATTGGCGTCAATGCGCGACGCTCTTGCCGAAGCAATCCTGGAACTGGGCACGAAAGACAGGCGAATCGTGGTCCTGGGTGCGGACACTTCCGTCTCCATAAAGACAAGTCTCTTCGGAGAGCGATTTCCAGAACGCTTCTTCAACGTCGGAATTGCCGAATCCAACATGATTGGAATAGCCTCAGGGCTAGCACTAGCTGGAAAGATTCCCGTCGTAAGTACGTACTCAGCCTTCGTCCCAGGAAAATGCCTTGACCAGATTCGAAACGCAGTTGCTTACCCCAATCTCAACGTAAAAATCGTGTCTTCCCACGGGGGGTTAACCGTTGGGCCCGACGGAGCTTCCCACCAGACCATTGAGGACGTTGCGGTGATGCGTGCGATACCTCATATGCATGTCGTCATTCCCGCGGACGCTCCCTCTGCGCGGGAGCTCATTCTGAAAGCGGCAAGCACACCAGGGCCTTTCTATATGCGGTTGAGCCGGCCAAACGTGGCTACAGTTCACGAATCAACTGCTGACCTTGAGATAGGCAAGGCAGCCCTGCTGAGGGATGGGTCGGACGTTACTATCGTTGCGTGTGGAATCATGCTGAGTGAGGCCATGATCGCCGCGGAGAATCTCTCCCAGGAAGGAATCTCAGCTGAGATCATTGACTGCCACACTGTCAAGCCACTCGACAATGCGACACTTGGAAAGTCGGCAGCGAAGACTGGCGCAGTCATAACGGCTGAAGAGCACAACATCATAGGGGGGTTAGGGGGCGCTGTCGCAGAGGCACTCTCGGAGTCCCGCCCAGTGAGAATAGAGCGGGTTGGAGTGCGGGACACGTTCGGCGAATCGGGAGAACACTCCGAACTCTTGGTCAAGTACGGCCTCACCTCAAGAGAGATTGCTAAAGCAGCCCGTAGGCTGGTGAGAGGACAAAGCGCTTGAAGATATTTCTCGATACGGCCAACATCGCGTCCATCAAGACCTTTGCAGACATGGGTGTTCTGGATGGAGTAACCACCAATCCTACGCTTGTTGCGAAGGAGAATCAGGATTTTCACGAGCTCGTGAGCGCAATCCTAAAGATTGTTCCGGGGCCCGTCAACTTGGAGGTCGTTAGCCAAGACACCGAAGGTATGCTGCGAGAAGGACGCGACCTGGCCTTACTCGGGCCCAATGTTGTAGTCAAGTGTCCTATGACGGAACCCGGGTTAGTAGCAGTTCGAAAGTTGGGGAAGGAAGGGCTGAAAACGAACGTGACGCTTGTCTTCTCGCCAAACCAGGCGCTTTTGGCCGCGAAAGCCGGAGCGACGTATGTGAGCCCCTTCATTGGACGACTCGACGACGCGGGGCATGAAGGAATGGAGGTCGTCGAAGACACGTTGCAGATTTACAGGAACTATGAGATCGAGACTCAAGTGCTAGTTGCGAGCATTAGGCATCCCGTTCATGTAGTTCAAGCGGCAAAACTGGGGGCGCATGTCGCGACAATGCCGCCCGATGTCCTGGATAAGATGGTGAGACATCCTCTGACCGATACTGGGCTGAAGCGCTTTCTTGACGATTGGGCGAAGGCGGGACTGAAGCTACCTGAGCGTCGGACTCTAGTGGCAAAGGCTCGCCCATACGGTTAGACGCCTGGTTTCCATCGTGGAGACGAGTTCCTGTGGGCCCGAACCAGGTTCTGAACCGGAAGTCTCATCATGAGAACAAAGTTGTTCAGGACTCTTGAGCGTTAGTCTTTTGAACCACTGGCTAATCCTGTGACTGTTACCCTTTGGCAAAGTTCGTGTTTGTCACAGGCGGTGTAATGTCCGGAATCGGCAAGGGCGTAATCGCGGCTTCTATCGGCAAGATAATGCAAGTTCGCGGGCTGAAAGTGACCGCTATAAAAATCGACCCATATCTGAACTATGATGCTGGGACCATGAACCCGTACATCCACGGCGAAGTGTTCGTTACCGAAGACGGAGGTGAAACAGACATGGACATTGGAACATATGAGAGGTTCCTTGACATTAACGTGCCGAAAAGCCACAACATCACAACCGGGCAGGTCTACCTCTCGGTAATCGAACAAGAACGCAGAGGAGACTTTCTAGGTAAGTGCGTGCAGATAATCCCCCACGTGACGGACGAGATCAAAGACCGGCTAAGGCGCGTCTCCAGGGAGAACTCTACCGATTTGGCTATTGTGGAAATCGGAGGAACGGTTGGCGACATCGAATCTCTTCCATATCTCGAAGCCGCGCGCGAATTTCGATTGGAAGAGGGGGGCTCGAACGTGGCGAACGTTCACGTCACCCTCGTCCCAGTCTTGGATGTCGTGGGAGAGCAAAAGACCAAGCCTACCCAACACAGTGTACAAGAGCTTCGCCGAATTGGGGTCCAACCAGATATTATCGTTGCTCGGAGCAAGGCCCCATTGAAATCTGGACCCAAGAGGAAGATTGCTCTCTTCTGCAACGTCGATGAAGCAGGAGTCTTCACATCCACGGACATGGAAACAGTCTATCAATCCCCCCTGCTGCTGGACCAACAGGGACTCGGCGGCTTCCTTCTCCAACGCCTTCAAATCGAGAAACGCAATCCCACGTGGGGTCGGTGGGGAAAGATAGTTGAAACACACTTATCCACTGGAAAGCAGGTGAACATCGCCATTTGTGGCAAGTACGCCGAACTCGCCGACTGTTACGTCAGTGTCAACGAGGCGCTAAAGGATGCAGGCGCTGCCTGTCAAGCAAAGGTTAACCTTGAATGGATCGAAACCGACGATTTCGAGAAAGAGCCTGAGAAGGTTAGAATTCTCTCCAGGTTCGATGGAGTTCTCGTGCCAGGGGGTTTTGGCTCACGCGGGGCTGAGGGGAAGATTCGAGCTATCGAATATGCACGGACGCATGACATTCCATTTCTTGGAATCTGCTATGGTTTCCAGATGGGCGTAGTCGAGTATGCGAGGAACATCGGAATCAAAGATGCCAGCAGTGCAGAGGTGGAGTCAAACTCGAAAAGTCCGGTCATTGATCTCATGCCAGAGCAGACCGAAGTGTTGGAGAAAGGCGGGACTATGAGATTGGGCGCTCATGAGATTAGAATCGACCCTGCTACGACAGCTTTTGACCTTTACAAGAGGAGAACCGTGAAGGAAAGACATCGCCACCGTTATGAGGTGAATCCGAAATACATCTCGGCGCTGACATCGCGAGGTCTTCGATTTTCTGGCAAAAGCGACTCCGACCATCGTATGGAAATACTCGAGTTGCCATTAAACAAATTCCACTTCGCAACTCAATTCCATGCCGAATTCAAGTCTCGCCCAGGGGCACCGTCCCCGCCTTACTTTGGATTTGTCAAAGCCGCGGTCGATTCCAAGACTCCAGTTCTAGAGTCAAGCCGTCTGCTCGCACAGTCCGCAGGTCGTCGGTAAGTGAAATGACCGATTCGGCAAGTACTTCCACATCTTTGCCTGGGTCAAGAAGGAGGGACCCTGTGGTAACTCTAGCACTTGCCGCGGTATCGATTCCGTTCATTCTCATTGTCACATTTTTCGCCAGCGTTCCTCTTCCGGCTACTAAGGGGCAGGTCTTCGATGCAGGAGACATCGCGATTTTCATCACCGCACTAAGTTTCGGCCCGGCTGTGGGTGGACTTGCAGGAGGCATGGGGTCAGGGCTCTCTGATGCTCTAAACGGGTCGATCTTTGCTCCTTTCACCTTGGTCATAAAGGGAGCGGAAGGACTGGTGGCCGGCTACATCTCACAACGCAGCTTCAGACGACGAGAGCCAGTCGCGTGGCTCTGCGGAAGCGTCATTATGGTGACTGGATATTTTGTTGCAGAGACCTACTTCATAGGTTTCGTCTTCGGAAATTCTGCAGCTCCGGGACTTGCAGCAGCTATTCTAGAGCTCCCGTTCAACATTATTCAGGTAGTTGCAGGGGGATTGATTGGTATTCCCGTTTCCCGAGTTTTGAGAACACAGCTTCCTTCAGTGTTGTTTTCGACAACCCGCCACGTTGGCGGCTCGAGTCCATCATCTAGGAAGGACTAGGCGACCTAACTCGGCGGTGGGGTAACGCAAATGTACAACACATTGCTTCCCCGAACTATTAAACTACCATAATTGGTCGCAGGGTCTCCGCCGCGAAATTCTCTGGCACCGTCCAGGATGATGTTCATGTGGCTGTCACAGTCTATCATTTTACCGCGGTATTCAGTGTCGTTCTTCAGTTTGACTGCAACGTCACCGTTGAGTTTGCGAACGAGAAGATTCAGTGGTTTTCTAGACGGTTCCAATATTACGCCTTGATGTGCGCATTCCCTATTTCCGATAAAAACTCTTTGCTTTTGCTGGTTCCTGCTCGCGAATTCTCGTCTTGAATGGCTAGGATGGGAACCCTACGAAAAACGGGCCGCTAGCCCTCGTTAGACTCGGAATTTTCTCTTGCCAGCATCTTCTGGCTGTGCTGTTCTTTTCTGAAATCGGTTTTCAATTTCCCGCACCGAATGCACCTGGCCATCTGGCCTCTTCCTCGCCACTGGTGTGAGCATCCTGGCATTACTGTCGTTCGTAATACTTCAATGAGGTATTCTTAAAGTAGCTGACTGAGGCAGCCCCGGCTAGGCTCCACCATCCGCGTCACTGTTTATCAGAGACTAGATAAAGCGTTTCCATCCCCGAAACATTCTCAACACGCGTCCCAGGACGAAGTCCGAGTCGCCCAATCTTCAGGACCTGCCGATCGGGATGGAAGACAGTAAACGCAAGGGTCCCTCTTCGTTTCACGATCCTCCCCAGTTCCATTATCCGAGACCTCCAATCGCCCTTGCTGAACTCCAATAATGAAATTGCTAGAACGATATCCGCACTGGCGCTCTTGATTGGTAGAGCTTTAGAATCGGCTCTGATAAGTTCAGCTCTCCCACGCCCCAGCCTTGCTCTGGCCTTGAACAGCATTCGTAATGAGATATCGATTCCAACTCCCATCTCGCTTCTTTTGCCAACCCTCTCTAGGAGATTTCCCGTTCCACAGCCAACGTCGACAACGATCTCAACTATTTTGTCCCCGAGAAAATCTATTACTTTGGTATGCTTCCTCGATTGCTCTGGGCCGTAGAGTTCATCGTAGCCTGTGGAGAGTTTGTCATAGTATTCCTCCACACTATTTCCCGAGAAGCGATGCAAGCTAAGTGGATATATCTCCCGGCTCTCTCTTGTAGCTTTCGAGTGGATATGGTAGAAGTCCGAGTCTCCCCAAGCCTCGAGGAGGCCCATGAAGAACTTGTCCGGGCTTTTGAGGCAAGAAAAATGGTCGTGATGGTTGCGGAATGTTCCGTAAACTACTCGGGACGCACAGGAAGCCAACTCGGAAACGGCGAAAGGCTGATTGTCCTCAAAGAAGACGGATGTGTGCTCGTTCATCGCGGAAGAGACTACCAGCCGGTGAACTGGCAACCGTCCGGATGCATCTTCCAATCACAAGTCGAGAAAGGGACCCTCGTAGTGAAAGCCATCCGCCCAACTCCTCTCGAATCCCTAACGATAGTTACCGAAAACATGCATCTTCTGGCGAGCTTCCATCTGAAAGACGAGGCTGCGTTTTCTCTGCATGCCACTGAAGAGGATATGCAGAGGGCGATTCTCGTGCAGCCAGACCTCATAGAAGCAGGGCTGAAAATAGTTGACTTTGAGAAGAAGGTAGCTCCGGGCTTCGTAGATATTTACGCGCTAGATCGTGAGGGCAATACGGTTGTGATTGAGATAAAGAAGGACCCGGCCGGGTTTCCTGCCATAAAACAGCTTTCTGAGTATCTGAAGCACCTCCAGCCTGCTCCAGGGCGGAGACTCCGTCCAATCATTGTCGCGCCTTCGCTTGCAAAAGGTGCTCAACCCGTCGTTGCGAAGATGGGAATCGAGTTCAAACAATTGGGTCTCCAGAAAGCTGCTGAGGTTCTTCAAAGCCATGCCAGTTCGGACCAGAAGGTACTAAAGGGCTGGCTGGGCTCCTAGAGACCCAGTTTGACAAGTAGCTTGACATAGCCTACTCCGCTCCTCAGAAAGCTGAGCTTGCTGGTGCCTCGTGGCCGTGGGATGAATGTTATTGGTACTTCCGCTATTGTGAGCCCTTTCTTTTTTGCTCGGATGAGGAGTTCAGCGGCAACTTCAAAGTTCTTAGATGTCAGCTCGTCCCTGACCCTTTCGACAGCTTTTGCTGAGTAGACTCGAAATCCCGACGTTACGTCGCTGGAGGAGATTCTGAAAGCGTTTCTCAAGAGCCAATTTGTCCCAGCACTGACGACCCGTTTGAAAAGGGGGAGTTCCCCCACCATGCCGCGGGTTCTGGTCCGCGACCCGACAACGACGTCGGCTTCTTTCGCCGCTAGGAGCAACCTCTCTATTTCTTCGGGTTGGTGGTTCAGATCAGCGTCCATCGTAAGGACGAAGTCAGTATTCGGGTCAATGAGACTCATTCCTCTCTTCATGGCTCGCCCAAGGCCGAGTCGCTTAGCCTGGTAGTCAACCTTAACCCGCTGATCCCTCTTTGAGAGAGTTTCCAACTTGTCGCGTGTGGAATCGTTGCCCTCAACTACGAATATTACCTCATAATCGCAGAGGTTCTGAAGCGAGTTGACGAGTCGGGTCGAGAACTCGTCAATGACCTCCTCCTCATTGTAGACCGGCACTACAGCGCTTACTTTCAACCCGATGACGACCTCGGATACTTTTGTCGGGTCTAATCTTCCTTGTGGCGGATCCCGCCAGCTCCAGCTACTATTGACAGTTAACAGGAATTTCGGGAGCTGAGGGTTTGTTGAGCCCTTAAGCAGTGATAGCGTAGGCTACGCTCGGGGTTCGAACACGTCTCTGCCGAGAACCACGATGAGAAGTAAGGTGCCAACTGCGAAAAGCATGATACTGATAGAAAGTGAGACAACGAGTTCGAAGTGAAGCCGGTTGAAAATCTCTAGGTTCAAGTACGCAGGAAGAATCATCAAAGCACCTGCGACTGCAACCAGTGCTCCCCTGAGGGCCTTTCTAATCGCGAACTCCTCAGCCACTTTGTTCATTGTGCTAAGTCAATCCAGCGGTTTTGTGGAGAGGTCCGATTAGCTATATGAACATTCAGAGCTCATTACCGTTCAGTTGCCCTGCTGAATCTTCCTGGCAATCGTGACGTAGGCCGTGTGTCCTACCATTCTCGACTCTGGGCGCAGCTTACCTGCGTCAGTCTTCAGCTGTCGTAATAAGACCTCCACAGCTTCTATTATGAGGAAGCCTCGGCTTCGAAGGCTTTCAGCTAGCTTCTCCAGCTGGTTCGTTGTAGGCGTGAAGCCAGCTAACATTCCGCCGCCAACGAGCGCTCTTCGTGACGCCTCTACCATCTTCCAAGGGTCACCTAGGTCCACGATCACCGCTTCCACATTCGCTTCTTGAAATCCCTCTGATGGGTCGCTGTTGTGAAACGTGACGACTGAAGAGAGTCCTGCTTTCTCGATGTTGGCCTGTGCTGCTTCGAGAAATTCGGGACGGTTTTCATAGGTGTAGACGTGACCCTCAGGCTGGACCGCCGATGCGAGTGAGGCCGTCATGGCGCCGCTTCCAGTTCCGACTTCGAGGACTTTGTCGCCGGACTTTGTTCCGAGCTGGTAGAGTGCATAGCCAATGTCCTTTGGATAGAGAATCTGAGTGGGCCTATCGAAGCTTTCCACGATGTCTACGGTTCTTGGCTTGAAGATGGCCAGGGGTTGGCCCATGCTCGTCATGACAGATTCGCCGAACTTCTTCCCTGCTATGGTTTCGAGTTCTACGAACCCTTTGTGTGTGTGGAACCTCTGCTTGGAGACGGTCGTAATCCACTTTCTTTTGGGGTCTTGATAGAGAAGGACAAGATTGCCTTCTTCGATCGTCTCGGGCAAAGCTCTGCCCACCGCTGACATGCTGGCCCTTAAGCCTTCTAGCAGAGAACTCTCTAGGACTAGCCTTTCAGGGCGCGAAATACGCCTTCAGCCTTTGAAGTGCTGACCATCTTAACGGTGAAAGGTTCCTTCGAGCCAACAACCCCGATGCGCAGAATTGCGACTCGTCTCCTCCACCCGACGGAAGCAAGCCCTACAAGGAATAGTCCCGCTGATCCGAAAAGGATGATGTTGTAGGGGAAGGCTGGAAGGGCGGATCTGCCCTGTCCGGGGAACCACCAGACCAGAAAGGCGCCGATAGCGGCTAGAAGTGCGAATGTTAAGGGCGGAAGCACGCTCTTGGTGATTAGTTCTATACTGCTCACGTTAGAGTGTGGTACATTGACGTAGTTCTCTCCGAGCATGAAACGTTTCCCTACCAGCAACCGGGACTGTGTCACGTACACAGAATAGTTCACGCCGGAACAGTCGGCGAGAACGTCCTCGTTTCCTAGCAGGTTCTTGAGATTGCTCAAGTCGAGAGTGACTGATAACTGGTCGGTTCTGCATCTCATTACAAGAGTCGAACCGTACATCCGCCCGAAGTGTCTTATCGCTCAGCCTTTCCGGCTAGCTTCCTCTCGAAAACCCGTCCCTCTGGCTTCTCCTCAGAGAAGGCCTGTCCTTGGAACTTCAGCACCCTGATTTCACCTGAGAGCCATGCGTCGGGTAGGAGTCCGGCTTTGAGGCAGCACTGGGAGAGGAACTCTTCAGAATCAAACCCCTCCTCGACAGCAACCTGAGGCAGTAGTAGGCCCCTGCCTCCGACGCCTTCAACTATGAGCCCGTCTCGTCCAACGACGATCTCATCTCGGTATAGGATGGGTTTGTCAACTCTGACCTCCCGGGGTATCGTCAGGACGGAGACTTCGACGGTGATGTTAGACTTCAGCTCGACGGGTTTGACGGGCGGGAAGCGAGGGTCTGATGTCGCCGCCTCAACCGCCATTAGCGATACTTGGTCGAGAAGTGGGCGTTCGGGAAACGGATTCCCTATGCAGCCTCTGAGTTGATTCCCCCTATAGTCGAGAAGCGTCACAAAAACCCCCCTGGGTCTCGTCAGGTTAGTAGCCGCCTTCGGGGTTGGAGTAATCTTCTCGCCGTTGAGATGGGATTCTATCGCAGCGCGAGCGGTCGCAACCAATAGGGTTCCGTCCTTGATGGTCAGCATGTATCTTGGATCGTTTCCATGATTTTCTTGGCTTTCGCAAGGGTCGATGTGATTTGTCTCCAGTGGCCTCCTATCCAGTACACTTTTGCGCATTCTGGGTTCTTGCATTCCCAAAACTCCTCGTATAGGGCGAGGCTCTTGGCGGGAACCTTGTGAGATATCTCGCTGCGTGGTGTTTTCCTCAGGTCTTTTCCGCATTCTGGGCATCTAGTCTTCGCCATGTCGACTTCTAGAGAGAGGCGGAACCTCTTAGCCACCTGGGCGATTCTCTCCTCTTCTCTGAGCTCGGTCACTAGCAGCTTCGTTACTCTCTTAGCGGTCGCTCTCTGGCAGAGTTCTTCGTCTCTGGTCAGTAGAATCATTTTGTCTTTGATTGCCCTGTTTAGGAGCGCGTTGTCGTTTCGAGTCTTGTCGTAGACCACTTCTTGGCCGAGAATCCTCAGCCATCGTGCCAAGCCCCCCAGCATGCCGTCGACTATGAATCTCAATTCCTCTTGAGAACTACTCCAGATCCAGGCGCAGCCACGATTTGGCCCCGTTCAAAGATGACATGTCCTCCAACGATCGTAGTGTCAACTTGCCCTTGGGTCGTCCATCCTTCGAAAGGGGAGTACTTTGCCTTGGAGAGGAACTTCTCAGGTCTCACAACAGACCGTTTGTTCGGGTCTACTAGAATAATGTCTGCATCGGTTCCATGTTCAATTCTGCCCTTGGAGTTCAGTCCAAATATTCGTGCGGGATTGCGAGCGAGACAGGCGACTATTGTTCTCAGGCTCATCACCCCTTTGCCCACTAGGCTCATGAGAAGGGGTAGCGTCGTCTCCAAGCCTGGAATTCCCGGAGGGGAGTCTCTTGGTTGGACAGCCTTCTCCTTAATCTCGTGAGGAGCGTGGTCGGAGGCGATTACGTCTGCTCGTCCTGAGACAGTCGCCTGAAGGAGTCTTCTTCGTACTGTCTCGGATCTGAGAGGCGGGACCATCCATGCCTTCCATGTTAGGTGTTTCAGAGACTTGTTGGAGAGGAGCAGGTGGTGTGGCGTGACCTCGGCCGTCAACCCGGGGGAGGAGTGTATTCGTTGAAGATTCGAAGCGATTGATACGTGGCAGAAGTGAATTGGAGATCCAAGCGGTTCTCGTAGTTGTCGAATTCTCTCTATCGCATGGATCTCGGCTCTTGCCGGCCGAGATTGAGCCATGTCGTAGAATGTCTGGGGGCGGACTGTTTTGAGTTCGGTTGGTTCTTCAGCGTGAACTGTTAGTGGAACGTCTTCTTCCGAAGAAGCTCGGATCAATCGTCGAAGCGTGTTGTCGTTGACATCTAGAGGAGAGATCGGTCTTGGGAGGTATAGCTTGAAGGAAAACGCTCCCATTCTAGCCATTTTCTTAATCGAGAGTCTGGCTCCGACGGCGGCGGCGTGGAAGCCGACGTTGACTAGTATCTTGTTCGAGGCGTCTTCCATTTTCGCAGCCAGCCTCGCGGGCGTGTCTGTGGGGGGGACTGTGTTTGGCATGTCTAGAACGCTGGTGAACCCGCCTGCTGCAGCGGAGGCGGTCCCGGTGGTGAAGTCTTCTTTATGGCGAAGTCCCAGTGCTCGAAGGTGTGTATGCGCGTCGATGAGCCCTGGGAGGGCTACCAGTCCCCGCCCGTCGATCCGCGACGAAGCGGGCTGTCGTATTTGGCGTCCTATCTTCCGAATCTTGCCATCTTCTAATAGAAGCGAACCTTCCCTGAGTCCAGCTTCTGTCCAGAGCTTGCAGTTTCTGACTAGAATGCTTTGGTGATGAGGGGACGTGTTAGGTTTCCTCGGTTGAGCCGAGGTCCTTTGAGCAATCCGGGCAGAGGAAGACGCCCTCTTTCTGGACGAGGTGCTCTGACCATGTTTCGCACTCGTCGCAGTATCCGGCTAGGCCGGACTGTGCTCTTGTGGTTCGAAGTCCAGCCTGGTTCTTTTCTGAGATGAGGTCGATTAGTGTCGGGGTCACTTCGAGGATGTCTTTCATTGTCGCGATTCCAACTAGTTGTCCCCCGTCTACCACAGCAAGTCGACGAATCTTTCTCTGGTTCATCTCTTTTGCAGCCTCGTTCAGCGAGACACCTGGGGAGATGCTGACGATGGGTTTGGACATGATCTCGACGACCTTTAGGTTGGAGGGGACGAGGTCTTTAGCGGCGACTCGCTGGACGATGTCACGTTCGGTGACTATTCCGCTAGGTTTTCCTGCCTTGTCAAGAATTATCACGCATCCGATGTTCTGCCTCACCATCAGCTTTGAAACCGTCATCACGCTGTCTGTTTCTTTCGCTGTTATTGGTGGTCTTGACATGATGTCCCGGACGAGTACTTCCGGTTCGGCTTCATGAACGGACAAGACGGAGAGGGCTCACGATTTGCTCTTCTATAAAGTGTTCACGAAAACCGGTTGAAGTGTTTCCAAGCAAACATTATCAATGATTGAAACAAGTCCGGGTTTTGAGCCGTACTTGAGTGTAAATTCGGAGCCGACTTCTGGGGGAGTCAAAGAGGGACTTTTCGGGCTTCCTCCGACTTCGATTGTCTATTGGGCTCGCCTGGGGCTCGCTGTCTTGGCTGGCGCGGTCTACAACGCTTTGGGCCTCGGTCTTCAAGGAGTCTTACTGGGAACTCTTGCCGCGATTGGGATTGGCATTCTCTTCTATGCTGCTTCGGTCTTCCTGGTCAAGAACGTGCTTCGCTACGGAGAGGCAGAACTGAAGGGCCCTAGGAAGCATGTGTCGCTGGGCTGGGGGACCTACACAATCTGGTTGATATTCACAATAGTCCTGTTGAACACTATTCTTTACGCTCGCCCTTAGTTACCAGCGGCCTCGCTGTCATCACCTGTCAGTGTTTTCTGGAGAGACTGTTGTTGGATTTGATGGGCGCCTTTTTGTGTCTTCAGAACGGCCAGATATTCTTCTAGGGCCTTGAAGTAGCCTCTATCGTACTCTCCATGGAGCTCGTCAGAAGAGAACTCTCCGAACTCTTTGTGTAGGCGTTGAGTGCTCTCATCGGATCGGTTGCTCAATGCTTTTGGGAGGTAGAGGTGCTTGTCGTCATTGCTCTTGTAGGTTAGCATTAGTCCTTCCAAGGCTTTGATGTAGCCCCGTGACCATTGATTGTTCTCTGCTTTCTGCCTGATGACGTCCAGCTCTTTCTCCGCGTCGGTCCAAGCCCTCTCTTCCACCGATTGGAAGAATTTTGTGACGGAAAGCTGCGTTGTCACGGGCGATTCACGCCCTGCGCTTTTTGACTTCGTCATCTTCCGAAACGTCCTGTATTCCCGTTTCTGTAACTTTGAAAATTCTCTCTCCCTCCGGAAGATAGGGGCTTGATACGAGCCTTGCAATTCTAATCGGACCGGTTGCAGCTCGGCGGATGTAGATTCTTGTGTGGCTTGTGTGGGCTACTATGTGTCCACCTACCGCATCGATGGCGTTGGCGAAGAACTGGTCAGGCTTGGACATGACTTGGTTAGTGACTATTGCGACTGCGTTGAAGGCCCTGGCCAGCCGGATGAGCCTGTGCATGTGGTTGTTAAGCCGTTGCTGTCTCTCCGCTAGCATTTCTCTTCCGAGGTATTCGCTCCTGAAGTGGGACGTGAGCGAGTCGATGATGATTGCGCGAATATTGTTCTCCTTTATCACCCGGTCGGCTTTTTCCAGAAGGAGGACTTGATGGTCGGAGTTGTAGGCCTCGGAGTACATGATGCGTTGGGCAGCGTTGACCGGTTCTATCCCAGCTTGCCTAGCCATCCGTACAATCCACTCGGGCCGAAATGTCTGCTCAGTGTCTAGGTACAAGGCTCCTCCGTCGAGCCCGCCACGGGAAACGGGAAGTTGGACGTTTATCGCTAGCTGGTGGCAGAGGATGGATTTTCCAACACCGTATTCCCCGTAGAGTTCTGTTATCGTCTGGGACTCCAGCCCCCCTCCAACCAGCTCGTCGAAGGCTTTGCTGCCGGTTGTGAGCCTGAGGGCGTTGGCCTTCATCTTCATGAGCTCATCGGCTCTGACGAATGAAAGGGAGATGCTGTTTCGAGCTTCTCCGATGATTTTGACCGCTTGTTTCTCGCCGATTCCAGCCGGGACGAGTTCCCTGGTCGTTGCCGCGGCTAGGCTCTCAATCGTGTTGAAACCGAGTTCCTTCAGTTTCTCAGCAGTCGCAGGACCGACTCCTGGAATGTCTTCGACAGCGTCATATTTCTTCGCGACTTCCTGGGTCACAGGTTCTCGACTCGGTCCAGATTCATTTTCGATTCCAGATTATTTAAGCTGAGATTTGCCTGAGATTTGCATTCTCTGCGTTATTAGACCGTAGACGGCTCCGAATTCAGCGCCGAACTTGAATGTTCTATCGTCCGGGTTTCCGAGGTTACAACAGGCTTATCGTAAGTGTGGGCTGGAGCCTGAGCGTTGAGGATTATTGGGGGTTGAGGGTTCAGAGGCCCAACCCAAGAAGAGCCACAGCAGGAAGTATGTGGAAGCGTTGCTAGGATGGGCCTCAGAGGAGTCCAAGGTTACGGGCATCTACGAGACAGCCCTCTTGACCTCATTGTTCGAGTATCTGATAGTCATATTCTTTGGCGTCTGGCTCATCATTGAATACTTCTCCAACGTATACGAACAGCAGTACTTCGGCTCTTTCAACCCTATCTTCCTCGTTATTGTTCTAATGGCAGCGTCTGGGTACGGCTTCACACGACTCGTCTCGATTGTGAGAAGCATCTTTGGGGTTGCTCCTCCTAAGACCAACCGGGAGGACGATTATTGATGCGTAAGCTGGGGTTCGCGTTAGCAATGTCGGTCTTGGTCAACATGTTTCTAGCAGGATGGCTTGTCGCACAGTACTTCAACGACGTCTTCTTCCGGGGCTACGTAGACCAGTTCTTCGGCGTGAATTCAACCTACATCATTCTAACAATCGGTGTAGGGGGCGGTTCCACCTTGGGCTACATTTTCCTCAGGAGAAAGGGGCATGTGGACCATTCCATGCTTGTTGGTCTCGGAAGAACTAAGGGGTTGAAGGCTGACGAGGGGATTCGCTCCCCGGCCTTTGCCTCCCAAGTCAAGCCGTTACCCGCAGGGGCCCCGCCCATGCAGCCCTCGAAGCACACTGCCTATGCAGTTCCGCCGATCTCCAAGGGCCCGTCCCCATCGACTTCCAGCTCCCAAAAAGGCGCTCCTAGTACCGCTTGGACTAGTGCTAGTAAGACGATCTCCAGGCAGCCAAGTTCGCCGCCCACCCTAGCGTCGGCTCCTAGACAAGTGACTCCTTCCCCAATTCCAATGGACAGGACGCGACAGCCTCCCGCCTCCTCCAGTTTCGAGTCTCGGCCGGGTCCACCCATGGGCTCGTCCCAGACGTCCACCCCGCCTGGACCTAGTTCCATCCCCTCACAGTTCGGTAAGCCTCCCTCGGTCTCAATGGTTCCGAGTCAGAGAGCCGACCAGTTCTCACCTTCTCGTCAGCAATCGGACACGAGATTAGGCCTTGAAGCAACCACTCCCAAGTGGACTCCTGATCAGAGGTCGACAACGCAGGGAAGTGAGCCGGGTTTTTCCCCAGCTATGCCTATTCCTGGAGGGTTCACCAGCGGGGAGACGGGCCTCAAGAGAGTCCCTATCCAGGGGGTGGGCCCTAGTCCGCAACCCTCCTCTCAGCCCCCGGCTCAATCCTCTGTTCCGACAGCGAAATGGCAGCCTCCGGATTCAGCCTCTCGGCCCAACTTCCAAGCGCCATCCAGCCAATGGGTGAGTCCTGTGCCAAAACAGTCCTATAATCCAGGCCCACGGCCTGGACCGCCTGGAAGTGCATTTCCGGGCCAGCGCCCTCAGTCTCCTCCCGGAGTTCCTATGAGGCCTGGTCAGGCAGCCCCGCCTCGTCCATTGTTTCCTCCCGGACAGAACACCCCTCGACCCTTGGCATACCCGGGAGCTCCCAGGCCCACGCAACCGGGACAGGGAGCGCCGGGATCATTCCGGCAGGGCCTGGTCGTCACAGGTCCGCAAGGTTCGGGTTCGCGAAGCGTAGCTTCCGGTGAAGGTCCGGGTCAGAGGCCTTCTCAATCCTCGAACTTCCCACAGGGGTCAGACCCGAGGGGCACCACGTCTATGTCGCTGGGAAGGTCGGGTCAAAGTGATGATACGAGCTTCCGACAGCCTACACGTGAGGGTGGACTTCCTCAAGGAGCGGCCGTTAGCCAGGCGCCCGGCCTTTCAGAGGAGAAGCCCACCTCTGACCAGTCGAGTGGACCCGAGATGGACTGGGACACTGCTCTGGATACCATCTTGAAGACTCTAAGGAAGGACAAGGTGGGAGAGAAGTAGGTTTGCGAGGGGAAGCGATATGCGGCGTTTGCTGATCAAGATGGTGGCGGTTGAGACCGCGCTTGTGGGCTGGCTGTCCTACTGGCTGTTTCTGGTATACGCGGACAATCCCTCAGTGACTCAGGCTCTTGCTGACAAGCTCTCAAAGTTTCCACAGTTTTCATTCACAACCATCGACATTTCGGTCCTGGTTGTTATCGGAGTTCTTGCTCTTCTTCTCGCGTTGAAGTTTCAGCGCGGACTTAGACCGGGAATCAGGCTGGAGAGGGCCCTTGAGATGCTGGAGACTTTGATGAAGCGTAACCTCTACTTGGAGTCCCAAGTGGCTGAGCTCAAGGTAACGAAGGGCCATGTGACCCAGCCGGTAACTTCACCTGTTCCCTCGGCTCCGGAGCCCCAGCTCGGATCATGGGAGAGGGCTTTCCGGACTCCTATTGAAGCAGGGTCAGGAGCTGCCATTGCTCCGACAAGGCCATCCTTGCCAGCCTCAGTTGGCCCAGTCCATGATAGAGCTCCATTCTCGCCCTCCTCGCCCGCGTTTAGAGTCGACACGAAGCCCATGGCTTCACCCAGTCCCGCGAGGCCTCCTATCCTCTCTAACGATAGGCAGGATGCAAAACCCGTGGAACGGAAGGTGGACCCGGACGTTGAAAAGACTGTTACACTTGGAACCGGAGTGACTCCTTCGAATTGGGAAGACAGCCCGAAGCGTGTTGTCGAGACGTCTGGAGTCCTAAATGCGCTTCGGGAGGCTCGAAAAAGAGTGCCAATAATACCTGATTCAACCGTAAACACGCCCGTTCCCGTTCTGCCTTTCCCGACTAAGGTTTCTCCGCCACAGGGCGTTATCGTAGGACCTGGAGCTTCCCCTCTCTCGCAGAGGAGGCCTTCCCTTAGGCCCACACCCGCACTGCTGCCCCCGAAAGCCGGGCCCTCTGGATTGCTGGGACCCGCATCTCCAGCCTCCGGGCCGACTCCAACTACAGCAGGCTCATTGCCGCAAAAAAATGTGGAGATTGAAGCGAGGCCCTCGGGAGAGAAGAGTAGTACCTCCGAGGCCTCTGAGCCAGAGACGGACTCTGACAAGCCGGCGGCTAGGCCTCGTCCACAAGTAAAGAAACGGTTTCCATTCGAAGAGGAGTAAATCCAGACTCTTCGGTTTGAGGGTGCTCGAATCCGAGGCTGAAGCTCTAGGCTCTCGTACGGTCTGCCCAGAGAAATTTCCGCTGAAGTGTTTTTGGGTACATTTTTTTCCAGTCGAACTCTGCCTGGTTAGCCCATCCTTTGTAGACACGCGGGTCGATGTAGTTTCTGAGCGATGTGTTCAGGTTATAATCTCGGGTCTTTTTCTGCAGCTCAAGGTCTAGCCTTAGCTTCTCAACACGAGCCTCGAGCCGTTCCTTCTGTGTCTCCGTCTTGACCGGTTTCGCCTTGAGTTCTAGGAGACGTTGCTGCTTCTTCGCGAGGCTACCCTCCCAGGTCTTAGGGGGGGTCCGTTTGTGATTGCAGCGAATGGCCGCTTCAAGGTTCGCCATTCGGGCGTGGTAGAGCTTGGAAAATGTCGGGGTCTCAGGCTTGAACGTATTGTGGCTCTTGAGGTATTTCTTGACCGTCTCTGTTGCATGGTGTGTGCGGAAGACCTTAGCTGTGAGCCCTCTCGCTGCTTTTCCGAGGAACCGGTTGACCGATTCGGAGGTGATTCCGTCAAATACGAGGTCTTCGGGTTTCTTTCCCCTGGAGAACTCGATCAGATTCTTTCGAACCGGGTTGTCCTCGCCGTCAAGCTTGAGGGTCTTCTGCCACCTGACGCTGTCTTTTCCGAGAAAGTCAAACTCGACGGCGTGGGGATGGAATTTGAGGTGTTCCACTCTCAGAGTTGAGGCCCCGACAGTATCTGCTTCGTCCTCTTCCTTCTCGTCTCCAACTCTCATGGCGAGGTTGTCAATGAGGTAGCAGACGGTTGCTAGCTTGCGTGTCTTCTCCTCGGGAGACTGGAGATTTTTCAGAATAAACTCGCGGACGGTGGGCAGTCGTTTCTCGAGTTTGCGTGCTGTTTCATACTTCTGCTTGTCTCGTTCTTGTCGGAGGTCTGATATGTCGGAGGGCCAGACGTATTTGCGCACGTTGCTTAGCTTGTCGACCCAGTAAGCTATCCACATTGAGTCATGGTCGTGGACAATCTCTTTCCAGTTTCCCTGAGGACGCGGCGCGCTCTCGGAAAGATTGAGAACTACGTCTTCTGGAAATATTCGAGGTTTCCAGCGCCCGCGCATCGGATGGCTTCCTCGTCCCATGAAGAGGCTTGGGGGTTCGACCATCCAATTCGCGATCTCTGTTTTGGTCCCGTCGATCTCTGCGTAACCATGTCTTTCCTTGAGCTGTAGCCGGATCAGCTTTCTCTCAGCGGCCAGCTTTTTCCTGTAGGCAGGGTCAGTTTTGAGCAGGTCTTCCTTAGCTTGACATTCGTGGACTTGCGTGAAGTCGATTTCTGGCATTTTGGCTTCGGAGCATTTCGAAGGCAGGAGTTTCAGAAAGTCGGAGAGAAAGTTGGTCTGGAAGACCGGGTCTTGGACGTAAGGGGTTGCTCTCTTCTTTCCCCAGGCATAGGCGAGCTCCTCCGCATTGGGCCCGAGGCTTACCGGTTCTTGATTGATGAGTATGGTCAGGTTTCGGGGTTCGTATGGTTGTGGAAATGCTACTCCGTTGTGTTTGAGTTCCTTCCACTTCAAGCCTGAAACCTTTCGTTGAAGATTCCTGTAGGTGTCCCCGTCTCCTTGGAGTGTACGAATTCCGGATTCTTTGCAATATGAGGGTTATCATTGTGTTGCTGGCTGGATTGGTTTTTGAGTTCTTACGGAAATTCTTTAACGTGAACATTCAGCTTTGAGTTTGACGCTTCGAATTGCTGCCAAATGCGGGGGTAAACCAAGTGTTTGGGTTGCTGGATTTGCTTCGGGCCTACAATGGGAAGACAGGCGTTGCGAACTTGAACCTGGACCTGAGGGTGGACATTGACGAGCTCCTGCCCATCGTGGACACTGCCGAGTACATGGGTTTCGTAAATGTCCAACAGGGAGACATTTCATTGACAGACCTCGGCAGAAAGGCTTTGAGCGCGAAGATGAACGAAAGGAAGAAGCTGCTGAGAGACCGACTGGCCACGCTGGAGCCTTTCTCTGAGGTCGTCAAGCTGCTGGGGAGGGAAAAGGAGATGAGCCGCCTGTCCATCGGACGTTTTGTTAACCAGAAGTTCGGCTACATATCTGACCTGCATATCGCCGTGAACTTCCTCGTCAGCTGGGGAGTGTTCGCGGGACTCTTCCGTTACGATGGAGAGTCAGGGAAACTGTTACCCCATGACGAGAAAAGTCACTAGCTGATTTTCGATACGATTCGGTCCGCAAAATCGTAGAGTCCAGGGTCTCGTTGATTGCGCGGCCGGGGGAGGCTGATGGGCACGTCGTCGAGAATTTTTGCGGGCCTTCCCCCTAAGACGAGGACCCTGTCTGCCATGTACACCGCCTCCTGAACGTTGTGGGTGACCATGATGACGGCGTTCGTAGGGTAAGCCGGGTCTCGCCATATGTCTAACACCTCGCGTCGAAGGTTTTCAGCTGTGAGCGCGTCGAGGCTGGAGAACGGCTCATCCATGAGGAGCACTTCCGGTTGAAGGGCTAATGCCCTCGCAATTCCCACACGTTGTTTCATCCCGCCCGAGAGTTCCTTGGGATAAGAGGTTTCGAAGCCTTCCAGACCCACGTCTTGAATGTACTTCCTGGCGAGACTTGTCTGTTCTTCATGGGGCACCGCTGTCGGACCGAGAGCCATCTCCACGTTTCCGAGAACTGTTTTCCACGGGATGAGAGCGAATGTTTGGAAGATCACGCCGATCTTGGGGCTTGGACGGGTTATTGCTTGGTCGTGGAAAAGGACACGCCCGCTTGTCGCAGTGTCAAGCCCATCGATGATCCTTAGCAGAGTGCTCTTGCCGCAACCACTGGGGCCCACAATACAGAGAAACTCGTTTCCAACGTTGAAGGTGATCCGGTCGAGGACTGTGGCTGTTTTTCCAGTTTCGCCGAGGAAGGTCTTGGTTACGTTGTCGACTCGAATAATAGGCTCGGAGGCTTGGACTGCCAATGCTCAAGCCTCGAACTTGTACTTGTCGGCTTTCTTGAGGAGCCGGCGCCAAACCACACGGTTGATAATGACAATCGTGGCCGTCATTGTTAGAATTGTTGCCGCTATAATGACGGTTCCGATTGTCGGGTCCAAGCTTAGCGCTCTGTTGAGGAGGCTTCCCAGTCCCGGCACTTGATAGACGGTTGGGCTCCCATTTTGGCCTGATACAGAAATGTACTCGGAGACAATCGTGGCATTCCAACCTCCACCCCATGCTTGGATGCTTCCGATGATAATGGCTGGAAACGATGCAGGCACAAGGATTTCTTTCGCGAAGCGTAATCCTCGGATCCTATACGCTGCCGTCGCTTCCGCGATATCTGCTGGGAGGTTGTGTATTGCTCCGACGATGTTGAAGAGAATGTACCATTGCATTCCCGTCAACATCAGCAAGACGGATGCGATCTCAAGCGCGAACGGGTTGCCTAGGTTCGGCCGGACGAGCAGGAGGATGATGATAGGAAACAGCGCGGTCGCTGGGATTGATTGTCCAATGTCAAAGATGGGGACGAGAAGTTTCGAGACTCTCTCGCTTCTAGCTATCAACATCCCCGCGGCGAGAGTCCACGTTAACGCTATTGTGTAGGATGTGAGGATTCTGAGTAGCGATCTTCCCGTATCGTAGAAAAGGGCCGGAATTCCCACTTCTTTTTGGATGATGGTGATTCCGCTCTCCACCGACGAGAGTGCGCCATTACTGAGGAGGTTGATGGCTAAGAAGAATAGGAACGCGAATATGATTATGCTAGCGACTCTTCCAGCGAGCGTGTGCTTCGCCCATCTATCGTGCAGCCTCATCCGGTCGGAGATGTGGAGCCGAGGTCTCAAGTGCGCCGTTTCAAGAAACGAGCCGAGGTACGCCCTTTCATATTTGAGGAAGGAGACGATGGGAGTTAGTAATCTTCCCTCGGCCCTTCTAAAACTGCCTACGACTCTACTTTCGTGATGGGCGTTTGCTGTTGGGCTAGTCACGCTTTCGTACTTGTACTTGTCCGTTCTTCTCTCAAGAGGTCTCCAGACCAGTCTATCGATGAGGACTATGATTCCAACCAGAACCATTACTCCGAACACCGACGAGGCGAGGTCTGAGCGGTTTGCGGCGTCGGCTATGTAGAATCCTATCCCGGGTAGCGTATGCGGGGGGCAAGGGGGGGCGAGGCAGCGGCCGAAAGTGAAGTACTCTTCGATTGGGATTAGATACCAGCCTCCTCCCCAAGCTAGAATGCTCGTCCAGACCAGCTCTGGATAGACAGCGGGCAGAACGACTTGACGAAGGTACTGGATACCTCCCATCCCATAGGCTTGCGAAGCCTCCTTGATGTCCTGGGGGATAGCGTTCACTCCCGCTATGACTCCGAATGTCGGAGCCCAGACCATCGCAGTGAAAATGAGGATGATCGAGGAGATTTCCTCCCCAAAAGAACCTGGGAATCTACTGAGGAAAAAGAGGAAGACTATCGGTAGGAACGCTAGCACTGGAACTGACTGAAGAATGTCAAGCAGCGGCAACATGACATGTGATGCGCGGTGATTGAGTGCCGCTGTGATCCCATAGGCTAGAGCAAAGGCTAAGGCTAGGACGTACGCAATGCTCATCCGAGCAAGTGTCCGCGCAACATAATAAGGCAGCTTGATCGTGAGAGGATTCGCAAGAATCGGGGCAAGCATTCCACCCATCGCAAGCTCAGCTCCGACGAATCCTAAAACACCGAAGACGAGCGTCCCGGACACTACATTGCGGGCGAAATTGCGTGGCGGTTGCTTGGGGTTTCCAGGGAATTCTGGTGCGGCCAACTTTGTCGCCACTCCTGCCCCGGCTATTTTTCGGAACCGAGCGATTTCACTATGTTATAAAAGGGCAGTATAACGAAGGCCACAATCCTAGCAAGACCAAGAAACTCCCTTAGAGAGCTTGCAAAGACCTTACTCTTTAGGAGGAAACGGGCGGAGTTGGAACAAAGCCAGAGCTCGCGGATTCGGGATTCGCCTACTGTTCAGATGGCTGCTGTTCTGACTTCGGTTTATGTCCTGTTCGGATGGTTGGGCGGCGATTTCGTCACCTTGAACATTTTTGTCGCGCTTCCGTTAGTTCAGATCAACTCAGCAGTGCGGCAGGGCTCGGTGTGGATGCTCTTCACCTCGATGTTCCTTCACGCCAACCTCCTCCATCTCGGAGGGAACCTGCTGTTCCTCCTAATCTTTGGAACTGTCCTTGAAGAACAGGTCTCGAGAGAGAGGTGGCTTGCAACATTTCTTGCGAGCGGTCTCACTGGAAACATCGAGTTTCTCCTAATTGGACCGCTGTTGGGGCAGGAAGTTGGGCTCGGTGCGTCGGGTGCCATCTACGGGCTCCTTGGGGCGGCAGGTGGAGCCAAAGGAGCAATCGCAATGATTTTTCTGCTGGGGCTCAACCTTTTCGCAGGGGGAGGAGAGCTAGCACATACGTTCGGACTTGTGACAGGTATCCTCTTGCACGAGTGGGGAGACAGAGCAGCGCGTTTTCTCCATGGACAGGCCTCGACTAAGTTTTGAGTTCCGAGAGTAGGCTGAGGACTCCAGCGTGAGGTTTCAGGCTGAAGTTGGGCGGATCATGGTGGGGCCGGTGGGATTTGAACCCACGACCTCTGGCCCCGATTTTGTCGGAGTCGCCAGCGCCCCAGGGTCACCGTCCTTTGAAGGACTCTGGTATCCTCTGGGCGGGGCTCGATCCCCTTGACCAAGCTAGACGAATAGGCATGTCTATGTTTAGACACTCGGCCCCATCTAAGATGCTCGGTCGAAGGCTTGAGGTGGATTGGTCGAGTTAAGGTTTTTCCAACAACAGTCCTCAGATTTTACAAGTTCGTAGGTCTTGCCTAGCGGAGGCTCCCGTTCGAAGCCTTGTTCTTTTCACGAAGTGCTCAGGCTGCCCTCCGAGTACTGCTTCTGCAGAAATTCCTCCATACTTGGCGGAGGTCTGGTCCTAGTGGAAGGAAACAGAGTCATTGTCAGGTTGATATCCATTCATTAATGACTGAGGCCAATGTCTGCCCCGTTGAACTCTACGACTCTCTCTAGGCATACTTGGGTTATTACGGAAGGCAGAGTGCTCTACACCCGAAACGAAATTAAGGCGCCCCCTGAGTTGGGAAAGAGAACATGTTCAGGCCCTACTAACGTGCTTGACGACATAGCAAACGTTGTAAATTCCTTTCCTGTAGGACTGACTTCTGCGGGCGTATTTTGGCTTTCCTTTTTCTCTTTGCCCATCAATAATCCAAGAATCGGCATCGTTGAATATCCTCTTTCTGCATTCCTACTACCAATATCGCTTGCGCCGCTAATTCTCGTTACTCTTAGGTCGCGCACTAGAGGAGCATTCCTGGCTGGTGGCCTTGTAGGGGCACTAGCCGTCATTGTGTTCTATGTTTTCGTGGCAATAATCTCGTCCGCCCTTAACGAAATATGAAAATCGATTCCGAGCGCGACAGGACGCGGTAATTATGCCAACCCACTCCGTCGGCTCGCTGCTCCTTTCGGACTAGCGTTCGGAATCACTTTCTTACGAATGACATACGGTTCTCTCCGACTGACTGGTTCTTGGGTTGGCTGGCAGGTGAGATTTCTAATTGGGCTGTGAAAAAATGCGGGTCGAAGCTATGGGCTTGGCGGCACAGGCCTTCGAAGCGGCATTTGAGGCCGTAGTCCCAGATGCGTCTTTTGAAGGTGCTACACGGCTCAACAAATACACTGCCTTCCTCTACATCAGGAATCATGGCCGGAAAGGGCTCCGAATCGTTAGGTATTCTATTGACATGTTTGAGCTGGTCATACGTCCACCTTTGATAGTCGCTCCTGGTGCCTTAGCCTGGCTATCCATAACTCGTGACTTGTCATACGGCACAGAGTTAGAGCAAGACAGGAGAACATGAGATTACTGTTTGGGACGAGAGCGGGTGGGCGTTCACCTTTCCCTCAGAATCTAACTTCTTCAATTGAACCGTCAGGTTGCCAAGGGTTCTGCATAGTGCCGTTCGCAGGCCTCTAACGCTCATCCACCTGCAGTCATTCGACGATAATTTTGTCTTTCTTACTCGACGTTGCCACCGAGAATCACGCCCGGTTGGCGTCTTCGAATCTTTGGAAAGTTACTGTGGGAGAGGAGGCTCTTGCAATCTTTGTCGATGCTGGTTCATTGACTCCGGCCGATGCTCAGTGGGGCTGTCTTGCGTAGGCCGCTAGACCGCCGAGCCCACTTACGAGTAGGAGAATCGAGATAGGGAAGACAGGGAAAAGGAGCAACGACGACACAACTCTGTCGACCGGAATGTTCAACGTAGCGGTAAAGAATTGCGACTCCAAACGTATCCTAGAAAGGTTCTCCCCTCTTGCGGCGAGCTCTAATGCTCGCGTGTAGAATATTCCGATAATGAACGTTGCCATGCTTCCAAGAATGAGAAGCCCGCCACCGGCTCTAGGGTATCGGCTGATCATGAGTCCTCCAGCAACTAGCGTCACGAACGCGATTGTAACTTGAGTTAGCATTAGATTCTGCGCCTGCGTCGCGCTAAGTCTTAGCGCAGCGGGAAGGTTGTACCCGAAGAGGGCCCAGGCTATAGCCAGAAGACTGGCGAATATGCCGAGAGCTCCTGATAGTATTGCCCTATGATGCCTTGGCACACTAGGTTGGACCAATTCCTTCACCATCGCTTACTAGGTTGGCGTAGAATAAACCTGTCGGGAAGGGAGATATCTTCGTAGGAACTCCACGACTGTGATGCCTTGACGCTTCGCTTCGTTCACCAGAACTCTGTTGATCCCTGTTGAGTATTGGAAGGCCTTCTTTGGCCGCTCAACAATACTCCTTGGGAGCCCCCAGTTCTCTGCAAGTCTCCTGAGAATGTACTTTCTAACGACGTTTTCTCCTTCGACCTTGACTTTCAGCGACGTTGGGAGACTCAGGGCGTACTGCACAAGCGGGAGATACGCAAATGGGCAGACGAGTTCGAGACCCAGCGAGACAGCGACCTTGTCACCGGGCTCAAAGTCATTGTTACTTGCCGCTAAGACGCTATTCCACATTTCCTCACCGACCAATTCAAAGGGGCCTTCGATTGCTCTTCTTTCAAATCTCGCATATCCCCCGAACAGTTCGTCGCTCAACTGTCCCGCAACCACCGTGTCGACATCAAGTTCCCGTGCTTCGTAGCAAACGAAATGGAATGGGACCGCTGTGGACACGACCATGGGGTCGAAGCTCTCCACCGTTTCTACGACCGAGGGCAATACGTCGAGAACTTCCTCTTCTGCGAGTTCTCGAGTCCTAATCTTGAGTCCCATTGCCTTAGCGACCTGGGTCGCATGTTCCAGCTCTGGCTGTCCTTGTAGGCCCACGGTGATGAGTTCTGTGTGAAGTCGGATTTTCTTCATGGTGTAGGCGGTAAGGCCACTGTCTATTCCTCCAGAGAACGAGACTGCTGACCCTTCTGGAACCGTCTTTGAGACCGATTCTAGAAAAAGCTGGCCAACTCTTTCACTGGCAATCTCCTCAGCGATGCTCTCTGATGGTGGTCTTGCGAGTTTGTTGAGTCCTGAGACCATCTTTGTTGAGCCTTCAATTTTGAGAAGTTCACCTGTCGGGACTGGTTGAGGATCTAGCACGCCGATTCTAGCCAGAGCAACTTTCAGGCTCGCAAACGCGTATCGTCCTTTTTCGTCGGTGCCAAAGTACAACGGTTTCTGCCCTAGG
This sequence comes from Candidatus Bathyarchaeota archaeon, assembly GCA_005888735.1. Taxonomy (GTDB): domain Archaea; phylum Thermoproteota; class Bathyarchaeia; order 40CM-2-53-6; family 40CM-2-53-6; genus BA-19. The sequence goes on from VBBN01000036.1 coordinate 67,274, forward strand.
ACATCTCGTCCTGCAACAAGCCCGTCATGTCTGAACGCCAAGAAGGAGAAGGCCCCTGGAACCCCAAGGAGCGCGTCAAGCCTCTTGGGTTCAGCTTGAAGAAATCTACTGGCCTCTTCCTTCCCCCAGAAGTTGCCGTCGACAAGGATTGAATCGTCCACCGGCTCCTCATGCACCTTCGGTAGGTCCGATGAATGCTCACAGGCGCCCATAGCAACATTCTGGGATTGGCTAATCTTTGACGTGATAGTGTGGGTCACAGTACCACGCTTTTCCATGGCTGAGAGCATCTTCTCGACCGCATCCTCCACCTCCTCTTGGTTGGGTCCCGTAAGACCGCAGATTCCTGTCAATTCCGAGCGCTCGTCGAAGAGGGCAAAAGCGGTTTAATATGATACGCGCTCTCTGCACTATGGTTCAGAGATTGCCCATACTTCCTATTGACAGTGGCCGGTACGGTAGTCTGGAGATGAGGCGTATTTTCGATGAGGAAAACAAACTTCAGAAGTGGCTTGATGTTGAAGCCGCGATTTCCGCGGCTCAAGCATACGTAGGTGACATTCCTAAGATTGCTGCCGAAGAAATAGCTCGAAACGCGAACACGAGGACCGTGACGCTTGAACGGTGTAAAGAGATTGAGAAGGAGATTCACCACGACCTGATGTCGATGGTTCGAGCTCTCTCCGAAGCCTGTTCGGGCGAGGGACGGAGGTTCGTCCACTACGGATTGACAAGCTACGACATCGAAGACACAGCCACAGGATTGCTGTTCAGGGAAGCGTTTCTGCTCCTGGGAAAGGAGCTTGAACAGCTAGAGAATAATCTCGAAAAAATGGTTCGAAAATACAAGAACACGCTTGCGGTCGCGCGGACCCATGGCCGTCACGCTGGCGTGATTACCTTCGGCCTCAAACTTGCCGTTTGGCTCGAAGAAGCTAGAAGGCACCAAGAGAGGCTCAAACAGGTCAAGTCGCGGGCTCTTGTCGGCAAAGTTCTCGGATTAGTGGGAAACGGTGCAGGCCTTGGCAAGAACGCCCTCAAAATTCAGGAAAGAGCGTTAGCAGGCTTGGGCCTAAAGCCTGCGGGTCTCGTAACACAAGTGGTCCAGCGAGACATTCACGCGGAAGTCGTCTGCTCCCTTGCTCTCCTAGCGGCGAGTCTTGACAAGTTTGCCACGGAGGTTCGGAACCTTCAAAGGACGGAAATCGGCGAGGTCATGGAGCCTTTCGATAGGGACAAGCAGGTCGGAAGTTCAGCATTACCCTCCAAGCGCAACCCGGAGCTTAGCGAGCGAGTCTCAAGCCTTGCCAAGCTAGAAAGGGGCCTGGTTACTCCTGCCCTAGAGAACATTCCACTATGGCATGAACGCGACTTGTCAAACTCAGCCAGCGAGCGTTTCATCTTTCCAATGTCGTTCATCCTAACTGAAGAAATGCTTCGGCTTACGAACCGGATTCTATCCGGCCTCGAAGTCTTTCCAGACAACATGAAGCGCAACCTTGAGCTCTCTCAGGGTCTCTTGCTCGCTGAGAGAGTCGTGAACCAGCTTGTCGAAGCAGGAGTGCCGAGGCAAGACGCCCACGAAAGGGTCCGACGGCTAGCGATGAGGTCCTTTGACGAGAAACTTTCCTTCGCCAAAGTATTGCAGGAGGACAAAATCGTCGGAAAAAGGCTAACCTCCGCTCAGATTAGCGATGCTCTCGACTACGAGTCCTATCTCGGAGTCACCCAACGGTTAATCGGAATGGCCCTTCGAAAGTAGAGGAGTGGTCCCAACAATTCTAGGGTAAGTCTTATTTTACCAGCTTTCCCTTGCGCGAACCTAAGTGATCGTGTTTGAGGGAAGCACAGCTGACCGTCGGGATGCTTCTGCTGTTCGGGGGGGCACTCATGGCCATCGCAGGTTCGACTCTGAACAGTCGGGCGAACATACCCTCGGCGACCTTGCTTCAGCTTCTTTACGTCGAAGTGATTGCGACGATAATCTCCTTCGTCGGCGGCTACATGGTTATTCGAAACCGATAATATCACCGCTACGGGTTATACTCTTCTTGGGAGAAGAGGTCGTCTAGCGGCTCCCTAAGGTCAAGCCAATCTGCGACTTTCTCGTATGCTTTCCCATCATGCTCATGAATGAACTCTATTACGGGCAAGTAGAGGCCGGCAGCACGCCGAGATGAGAGGTGGCACTTTGAGCCGAGTGCCTTGCCAAGTCCTTTCCTGAGTTCTCTCTTTCCACGGGTTCTGGACATGGCAGAAATACGCTGGGGAAATTTCATGGCCACCCAGCCCTTCGAGGGTGTCCGCTTTGCAACAGCCACCCCTGCTGTCATGAGGTCGAGGGCGTAAGAAAGGAGGTGCCATGACTGAGTCTTCCTGATTCTCGCGTAGAAGAGGTCTGCCCGGGAAAGCGCCTCCATGGCCTCTCCGAACTCTTTCGGATCCGTAATCTGGTATGGTGCATTTTCGAATATCCACTGAAACAGCATTTCATGGTCCACGTCAGACATGTTTGTTGCTCTCCTTGCGGAGGCCGCTGTCTTGCTGTTGAAGACGACTCTTAGGGCGTCAAAAATAGACTCTGTCCTATCTCGCCACGACAGCCACTCGACTTGGCTCGTTCCAAGAGTCTTCCCAGGCCGGGCTAGCACTTGGAGATCGTTAGTTGTCGACCTCATGTCGCCACGGTTTTTCTCTATCAGCATCCGAAGCGCTTCCTCGTCGGCTGTCACTCGTTCCTTGCTGAGCAGGCTCTTGAGCAGGACCAATCCGTCACGCAAGCCGATGGGCTTCAACTCAATCAGCAAACACGCTTCTCTCAAGGGTCGAATCTTGGAGTCCCATGGATCGTTTGCCGTCAAGATAATAGGGAACCTGGATTCTCTAGTGACCTGCAGTATAGCAGCGACGGCCCCATGGTCTTCTCGAAGGTTGATGCCGTCAACTTCGTCGAGTAGTATTAGCTTGCCATTTCCCACTAGCGTGGACTGAGTTGATGCTAAGCCTGCAATCTTGGAGAGTATTTCGCCGCTCCGCTTATCCGATGCGTTGATCTCTACTAGGTCCCAGCCCCGTTCCCTTGCAACAGTTTCCGAAACGACAGTCTTTCCCACACCTGGCGACCCGTAAAGTAGAACCGCAGCTTTAGTGGGCTTTCCTTTATTCCACGAATCAAGCCACTGCTTGAGCTTGTCTATCGCTAGCTTGTTCCCGGCTATTTCCTGTGTCGTTTTCGGTCTATGCTTCACGGTCCAAGGTTCTGACATGGGTCTCAATGCTGCCTTTCTGACTCGACGTCTCGGCTGCTAGTTTGGCGAGCAAAGCGCTCAACTGAACTTCTTCATCGCCTCCTTGGGCTAGTCGGAAGTCAGTCTCTCCTATCGCTTCGATGAGGCTAACTCTGCGTCTCTCAGGAATAGCCAGGCGAAATACTTCTGAGTGTAGCTGCCGGACTATCTCGGACCCGGATATCCCGTACTTGACGAGCAGAGCGCGTAATTCTTCCCTCGCCTTGATGAAGTCGCCCTTAATGGCGTGGTTAAGCATGGCTTGAACATCTGTTGGCTTGGCCCTTCCAACTACTTGGTAGACTGCTTCCTCAGAGATACTTCTTGACAATGAGGAGGCGGCCTGGAGGGTGTTGATACCCTTCCTAAGGTCTCCTTCAGAGACCTCAACGATCGATTTGAGCCCGTCTGGCGAGATCTTCAAACCTTCCTTCTTGGCAATGTCACCAAGATAATCCAAGATTTTCTCTTCAGGCAGAGGTGTGAATCGGAATAGTGCGCACCTAGACTGGATTGGCTCAATTATTCGGCCTGAGTAGTTGCAGCAGAGAACAAACCTGCATGTGTCAGTGTACTTCTCCATCGTCCGCCGCAATGCGTGTTGGGCGTCTCCAGTCATGTTGTCTGCTTCGTCGAGAACTAGGATCTTGAACGGAACCGCGCTGAGAGAAGCCATCCTGGCGAACTCTTTGACTGTCGTGCGTATCACATCTATTCCTCGCTCATCGCTTGCATTGAGCTCCATGAACACGTCCTGGAACCTCCGACCAAAGAGGTCATGTGCGAGGCAAAGAGCGGCTGTCGTCTTACCTGTTCCCGGAGGGCCAGCGAACAGACAGTGTGGCATCGTGGCGTTCTTGATGAACTCCCTGAGCCTAGCGACAATCTCCTCTTGATCTTGGATTTCATCTAGAGTCTTGGGCCGGTACTTCTCTGTCCACAGAGCGGCTTCCATCAGTTTCAGCCATGTTCAGGAGCCCCTGGCTTATAGAATAGTTCTTTCGCGCACCTCTCTACACTAATTATTCCAAGTATTGGGACGGATTCATTCGTCAGAATTCCTTTATGGAATGGTCCACGGTCTGACGTGAACCGCGGGGCGAGAGAACTGGAAGAAGAACCATCCGTAGTCGAAATGATCGACACAGAGTTCGAAAACTCGCCTTCAAGGATTACCATACTACGAGACTTTCCTGAAACAAGAATCGTCGACCGAGTTCTGGGACCCTATCGAATCGGGCATGAAGTAGAGCTGCCATTTTGGATTGCCCAGCATCTGGTCAAGATGGGGTATGCCAAGTTCCGAGAGGACGAGCAACTCACCCTGAACGTCCTCTCCACCACTCACTACAAGGAGACCCTTCCCGCTTCACGTCAGGTACCCAAGCTGTCCCGTTCCTTCTACTTTCAGGTCCGACGCCTCCTGAGAGAACTCAAGAGCCAAGAAGCCAAGGACAGAAACAAGGCTCGGGACCTCGACAAGGCGCTGGCGCTCGCGCGAGACATAGTGAACATCAGAGTCAAGAAGATCGCCTCTCTAAGTGCTTCAGGGGAGCAAACGACCGAGCTGACTTCCAACCTGACGGCTGAGGAGCAGGTTCTCTATGAAAGGATGCGACTCGCCGTCGAGAGCTGGCGAAAGGATATTCTCGGACGAGAGGAAGCGAGTTGACAGCCATCCTCAAGTCGGAAACTACACGCCCTGAAGACGCGTTTCAAGACTTCTTTCGCTCATTTCAAACCGACCCCGTGGGCTCCAAGTACAGGAAGCGGCTCGCCCAAGTAGCGGTCAGCAACGGACGCTCTCTCATTATCGACTTTGAAGATCTAATCGCCTTCGACCCAGCACTAGCCCGAAACGTCGTGGAACACCCGGACGATTTCGTCCAATACGCACAGTCAGCTGCCACGTCTCAAATGAGAGTAGAAGACCCTGAATATGCTGAGCATGCAGGCCGAATCTTCGCCCGTTTCAGGCGTCTTCCAGAAAAAGTAGCTCTGCGCAAAGTTGGGGCTGAAAATCTCAAGAAGATGGCGCTCGTCGAGGGCATTGTGGTTCGGGCGAGCCAGGTTAGACCGACAATCGTTCGAGCCACGTTCCGGTGCCGAAAGTGCATGGAAATCATGCATGAGGAACAGTCTGGAGAACTCATGCGTGGACCGGGCTCGACGTGTCCGTTCTGCAAACAAAAGTCCGCGTTCGAGCTGCTGGAAGAACAGTCACAGTTCAAAAATACACAAGAAGCCCGCGTTCAAGAACGTCCCGAGGATCTCCCACCGGGCCAACTCCCTCGATACCTAGACGTTAGACTCGATGAAGACTTGGTGGATACGGCGCGTCCCGGCGACAGGGTAGGCCTCACATCAATAATCAGAGCCGAGAAGCAATTCATTGGAGAGAAAGGACGCGCTCGAACTTTCAACCTGTATCTTGAAGCAAACTACGTAGAGGTCGTAGGAAAAGAGACAGAGATTGTCGAAATCACATCAGAAGACGAAAAGGCCATTCTAGAGGCTTCCAAAGACCCCTGGATACACAGAAAACTCATACAGAGCATCGCCCCCTCTATCTACGGTTATGAAGATGTCAAGGAAGCTATCCTGTACCTTCTCTGCTCTGGAGTAGCAAAACAGCTCCCCGACGGCGTCAACATCAGAGGAGATAGCCATACACTCATCATCGGGGACCCTGGCTGCCTGGTTGGAGATGAACGCGTCATACTCGGCGATGGCTCGGTAGTCAAGATTCAGGACCTAGGAGACGAACACTTGCAGGACATCGATGCACAAGTTCTCACGGGGGCCGAAACTGGGGCTCGGGATGCGGCAACACGCTTCCACCACTATCTCAGCCAACCTACAATCGAAATCGTGACGGAGAGTGGAAAGAGCATTCGAGGCACCTTCAACCATCCGCTTCTTGCCGTTGATTCGTTCAATCGAACCCCTGTGTATGGTTGGAAACGACTGGACGAGTTCAAAGTTGGTGACAGAGTTGCGGTTGCAACGGAAATACCATGCACAATAAGACGACACGTCAAGACTGGATGGCGGCAGATACCATACCGAAGAGGGCCACGCTTCCACGGCAAATTGCCTAAGACACTTACGCCTCAATTGGCAGCATTCCTTGGATACATTCTGGGAGACGGCTGGGTTCAACGTTACAGGGTCGGATTCACCGTCGCTGAAGGCGAGAAAGATATTTTGGAACCACTGTGCGAGATTGCCGAGAAGCTCTTTGGAATAGAACCGGCGATTCTGTCTGGACACAGAAAAGGCCGAAAGGTAATCCTGTACGAGGCTTGTATTCACAGTCAGAATATTGCACACAATCTAGCCTTTCTCAGAGAAAAGCGGATCCCAGACCTGGTCCTCAAGTCCGGCAACAAGGCGGTCTCCTCGTTCCTCAGATGGCTGTTCGAGGCCGATGGAACCGTCTTCTCAGCTACCCGTGGTTGTGGGGTTATAGGATTGAAGGCAAAGAACATCGAGTTGCTAAGAGATGTCCAAGTCCTTCTCCTGCGATTCGCAATCCACTCGCGAATCATCGAGAATGCCCTCCTAATCAAGAGGGGCGAGAGCATACTAAAGTTCGCGACCAAGATAGGCTTCGCCTCACTCAAGAAACGGGGAAAGCTCGTTCAACTCGCTGAAAGAGCTCGTAGACTGAAACGCCTCAAACCGCAGCGCAGCGAGCGAGTATTCTCGATCAAACTTCGAGAGCCATCAGACGTCTTCGACATTGAGGTTCCGAGGACTCACCAGTTCATAGCAAATGGCATAGTCTCCCATAACACGGCCAAGAGTCAGCTGTTGCAGTACGTGTCCCGGATAGCACCACGCGGTCTTTACACCTCTGGTCGGGGCTCTTCGGCCGCGGGACTCACGGCCGCCGTCCTTCGAGAAAAAACGGGTGGAATGGTATTGGAAGCAGGCGCCTTGGTTCTCGCTGACAAAGGAATTGCATGCCTCCATCCAGATAGCCAAGTGATAGTCGAGGGGACCTCAACTCGCATTGGTGATCTTTTCGATGTCAAAATGGCGAAAACGGGTAGGACGAAGGCGGGACATCTCTTGGACGTGTCGCTGCTGGAACGCGGAACGATCACCCTCGACTTGGACAGCATGCGGGCACGTGAAGCAACAGCTACTCTTGTCACCCGTCGCGACTATGACGGTCCGTTGCAATGTCTCCGTATGAAGTCGGGATTTGAGCTTCGTGTGACACCGGACCATCTGTTGCTCGACGGTCCGCGCTTCAGTTGGCGGGCGGCGGAGGAGATTCGCGTTGGCGACCGTCTTCTGACTGTCCAACGCCTGCCCGGGCATGACGATGAGGTTCGGATAATTGACATCTTGCCAGGCGATTGGATTGTTGAGCCGTCGCCGGAAGAACGAGCGGAACTCCGCAAACGAGCGCTCCAGCATTTTCGAAGCATCGCTGCCGCCAACCGACACTACGGTCTTCGGCGCGAAACCCTCTCACCGAGAAGTCGAGACGCCATTCGTCTGAACGCCTTTCGACGCTTACTCTCCGACTTTGGCCTGAACGAGTGGCGTGATCGCACGTTTGCCTACGGCCGCAGCAAGGAAACAGAGCGGCTCCGAGTCGCCCAGATCACGCCAGACCTAGCCTACATACTAGGTTTCATCTACGGCGACGGCTACGTCCGATCCAACTCGAAACAATCGATCGTCAGAATCACACAAAGCGAACTGCACCGGCGACAAATTGACCGCCTCCAGCAAGCTTCCTCCGCGACTCTCAACGCCCCTTGGCATGATGGCCGAAAGCTAGGCTCAGGTCAGCATTCATTCCCAGTCCACGACCTGCGACACGACTCGAACCTATTGTTCGCCTTGTACGACTGGACGACTCGCGACGCCTTGCAAAACCTGCTTCGCCTTGGTCAGGAGGCCCTGGCCGGATTTCTCGCCGGATGTATGGATTCAGACGGCTGCATCTCCACAAAGCGCTATCGTAAAGGTGGTAGGGAATACTGCACGGTCGAAATAACTTTCTCGCTCTCAGATGATCTAGCCGAGAACCGAATGCTGCTTCTGGTGCTGCGACGATTCGATGTATACGCAAGAATTCGCCAGCAAAAAGGAGTAAAGATCGTTCAGACTACTGGCCGCCAAGACGTGGCGAGGCTCGTTCGTGTCCTAACTCCATACTCGATCAAGCAGCGAGAGATTCCCACTCGATCGACCGCCGTATCCTCGGATAACGAAGAGGTCCCGGAGCGCTTGCTTGCGGGTCTTTTGAAGAATATCCGGCCCGTTCCCAGCGAGCTTCTTCGAGTTGGAGACTGGAGCACGTTTTGGGCGTTTCAAAGGGGAACGAGGCGACCCTTCAAATCAGGAGTTCGCCGCTTACGAGATGCACTCGACAAATGGTTGTCGCCAGAACAAGCGGTGTCCCTTGAGGCTTTCTGCGCCTCCGACTACGCCATGGACGAGGTTGTCTCCGTCAAGACGGAATTCTACAAAGGACCTGTTTATGATCTACGCGTACCTGAGGGCTCCAGTTTTCTGGCGGACGGCATATGCGTCCACAATTGTATTGATGAGATAGACAAGATGCTTCCAATTGACAGAGTCGCGATTCATGAGGCCCTCGAGCAGCAAACAGTGAGCATTGCAAAAGGCGGGATTGTGGCTACTCTGAACGCCCGGGCTTCAGTTCTAGCTGCCGGAAATCCTAAACACGGCCGATACGACCCTTACATGAATGTCTACGAAAACATCAACCTTGACGTGACCATACTGTCCAGGTTCGATTTGATTTTCCTGTTGAAAGATGAGCCTGATGAAGAGTACGATTCCCGGATGGCTACACATATTCTTGAGCTACACAAGACCAAGCTTAACCCTGAAGCAGCACCGTTCCCCCCCGACTTTTTGAGAAAGTACATCAGCTACTCGAAGAGGTTCAATCCAGTACTCTCACTTGAAGCCCTCAAAGAGCTCCAAGATTTCTATCTCAAGATGAGAATCAAGGGCGGAAAATCCGCTGCTGTCGCTATTACGCCCCGTCAGCTCGAAGCTCTGGTTCGTCTCGCTGAAGCCCGCGCCAGGGCTTTCTTACGAGACCAGGTAATTGTCGAGGACGCGAAAAGCGCAATACGCATCATGAACGTGTCCCTCGAAGATGTCGGTATCGACGTCAAAACAGGCACCACTGACATTGACGTAATCATGACCGGTATCCCTCGCAGCTACCGTGACTCGATGCAGAAGGTTGTTGAGCTTGTAAGGGAACTCTCGAAGGAATCGGGCACTGCCGAAGAGACACTCGTGCTCTCAAAACTGGAGGAATCACAGATTTCAGAGCCTGAGGCAAGGCGTCTGATAGGTCAGTTGATTAAGGACGGTATTCTCTACGTTCCCAAAGCCGGACGCCTAAAACGAGTATAACCCTAACTGGTAATCAAGTCTGTTGAGGATACGTGACCTCGCTATTGACCCGCGCGTAATCCAACTCCTAGAAGAAGAGGGTCTCGACCAGCTCTATCCTCCACAAGAGGACGCTGTCAAAGCTGGAATCCTTGACGGAAAGAACCTTGTACTAGCAAGTCCGACTGCTAGCGGCAAGACACTTGTTGCCGAGCTCTGCATTCTGAAACATGTCCTCGAACGCAATGGAAAAGTCATCTACTTGGCGCCCCTAAGAGCGCTCGCCAGCGAAAAATATCGAGAGTTCCAGCGGTACTCTTCCATTAAGAAGCCCAACGGAGAACGACTGCACATAGGAATCTCCACAGGAGACTTTGATAGCATTGACCCATGGCTCGGAAGGAATGACGTCATCCTATCCACCAACGAGAAAGCGGATTCCCTCCTTCGCCATAAGGCACCTTGGATGAGCGAGCTCTCACTCGTTGTTGCTGACGAAGTGCATCTCCTGACCGAACACGCGAGAGGCCCGACTCTCGAAGTCGTACTAACACGTCTCAACGAGATTAACCCGAAGATACAGGTTCTGGCACTCAGCGCTACGGTCAGCAACGCCCAAGAAGTTGGCGAATGGCTCCATGCGGGTTCGGTAACCACAGAATGGAGGCCAGTTCCGCTTCGCGAAGGAATTTATCACGAAGGACAAGTTCAGTTTAGCGATGGGACAAGCCGTGTCATAGAAGGACTGACAAACTCACCAGTTCTCGACATTGCCTTGGACGTTGTCGGAGCAGGTGGACAGGCACTTGTTTTCACAGAAACCCGCAGGTCCGCCGTCGAAATGGGACGCAAGGCAGCGTTAGCCCTCAAAGGTCGTCTCTCCAAACCGGAAGAGAGATCCTTGGCCCTCCTTTCTGAAAGAGTTCTCTCGTCCGGAGAGAAGACCAGTCTTAGCGAGGCGCTCGCCGGCCAGGTTCTCACCGGGGCCGCCTTTCACCACGCAGGTCTGACAGGGGTCCATCGCGAGACCGTTGAAGACTCCTTCCGCAGTGGGAAGGTCAAGATACTTGCAGCCACACCCACTCTTGCCGCCGGTGTTAATCTTCCAGCAAGGACCGTGGTAATTAGCAGCTACGAACGGTACGAGGCTGGCTTTGGCCGTTACCCCATTACAGTGCTTGAGTACAAGCAGTTTTGCGGGAGAGCTGGGAGACCGAGGTACGACAAGTTCGGCGAGTCTCTTCTCATCGCTAGAAACGCCGACGAGGCCGAGTGGCTGATGGAGAATTACATTATCGCAAAGCCAGAGAAGCTCTGGTCGAAGCTCGCGGTTGAAAAAGTCCTGCGCCCACACGTCCTCTCAACGGTCGCCGCCGGTTACGCTCGGACAGAGGAGGGGCTCTACGAGTTCTTCTCAAGAACTCTCTACGCTCACCAGTACGGGCCGAGACTGATCAAGGGCAAGATTGGTGACATTCTCCGATTTCTTTGCAATGAGGAGATGGTGTTGATGGAGGGAAAGGAGCTCGTGGCCACCAAGTTCGGAAAGCGAGTCTCCGAGCTCTACATCGACCCGGAATCTGCAGTCACATTGCGTGATGGGCTCTATAACCGGGCCAAGAGGCTAACTGACTTCAGCCTTCTCCATCTTATCGCGAAGACACCAGACCTCGCGCCCAGGCCTCGTCCCAGAGGGAAGGAAACCGAGAGTCTCGGTCTCCTAGCAGTTCAACATGGCGGGGAGTTTACCTTCGATGTTCCAGAGGAGTTCGAAGACCCAATGGCGTACGAAGAGTTCCTCTCAGAACTCAAAGCAGCTCAGGTGCTCGAGGATTGGATCGAAGAACATACCGAGGATGAGATTCTTGAAGCTCGCAAGGTTGAGCCTGGCGACCTGCTGAGGCTTGTCCAAGGGTCAGAATGGCTTGTCTTCGCTGCCCAGGAGTTAGCTAAACTGTTTGGGCACAAAGACCTGCTTCCACCTCTCGGTGTCCTGAGAGTCCGAGTCTCCAAGGGAGTCAAACCGGAGTTAGTCAAGCTAGTAGGGCTTGAAGGGGTGGGAAGGGTTCGTGCCCGGATGCTGTTCGCTTCGGGTCTCAAAACGATTGAAGACATCAAAGAACGCAGTCTTACCGAGCTGACAAGCATTTCCACGATCGGACCAGCCCTGGCCAAACGCATCAAGGAGAAGGCAGGAGGGCTGATCAAGGCCGACGAATGGGAGAGGGCGAAGAGCGCCAAGGCCTCCGAAGTTGAACAACAAGTCATGCTTACGGACTACGAGGATACCGAGTAGAACTACCGAAGAGTGTCCGGTTGACGAATCGTCTCAATCGTTTACCCTTATAATCACGGACAGACGACGCTCTCGCTCACATTCGAGGTAGCTTGCGACGGGAAAGATACGCGTGGCCATCGCCGGCGTCGGAAATTGCGCCAGTGCCCTTGTTCAAGGAGTGGAGTATTATAGAAAAAACCCTCCCGAGAAAACAGGAAACACAACAGGCCTCATGCATCCAACATTTGGGCCCTACAAAGTAGAGGACATCGACTTCGTCGCGGCCTTCGACGTTAACCGGAAGAAGCTTGGCAGGGACTTGAGCAAGGCCATATTCACCGGGCCCAACTGCGCTCCGAAGATCAGTGATGTGCCAGACATGGACGTCGATGTTCAGCCAGGTCCCATCTTGGACGGCGTCGCTCCACACATGCGCGTCCCATTCAATGTCTACAGCCGGTCCAGGGTCAAGCCGGTAAACGTGGCTGAGGAGCTCAAAGAGGCCAAGGCCGACATGCTGGTCGACTACCTTCCCGTCGGCAGCGAAAAAGGGGCTAGGTACTATGCTCAACAAGCGTTGGACGCGGGCTGCGGCTTCATCAACTGTATCCCAGAGTTCATCGCCACAGACGCCGATTGGGCCAAGAGGTTCGAGGAAAAGAGACTCCCTATCGCTGGCGATGACATCAAGAGTCAGGTTGGCGCGACCATAGTCCATCGAGCGCTCGTCGACCTTTTTCTAAAAAGAGGAGTACGTGTTGAGGAGAGCTACCAGCTCAACCTAGGTGGAGATACGGACTTTCTCAACATGACGGTTGAGGAGCGGCTTCACTCGAAGAGAATCAGCAAGACAACAGCGGTGGCCAGCTTGATTCCGTATCAAGTTCCAACGAGAATAGGGCCGTCGGACTATGTCCCAGCTTTGAAGAACAAGAAGATCTGCTACATCTACCTCAAAGGCAAGAAATGGGGAAACATTCCCCTTCAAATTGACCTGAAACTTGCAGTCGAGGACTCCCCCAACAGTGCTGGCGTTGTGGCCGATGTCATTAGAGCGGTCAAGATTGCTCTAGACCGGAGAGTTGGCGGTGCTCTGAACAGCATTTCATCATACAGTTTCAAGTACCCGCCCGTCAAGATTCCTGATGGTCAGGCACGTGAGTGGGTCGAGGAGTTCATCAAAGGTACGCGAGAGCGCTAGACTCGCTTTCCGGACCTTACTGACATGGGTTGCATAACCTCTCCCCAGTCCACCTTCAACCCTCTCCTAGACTTCCACTCCTCATAGTGCTCCATTACTCCGGTGAAGAGTAACGGTAAGCCGATGGTGGCGTCGACATGGACTGTGCACTGTTCTGCGTTCGGGTGGAGCTTTCCCCAGGATTGGCTTTCGGGGAGTTCGCAGCCTGACAACCCTCCCCATTTCGCGTCATCCGTGGTTACCTGAATCGCGTAGCTGTGCGGTGAAACGGGTAGGCCCGCAATCTCGGCCATGGGAACCACTTGCTGGATGTAGTTTTTCGGGGTCCCGCCGCCGATAAAGACCACGCCCGACTTTGCGTAGCGTCTCTTTAGGTTCATGATTTCCAAGTTGTCAACCATCGGGTCATAGATCATCGGTGCTCTGCTTTGCTTCCTCCGTTCGTTTCTGTAGACGGTCAACGCCATTCCGATGCTGCTGTCAGCTAGGGCAGGGCAGAAGACTGGAAGTTTTTCCCTTGCTGCGGTCGCCAGGATGCCGTGTTCGTCTTTGACCCGTTCGCCCATCAATTGGAATAGTTCTCGGCTCGAATAGGAACGTGGTTCCAGGGATTCGGCGAAATTCTCCACAAACTCATCTGTCTCAGTGAACTTGACATCGTCGGCATACGTATCGTAGACCCTATCGAGCCTCATCTCCCTCAACGTAGGATCGGCTATGTGACGGTGAGCCATGTAGTGACGGCCGCCGAGGGATTCGTAGAGGTCGTGGCTAAGGTTCGCGCCGGTAGAAACGAGGACGTCGATGGCGTGAAACGCGATTAGGTCCCGTATGACCCGCCGCATTCCCCCAGCTATCATCGCTCCTGATAATCCAAAAAATATCAGAGGGCGTTCAGGATCGTTGAGCATTTGAAGCCAGATCCGGTAGCAGCGGCCGAGCAATCGGCTCTGGAAGGAGGTTGAGTTGAAAGCGTCCAGCGCGTCGCTTACACTTCTGATCTTTGCAACATCAAAGTGATTCACAGGATTCTTGAGAGCGTCGCCGCGCGGAGCGAAATGAATATTCGAAGAGTGAGATGGAGACGAGTTCTTTGGGCTCGGCTCGGAATTCTTGTTTGTTTTCATCTTGTTACTCTAGCTTGACCCGTTTGAAGTTGACCGGTTCATATTAAAATCTTGTACGGAACTCAGAAGGAGTGCGTAGAAAAAATCCTTGCGGAAAAAAAGGCCCGCGGGAGTTTAGAAGAAGGACAAGTCACTCGTCCAGTCTGAAAGCTGGACGGTACATCGTCTCTACATGCTCTTCTTCGAAGATTTCTTAGATTTTTTCTTCATAGGCGAACTTCGCCGCCCCAAAGTCTCGTACGAGGTTGCTTAATATTCCTCCGGACTGAAAAATGTCAGGCAGTTTTTGGGGATGTTTCCAGAGTTTGCCGGGCTTGTTGTCTATCCGCCGGTTCGCTTCTTCCACAGTTTCGACGTCTCCCCAGCAAGGTCTTCGTGCCGTCTCTCCCAAGCCATATGCGGCGACATATGGTCGTCGCAGTATGTCTTGCCACAGAACTCGCAGTTCTTGTTCAGCGGGGTTTTCCGGCCGCACTCGGCACAAGGCTCAACCAAGGTCCTCTACTCGCCAGTCAAGTCCTGGTGTCGTTCACGGTTTAAGGTTGAGCCTTGGCTGCTTTCCTGTCGGGGTTTGTTGTTCCATTGGAGGATGAGGTCTCGGAGCATTCTGGCATGGGGTTTTTCGGCCTTTGAGTCTGAAGACTCTCACGCGTCCGTAGTCTCTCGTCTATGATTCCGGAGTCTGCTAAGTCTCTCAGGTGCCTTTCCGTGGCGCTATAGCTCTGTTTTGTTCGTTTTGCTATTTCTGATAGGTGGATTTCTTCGACTCTGCGAGGAGACTGAGTATTCTGACTCTGCCGCTGCTGGATAGTATCTTGTCTAGCGCCGGGGTTTGTCCGGTCAAGGCATGGTGGCTTTGAAGCCTGATTCAAGCCATTTTCGTATAGCTGAGGCAGGAGCTGTGGCTACTCCGAGGAGAGTGGTCTTGCCTCTGTAACCGGCGGTGGAAATCTGGGTCGATAGCACACCCGAAGCGCCGAGGTTCTGGACGTACTTCCATACCTGTGTATGGGCCCGGGAGGTGATCTTGTGCTCTTCGCAGGCCATTCGGTAGGCGATCTCCACATCTCCCATAGTGGCGTAGTTTTCATTGCTCCGTTCTAGAACTCTCGCTAGGGCGAGGAGTATGAGTTTCTCGTGGAGGTTGAGGTGTTGCGCATAGTCCGCTCGGAGGATGGGGTAGACGCTGTTGGCTGCTCCTCTAACATGGTCCGGTTTTAGTTCCCGTGCTCCTTCAGCGTCAGCATATTTTCCCCCGCGCCATAACAGTTCGATGGCGTACCTGGCGTCTCCTTGTGATGCGGCCATGTCCGCGATAAAGCTGACAAGGGTCTCCGGAACTGTTCCCTCTTTGAAGCTCAAGTCGACCCTTTCTCGGAGTATCGTCTCCAGCTGCGGCGCGCTGTAACGGTCTAGACGTATGATGTTTCGTTGAAGCGTGCTCTGCGTGCTCCTGTCTAGTCCTTCTAGAAGCTTGAGTTCTCTCACCACAACTATGAGTGAGAGCCTCGTCGGTCGGCCTGGGCGTTCCTCCTGTATACGGGTGAGATTGTAGAGGCTTCCGCCTTCCGCCTTGATCAGCATGTCAGCCTCGTCTAGGGCTAGGATGACGTGTAGGTTCTTGTCTTCCAGCTGGTCCAAGAGTATCTGTAAAAGTTCTTCACTTGAGAAGCCTCGCTGGGGAAAGGTTGTGGTGAAGTTTTGGAGGACTCGCTTCAGTATCATGAAGAGGCTCCCCCGATACTCGCGGCAGTTGATGTGAATGTAGCGCAGGTTCAGCTTCAACGGCTTAGCGGTTCGAATCATGTCTGTTCCGAACCGCTGGATCAGCACTGTCTTACCAGTTCCAATGTCGCCAGTTATGAGGACCTTGGGGCTAGTTGTTCCAGGCTTGTCGACAACAGACCTGAAGAGCTCCGCGAGGAACCGGAGTTGCGTCTCTCGACCCGGCAGCCTAGTCGGCAGGTACTCTAGGCTTAGGGGCTGTTCGTCTTCGAATATGCTGGGTTTGGAAAGGGTGTCGCGTATTATCTCGGCAGGGGGCGCGAGGGCTGGTTTTTCAATCATGGAATACTTCCACTCGTAAGTTCTCAAGGTGTCTGGTTGAACGTATAAGATGAGCAGAGAGCACTAAAAGTAATCCGGTAAGCCACCTGGAAAAGCCCAAAACAAGCCCCGTTTGCCAATCCAAGCCCACGATTTCTGGACACAGCTATTTCACGCATAACCTTATGGGGAAACTACAAGGGTCAAAAAACACCAGACAAGCACAAAATCAGCTAATCATCAAGGAATAAGCCCAGAATTATGCCCAGACAGCGGGCCCTCCTAGAAAAAATTCGTAATCTTATGGCCTCCTCGAGACACAGACTTCCTCTCTCTCCCGAGAGCAGGAAACAGCGAATAATTGAGACAAATCTAAAACACTCTTTTGAGGGCCCGGGGGTGCCTAATCTCCCGCGCGTGAGCCCGAACAAAACTTGGGCTGAATCCGAACAAGACCTGCGAACGGACTCAGCCTACTGAGTTTTTGGTCGTCCGCGAACCAACAAAGCGAGTTGTGGCCTTGGAGACTATCCGAAGTATTTCCGGACCATCTTCACGCCCACGTCCGTCGCAGACCAGCGCTCCCCGTTAAACTTCACAGCGCTTAAACGCTCCAAGTTGGCCAAGTGCTCTCCAAGCTTGTCCGGCGGAAAACCCTTCTCCCGGTGCCCTGGGTAAATCTCACCAAGAGCCTTCGAAATCTCCCGAGCAGTCCTAGGCGTCTCACAGACGCGGACAATCTGAATATTCACCTCGGTCGTCGTCAATATACGGAAAATATCCTCCTCGGACAGCCGCTGCCGGCCCGGAAAATTAACCGAGCCCGCCGGAGTGGGCCCCGCTTTGGGTCCACGCGAGCGCTTGTGAATCGTCCAGTAACCCATCCCTCCCCAACTAGCGATGAGCAACGAGAGCAAGAACCAGACATTGGTGAACAACGACACTACGACCTCGATCTGAAGCTCCGCCCCGTTCAATTCATCTCACCCTGTGCAACGCAGCCATCTCAATGCCACCTGAGCCCACCCGGTAGGCATACACTTTCGAGTCGGTCATGGTCCCCGGCATCTTCAACACACGCATCTTACGCGCAAACTCCTCGCTTCCAAAAGCCTCAGAGGATAAGTCGATCACACCATCACTCAAATGCTTCACAGTATTCTCCACATGGTCAGAGTGAATCCCCTTAGACGCCAGCATAACATACAACCCCCCAGTCGACCGGACATGAGCCTGAAGAGTCTTCAGCAACTGCTCAACAGCAGGAAACGAGGCTGAACGAATCATATCACTCAAACTATCCACGACCAGAGTGCATGCCCCCAGAGGCGCAACGACCCGCGGAAACTCCTTCACCAACAAGTTCGCTGGGCCAATGTCCCAAGACACCTCCCCTGCAGTCCGCTCCTTCTTCATACCGAAACTGTCAATGAACCACATCTTTCTACGCTGGAAGAAAGCGTCAAGCCCCCATCCGAACCCTTCCATCTCCCCCACAATGTCCTCCCAGGAGCGACCGGTCGTAAAATAGACTCCTGGTCTACCGTCACGCAGTCCCTGGTAGAGGATCTGCTGAGCGCAGGTCGTCATCCCCGTATCAGCCTCGCCTATGAACAGTATGATGCTTCCCGCTGGAAGCCCACCTAGTGACTCGTCAAACGCGGGTATGCCGCTTGTTAGATTCGCCATTAACTATACCTTCTCACTTCGACGATTCTCAACCGACTCTTGGTCCAGCGCTTGCTCCAAGCTTGAATGCTCGGATGTTCTGTCCGCCGTTTGAACTCCTTGTTCCACTGTCTGCCCATCCTGGGATACTGAAATGCTCCTCGTCACGATTTCTTCGAAACCCGAGTCAGTTGACCCGGCGCTTTCTCCCCAAGGAATGGAGGCGCCCTCGTCCCCTGCTCAAGCTCCGAACTCCGATCGGACCCTTGATTTCTAGACCCTCTCGTCCAATCGTGAACGCGAAATCGTTGAGGCTGTGGCTTGTCCCTCGCATCTTTCGCACGAACATCTTTCTCAAAGGGGAACTCTGCTTGACCAGAGACAGGACCATCACCCCTGTGGCGAGAAACTCCTCGATCCCATAGCGGCTTATCAGACCGGATCCCTCCACGATCTCAGTAGTCATCAGAGTCGTCGAGCCTACATCTTTCAGCAGAAGGCCGACTTCCAGAAAGATTTCTCGAAGAGTGTTCAGGTCGGTGACCCTGAAGCCGAAGCCTGGAAGCGAGTCCACGACCAGCCTCTTTGCTCCCAGCTGCTCGACAAGCACCTTGACCTCTGCCAACTTCGACCGAAGGTTGTAGAGAATAGCCTGGAGGCTTTCTTGTTCAGCAATCTCCGATTCTACGCGCTGGTAGACAGCGTCTACGATGCCAATTTTCTTGTCTTCTTCTAGCTTCTTGAAGTCCCAGCCGAAGCGCAACATGTTCGCTTTGAACTCAGAGGGTGGCTCCTCGGTGCTCACGTACACGCCTGGTTCCCCATACCTGGTTGCGCCTTTGTACAGGTATTGGCCGCAGCAGATGGTCTTGCCGCAGCCTGCGCCTCCTGAAAGTAGTACTCTCGCACCCTTTGGAAAGCCGCCTTCGAGTACATGGTCCAGACCCGGTATCCCGGTGTGGACCCTTTCGATAGCAGCAGTTTCCATAATGGACCGAACGAAGGGCTCCCCGAAGCTTCGATAACTCTAGAGTAACCTATGATCACAGTCTCGAGTTACGATTTTTCGCCTTCATGAATCTGGCAACCTTTTTAGGGGGAGGCCCGTCGCCTTCCAAAAGTCTGGGAAGAATGAATGCCTGAGTTCGGATATTCAGTCACAGGCTTAGACCCAGACCGCACTGTGAAGTGTTCTGGCCGGGAACTCCGGATATCCCCCAAAGCATCAGTAGAACTTTGCAGAACAATAAGGGGCATGAAGCTTCCCGATGCAAAAAAACTCCTAGAGCGGGTTATTGAAAAGAAACAGGCGATTAGCTATAGGCGATTCAAGAAAGAGGTTCCACACCGCCGACAGCTCCCGGAGCCATTCTTCGCGGGACGTTTTCCCCAGAAAGCAGCTGGAAAACTGCTTCATCTCCTGGAAGAACTGGAGGCTAATGCAGAATATCGGAACTTGAACGTTGAAAGTCTCCGGATAATCCACGCCGCAACCCAACGCGGGCCCGGCGTTCCGAGGAGGAGTCCTAGGGCCTTCGGCCGGTCCGACCTTCTGAAGGCAACCCTTACTCACATTGAGTTGGTTGGATATGAGGGAGAGTAGTATTGTCCGTCACCAAGTACTTCATCAAGGATGTCTCGCGTCGCCTCGAAATTGACGAGCACCTAGCTCTCGAATTGAAACGAGCGGGGTACAGTAAAGTCGAAGTGACAAAGAGCCCAGTCGGAACGCGAGTAGTCATCTACGCTGCAAAACCGGGAATGGTGATCGGACGGCGGGGCCAGAGCATCCGAGACTTGACGAAACTTCTAGAGGAAAAATTCGGCATAGAGAATCCTCAACTGTCAGTCGCAGCAATAGAGATTCCTGACCAAGATCCCAAAGTTGTGGCCTCACAAGTCGCCATGGCCCTTCAGCGAGGAGTCCACTTTCGTAGATCAGCTTACTGGGCAATTCAAAGAGTCATGGAGTCAGGGGCTCTCGGGGTAGAAATCACAATAAGGGGAAAGCTCACTACGGAAAGAGCTAGGTATGAAAAATTCAGAGCAGGATACCTGCCTAGAGTAGGAGACCCGGTTCTAAAGAGCCTGAGGACTGCCGTGGCCGACGTTCAGCTAAAACAAGGACTTTTCGGAATAAACGTGCGGATCCTGCCTCCGAACATTAGCTTCATCGATAAACCACTCATGAAGCCCCAGAGGATCCCGACAGAGGCTAGTACCGAAGTCGGGCCTCCCGCTGTGGCTCCGATTCAATCCGAAGTTCCAGCCGTGTCTGAGGCTCAACCTGAGAAGGAGAGTGTCAAAGTTCCCAGTTCTGAGAAGGCGTGAGATCAAACAACTCCTCCCCGAAGAGCGGAGGAAGAAGATTGTCGAGCTCCGAGCGGAGCTGACAACAGTGAGAACGGCCGTAAAGTCTGGTGGCACTGTGGAGAACCCTGCGAGAATACGCGAACTAAGGAGAACGATCGCGAAACTTCTTACAGTGAAGAACACGATCCCCAACACAGGAGAGTGAAACAGACGCCGCTAACCGAGACGAACCTAGTTGCCCACGAGCTGACAGGGCTCCGCGTCAGAATCACAAGGTCTTCAGACCCGACCCTGAGCGAACTAGAAGGCCAGGTCAGCTTCGAGACCAAGAATACTCTATCGATTCTTTCGGGTTCGAGATTATCTATTGTTCCGAAGGCTTCTTCCGAGTTTGCTTTTGCTCTGCCGGGAGGTTCCGAGGTCATCATTGAAGGGAAGCTTCTCCAAGTCAGGCCGGAAGACCGAGTGAAGCGGGGTATCGGAAATTGGCAGTGAAGAACATAGGAATCGACGTGAAGCCTCCAAGAGCCGGTTGCAACGACCCACTCTGTCCGTTCCACGGACATATTTCAGTGAGAGGTCGAGTGTTCGAGGGAGTCGTCGCAAGTTCCCGGACTCCGAAAACTGTGTCAGTGCGACGTGCATACCTCCATTTCCATCGGAAGTATGGCAGGTACGAGAGAAGAACCAGCAAGGTTCTTGCACACAATCCTCCGTGCATTTTGGCATCTGTTGGAGAAACCGTGACCGTTGCCGAGTGTCGACCATTGAGCAAGGAAGTGTCCTTCGTAGTGGTCGAGAAAACGGGAGCGTCCGCCTAACAATTGCCCGCGCCAAAGACCCGAGCTGTCAGCGCTCGCGGGATGGTGGAATATCGCCCGAGGGTTTCTAGAGGGATCCCGGTCGGGTCTCGCCTGGCTTGTGCGGATAACACCGGAGCCAAAGAGCTGAAAGTCATCCAAGTTCAAGGATACCATGGACGCTTGCGAAGGGTTCCCTCCGCGGCTGTCGGAGACATGATAATGGTTTCGGTAATGAAGGGGGCCCCAGACCTCCGAAAACAGGTCTTTCCGGCTGTCTTGGTAAGGCAGGTCAGAGCATTTCGGCGGCCCGACGGAACCCGGCTGTCATTTGAGGACAACGCGGCCGTGATAATGACACCTGAGGGAGAGTTGAAAGGTACCGAGGTAAGGGGTCCAGTGGCAAGGGAAGCTGCGGAGAGGTGGCCTCGGGTGGCGAATTTGGCGAGCACGGTGATTTGACTCGTGTTGTCGTCGAAACCGGGGAAGCAACGAAAGCGTCAGGTCTTCGCTTCAGCTCATGTTAAGAGAAAAATGCTAGTGTCGCCTGTCTCTGATGACCTTTATCAGAAGCATCGAGTCAGAAAGCTGTCGGTCAGAACTGGCGACAGCGTTCGGATTGTCAGAGGTGACTTTGCGGGTCTTGAAGGGAAGGTTGAGACTATCGATTACTCCTCTGGGAAGTTGTATGTCGAGGGAATGACACGCGAAAAGGCTGCTGGAGTTGCGTCAAAACTGCCTGTTCATGTGAGCAAGGTCTTGTTGACGAACCTCAACCTTTCGGACAAGTGGCGTAGCGGGTTGCTCAGCGAAAAGGGGAGGAAGGGAGACTAGCCATGGCTCGAAAATCCGGCCCGCGACAGCTAAAACGGGAGTCGGCGCCGCGGTCTTGGAGGCTACACCGGAAAGAACTCACATGGGCGCCTAGCCCCCGTCCAGGGGGTCATCCCAGACAAGTGAGCGTTCCGCTCGTGATTCTTCTACGGGAGTTGCTTGGACACGCGAGGACGTCGAGAGAAGCTGAGAGGATCGTGGAACGGTCCATGGTCAAGGTTGACGGGAAAATCCGAAGGGACCACAGATTCTCCGTCGGACTAATGGACGTGGTCAATATTTCCGGTGTTGGCAAAGCATACCGAATGCTGCCAAGGCCTCGACGGGGCTTATCCCCGATTCAGATTGAGGAGAGAGAGTCCGCATACAAGATTTGCAGGATAACCGGAAGGGAAACGCTTTCCAGCGGCCGCGTACAGCTTGCACTCCACGATGGACGAACGCTGATTATTCCCGGGAAGGAGCAGTCGCAGAGACCTGAGGAAGGTTATCGACTGGGCGGGGCAGTTCAAATCTCACTGCCGAGCCAGAAAATCATGAAGTACATTCCGTTCAACGTGGGGAGCCTCGGTCTGGTCACCAATGGAAGAAACGAGGGAAGGCATGGCAGAATCACCACCATTTCTCCGGGAACTAGTGCTCGCCGCAGAATCGCAAGGATCGAGACTCAAGACCAAATCTTTGAGACCCCCGCGGAGTATGTCCTCCCGGTAGGGACAGAGGCTGCTCTTGTATCGTTGGAGAAATGAGCGGATTGACTTCCCCTGAAACAGAAGAGACTAATGTTAACAGACGCATTCGGATCCAAAAAGTTACCCTGAACATTGCGACAGGCAAATCAGGAGAACCCCTAGAGAAGGCGAAGAAGGTCCTAGCTCAGATTACCGATCACAGTCCGGCTACTAAGCGAGCTAGAAAGGCAGTGAAGGATTTCAACATCAGGAAGGGAGAGCCGATCGCCGCAGTAGTC
Source organism: Candidatus Bathyarchaeota archaeon (assembly GCA_005888735.1). Classification (GTDB taxonomy): domain Archaea; phylum Thermoproteota; class Bathyarchaeia; order 40CM-2-53-6; family 40CM-2-53-6; genus BA-19. Next base: position 90,200 of record VBBN01000036.1, read on the forward strand.
ACCCTCAGACGAGAAGAAGGGGGAACATTTTTGGTGAGGGCGCTTGATGCCGTCGGAAACAAGGTTCGAGAGTCGTCGTTCGATGATTATGGAAACTTTTCCTTTGGGATTAAGGAGCACATTGAGATTCCAGGCACAAAGTACGTGCCTGAGCTGGGAATTTTCGGGGCGACGATCCATGTTACGCTCGAGAGACCCGGCTACCGTGTGGCTCGACGTTCGATACGCGCATCGAAGATCGGACGCCACCACTACGTTTCGAGAAGGGAGGCCGTCGACTTTATGCAAGACAACTTCAATATCGTGATTGCAAAGTGACTAGTCCATGGCCAAGCTGAAACCTAGAAAACAGAGAAAATACGGCAAGGGAGCAAGGCCTTGCAAAAGATGCGGCCAATATGGGCCCATTGTCAGAAAGTACGGCCTCAACTTCTGCCGTCAATGCTTTAGAGAAGTGGCGCGAGGCTTGGGATTCAAGAAGTACATGTGATACCAATGGAGCCACTCTCAAACATGTTCTCGTCACTTCTCAACAATGAGAAGAGGCACAAGCACGATTGCATAGTCTACCCGGCATCAAGCTTGATGGGGCAGGTGTTGCGTGTTATGCAAAAATACGGCTATGTCGGAGAATTCGAGTTCGTGGATGATGGGAGAGGAGGGAAGTTCAAGGTTCAGCTTCTAGGCAGGATAAACGACTGCGGAAGTGTGAGGCCAAGATTCTCATCAACCATCCTCGGTCTGGAAAAATGGGGAAAGCGCTACCTTCCCTCGCGAGATGTTGGCATTCTGATTCTGACAACTTCAAAAGGGGTTCTAGCTCACAAAGAAGCCTCTGAGAGCTCGGTCGGGGGACACTTGCTGGGCTATGTCTACTAGGAGAAAGTCAGCATGACAAGGGTTGAACAACTCGAGCGGGTGGTCGAAATTCCTGAGAAAGTCAAGGTCAGAGTAGATGGTAGAATGGTCTTCGTCGAAGGACCTCTGGGCAAGCTGGAGGAAGACCTCTCTCACCTCCCAGTTTCCATCAATGTAAAGGAAAACAAGTTGTTCCTTAGCACCCGCTGGCCTCGAAAGAGAGAAGTGGGAATGCTCGGCACCGCTATGGCTCACATTAGAAACATGATCAGAGGAGTCACCAAAGGCTACAAGTACAGCCTCAAGGCGGTCTACGCCCACTTTCCGGTCACCGTGAAGGCTGACGAGAAAGCAGGACAGTTTCGAATAGAGAATTTCACCGGCGAAAAGACTCCGCGTTTCGCAAGAATAGTTGAGGGGGTCAAGGTCGGGGTGAAGGGCGAAGAGGTCTCTGTTGAAGGGATTGACTTGAACGCTGTCAGCCAGACCGCAGCGAATATTCAGAACGCGACCAAGATAAGGCAAAAAGACCAGCGAGTGTTTCTAGATGGAATATACGTATTCGAGAAGACCTCTATGCAGCCCCCAGGGAAACCGGTGAAAAGTGCTTAGGACTTGAACAGTTCAAAACACCGGTTCAAGAGGCAGGAAAGCTGGCGGTTGAAACGCGTGTCCGAGGCTTGGCGGCGCCCCCGAGGAGTCACGAGCCGCATGCGAAAGGAGAAGGCAGGCTGGCCCCAGAAGGTGAAGAACGGGTTTGGCTCGGCCGCCGCGACCAGAGGTCTCCACCCCAGTAAGCTCATAGAGCGAAGGCTTGAACGCCTCTCCGACCTCGAGGGATTAGACCCGAAACATCACATCATCAGGCTGTCAGCCCGGCTTGGGGAGAGAAAGAGGCTGCTGCTGCTCGAGAGAGTAAGACAGCTCAACTTTCACATCGCTAACCCCGGAAAGGAGGAGGCACAACCTGTTGGAACCGAACAGGAAACAGAAAAAAGAACACCCTCCCGCCCACATGAAACCAGTCCTAGCAAAACGTTGGAAGCGGTCTCTGCCGAGGAGACCTCAGCCGATTCTTCAGAAAAAAGGTCGCCCGAAACATTGGAGGAGACGGCGACTGAGCCGGTCGAAGAGGACGAAGGGTCGGAGGATGAGAGTTGAGCCTCAGGAGCCAGAGGAAGCTCGCGGCGAGCCTCATGCACTCAGGAACTAGCAGGATCTGGATAGATCCGGATGAGATTGACAAGGTCCAGTCAGCGATTACACGCGAAGAGATTAGCACCCTGATCAGGGAGGGCGTGATTCAACGGACACCAAAGACTGGCGTGAGCAGAGGCCGGGTTAGAGCTCGTTCGGGACGGAGGCGGCAGGAGGGAAGCCGGAAGGGCAGCCAGAAGCCGGGAAAAGAACAGTGGGTCTTGAAGATTCGCGCGATTCGGAGACGTCTCAGGCTCCTGCGCGACCGGCGACAGCTAGCGCCTGATAGTTACAGGGTCTTGCTTGGTATGGCGAAGGGAGGAGCGTTCAGAAGCGGGTCCCATGTCGAAGAGTACGTAAAGGCCCGCCAATTGTTGAGGAAGCGGTAGGCCATGGCTGACGGTCCGAGATACTCTGTTCCCTTCAGACGTAGAAGAGAGGGCAAGACGGACTACAAGCTCCGCAGAGGTCTGATACGCTCAGGGCGGCCCCGAGCGGTTGTCCGAGTTACCAACCAGTACGTATACGTTCAGGTCGTGGAGGCTGGGGCCACCGGGGATTTCGTTAGAGCTTCAGCATCTTCACGAGAACTGGGCAAGGCAGGTTGGAAGGGTGGAAGCGGGAACATTCCATCCGCATATTTGACAGGCATCTTGGCGGGACGGCGGGCCTTGGCCAGAGGTGTGAAGGAGGCGATTCTAGACATTGGATTGCGCCCGTCGACAAAAGGCTCCAAAGTCTACGCCGCGCTCAAGGGCTTGGCGGAGTCAGGGTTGAAAGTTCCATATTCGCCCGAGAATATTCCTCTGGATGAAAGAATCGGCGGGAAGCACGTGGCCGAGTACGCGAAGAACCTTCTTGGGGGAGAGGCTGAGTTGTACAAGAAGCGTTTCAGCGGATACCTCCGTAAAGGATTGAAGCCTGAGGAGCTGGCGAGCCATTTCGCCCAGGTTAAACAGACGGTTCAGAGTATGCCGGTGGAGGTCGCGGCTTGAGCGGTATGAGCGACAGATCGCGTGAGGCGGTAGGCTGGGTTCCGAAGACGAAGCTCGGCCGGCTTGTCCAGCAGGGAGAGATCGTGTCGATGGACGAGATTTTCACACAGGGAATGCGGATCAAAGAGCCTGAGATTGTTGACACGTTGCTGCCGGGTATTTCCCAGGAGGTTCTTGGGATCGGTTTTGTGCAGAAGCAGACTGATGCGGGTGAGCGGTCGAGGTTCCGGGCGATCGTGGCCGTGGGCAATTCGGATGGTTATATTGGGATTGGCGAGGGGAAGGCGCGGCAAGTACGGACGGCGATTGACAAGGGGACTATTCAGGCAAAGTTGAATGTTGTTCCGGTTCGGAGGGGTTGTGGGAGCTGGGAGTGTCGATGTGGTAAGCCTCACACTCTGCCGTTCATGGTGACTGGCAAGTGTGGGAGTGTCAGGATGGAAGTGTTGCCGGGTCCAAGGGGTTTGGGCTTGGTGGCGGGTGAGATTCCGAAGCAGGTGTTGCGCTTGGCGGGTGTGAAGGATTGCTGGACGCGGACGTTCGGCTCCACTTCGACTTTGACTTCGTCGGCGTTGGCCGCGTTTGACGCGCTTGTGCAGACGTATGGTGTTGTGACGCAGGAAGACTGGGTCGTGTCGTAGGCTATGGCTGAGAAAGCGAAGGCGCACTGTGTCCTGGCGGTTCGGCTGCGGGGAACTGTGGGCGACGCTCCGGATGTGGAGAAGACTATGGAGTCCTTAATGCTGCAGCACGTGTTTCGAGCACGTTTGTTGAAGAGTGACGCGTCGACAGCTGGAATGCTGCGAAGCGTAAAGGCCCTGCTGGCCTGGGGCGAGCCAAGCCCCGCTGTTGTGGAGCATTTGTTGGAGAAAAGAGCGGAACGAGATGGTGGGCCGCGTGGCTTGGACGATGCGTTTGTCAAGTCACGGTTTGGCAAAGAGTCCGTTGCGGATCTTGCCAAGTCTGTTGTTGCCGGCGAGGTTGCCCTGTCGGATTTGTGGCGCGCAGGCTTGAAGCCAAGGTTCCGCTTGCACCCTCCCAGGGGCGGGTTCCGCCGGAGTACGCGGCGCGCGTTTACTGATGGTGGAGAGCTAGGCTATCGCGGGGACGCGATTAACAGTCTCGCCTTGCGTATGATCTAGAAAGAGTAGGGAATCTCAAAATACTACTTTTGTCGCGGCGTAGCTAGCTACGGTCCTGTCTTATGGCACCTTCGCGCGCTCCTCGACGTAAGCCTTCCCGGTCCGGCTGGTGGTTTGACGTTTTTGAAGAGATGAACCGGATGGACCGGATGATGGAGGACATGATGCGGCGTGCTATGGAGATGCCTCGTGGAAGGGAGGAGGCTCCCAACCCGTATGTCTACGGGTTCTCCATGTCCCTCGGCCCAGATGGGAAGCCGGTTATTCGAGAGTTCGGCAATGTTGAGCCTAGTGCGAAGGGTCCATTGGTCAAGGAGGAGCGGGAACCGCTTGTTGATGTACTAGAGTCTGATGGCGAGGTTGTCGTCGTGACGGAGCTGCCTGGAGTGGAGAAGAACGAGATTAAACTGGAGTCTACGGATCGCGGGTTGAAGATTGATGTTGGCTCTGGGAAACGGCGGTTTTTCAAGGAACTGGAGCTGCCACACCTAGTGGACCCGCGCACGGGACGTGCGAGCTACAAGAACGGGGTCTTGGAAGTCCGTTTTAGCAAGTCGTCGGTGAAGAAGCCAACACGGACGATCAAGGTAGAATAAGTGCCGGGAGCCCGTTCAAAGAGTTCGTTCGGAATCAGCCCTGGTCTTCTTCGGGCTGACGGGCGGGAGACAAGGACCCCCGGGCCGTAGAAAAGAATGTTTAGTTTTTTCGACGGTTTTCTCTCTAGCCCATCCCTGGAGAGGAGTTTCGCGTCTCAAACGGCCGCGTCCTTACCCGGTCGTTTTTCGACGGGTCGTTTCCTGTCTGGCGGTGAGAATGGGCGATTTCCGGCTGACAGGGCATAGGATGGGCGAGTCTTTGATTTTGAGATGATGGAATCGTTAGCTTTTTTCTTCAGGCCGTCAAGGCGATCGTTAATGGGTGGACAGATTGCGATTCAGGGCTTGTTCTGGGCGATTTCTAGCGTGGAAGACGTGTTGGAATCTCGGTTTTTCCGGTCTTGTCTCTCAAGGAGGCATAAGATTACAAATTTTTTCTAGAGAGGGTCCGCTGTCTGGGCATGATTCCGGGCCCATTCCATGACGATTAGCCGATTATGGGCTTGTCTAGGATTTTGCGACCCCTACATATTCCCCATGGGTTAGGTGCGAAATAGGCAGGGCCGCAAATCGTGGGCTTGGATTGCCAAATGGAGCCTGTTTCAAGCGATTTACAGTGCGAGTCGGGGTTCGTAGGCTTTGGTCGATCCCACCTCCAGGGGAAACGGTGAAAACCTACATGTGGACCAAGAGGGGGGTGTGGATCCTAGAAGACCGTTCGACCCGTTAAGACCTGCGCCGATGGAGCCTCCGACCGGACCCTTCAGGCCACCGGGCCAATACCTCCAGCCCAGAAACGACGAGCTAGCTAGGATGCTGAAAGAGATACTGGACCGGCTCACGGCCATGGAAAACCGTCTCAAGGCGATCGAGGAAGCCTTGAAAACCCGACGATAGAAGGTAGAGGAGACCTACTAACTAGTCGAGATGGCAAAGGGCCAAGGTAGCCTCTGGAAACCTTCAGATTGCCCAGTTATTTGGCTGTCAAATAGAATAATCTTAGTTGGAGGACCGTTCAGCCTTCATCTGAAAGTACATGCGTTTTCTGCCTGTGTTAGGGTCTCTAGCCTTAGCAGTCCTGTCTCCACTAGTTGCAACGGGTGGGGTCTTCATTTCGGCCGGCACGGGCTGCAACACCAGTTCTTACTGACGATTTCAATACGAATTCGTTAAACTCTACATTGTGACAGTCGAGGGTAACAGGGACTGAGCCATGGGTAGTTGCGGCCAATCAGAGGATACAGGTTTCCCTTCCGAGTAATTCACTGGACGACCCGAGCCTACAGTACTTCACCGCTAGGTTGGTCACCGCCTGCCCAGTCGGTGGCGACTTCGATGCGCAGGTGGACTTCAACTTGGTACTATGGCCTACATCTAGCGGCGTGAGGGTTGGGCTGGTAATTCAGGACCCTGCGGGCGGGGCGGTGGAGCGAGTTGGGTTTGTTCCGAATGACTTTCCGACCTTCCCCAGAGAAACGTACTTGACCGACTTTGGTGATGGAGTCCAGGGAGCGGTCTTGACGATTAGCTTTACAGGAACCCTACGCATGGTCCGAACCGGCGGTGTACTAGCGGGGTACGATATCAGCGGTAGCAATTGGGTGCTTATCCATTCCGGACCCGCGACTACCGCAGACGACGTACATCTTGGTTTCGGTGCATGGGGTCACAATAATGTCTTCGGGAACCAAAACGTAACTGTTGCGTTTGACAACTTCGTTTTGAATAGCGGGCGGCTCGACTGCCCGACGCTAACTCTGACCCCTAACAACGGCGAGTTGGGCACTCAAGTCCAGGTTCAGGGGCTCTGGATCCCCAACCTCCCGCTACGGACCTATTCAAGTTTTGATCTCATTCGATAGCCAGTTCCTCGGCATAGCAACGAACGAGAACGGAACGTTCACCTTCGTGTTCACGTTCCACACGCAGACTCGACTAAGCCGCACTTTGTTCATACGGTCGAGCCTTATCGCGTCAACCTCGACATTCAGGCTGCTTTCACGGTTCGTGCAGAGCCGGTTTCGAACAATCTTGGCATTGTCTTGGAAACAGGGTCAATCTACTTCCCAGGGGACGCCGTTACAATCTACGTCTTGACGTCCCAGAACGGAGAAACGTTTGGCCCGTCCGGGGTGCAGCTTCAAGTCTCGATTACTCGGCCTGATGGAACAAGTTCGGCCCTGAATCCACTGTCGATTGGAACAGGCCTCTACACCGCTTCCTTCACGATTCCGAAGACAAAGTCAACAGGAACGTATGCTATTACCGCAACTGTTAGCTCGACCGGGGGCAATGCAGGCATCTTCCCTGAGCACGTCTGAGGTCAAGTCAGCCTGGATATCTCCTGGTGGTCCGACAATACTTTCCGCACTCAACCTTCCCGATTCGATCCCAGCCGTCGCAATCCTCGGAATGACTATCGCAGGAGTTGCAGTATTGGGCTTAGCCTTCCTGACAAGAAGAGTAGGCAAGTCGGAAGACAACACTTCCGATGAGACGAGTACAAAGGGACGGCGCAAGAAACCCAGTCGTTGCTGTTGGCATCCTAACCCCGCCGCGTTAAGACCTGCATGGTCTGCAATCCTCTTGGGGACTCCACGTGACAAGACTGTGATCTTCAGCAGTAACGCACTATTGTAACTGATCACAGATTGTCTGGAAGCGCTACTAGCCAGTAGTGTGGCTCTGTCGAAGGCATATCCTTAACCGTCCTTCAGGCAGCGACCCTTCGCCCCGAGGGACGGAGTTAGTGCAGGTCCTCATCGTTCATCCGAGAATGAGTATCATGGGCGGCGGCGAACGTGTCGCTATTCACTCGATCCTTGCCGCCCGGAATCTCGGGTATGATGTGTCACTTCTGACAGAGCACTTCGACACTAGGAGATTCGAGGAATTTTTTGGATGTTATAGCCTCTTCAACAAAGCGAAGCTAGTTACTTTCCCCAGGTTCAATACGTTAGTCAGGGGTAGCCTTCTCCTCTACCAGCGCTTACTCTACTATCAAATGCAGCTCCGAAAGGCTCTTTCTGGGCCACAGCAATTTCAGCTAGTTCTTGGGACACAGGACGTGGGATACACGCCGATGACAAGGGTCCCTGTTGTACAGTATTGCTACTTTCCTGAATACTTTCGCCACTTGCAATCGAGCCCAGCCTCACCACTCTGGAAACTCTACTACCGACCAGCTCAGACTTTCTATCGAAATCGTGTTCACTACATTGACAGGTTTCTCAGCGTTTCCAATTATACGAGAGAGTTCGTGAAGGGAATCTGGGGCCGAGACTCTACAACTGTATACCCGCCTTGTCCCGTCAAACTCTACACATTTTCGAACGCTGTAAGAGAGAATCTCGTGATTACAATTGGGCGAATTGTGGAAGAGAAGCGCATGCACATCATGTTGGAGATAGCCAGAAAGCTTCCGGATGTGAAGTTTGCAATAATCGGAAGCGTCGCCAGTCAGGAGGACAATTACTACAAAGCGTTGAGAGAAAACGCTCCCGACAACCTCTCGTTTGTTCTTTCACCTTTGAGGAAAGTCAGAGAGATTCTTGGACGGGCCAAGGTGTACGTCCACTGTGCACAGGGCGAACACTTCGGCATAACAATAGTTGAGGCCATGGCCGCGGGGTGTGTCCCTGTCGTTCACGACAGCGGGGGGCCGAGAGAGATTGTAACCCAAGGAGCAGGGTACCGATGGCAAGACGTGGGCGAGGCCACCGAGCAAATCTCTCGACTTATGTACGACGAGAGAAAGAGGAGCGAGATGTCAGCGGCTTCAACTGCCAGAGCCGCAATCTTTGGTGAGGAAGCCTTTGAGTCCTCTATGGAGCAGGTCTTGAAGGAATACGACGGTATTTGACTAGCTCAAGAGTGGCAGTGAGACATTGAGGGTTCTAGAACGTGGCCTAATCCTTGGAACTGAGCCTCTCATACTCAAGCTGAGACTTCGCCGCCATGACGAAATCGTTCATACTCAGTCCTTTGATTGCATGAGTCGAGAATGATAGTTTGACTCGACGCCACTTGACAACGATATCCGGGTGATGGTCCTGCTTCTCAGCAGTCTCCCCTATAGCAAACGCGAAGTCTAGGCCGGCCCGGTATGACTTGAATCGGAATTCTTTCTCGATCGAGCTCTTGACCAGAGCCCATCCGGGCAAGTCCCTTAGAAACCCTGTTGCCTCCTTCTCGCTCATAGGAGACGTGTCCTTACAGGGCTGGCAATCCTTGATTGCCATTTCTTGAAGGGTCATCTTTGGAATTTCTCCTGCGAGGTGTATTCGCGCCCCTATTTAGAAGCACAATTGGAACCTGGTCAAGATTCCCAAAAAAGGATCCTATCAGTACCTTCGCGCACCCCCCCAAAAAATAGAAGAAAGATTAGCCGAATCGTCAGGTTGCGAATCGGTCTTGGACAGAACTCAGACCCACTCTTGAGGCGAGAGGGTCCTTGGATTCCGCGGGAAAGTGTTGTCCGGACCATGAACACTGACTCCTTTCACAATCCACGTTTGTCTCTGAGGAAGAATTTGTAGTGGGAATTTTGACGTTAGCTTGTCTAGGGTGAGTCTACTATGAACCTCGATAGAACATGGAGGTAGAGCCTCAGCTTCTAGCAGTTGCTCCTCACATCCTTCTCCATCCATTTTCATGAAGTCGAACGGCTCCTGTAACATCGAGATAGCGAACGGTTCCATCTTAATCTCCATGCTCCAATTGTTACGAATCATGTTCTCGTTTAGCACTTTGAACCGTACAGGTTCAGGCTCTACCGCGATGACTTTCGTGGCCCCGTGAAGATAGTAGAATAGTGCGGTTTCCCCACATCCCGCACCCACGTCTAGAATCGTTTTGTCTTTAAGGGGGAAGCTGGGGAGGTATTGTTTTTTCCAGGCGTACCATTCTCGGAAAATTATTCGGTAATAGTCAGGGAGAAGCCGGACAACGTACGGTCCTATCTTGAGCGTGTCCGGTCCCACTTGTCGCCAGTTCCATGTTATCGCCAAGTGTTTGGCATATTCGAACAGTCCCATGTCTCGTTCGGGGAATATCATTTTTCTAGGATACGTTCTTCCTGCGTCTGATCCTCTTAAACTATCAGCCTTTTACCTTGCAAGGAGGCGAGATGCACTGGTACATTGAACCTGATCATCTTCTCCCAGTCCGAAGACGGGACAAGAAGCGCCTCAGTCGAAAGTTGGTATATTGAAAGACACGCCAGGGGTATGAAAACCGGGTCAAGTTTCGACCCCCTATGATGCAGCGAAAGAAACTGATTGACATATCGACTATGACGGGACAACCACTGTTCTCGCAGAGCCAGTTATAATAGATTTTTGCAGGATACTCAGGATTCGCGAATCTTGTCTTCTCCCATGTCCAACGGGGAAAGATGAGACAGGAGCCGACGCTGGAAACCTGAACTAGTGTTGGCAGTTCGGGAGAGCCTTTCCTGTTGTAGAACGCCAACTCGGGACATGCCCAGCCGTCGTAGAACACTTGTTTGGTTAGCAGGCGGTCTTTGAGATATATCCAGACCGGTGCCCCGAGAATCAAGTTCTCGTCGGCGGTCTCCTTATAGCGCCTGATGAGTTTCTTGATGGCTGCTTCCTGTTTCAGATAGTATGACTCGACCATTATGACATGAGATGTCTCGGGAAACCGTGCCAAGGCCTCGGTGAGGCATTGGTTCTTCAATTCTGTGATGTGGAGTACTCGGCGGAGACCCGATTCGTAGTTATTCGCTCGTTCCTTTCTTTCATTTTCCGGAGTGACGAGGCAATAGAAAGGGATGTCGTCGCCCACCCGGGGCTTTTTCGGCCCTGGTTGAACGTCCAAGCTGACGAGACAGAAGTTCACCGTACCCGCTCCTTCACCCAACCTCAGCCTAAGATAGTAGGCACTGTCGCTTCCCCCTTCGCGCGAGAACAATCAAAAATGAACCGGTCAAGCTTCGCGAGTGGGACCTGAATGAGGCTGCGGAAAATCCTCTGAAGCTTCCTTCTCATCTGTCCGCCGGGCTGTGGGTTGCAATGCACGATTACAGTCGGCTACTTCTTGACCCCTACCGGGCTGCCAGCCATTAGCTTTTCGGCTTTTTCAATTGCTTCCTCAAACTGTCTCTTCTCTTGTTGAGTCATGTTCTTTTGCTGGTCAAGGATCCTTGCGATGGCCTTGGCGGTCAGCATCCAAAGAGGAATGAACACTTGTTCCTCCTTTCCTGGAACGGCTTTGTAGATGTACGGGTTTGCTTCCGTGCTGACGGATGCGTCGGCCTCGAATGCGCCCGTTCGCTTCATGTGATATAGTCCAAGGAGACAGCAATAGGCGTTAGAACTACGGCTCCTATGATCACGAAGTTGACCAAGTGAGGAAAGAGAGTCTGTAAGTAGCCGCCGACGGCTCCTCCTGACTCGATTGCCGGTTTAATCGCTAGGGAGTACACTACTATGACTGTGCTAATGAAGCCGAGTGGAAATGCAATATAGAGTGAGTAGCCCGTTCGAAAGTAGAACCAAGCTCTGAAGAGCATTTTAGTCAGCTTCAACTTTGGTCATTGCGAAGCATTCCCTGGGCCACGTTTAACTCTTCATCTCCTAGAAATCGCATCTTGAGCGGGTCGAGGGTTTACCCTCGAGACGTCCGTGGGCAACAGGAAATGTCCTGTAATTCTTTATCCGCTCCCTAAATGGACAACACTCCATTAACTCCTTCAGGTAACGATTATGGCAAGAACTCTCATGCGAAATATCGTGCCAGTCACCAAGTCGTGCAGGGTATGCCACTCAGGTAGGCTCGTGAGGGTTCTTTCGTTGGGTAATCAATATGTTTCGGATTTTGTAACTGCAGCCGGTCGTAGTCCGCGTTCTCCATTGGACCTAGTTCGGTGCCGAGAATGCGGATTGGTTCAACTGGATCACACGTTCCCCAGGGACTCTCTCTACCGTCGTTACTGGTATAAGTCTGGAATAAGCGAGTCTATGAGGAATGCCCTGAAGGACGTTGTCGTCCAGGCTTGTAATACAATTCCCGTTCAATCGGGAAACATCGTACTCGATATTGGTTGCAACGACGGGACACTTCTTCGCCAATATGGGGTTCCGGGATTGCGACTAATAGGATTTGAACCTGCAAGAAACCTCGTTAAAGAAGCAAGAAAGGGCACCGAATTCATCTTCAACGACTTCTTCAGTTTCGAAGCCTTTCGTCGGAAATTCGGCGAGTCAAGAGCTGTGATTATGACGAGCATCGCAATGTTCTACGATCTGGATGATCCGAACAGCTTCGTCGATGATGTGGCAAAGACTCTTGACCCTAACGGGATCTGGGTCATACAACAAAACTATCTTCCAGCAATGCTGAAAAACAACGGGTTCGACAACATCGGCCATGAACACCTCACCTACTTCTCCCTAAGAACCCTGACCCGACTTATGAACAACCACGGAATGAAGATTTTTCATGTGGAAACAAACGAAGCGAACGGTGGTAGCTTCCGGGCGTACATATGCCACGGAGAGCGTTTCCCGATTCGGGAATCCGTAAGGGCGATGACGAAGTACGAACACCGTATCTTTGAAAGGAAGCCCTCGATTTACAAATCGTTCGCGAGGAACATTCGAGAAATAAGAGTGCGCCTTAGAAGGTTCATCACCTATGAAGTGAAAGCCGGAAAGAGAGTCTACGTTTACGGAGCTTCGACAAGGGGAAATACGATTCTGCAATACTGTGGACTTGACTATCGACTGATCAAGAAGGCAACGGACGCTAATCCTGAAAAATGGGGCCGTAAGACGGTAGGAACCCTTATTCCCATCGTTTCGAAGGAAGAAGCGCGCCGTGACAGGCCTGACTACTTCCTAATTCTTCCGCATCATTTCCTTCAAGAGATCGCGGCTGCAGAAGCAGAATACCTTGAGAGGGGGGGCAAGTTCATCGTCCCCTTGCCGAACTTTCGAATTCTATCGCGAAGATGATTTGTCGGCGTTGAGAAGGTGTTGTCGTCAATTCTTATCTCCTTTCCTGACCTATTGAGGCAAAACGAACGCTCGGTCTCGGAGGTTCAAATCCCGACTCATAGGTGAGGCTTCAAATGCGTCAGCTGTTTTTCGAGTTGTCCACTTTAGTCAGTTCTTTAGAGTTCAGACATACGCCCAATAATGGACGCGTTTCAGGATATTGAAGCTAATAGCCGTTTGTATTAGTGGAAAGAGATACGAAGTCAACTTTCCAGTCCCTTTTTTCTGCTATACCGGGGGCTATGAGCCTATTGAGGGTCACGACAACCGAAATCTGAATCGCCTTCAATATCTAACGTCTAGATATAACGCAGCTGTCAGCCATGCAATTGGTATACACCGCGACGCGGACCATCTGCTCATTATTGACAGCTATTATGTCGCCCGCGTCGACGAAGTGAAGAAGCTCATCATGGATTACGAAGACGGTTCCGTACTAGGGGCCTCCATATGGTACTGGGACAGGTCGCATGTCCGTCCTAGGATTCGTTATTACGATACGCTGTCTGTGAACGAATTTAGAGGGCGAGCGTGGAGTAGTCTTGCGAAGCTTCCCTCGGGTATCATCTCAGTTTCCGGCGTAGGGGGGTGCTGGATCTTGCCAAGGAGCATGTGGGAGGCGTCTGGAGGCTTCTTCATCCCGGCCAGCGAACCGCAGGCAGGTGGTTCAAAGGGCCTCAATACAGGCCGTACCAAAGCCCAGCTAGATTGTAACGTGAGACTCTGGCGAACTCATGCCACTAATCAAGACATTCCGGATTACTCATGGCCGAAACGAGCCCGCGTGTCCTTCGGAGATTGGAGGCGAAGATTTCAGCGTTTCTTGTTCAAGAGGGAGTAACCGAGGAGTTTCCAGTCAGCCCACGATAGGAACGAAAACTTGAGTGTGTTGAAATATGAATTTTGGAATTCGGATGTCGGCGTCAGGTAAGCCATCTTATTCAATCATAGTTGTAAACCACAATGGGGGCTCACTGATCGCGAGGTGCATCGAGTCGGTAGTCCGATTTACCGACGATTTCGAGCTAATACTTGTGGATAACAGCTCTACAGATGGAAGTGACCTAGCAATAGCCGATGTACACCCTGAAACTGTCATTCTCAAGAACCGAACCAATCTTGGATTCTCCAGAGCTAGCAATATGGGGATTCTGCATGCCAAGGGACCTTGGATTGTCTTGCTTAACCCTGATACAATCGTTACCCCTAATTGGCTCGCCAATCTATCTGAATGCATGAAGTCCTCACCTCGCCACGGGATCGCTACTCCCAAGCTCATGAGGCCAAACGACGCAATCATAGATGAATCAGGGCTTACTTTTGATTTCTCGACAGGATACACTCGCGGCAGAGGAGCCGGAGAAGTCGACAAAGGACAGTTCAATGTGCGACAAGAGATTCCCTTGTGCTCTTTCGCGTGCACGATGATAAAGAGAGACGTTTTCAAAGAAATCGGACTCTTGGACGAGAAGATGTTTCTTTACTATGAGGATGTGGACTTCTGCCTTAGGGCTAGGATAGCAGGCTGGAAGGTGATGTACTGTCCGGAGAGCCTAGTGTATCACACTAGAGGAGGACTCACTCCGCGTTCATCTATCTTCCGTGGAAATGCGGTAGCATACCGCCTTCGAATCATCCTAAAATGTTACGACTCGTTCAATGCTCTGAAATTCGGAGTTGCAAGGGTATTTCGTGATGTCGTCGCTATGGCTGCCGGAATAAAGAATAACGACCTAGGATATTTTCTGGCCTATTTGCGTTCACCTTTCTGGAACGTGATAAACTTGCCGATTCAAGAGAGGAGGACCCTCCAATCTAAGAGACGGGTTTCCGACCGTGAGATAGCAACACTCTCGGGAATATAGTTCAAATGCAACCTGAGCTAGAAACAAGCCAGAGGTCTTGAACGATTAGATACAAGATTGTCACATTAGGCAAAGACTACCAGGGAAAAATCAGCAGCTTCGCACAAGCAAGGAACCACTTCTTGGCGCAGCATGAATGGGTCCTTTTCATCGACGATGACGAAGAGGCTTGCGACATGCTCCTCGATTATCTAAGTCAAATCGATCCCAAGTACCCTTACTACTGGATTAGACGGATCAATCTTGCCAACGGAAGGTATCGAGCCCTGTGGAACCCAGAATACTCGCCGAGGTTGGTGTCAAACAGAGTAAAGTTTGTGGGCGATGTGCACGAGAAAGTGATCCCAAAGGACCCGCACGGCATCATCGATTTTCCAATAATCCACAACCACAGGGGGGCCCTCGCCTACCGAAACCGCTGGTATCAAGACCTTCCCATCTACAGACTGTGGCTTCTAGCTAAGAAAGCAATGGAAGTCGTGAGAGACCGATAAGGACCCTTTCTATCGGAATCCAAATGTCCTCCAATTGTCTTGGAGAGGAAGGAAGCGGCTCAAAATCGAGCGGGTCACAGGACCCCCTATGAGCCGCCGAATTTGGAACAGAGATTGGAAGTTTATTCTTGAGAAGACGGTGCTGCGTAGGCACAGGCCCAAACCCTACGAGCCCAAAGTAAGAGAAGTGCTCCGAAACATCAAAGGAAGGCTCTTTGTCGACGTAGGGGCAAGTGACGGGGCATATTCCCTTCTGCTGCGCAGAAACTTTGTCCAGGTCTACTCATTTGAGCCAAATCCAGAAACGTTCGAAGTTTTGAGGTGGAATATCGATAAGCAAAAAGCTCGAAACATAAAATGCTATCCTGTCGCTCTCGCTGACTTTACCGGCGAGACTACCTTGTTTCTCGACCAACGCGTCGGAATAAGCGGTCTTTCGGACACAATACTCGCTAATTTCGAGTACAGGCCTGGCAGGGTAGATGATGCCGGAGAGCCACACAGGTATTCAGGTCAGAAGGGGGTGAAGGTTGCTGTAAGAAAGTACGATGATGTGATCTTAAGCGAGACGGCCGACCTTGTGAAGGTCGATGTGGAAGGGGCCGAGTTTTCGGTCCTGCGAGGTGCCGGAATAGCTCTAAGTGAGAATCGTATCCGTAGCATAATGGTTGAGTTGCATAATCGCGACCAAACACAAGAGCTGCTCAAGCTTCTAGAGTCGTACGGGTTCGACACACAGCTTCTCGACTCCCATCCTCGGATTTTCGGAAAGCTTCGAGCTGGAGCTTAGCCTAAAGAGGGCCTAAACGTGGTCATACAGTGTTGAGTGATGAAAAGGCCAGTATAGTCTCGGCATACAGGGCCAGCCAGCAAGTCGAAGGATTTCTGTCGCGGCATGAGGGGGTTCTCCTATGGCACCTTGCAACGAGCAGAGTCGGCCACGGACTCATAGTTGAAGTCGGAAGCTGGAAGGGGAAATCGACCATATGGCTAGCAAGCGGGTCCAAACTGGCAGGGAATGAAAAGGTTGCCGCGATTGATCCTCACACTGGTAGCCAAGAACACAAAGAAAGATACGGTCTAGTTTTCACATACGATGAGTTCATTTCCAATATGAAGAAATTCGGCGTGTCTGACTGGGTTGTTCCGATTCGGGAGACTTCGCGTGCAGCTGCCGAAAACTGGGCCGGAGATATCCGTCTCGTCTTCATAGATGGAAGCCACGGTTATGAAGATGTCCGAGAGGATTTTCAGTTGTGGTTTAAGCGACTAGAGTTCGGAGGGCGCCTCGCCCTTCATGACTCATATTTGATACCAGGTGGGCCATCGCGTCTGGTGGGAGAGCTGCTGATGGGAAAAGAACCTATAGCTCACGTAGGCTTCGTCGGATCCATCACATTTCTCGAAAAAGCAGACCGATCGTTGTTCCAGCATGCGCGTAACTTGCTATTGGCGTTTGTTTTTCGTCATTTCGGGAGAGTGGCTGGCTACGGAAGACCTCCGTTTAGATTCTGGCTGGGACTTCTGCTCTCCGCGACGGACAGGTCGGTAGCTGACGTCTTCTGGGTTAATTGGCAAGCATTTTTCCGACTGAAGCGTTCAAATGGGTTGTCCTATAAGGACTTGAGACCTTAGCACGATTCTCGGGTCACTTGTTCTAAGAACATGGATGGGTACCTCAGATGACCCAAGCCCAATGGTGCGACCCTGTTCGTAGATACCGATAACCGAGAATAGTTTGTTATCTCCCCGGCACAGACTCCAGAAACTGAGTGAGGCAATCGCCAATAAACTCCTTTTCCTTGTCTCCTATTCCGCCGTGGTTACCAAAGAAAAATGAGTTGCGAGAGACTATGCGCGAATTTTTCAGCTTTCCAGAGACACGACAGGGAATCTGTCTTTTCACTGGCTGGTCGGCAAAGTTTCCCGCCATAATCGGCCTTGTTTCGATTCCTTTGCTCTCTAGATATGACACTAACTCTGCCCGTCGCAGTTTTGTCCCGGGCCGTACCGTAACAGGATAGCCGAAGAATACATGCCTCGCCTTGGGACTATCGCTTGGGAGAATCAGCAGATCTCGGAATGGTTTCAAGCGTCGGGTCCAGTACTTGGCGTTACGTCTCCTGTGTTCGATAAACCCGTCTAGTTTCTTGATTTGGTGTATACCGAACGCTCCCTGAATCTCAGTCGGCCGCAGGTTGTAACCAGAATTTAAAAAGAGGAATCGAGGAATCTTTCAGGTCGCGAATCCACCCGAATGCGCGCATTGCTTTCAAATATTCGAACAGCTCATCGTTGTCGGTGACTACCATTCCACCTTCTATGGTGGAAATGTGGTGAGACATGAAGAAGCTGAATGTCCCCATGTCACCGAAGGTTCCTACTTTCTTCCCTTCGAACTCCGCTCCCGTAGACTCGCAGGTATCTTCCAGCAAAAAGAGGTCATTATTGACCGCGATTCTTTTGACAGTCGTAATCTCGCACGGTAGCCCTAAGAGGTGAACAGGGAGGATCGCACTTGTTTTGGGACCTATTGCGTGTTCTATCTCGTCCGGGAGAACATTGAAGCTCTCCAGGTCGACATCAACAAGGACTGGCTTACACCCAACGTTGACTATCGGATAAACGGTGGTAACCCACGTTACGGCCGGAGTTATTACTTCTGTTCCGGGCTCGACTTTCTTTTTCAGAAGTGGGTTCGTTAGAACAGACAGCGCCAAGAGATTGGCAGAGGACCCCGAGTTAACCATGACCGCATGCTTAGATCCCAGGTAGTCTGCGAAAGCCTCCTCGAACAGTCTTACTTTCTTGCCCATAGATACCCAAGTTGACAGCATCGACTCAAGGGCCTCCTCGACCTCCTCGGCCCCATAGGTTGGAACGCTGAGCGGAATCTTTGTCTTCCCAGGAACGAACTCTTTCCTGGCTTCTCGAAAGTGCCTTCGGATGAAAGGCTTCGCTCCGGCGAGTGTTTTGTTCAAGTCTGGAGGGCTACGCCTTCTTGACCATAGGCTGAGTCTTGTACCATGCCAAGGTTTTCTTCAATGCGTCCTCAAAATCGACGCGTGGTTGCCAGCCTAGTTCTTTCCTCACCTTGGAATAGTCGCCTACGCTTCTCTGAATGTCCACTCTCCTAGCTTCAGGGTTCCAGCGGATATCGGGTTTGACACTCGCAACCTCAGCGATCGTTTCAGCAATCTCGCGAACAGTTCTCTCTATTCCGCTGCAGAAGTGGTAGACTTCGGAGGATTCCCCTTTCTCACCGAGAAGGGCGTATCCTCTAATGATATCGTCCACATATGCAAAATCTCTCGTAGGCCTAGGGTTCCCCATCTTCAACGGCTCGCGCTTCAAAAGCCGCAGTATTACAGATGGTATCAGAAAGTCGGGACGCTGGCGAGGTCCGAAGTGATTGAATGCACGGGAGATGCTAATATCCATCTCGTACATTTCTGCGAAGGACAGGGCCAAGCTTTCGCCTGCCAGCTTGCTTGCCGAGTAGATGTCGATTGGCTTGGGAGGCGTGTCTTCGCGTATAGGCACGTGCGTCTGTTTCCCATATACGTGGCAAGTACTTACGTACACCACTTTCGGAACGTGCCTTTCTCGAGCAGCCATTAGAAGGTTGAGGGTTCCAAGAGCGTTCGTGGAAAACGTGTTGAACACCTTGGCCCGAGTCTCCGGAATCACCGTGATAGCGGCAAGATGGAACGCCACATCGACACCTTTCAGAGCCTCTACCAAGCTCTGGTAATCTTGGACGTCGCCAACTGCTGTCTTGATCCTTGGACCTCTAGCGGCCAAGTTCTGGCTAGACCTAACAAAGCATCTAACATCCGCGCCTAGAGACTGAAGGTATTCAGCCAGGTGACCCCCCGCAAAACCGGTTGCTCCCGTAACAAGCGTTGCCTTTCCCTTCCAGAACCCCGAGTCGGGATCTCCGCGCAATGTTATTCCCTCGAAACCAACTTCAAACTCGTTCTGGAAATAAGGGTTCGCCGCAGATCGGAGCCACAACGACGGGACAGTGGCTGTTCAACTGGAAGGTTGCGAGAAGAAGCAGGACCCGCATGAATCCACGCCGGGTGTCAAGTCGTTTGACCGTCACTGCATGGATTTTCGACTGCTTGTGGCGGTCGCGTCGATAAGAGATGGCCTTAGAAGATGAAGGAAAATTGACCGTTGAGAGATTTTTCCTATCTGGGCGTCTTCCTGATAAGGAAGGCCAACCCGGCGACGGCTATCCCCGCGATGACCATTCCGATCAATGCAACGGAAGGGATTGAGTCGGGCAGGCCTAGCGTTGCGAGACTTGTCGGTCCACCTGGTGAAACCCATGGAGACTTGACTTCGAAAGTCCGGAGCGAGGAGGCCTGGACACCGTTTATTTCCACGGTGGCTAAGAGTGCGTATGTTCCAATGGAGGCTGTCTTGGGGATCAGGTAGGTGGCCTTGGAGAGGCCTGTCGAAATTGCGGTCGTGGGCAGCGTTGTGCTTGTTCCGTTGGGGAGGTAGAGAGCCAGTTGGATGCTTGATGGCGTCGCGGGTGCGCCGCCTGCCTGGGTTGAGATGTATATTGTTGCGGAATCTCCGGGGGAGTAGATAGTCCCGGTGTCCATACTTGCTGTGATTGTAACGGCCGGAGGTGCGATTACTTGAAAGTCAGCTGTCGCAGTTGCCCTTGTAAATTCATCCAATGCTTTGATGTGGTGGAGGCCGGTTTGCGCGTGCGGTACGTTAAACGTGAAGTTGAACGATCCCTGCGTTGGAATTGCGAAGCCGATGAATTGGTCGTCAAACGAGACAAGGATTGGCGAGACCCCAATTAGCCCAGGCGGCAACGGGGGGAAGCCATGCCCTTGGACCATAATTTGTGTACCGAGAGTTCCGTTGGAGGGCGATACAGCCAGCGTGGGAGGTGGCAGAATTACGAGCTGAACTGTGGCGGCGTGAGTGAGCGAGCCCGAAGTTCCCGTTACCGTGATCGTGTAATTTCCAACGGCTGTGCTTGAGAGGGTGGAAACTGTGAGGTGGGCGTTTCCGGAACTTTGAGATAGTGAAACGAATGCGAATGACGGATTCAACGATATGTTCGGTCCGTTTGTCAAACCTGGGACTATGCTCGAGCCCAGCTGCACATTGCCGGTGAAGCCTTGGAATCCGAAGACAGAAACCGTGGCGGTGGTCGATCCCCCATCAAGCAATACGATGGATTGTGGGAATACCTCGATTCCGAAATCTGGGGGTGGTGGGGGTGGAGGAGTTATGATGAGGTTGATCGAAGTCGAGTGAATCATAGTGCCGCTTGATCCGGTCACGGTCACGCTGAACGGTCCAATCGGATCAAATGTTGAGGACGAGACTAGCAGTGTTGCTGACGCAGTTCCATTGGGACTCAGAGAGACAGCTGAAGGCGATAGAGAGCTAGTTGGTCCCAAAGCCGGCGAAACCTGAGACGCTAGTTGGACACTTCCGGCAAAGCCATCCGAGCTTGTGAGAGTAATCTGGGAGGTTCCCGAGCTTCCAGCTTGGAAGGTGAGCGACGGTGGATTAGCTGATATTGCGAAGTCGGGCGGGGCGGGCGGCGGGATTGCTCCGTCGGCGGAGTCGTATGAGAGCATGGTGTTCCAGGCGGCACTGAGATCTAGGTTGACAGATATTGTGGGATCTTGTTCTTGGTACGTTCCCATTAGGCCCCCGTCGAAGAAGCCTGAGATTAGGCCGTTTACAGCATCGAGTCGAAGGTCGTGGAAGACGTTGAGCTGCGACTGGAATCCGTCTGTGCTGAAGACATCAGTTGTGTCTCTCAGCAGGTGATATCTATGGTAGAAGTTGTCCGCTATCCAAGCGTATGCATGAAGCTTAGTGAAGACGACGAACTCCAGCTCCCCGACTGAACCTCCTACCCATGCGATTCGTGCCGAGTAGCTCCAATTGGAGAGTCCCGGGGGAGCGGGTAGGCATACGTCTCCGGATACCGTACCGTCATTTGTAACGGTGAGGGCTCCTCCACCTACGCTGTGATACGAGGGAGGGCCGAGGCCACATGCAGTCCAGCCTGTGGCGAACAGCTGGTCTAGACTAGAATAGTTGAAGTCGTCGTGGAAGGGAAAGCCAAGAGTTTGTGTTGACCCGACCCTAACAGTGAACATGACAAAGTGGGTTAACGACCCGCTTGACCCTTCGAGGCTGAAGCCGTATGTTCCCAAGGTGGCATTGAAGAGGACGGTGAAGGTCAGGGTTGAGTTTTGGATCATGTAATGGAGCAAAGAAACGGTTTGAGGGTTGAGGGTTGCTTTAACTCCGACCGGAGTTTGGGTAGCATTTCCAGCGAACGATGTCAGGTTGACGTTCAGAAACACGTCACCAGTAAAGCCTCCTAGGCTAGCAATGGTGATTGTTGAAAAGCTCGAGTTTGAAGGCTGGACGCTCAGAAAGGTTGGGGTCGCAGAGAGGGAGAAGTCGGGGGTGGATGGAGTGTTGCTGAAGATGGCGGTTTGAATCGACTCCGGTACAGGGTTCGGGTTCGCAATTGTTACACAGATGTTCGGGACGCTCGTGGTTCCAGAGCAACCGGTTAGGAATCCGATTGTTGTGCCCGTAGAGTTTCCGACTACTACATATGTGATGCTGAAAAGCTGCCCGGTTATCGGTGAGGCTGTGGGTCCTCCGAGGTCGACTGCGGCGAGGTGCGCAGTGCCAGGGCCGTCGTTGGCGGCGCAGCCGGACCCGCGTCCGTCTACGCAGTTTGTGAGCACGAATGGTGAAGCTCCAAGCACGCTCCCAATTGTGCTAATGCTCGTCCCTCGCAAAACTTGGTCGTCCGTGCTTACAGTGACGTCTAGCCCGTTGAGAGCCTCTGACCCTTGAATGTTAATGTTGACGATGATCGTCGAGTTTAGGTTCCCGGATAGAGTCGCGGGGGAAGCTGGGCACGTTGTTGAACTGGACATGTCCACGCAGACGAGGCCTGTAGTGAGACTCCTCGCGATGGGAGACGACAGTCCTGCTAAGAGAGGAAAGGAGATAATCGCGAACAACACCAGAAGTAAAGGGAACCTATTGCCCCAAGAGCTCATACTAGTCCGAAACCATCCGAATGTTGAAGAATTCGACAGACTATAAGATAATTTCGATTTTTCATAAACGTCTCGAACTTGTAACTCTGCCTGGGCAGGCCAAAGATGGCTGGAGATATCGTGTGGTCGAGAGCGTGGTCGAGAGAGAGCGCGCGTCGCGTAAGAGAATCCTCAAGCGTGCCGGCGGTATGCGCGACGGTTTGTTGTGAATGTTGTTGCGGCCGACCCTGATGAGTTGAAATCGACGCGGTTTAAATAACCATGATACGAGTCGCCCCGACATGCTGGCCGGAGTAAAGGTTCAAGATCTGATGAAGAGTGTGGACGAGAGAGGGTTCTTCGCCGAAATTATCCGGGAAGATTGGAAGGACTTACTAGGCGAAGACAGAATCGTCCAGGCGAACCTTTCGTTCAGCTATCCCGGAATGATAAGAGGGTGGCACCGGCACAACAGAGGCCAGGTAGACTACTTCATCGTCTTGAAAGGCTCAATGAAAATATGCGCCTACGATGACAAGCCAGGTTCTCCCACAAAAGGGCAACTCGATGAAATCGTAGCCGGTGAGGAACGGCTCCAGGTAGTGAGGATACCTGGTCACTACTGGCACGGGACGAAGACCCTTGGTGACAAGCCTTCCCTAACAGTTTATGGCGTTAACCGGATGTACAACGTGAAAAATCCCGATGAAGAACGACGGCCGTGGAATGATTCGTCCATTGTTGAACGGAAATCGGGAAAACCGTATGACTGGAACAAACTGCCACACAAATAGCTCCCTTAGCGGCTACCGATCGAGTGGGTTGGATCATTCGTTCCGCCTTGCGACTTCATTTCGCGCAAACCCTCTTCAGCTGTCAGAAACCTCACCCCAAGCTCCCTCTCTGTATCGTCGACTGAGAGGCAGCTGTTCTTGGGCCGCTCGGCTGCCTGTTTGAAATCCTTGGAGGAAACTGGCTGAACCAGGGTTGTCGGATAGTTGAAGACTTCAGCAATTTTGAGTGCGAACTCGTAACGGCTAATGCAGGACCTTCCCGCGGTGTGGAAGATCCCGCTACCGTCGAAAGATGCGATCCGTAGCACTGCTTCGGCCATGTTGTCTGCAAACGTTGGCGAGCTGAACTGGTCATTCACGGCTTTCACGGTCTCGTTCTTGCCAAATTTGTCGAGAACGTACATGGCAAAATTGACCGTTTTCCCAGAGCTAGACGGTATCCCAGTCGCTTCGAGCGGGTTCCAGCCATAGATTACGCTGGGGCGGGCAATGGCATAGCTCGGAACCTTGGAGGCCACAGCTTCGCCCTCAACCTTGGTCCTGGCGTAGTAGTGAAGAGGGTTGGGCACATCAGACTCTGAGTAGTGTCCAGTGCGTCCGTCGAAGACATAGTCTGTTGAGACGTAGATGAACCTGGACCCGAGTTTCGAGGCCGTGTCAGCAAGGTTAGCGGTTCCCTCAACATTGACGCGGTGAGCCTCTTCCTGGTGGGTCTCACAATAGTCCACGTTGTGAAGCGCCGCAGTGTTCACAATCACTTCCGGCTTGACCTCCTCCAAAAGCATCCGCGTGGCCTCACCATCGGTAATGTCTAGCTTGAACGATTTCGAATCCTCAGGATGCCTAGCATTATGGGTGGAAAGAGCTTCGTACCCATAGTTGGGTGCAAACTTGACGAGCTTCGAGCCAACTAGCCCTGTGGCTCCCACTACGAGCAGCCTTCTCATCGTCACCCTGACGGGAACCGAGCGTATCCTTTTCAATCTTCACCATCAATCAAGACCTCATTCAAGGTCCAACAGACATGGTCATCCTAGTCACTGGCGGGTGTGGTTACATCGGGTCGCAACTGATTCGGGACTTGGCAGTGGAGCCGCGCTTCCAGGGAATCACAATACGCATCTTGGACAGTATGATGCGGGAACGCTACGTCAGCCTAATGGACCTCCCCTCGGAAGGAAGCTACGAGTTCCATGAAGGTGATATTCGGAAGGACGAAGATTTGAAAAAAGCCTTCCAAGACGTGGAGCAGGTCATCGACCTCGCCGGCATTACCAACGCTCCAGTCTCATTCGAGCGGAAAGACCTCACGGTCGACGTCAACGTCACTGGTGGACGAAAGGTTCTCTCACACGCGGTCAAGAGCGAGGTAGATCGGTTCATCTACTCGTCAACCGCCAGCGTCTACGGACCCACAATCGGTCTCGTGGACGAGACTTCACCTTGCAAGCCGATCAGCCCTTACGGCGAGACTAAGCTCCAAGCTGAGAAACAGTGCATTGAGGCATCGAAGACGAGCGGGCTGTACGTAACATCGCTACGGCTTGGAACAGTGTTCGGCTGGTCTATCGGAATGAGGTTCGACACCGTCGTCGATAGGTTCGCCTACCTCGCCTGTGCCGGAATGCCCTTGAGCGTCTGGGAATCCGCGCAGCGAGAGAAAAGACCTTACCTCCACATCAGAGACTCGACTATGGCTTTGATCTTCGCCTTGGAACGAAACGACATGAAAGGTGAAGTCTACAATGTAGTAGGTGAAAACGCGTCCATCGACCGGATAACAAGCGTCATCGCTAAGGAAGTCTTCGACTTGAAAATAGTGGTTACACCATCCCCCAACCTCAACCAGGTCAGCTACGAGCTCGACGGCTCCAAAATCGCTGGGCTAGGCTTCAAGCCTCAACACACGTTGGAACAGGGCGTCTGGGAGATTGTGGACAAGTTCCGAGTCCTTCTTAATAATAGGACCCGCCGAACATTTCAGCCGAACGTTCCGTCAATCGCCCCCGAGCTTCGGGAAGCATAAACCCTATCCAGCTCCGCAGGGAGCATCACCCACGGCATGCTAGTCATCACTGAGTAGGTCGACTCTGGCAGCTAAATGACCATGAGCCCTGGGTTGGAATCCTAATGCGAAGCTCATTTGAAGCGGTCACATCGCATTCCATGGTGGAGTGGAGACTGTGGGTTGAAGGTTGACCTAGTGATGTGATGCCTAATGGCGAAGAGACGCTTGAAAAAGGCTTTGTCCTCGATAGACGTGGCGATCTCTTCGAGTCGCTCCTGGCACAAGATAATCATAGACGGTGGAAGCCGAGACAGTGCATGGTTGATATGTGACGGATACTGCTCTTGTTCTTCGTCAGAACCTCTGCGCCGTCATGGTAGGCGCGATGCTGTAGGAAACAGTAACCGATTCTCCAGGCTGAAGTATGACAAAGCATGGACTTGACGTGGCGATCGTTACCCCGTTCTTAGTCACAAAGTTTACAGTTCCACCTGTGATCGCGATAAGTTGAGGATATAGATATCCGTTGAAACTTGCGGTAGCTGGATTGACATAGGTAAATGGTCCCGATGGAGGCACAGGTATGCTTGTGATAGGAATTCCGAGGGCTCCGCCAGTGTATTTTGCCGTCTGCAATATACCGTTGTTTGTTTCGAAGGCTCCTATGATATCTATGGACCCGGGCCCCATCAATGCCAATCCTGAAGGAGATGCTTTTGATGAACAACCATAAGCTATAACGCGTGTGTTGACATTTCCGGCGTTGACATCTGCGGTATTTGTGCCAAAGTTCACTCCGAACAATTGACAGTTGGCATCTTGACTACCACTTGGCGCCGTTCCGAACAAATCGAAGCCTATGCCTTGATTACCGCTTGGAACAGTTGGTCCCTCGACGGTTGAGACGTATCCTCCAAAGAACGTTATTCCATAACTGCCTACCCCGATGGGAGTTGTTCTGAAGGCGGTGCCACACTGGTCAAAGTAAGCGTTACCGAATGTCGATCTATTCAAGACTCCTCTGCTTTCGAATCCTACGCCGCATGACAGAAAGTTGCAATTGTCCCACTTGCTTTCCTGCGTTCCAGTAGTAGTTGAGCCTCCAGCAGGTCCGAATCGACAGCCTATTCCGAAGCCATTCAGAGAGAGGTCAGATATTCTTGTGCCGTTGAATAGGCCTTCTAGGTGGATACCAATGCTGGAACTATTGTAAGCTGCCGAGCGGTCCATGGTAATGTTCTTGATGAAGTCTCCAACCCACCCGAATCCTGGCGTAGCGCGTTGCTGTGTTCCAAAGTCCAAACCCACTCCGTTGCCGTCATAACGAACAAGAACGTCACCGAGAGCACCCAGACCGCGTATTCCAAAGTTATTGGGATTGGCCGTAGGCGCACCTACGACTATGCCCGTTGTCCCGAGATTGTAAATTCCCGGTATCATGTAAACACAAGTAATTGCTCCTGGTGCCGAGAGGACGCTTCTTAATGTCGCAACGCTTCCAACAATCTTAATCGGGCCTGCCGACGCGCCGCATATCATTCCGTCAAACATTGGATATCCGAACCAAGAGCCACCTGACCTCACAACTTGTAAACCGTCTACAGCGGTACCAAAGTCCGTGACGGCGGGGACTCCTGCTTTCGTCTTGACGCCTGGCCAGCCGTTCAGGAACTTGATGCTTCCCTGAGTCTCTAGTATTACCGCGACCCCAGGCTTGTGGGTGAGGGTCCCAAGTGTTCCTGTCCCATCCCTCACATAGATGGACCCGTTGGTCATGTTGTTTATCGCATTCTGCACGACTGTGGTTGCGTTAGGCCCAGAATAGTCGACAGATCCTGTCGTTCCATTGACCGCATTTACTGTCCCACTATTATCCTTGTAGATGATGTAACTCGCCGGGTCAACGTCGCTGGGTGCTACGGCGAAAGCCGTGGGCGGGCCGGCTAAGACCGGTCCAAGAGCTAGGCCGGCTCCTCCGCTCGCTCCGGCCATCGCAAGACGTTCGATAAACTTGCGCCTTGAAACGAGAGAAGACGCTCTCTGTGTCTCGACAGAATCCGACATAATAGGCCGTCTTTACTGAAGTATTGAAGTCGCAAGTCTTTAGAATGTTTTCATCGGCAGTGGAACATTGCTAGGCACATGGGCAACACCGCAGGCAGGCCTCCTTGTCGTTAGGCTCGAATACCGTAGCGCCACAAACCTTCCCGACCATGTTATCGGCTCCAAGTGCAACTGCTCCCAATTGAAGAACGCAAGAACGCCTAGAGGCTTACGAACGTACTTTCGCCGACGACAAAGCGTCGCCCACTAGGCTTATGGTTACCGTTTGAGACAATCTTCGAATCCTTTCCAATGATACTGTCCACAATCCGTTCGTGACAATCGATGACCGCCCCATCCAGGACAATGCTATTCTCAATCTCTGCCCTGGTAATCCGGACTCGGCTCCCCACTGACGTATAAGGCCCGATGTACGCATTCAGGCCAATCTCTGAATCCTCTCCCACAACGACCGGGCCCCGCAAAGTCGCCCCCTTCCTCACAACCGATCCCTCTCCAATTGCCACACTGCCCGCGACGCTGGCGCCTTCTTCCACCTTGCCTCGAGTTGACGGCTTCAGGTCGCTCAGGACCAGTTGATTCGCCTCCAAAATGTCCTCAGGACGTCCGGTGTCCTTCCACCAGCCTGTAATCTCGTGAAACGTAATCGTCCCACCCGCGTCCAGTAGGTTCTGAATTGCCTCTGTAATCTCCAGCTCATTCCTCCAGCTCGGCTTCAATCGTCGAATCGCGTCAAAAATGGTTGACCGGAAAAAGTAGACGCCTGCCAGCGCAAGGTCGCTGATGTACTCTTTCGGCTTCTCGACAAGCTTGACAATCTTCCCGTGATTAATCTGCACGACTCCAAAACGGCTCGGGTCCCGGACTCGGCTCAACAAGACAGTCGCGTCAGCCTTCGACTTTTCGAAATCCTTGGCGAGCGATGGAATACTCTCCTTCAACAGATTGTCTCCGAGGTGGACGATGAACGGGTCCTCGCCCACGAAATCCTCGGAGATGAGAACCCCGTGCGCGATGCCGAGAGGGTCAGGTTGTGAAATGTACCTGATGCTCACGCCAAACTTGGACCCGTCACCCATCGACTCTCTGATCCCCTCGTGCAACGGACCAAGAACAACCCCGATCTCTCGAATTCCGGCGGCTCTAAGCTGGTCGAAGCCGTACATCAACATGGGCTTGTTCGCAATAGGGAGCATGTGCTTGTTCCCCGTATACGTCAACGGGCGCAGCCGTGTTCCGTGCCCCCCGGCTAATAGCAAGCCCTTCAAACCCAGACGACCTAGTCGAAGCATGAGCCCGAAGAGTGCCTGAATAAATGAGTTCGGCTACTTTGGAAACTGACCCGGCCGCCGGGAGCGAAGACGTAGTATTCTTACGTGTCGAGTTCCTAGGCGAGCCCCGGAGTCACTTGAAGAGTGTCAACATAGTAGACCCCAGGCTCCCCAGCCTCAAGAAGCAGTGAACAGTCCACGGTGAGCGGTGTCGCCCACCTCTGAGCTCTCCACTCCGCCTGGGGGTCAACTGACATCCAAGTCCAGGCCAAGGCCTGGACTGGAACTGTCACAGTCGTGTTCTCTGCATAGGACGCCACGGTCCTCTGGCCGACGGAGTCGGAGAAAACGTAGAACATGGTGTGAATCCCGTTAGTAAACCGTAGTCCGAACAGGACATTGGCAGAGGTGTCTGTCTGGAAGGACTGGTAGGCGAGAAGGGTCAGGTTTGTCGCGTTGAAGAAAACAGTCTGGGAGAGGAGCAATTGTT